>NZ_CAVKWG010000030.1:0-54877 GCF_963660155.1 Paratractidigestivibacter sp. | reverse complement strand
AAGCATCCACCAGCGCGAGCGAGAGCGTGAAGCCCTCGGGCACCTCTTCTTGCATTGCACGCCTCGCTTTGTATCGACAATAAGACGAAGGGACTGTCCCTCTGTGTCTTATTGAGTATAGGAGCCCGGCGCTGCTCGTCGCCGCTGTTCGTTTAGAATTGAACAACCGACTCAAACGCGCGAAAGGCGACCAAACATCATGACCGAGCCCACGACCACGGCCACCGAGGACGAGCTCCGCGAAGAGGGCCTCCACCGCGCCTATACCGCCATCGCGCAGATCTATCTCTCCATGCACCGCGTCGACGTCGCGCGTGGCACCTACGAGACCATCAAGGCGACCGACGCCATACGCCGCTTTGAGGCGGACCGTTCCGGCAACTTCGCCGTCAACTCCGAGAGCATCATCCGCGGCCTCGCCGAGGAAGAGAGCTACCAGAACGCCATGGAGTTTCTCGACCTCTCGACCATCGCCGACCGCATGGCGGGCTCCGATCACATATCCACGCAGTTCACGGGCAAGGTGGCGGGCAACTGCAAGCTCCACTTCATCAAGGAGGACACCGACGCCGCCGGCAAGCCGCTCCATGTCATCTTTGCCGTGGAGGTCGCCGACGCCGATAAGCTCAGCCAGGTCTTCGATGTCCTTGCCCGCAACTTCCAGAACGTCTTCTGGATTGACCTCGTCGGTGGCATGGCCAAGGTCTTGAAGCTCGACGGCTACATCACCAAGGGCCTCGACCGCAACGACCACCAGTACTTCCCGTACCCGACGGTCCTCAACAACTACATCGACGACCGCGTGCATCCCGACGAGCGCGAGGCACTGTGCGACGCCATCGGCATCGAGGGTCTGCGTGAGGCTTTCCTCGAGCAGGGTAAGCCGGAGCTCGTGGGCAACTACCGCATCCTGGTGGACGGCGAGGTCCACAACTTCCAGTACAACTACTTCAAGATGGACGACGAGGGCTTCGTTGTCTGCGGCTTTCAGAATATCGACGCCATCATCGAGGAGACCCTCGCCAAGGAGCGGGAGCTTATCGAGGCGCGCGACGAGGCCGACCGGGCCAACAACGCGAAGACCGAGTTCTTGCTGCGCATGAGCCACGACATCCGTACGCCGTTGAACGGCATCGTGGGCATGCTCGACATCGCTGACCGCTTCCCCGACGACCCCGCACGGCAGGCAGATTGCCGCGAGAAGATACGCGAGTCCTCCAAGGTTCTGCTCGAGCTCATCAACGAGGTGCTTGACATGAACAAGCTCGAGAGCGGCGAGATCGTGCTGGAGCACGTGCCGTTTGACCTGACCGATGTGGCCCGCGATGTCTACTACGCGCTGGCGAAGCAGGCGGAGGAGCGCGACATCAGCATCGTGCAGGTGGATTGCGCCGTGCCGCACGCCAGACTCGTGGGGAGCCCGACGCACCTGAAGAGCGTGATCATGAACATCATGTCTAACGCCGTCAAGTACAACAAGGACCACGGCAAGATTTCTATTACCTGCACAGAGACAGAGGCGGCGGACGGCATGGTCGAGCTCGTGTTTATTTGCAGCGACACGGGCATCGGCATGAGCCGGGAGTTCCAGGAGCACATCTTCGATCCGTTTGCCCAGGAGCAGGCCTCGCCGCGCACCAGGTACCCGGGCACGGGCCTCGGTATGTCCATCACCAAGAGCATCGTGGACAAGATGGGCGGCACCATCGAGTTTTCGAGCGCGCAGGGAGAGGGCACCACGTTCACGGTGCGGGTCCCGCTCGAGATCGACAAGAGCGCATGCGCGGCCAGCGCGGCCGACGAGGCGTCTGAGCAGGCTTCCATTGACAAGATGACGCTGTTGCTCGTCGAGGACAACGACCTCAACCTCGAGATAGCGCAGTTCCTCCTCGAGGAGGAGGGCGCGAAGGTGGAGGTGGCGCGCGACGGCCAGGAGGCGGTTGACGTCTTCACGGCGAACGAGCCGGGCCACTTCGACGCCATCTTGATGGACATCATGATGCCGGTGATGGACGGCTACGACGCGGCGCGGGCCATTCGGGCGCTTGCGCGCGAGGACGCCGCGAGCGTGCCCATCATCGCGATGACGGCCAACGCCTTCGCCGAGGACAAGCTGCGGGCGCGCGAGGCCGGCATGGACGAGCACGTGGCTAAGCCGCTGGATATCGACCTGCTGGTCCAGACCATCGACCGGCTCGCGGGGCGTAAGTAACGGCCGCGGTAAGACCATGAGCGTCCTTTCGCATGCTCGGGGCAAATTGCGAGTTCCCGTGTGCATTATGTAGAGCTAAGCGCGGCGTCGGGAGGCTTTTATGGCTGGCAAGAAGTTCGTATTCGCTTCAGACTCGTTCAAGGGGACGCTGAGCTCGCAGGACACGGCCCGGCTGCTCAGCGAGGCCGCGAGCGAGCACTTTCCCGGCTGCGAGTGCGTGAGCGTGCCGATGGCCGACGGGGGCGAGGGCACGACGGCCGCCGTGGTGTCCGCTTGCGGCGGTGAGCTGCGGCGTGTTTACGTGCACGATCCGCTGGGCCGCGCGATTCAGGCTGAGCTCGGGCTTCTTCCCGACGGCCGCGCCATCGTGGAGACGGCGGCCGCCTCGGGCTTGCCACTGCTCGATGCGGGCGAGCGCGATCCACGGCGCACAAGCACCTACGGCACAGGTGAGCTTATCCGCGTGGCACTCGATGCCGGCGCGCGCGAGGTGAGCGTCGCCCTCGGCGGTTCCGCCACGAACGACGGCGGCATGGGGGCGATGCGCGCGCTCGGCGCACGGTTCCTCGACGCGGGTGGCGATGAGTTTGAAGGCACAGGCGCTGACCTGGCGCGCGTTTGCAAAATCGATCTCTCGGGCCTTGACGACCGCCTTGCCCAGACGACCTTCGTGGCCATGTGCGACGTCGACAACCCGCTTCTGGGCGAGATGGGCGCGACCATGGTCTTCGGCCCGCAGAAGGGCGCCGATGTCGCGGCGTGTGCCGAGCTGGAGGCCGGCATGCGCAACTACGCGCGCGTGCTCGCCGACGCGCTGGGGTTCGACACCACGACGCCCGGTGCGGGTGCCGCAGGTGGGCTCGGTGCCGCCTGCCAGGCGTTTCTTGGCGCGAGGATGAAGAGCGGAGTCGAGCAGGTTATGGCCCTCGTCGGGTTGCGAGAGGCGCTGGTGGGTGCTTCGGTCTGCGTGACGGGGGAGGGCCATGCCGATGCGCAGACGGCCCGCGGCAAGGTTGTCTCGGGCGTCGCCGCCGCCTGCGCCGACGCCGGCGTGCCGTGCGTGGCCATCGTCGGCGGAATGGACGCGGGCGCCGCAACGTTGCGCGGCGTGACTGCGATGGTCCCGACTCAGATCGACGCCATGCCGCTCGACGAGATCCTTTCGCGCGCCGAGGAGCTCTACGCCCTCGCTGCTCGCCGCGTCTTCTCGCTGCTCGCCGTTCGAATCTGATCGCGCTCAACGTACACGCCTGCGGTTTGGGGACTGTCCCCAAACCGCTGCAGAAAGGGGACTGTCCCCAAACCGCAGGCAGGTCTCCGTCGCCTGCCACGGGCTACAGTCATTGGTGGCATGCGCTAGTCAGCCTAAATTTGCGAAGGATTCTTTGCGCAGCCGCCTCTTCGCGTGAGTGATACACTGCCATACGTCAAACGGGAGCTGGCGCACGCCGGCTGAGACTGGGCCCATCGCGGCCCTGACCGTCAACCTGATCCGGGTAATGCCGGCGTAGGAACCATAAGCTTCGCTCGCTTGGGGCACCTACGGAAAGCTGTGGGCGCCTTTTTTGGTGCCCCGATGCGCGGATTGCCACCGCGCGGAAAGGAGCGAGTGCATGAATTGCTCAATCGCCATCCAGTACCTTCCTATGGACGCGGCAGACGACGACGCCACGTGCGACGCCGTTGACGCCGTCATCGCCTATATCGACTCGACGGGCATCGACTACTTTGTCGGCCCCTTCGAGACGGCCATCGAGGGCGACTACGAGGCGTGCATGGAGATTCTCAAGAACTGCCAGCTCGTGGGTGCCGAGCACGGCTGCAAGCACGTTATGACCTACGCAAAGATCAACTTCAAGCCCGAGGGCGACGTCATGTCCACCGACCATAAGATCGGCAAGTACCACCCGAACGACCCGGAGTTCGCCAAGACCTCCGCGGCCGTGGCCTAGGCCGGGACCCGCATGCGCATGCCGTCAAAGAGGGTCGTGGCGCCCACGCTCGCCGTGGCGGGGCTTCTCGCCGTCTGGCAGCTCGTCTGCACGGCGGGGTTCGTGCCCAACTTCATGCTGCCGAGCCCGGTCGAGGTGGTCCAGGCCCTGGTCAAGGACTTCTCGCTTCTGATGGGGCACCTTGCAACCACGCTTGCCGAGGCCGCCATCGGCCTTGCCATCGGCGTGGCCGTGGGCTTCGCCTTCGCCGTCCTCATGGACAAGTTCGAGACCTTCTACCTGGCTTTCGACCCGCTGCTCACGGTGAGCCAGACCGTGCCCACCGTGGCCGTGGCGCCGCTTCTGGTGCTGTGGTTCGGCTACGGGCTTCTGCCCAAGGTTCTTCTTGTCGTGCTGACCACGTTCTTTCCCGTGACGGTGGCGCTGGCCAGCGGCTTTAGGTCGGTGGACCCCGACCAGATCGACCTTCTGCGCACGATGAACGCCTCCGAGTGGCAGATCTTCCGTTACGCCAAGCTGCCCGCGGCCGCCGACCAGTTCTTCAGCGGCCTGCGCATCAGCGCCACCTACGCTATCGTGGGCGCCGTGATCTCCGAGTGGCTCGGCGGCTTCACGGGCCTGGGCGTCTACATGACGCGCGTCCGCAAGAACTTCGAGTACGACCGCATGTTCGCGGTCATCATCATCACCTCCGCGCTCTCGCTTGCCCTGATGAAGGGCGTCGACGTCCTCGAGCGCATCTGCATGCCCTGGAAGAGGGCAGAAAGGAACGACTCCTAATGAAGAACCTCGACCTCGTCCGCGCCGGCCTCTCCCGTCGCGCCTTTGTTGCCAGCTCCGCCGCCGCTGCGGCCACCCTTGTGCTCGCGGGCTGCAACTCTGGCTCCGGCAGCTCCGACGGCGCCTCCTCCAGCACCGGCGCTTCCTCCTCCGGCGAGAAGACCGCCCTCACCTTCTGCCTGGACTACACTCCCAACACCAACCACACCGGCATCTACGTGGCCAAGAACCAGGGCTACTTTGATGAGGAGGGTCTGGACGTGACCATCGTCCAGCCCGCCGACGGCACGGCCGAAGGCGCCATCGGCACCGGCCAGGCGCAGTTCGGCGTGAGCTACCAGGACTACATCGCCGCCGCCTACGACTCCGGCAACACCGGCCTTACCGCCATCGCGGCCGTCATCCAGCACAACACCTCCGGCATCATGAGCCGCGCCGAGGACAACATCACGCGCGCTAAGGAGATGGAGAACCACGTCTACACCACGTGGGACATGGCCGTCGAGCAAGCAACCATCAAGCAGATCATGGAGTCCGACGGCGGCGACTACTCCAAGCTCTCCATGGTCGCCTACTCCGTAGACGACGAGGTCAGCGGCCTTAAGGCCAACCTCTTCGACTGCGTGTGGGTCTACGAGGGCTGGGCGGTCCAGAACGCCAAGGTCCAGGACTACGCCGTGAACTACTTCGACTTCCGCGCCATGGACGACGTCTTCGACTTCTACACGCCGGTCCTTGCCGCCAACACCGAGTACGCCGCGGCCAACCCCGAGGTCACCAAGGCCTTCCTGCGCGCCGCCAAGAAGGGCTACGAGTTCGCCGTGAGTCAGCCCGCCGAGGCCGCGAAGATCCTCTGCCAAGAGGTGCCTGAGCTCGACTCCGCGCTGGTCGAGGCGTCGGCCAAGTTCCTCGCCGGCGAGTACATCTCCGAGGCCGAGAGCTGGGGCGTCATCGACCCCACCCGTTGGAGCAACTACTTCCAGTGGCTGAACAACAACTCGCTGGTGCAGAACAAGCTCGACGTTAACGGCGGCTACGACACCTCTTACCTGGCCTAACGCATGGGCGTCGAGAAGGACATCGCACGCGAGGCGTCCTCGGCTGTGGGCGCGCCCGCCCTCGAGGCGCGCGACCTTGCCTGCGGCTGGGACGCGGGCCCCGACGTTGTGCGCGGCATCAGCCTGCGCGTTGAGTGCGGACAGACCGTCTGCATCGTCGGCAAGTCGGGCTGCGGCAAGACGACGCTGCTGCACGCGCTCTCGGGCCTCACGCGCCCGCGCGCGGGACAGGTGCTGCTGCACGGCGAGGACCTGGACGGCCGCCCCGGTCGCGTGAGCTACATGCTGCAAAAGGACCTCTTGCTGCCGAGCCGTACCATCCTGGACAACGCCATTCTGCCCTTGGTGCTGGCGGGGGAGAAGAAGGGCGCCGCCCGCGCCCGCGCGCTGCCGCTCATGGAGCGCTTCGGCCTCTCCGGCTGCGAGGACAAGTGGCCGGGCGAGCTCTCCGGCGGCATGCGCCAGCGCGCGGCCTTCCTTCGCACCTACCTCATGGGCAACGACGTGGCGCTTCTCGACGAGCCTTTCTCGGCGCTCGATGCCCTCACGCGCGTGGACCTTCGTCGCTGGTACTGCCAGATGGCCGCTGAGCTGGGAATCGCCTCCGTGGTGATCACCCACGACGTCGACGAAGCCGTGAGCATGGCGAGCCGCGTCTACGTGTTGGCCGGCGACCCGCGCGCAGGCGTTCCCTCGACAGTTGCGGGCGAGGTCTCGGTGGATCACGCGGCCGAGGGCGACGGTTTTGAGCTCAGCGACGCGTTTCTTGCCGCCAAACGCAAGGTTTTGACCCTTTTGGGGTAGGCCGTAGCGCCATTTTGGCGGCAATATCGCTAAGTATGCAATCAAACTCGGATTTGCCGAGTATACGAAAAACCCGCAGGCCTCTGACCTGCGGGTTTTCTCTTGCGATTTTGCGGTCTACTCGCCAAGCCCAAGTTTGATTGCATACATAGAGAGTTATGAGCCGAGAAAGGCCCTCCGACGGCGATTCTTGCCGCTTTAGGCCTTCTGGAGGAAGGCGCGGTAGCCGCGGTAGGCCTCGAAGATGTCGGCCTTGCTCGTGGCCTCCCAAGGGGCGTGCATGGAGAGCACGGGCACGCCGCAGTCGATGACGCTCATGCCGTACTCGGCCAGGATGTAGGCGATGGTGCCGCCGCCGCCCACGTCGACGCGGCCGAGCTCGGCGGTCTGCCAGGCCACGCCGCCCTCGTCCATCACGCGGCGGATCTTGGCCACGTACTCGGCGTCGGCGTCGTTGGAGCCGGACTTGCCGCGGCTGCCGGTGAACTTGTTGAAGGTGAGGCCGCGGCCCAGGTAGCTGGCGTTCTTTGCCTCGAAGGCCGAAGCGAAAGTGGGGTCGAAGCCGGCCGAGACGTCGCTCGAGAGCATCTGCGAGTTGGCGAGGCAGCGGCGAAGCGCGAGGTCGCCCGCGCAACCGGCGAGCGCCAGCACCTCGGCCATGGTGTTCTCAAAGAAACGGCTGGTCATGCCCGTGGCGCCCACCGAGCCGATCTCCTCTTTGTCCACGAGCAGGGTGACGGCGGTGCGGCTCACCTCAGGCTCGTCCAGCTGGGCCACGAGGCTCGTGTAGGCGCAGGAGCGGTCGTCCTGGCCGTAGCCGAGGATCATCGAGCGGTCGAAGCCCAGGTCGCGCGCGGCGCCGGCGGGCACGACCTCGAGCTCGGCGGAGAGCAGGTCCTCCTCATCGATGCCGAACTGCTCCTTGAGGACAGCCAGAACACCCTTCTTGACCAGGTCTTTCTCGTCCTTCTTTCCGTCTTCGCCCGCCTCGACGACCACCGGGCGGCCGCCCACGATGACGTCGAGCATCTCGCCCTCGATGACCTTGGCCGCGGTCTTGGTCAGCTGCTCGGCAGAGAGGTGGATCAGCAGGTCGGAGACGCAGAAGACCGGGTCGCCCTCGTCCTCGCCCACGGCCACGTCGACCACGCTGCCGTCCTTCTTGGCCACGACGCCGTGGATGGCCAGCGGGATGGTGACCCACTGGTACTTCTTGATACCGCCGTAGTAGTGGGTGTCCAGCGTGACGAGGTCGCTCGACTCCTCGAGCGGGTTTTGCTTGACGTCCATGCGCGGCGAGTCGATGTGGGCGCCCAGGATGTTCACGCCGGCCTCGAGGTCGTCGGTGCCGAGGTTCACCAGCATGAGGGACTTCGCGCGGTTGACGGCGTAGACCTTGTCGCCGGCCTTGAGCGCGCGCCCTTCGGCCACGGCATCGGCGAGGTCCACGTAGCCGGCCTCGCGGGCCATGTCGACGGCGGCGGCGCAGCACTCGCGCTCGGTCTTGTTGTCGGAGATAAAAGCCTTGTAGCCCTCGCAGAGATAGTGCAGCTGGTCGAGCTGCTCGGCCGTGTAGGATTTCCAGGCGTTCGGACGCTCCATGCGGGTTCCTTTCGACGTGCGTCGTTAATTCAACGGCATCGATTCTAGACCCTCGGGGGCTGTAAGACAGGGGTGACGGTCCCTTGCGGACAGAAGGGACAGTCCCTTTGTCCACCAAGAACGTGGACAAAGGGACTGTCCCACTTGTCCGCAAAGGGGCCGTCGCGCCTGTCTTATCACGACGCGTGAACCTCGAACGGCGAGTCATCGCCGCGGCTGAAGGCGAGAAGCGCCCGGCAGCTGTTGGCCACCATGCTCTCCACGGCCTCGTCGGTGTAGAAGGCCATGTGCGGCGTCACGATTACGTTGGGGTAGCTCATGAGCACGGCGCGGTCGCGATTGGGCAGCGCCTTGCGGCTGAGGTCGTGGTAGTAGAGGTTGGCCTCGTTCTCGATGGTGTCGAGGGCAGCGGCGCCCACGTGGCCGGACTCGATGGCATCCATCAGCGCGGCCGTGTCGACGAGCACGCCGCGCGCCGCGTTGACGAGCACGACGCCCTCCTTCATGCGCGCGAAGGCGGCGGCGTCGATCATGCGCGTGTTTTGCGGCAGGCCTGGCGCGTGCAGCGTCACCACGTCGGAGGCGGCAAGAAGCGTGTCGAGGTCGGTGTACTCAACGATGTCGCGCAGCGCGTCCTTCTCGTAAGGGTCGCTCGCCAAGATGCGGCAGCCGAAGCCCGCGAGCCTGCGGCAAACGGCCTCACCGATCTGCCCCGTGCCCACGACGCCCACGGTGCAGGAACTGAGCGGGCGGCCGATCTTTCCGGTGAGGCCGAAGTCCTGGTAGCTCGCCGCGGCGGAGATGAGCTTGGCCTTTCTCAGCGCCATGAGGATCATCATGATGGTGTAGTCGGCGACGCCGGTGGGCGGGTAGGGGGCGTTGGCCACGCGGATGCCGAGCCTCTCGGCCGCCTCGAGGTCGATGTGGTCGTAGCCGATGGTGCGCGTGGAGACGCCGCGCACGCCGAGCTCGTGAAAGCGGGCGAGCAGCTCCGCATCCAGCGGGTTCGTGATGATGGAGAGCGAGTCGTAGCCGCCCGCGAGCTCGGCGTTGCTCATGCTGGGGTACTCGGACGTGTAGCCGAACTCGAAGCCGAGCTCCCGGCTCAGCGCCTCGAGGTAGGGCAGCTCGTCGTAGTCGCGCACGGCATAGGCAAAGAGTTTCATGCGGGTCTCTCCTTTGTGGCGGGTTTTGCCCCTTATCGTAGCCCAAACAAATCGCGGGGCCAGAGCTGCTGCGGCTCGGGCCCCGCTTACGCGCGCATCTGCGCCGCTCGGCGGCTTTGTTTCTTGGCGAGAAGCCCTACTCGGCCTCGGCTGTCTTGGCCTCCAGAGACGGGCGGATGACAAGGACGACCAGCGCGAAGCCGATGGCGGTCACGATGGCGGCTGTGAGGAAGACCGCGTTCACGCCGTTCTGGATGAGGGCGGCGTTGGTGGGGTCGGTGGCGGTGTTCAGGTTGTACGCCACGCCGAAGACGGTGGCGGCCACGGTGTTGGCCAGCGAGTTGCAGAAGTTGACGAGCGAGGTGCCCACGCCCATGTCGGCCGGCGGCAGGGTGCCCTGCGCGGTCGGGGTGATGGAGACGGCGCGGAAGCTCTCGGCGACGCCCGTCACGGTGATGGCCACGAAGTAGACGGCGATGGGGGTCGCGGAGGTGGTGAAGCCCATGACGAACATCGGGACGGCCACGAGGGCGGTGCCGATGGCCATGGCCTTCCAGGCGTTCTTGGCGGCGTTCTTGCCCACCCAGACGCCCGCGGCGGTGGGCAGGATCATGGTGAGGATGGTGCGCGGGAACTGCAGCGAGCCCGCGAGGCCGGTCGAGACGCCCATGACCTTGAGCGCGCCGATGGGCGCGTAGGTGTTCATGGCGGTGGTGTAGAAGTAGCAGATGAAGCCGATGATGAGCAGCAGCGTGTACTGCTTGTTGGCAAAGAGGCGCAGCGGGATCAGCGGCTCGGGCGCGCCCTGCTCGATCTTGACCAGGGCCACGACGGCGGCGATGCCCACGGCGAGGCCGGCGAGGATGGCGGGGTTGGTCCAGCCCATGGTGGAGCCGAAGTTCAAGGCCAAGATGATGCCGCACAGAGCCACGACCAGCGCGCAGATGCCGGCGACGTCGATCTGCACGGGGCCCTCGCGCTTGACGTTGGGCAGGTTCGCGCCGATGAGCACCACGCCCGCGAGCAGCGGGATGGCGGGCATGAGGATGGCGGCGGTGAGCATGCCCATGTCGGTCAGGATGCCGGCGATGATGGAGCCGCCGAAGCCGCCGACGGCGATGGCGGTGGCGAGCATGCCCATGGCCTTGGGCACGTCTTTGCGCTCGTTGATGAGGCCGGCGATGATGTAGGGCGCGGCGGTGAAGGCACCCTGCGCGAAGCCGATGAGCAGGCGCAGCACCATCAGCGGCACGAGCGAGCGCACGAAGGCGAAGGCGCAGCCGCACACGGCGCAGATAATGCCCGGGATCACGACGATGTTGCGGCGGCCGATGAGGTCGCCGAGCTTGCCGCCGATGGGCGTCATGATGCAGACGCCGAGGCTCGCGAAGATGGTGAACAGGCTCACGTAGCCCATGGCGTTCACGCTCTCCAGGATGGGGGAGGTGAGCGTCGAGAACACGAGGCCGTACATGGCCACGGAAAGCATCATGCAGACGCAGCCGGCCTGGACGGCGTTTTTCTTGCCCTTGGGCAGCGGGATGGCGACCTGGGGCGCCTGTTGGGACTCTGCCATGCGGTGGTTCCTCTCTCTAATGAATATCACCTGCAAAGGGGACAGTCCCTTTTGCAGGTTCAGGCTCAAAACCTGCAAAAGGGACTGTCCCCTTTGCAGGTTTTAGGCTTGGTGGGACTCGAGCCAGCGGACGGCGCAGTGGGCCAGGTAAGCCGGGCCCTGCTCGCAGACGTCCTCGTTGAACTGGACCTTGGGGTTGTGCGCGCCGTAGGCGCCGCGCTCATCGGGGTAGCCGGCCGACAGGTACATGAACGTCGACGGGATCTTCTCGGCGATGGTGGCGAAGTCCTCGGAGGCGCTGGCCTCGATGCCGGGGTAGGGCATGGCGCCGGGGATGGAGAGCTCTTGCATGTAGCCCACGACCTCGCGGGTGAGCTCGCCGTCGCAGATGAGCGGGGCCACGTCGGAGAGCGTGATGACCTCGGCGGTGGCGCCGAAGGCCTCGGCGGTCTTCTCGGCGACCTCGTGCATGCGGCGCACCATGACCTCGCGGGCGCCCTTGTCGTTGGAGCGGATGGTGCCCTCGAGCATGGCGGTGTCGGGGATGATGTTTGCCGCGGCGCCGGCCTCGAAGTGGCCGATGGTCATGATGGCGGCCTTGGTGGCGTCGACCTCGCGGGCGATGATGGCCTCGAGCGCCTGGTAGATGTGGACGGCCACGTTAATGGGGTCGATGGAGTTCTGCGGGTAGGCGCCGTGCGAGCCCTTGCCGTGGACCACGATCTTGAAGCCGTCGACGGAGTACATCATGGTGCTCTTGTCGTTGTACATGTAGATGCCGACGGGCATCTTGCCGGCGGCCACGTGGTAGGCGAGCGCCACGTCGGGCTTGGGGTCCTCAAGGATGCCGGCGCAGATCATGTCCTTCGCGCCCTCGAAGGTCTCCTCAGCGGGCTGGAACATGAACTTGACGGTGCCCTTGAGCTCGGCCTCGTTCTCCTTGAGCATGCGCGCGGCGGTAAGAAGCATCGAGGCGTGGAAGTCGTGGCCGCAGGCGTGGGCGGTCTTGCCGTCCGGGCAGGCGAAGGGCTCGCCGGACTCCTCGGGCATGGGCAGGGCGTCCATGTCGGCGCGAAGCATGATGACGGGCTCGCCGCTTCCCAGGGTGCAGGTGACGCCGTGGCCGCACTCGCGCGGCTCCAGGCCGTACTCGGTGAGCTTCTCCATCACAAAGGCCACGGTCTTGGGCAGCTCCAGGCCCACCTCGGCGTTCGTGTGGATGTGGCGGCGGTTGGCCACCGTCTCGTCCTTGAGCTCGCGGGCTCGCTGGTAAAAATCCATAGCTCCTCTTTTCGTGAGGGATACACATGTTGTTTAAGGTTGGCAGATGCGTGTGTCCATAAGGTTTCCGTCGGGTGAGAACTGGAAGAGCGGCCGCCGGACGGCGCTGCGGCGAACGTGTCATTTCGTGCAACTGCTGGTGACAGGTTCTACCTGCAGCACGAAATGACAGCTTAGCGCCTGCAAATAGGGGACAGTCCCCTTTCTGCAGCGGTTTGGGGTCAGACCCTTTTGCAGGTTTTGCTCGACAGGCGTTGCGTTTAGGTTGCGAACGGACCGACGGCCGTCCCCCTCGCGCCCCCTCGCGCTAGCATGGCCCTACAACCAGCCTGCGAGAGGGGAGGGCCCATGGCCCACATCAGGCCTTTTACCGATGAATACGAGGAGTACCGCCGCGACGAGTCCAGAAGCTCGGGCGAGGCGGAGACCATCAGCTTCCCGACCTCCGAAGACGAGGTCAGAGACGTCCTGCGCGAGCTTTACGCCGCCGGCACCCCGGTCACGGTCCAGGGCGCCCGCACCGGCCTCGCCGCCGGCGCAGTGCCCCACGGCGGACATGTGCTGAACGTCAGCCGCATGACCCGCTACTTGGGCATGCGCCAGGGCGAGGACGGCACCTTCTACCTTGCCATGGAGCCGGGCGTCGTGCTCTCTGAGCTCCGTAAGCACCTGGCGGGCAGAAACATCGCCCACGCCGGCTGGGACGAGGCCTCGCTCGCGGCGCTCGAGGCCTTTGAGGCCGCGCCCGAGCAGTTCTTCCCCACGGACCCCACCGAGGCCTCCGCCTGCATGGGCGGCATCGTGGCCTGCAACGCCTCGGGCGCGCGCAGCTACAAGTACGGCCCCGTGCGCCCGCATGTCATGGGCCTGCACGTGGCTCTTTCCGACGGCGACTTGCTGGTCCTCACGCGCGGCGAGAGGCACGCGGAAGGCCGAACGCTGCGCCTTGTGACCGAGTCCGGCCGCGAGCTCGCCCTCGACCTGCCGACCTACGCCATGCCCGCCACCAAGAACGCCTCCGGGTACTTTGTGGCCGACGGCATGGACGCCATCGACCTCTTCATCGGCGCGTGCGGAACCCTGGGCGTCATCACGCAGATCGAGGTCGCCCTCATGCCCGCGCCTGCCGTGGTATGGGGCGTGAGCTGCTTCTTTACGACCGAGGAGGCCTCGCTCGACTTCACCGAGAGGGTCCGCCCGGCCCTCTCCCACGCCGCCGCCATCGAGTTCTTCGACGAGGGGGCGCTGAACATCCTGCGCCGCCAGCGCGAGGCCTCCACGGCCTTCTCGGCGCTGCCGCAGCTGGCCGACGACGCCGTGGTCTGCGTCTACGTCGAGCTCGACTGCGCCTCTGAGGATCAGGCCACCTCCGAGCTCCACCGCCTGGGCGAGGTCCTCGAGGCCACCGGCGGCAGCGAGTCCGCCACCTGGGTCGCGCGCACCGAGGTCGACCGCGAGAGCCTGATCTTCTTCCGCCACGCGGTGCCCGAGAGCGTGAACATGCTCATCGACGAGCGCCGCCGCACCGACCCCGCCATCACCAAGCTCGGAAGCGACATGTCCGTGCCCGACGAGCACCTGCACGACGTCTTCTCGCTGTATCGCCGCACGCTCGCCGAGGCGGGCCTGGAGTCCGCGGCCTGGGGCCACATCGGCAACAACCACATCCACGTGAACGTCCTTCCGCTCGACGCCGCCGACCACAGGGCGGGAGGCGAGCTCTTTGCCGGCTGGGCCGCCGAGGTCTCCCGCATGGGCGGCGCCGTCTCAGCCGAGCACGGCGTGGGCAAGATCAAGGCCGGGTTCCTGGCCACCATGTACGGGCCCGATCACATCGCCGAGTCCGCGTTTCTCAAGGCCGAGCTCGACCCCAAGGGCCAGCTTGGCCGCGGCAACCTCTTTGGCGAGGACGTGCTTGAGGCCGCGCTGGCAAAGGTCGCGGGAGGCGCCGATGCCCCAGCACCCGCCGCCGGCGAGAAGGGAGGCGAGTAGCGTGAACATCGTCGTGTGCGTCAAGGCCGTGCCCTCCACGACCGAGGTCAAGATGGACCCCAAGACCAACACCATCGTCCGCGACGGCAAGCAGGCCGTCGTGAACCCGTTTGACGCGAGTGCCCTGGAGGTCGCGCTGCGCCTTAAGGACGAGCACGCCGCTGCTGGCGAGAAGACCTGCGTGACCTGCGTCTCCATGGGCATCCCGGCCTCCGAGCGCCTGCTTCGCGACTGTATTGCCCGTGGCGCCGACGCGGGGCTGCTGCTGACCGACCGCGCCTTCGCGGGCGCCGACACCCTGGCCACGGCCTATGCCCTGACCTGCGGCATCGAGGCGCTGCCGGCGGCGCCCGATTTAATCGTCTGCGGCAAGATGGCCGTCGACGGAGACACCGCGCAGATCGGCCCCGAGCTCGGCGGCGCCTTCGGCGTCCCGTGCGTGGCCGGCGTGAGCGAGGTCGTCTCGATGGAAGACGGCGCGCTCACCTTGCGCCGCGACTCCGACGAGGGCTCTGAGCTGGTGCGCGTTTGCCTGCCGTGCGTCATCACCGTCTCCAAGGACGTGGCCAGCCTGCGCATGCCGAGCATCTGCGGCGTCCGCGCGGGCGAGGCCGCAAGGATCGACGTGCTCTCGGCCGAGACCGCGGGCGCAGACCCCGCGCGCTGCGGCCTTGCCGGCTCGCCGACGCAGGTCGTGCGCTCCTTCGTGCCCGAGCGCGACCACGTGAGCGAGCGCATCGAGGGGACGGCCGCCGAGCAGGCCGCCCGTCTCGCCAACATCGTGAGGGGGATGGAATAATGGCTGGTCTTCTGATCGATGCCGAGAAGTGCGTGGGCTGCGGCCGCTGCGTCCGCGCGTGCGCCAACGGCGGCGTGCGCATCGAGGGCGAGAGGCGCGAGCGCCGTGCAGTGGCCACGGGCGACTGCGCGTACTGCGGCAGCTGCGTGGACGCGTGCCCGGTGGGCGCCATCGCCATCGAGAAGCCCGAGGCGGCGGGCGCTGCGGACCTCGCGGCCTACTCCGGCATCTGGGTCTTCTGCCAGGTGGACGGGGCGGGCGCGGTGCTGCCCGTGGCCTTCGAGCTTCTCGGCAAGGCGCGCGAGCTCGCCGCCGCGCGCGGATGCGCCGTCACGGCCGTGCTGGGCGAGGGCGCAGGCGCGCCCGAGGGCAACGAGGCCCAGCTCATCGCCGCAGGGGCCGATGCGGTTCTCGTCTGCAAAGACGAGCGCCTGGCCGCCCACGACGCCGAGTGCTTCGCGCGCCTGATCTGCGACCTCGCGGGCGAGCGCAAGCCGGAGATCATCCTCTACGGCGCCACGAACTTCGGCCGCGAGCTCGCCCCCGGCGTGGCCGTACGCCTCCAGACCGGCCTCACCGCCGACTGCACGGTGCTTTCCATGGACGACGAGACGGGCCTTCTCCACCAGACGCGCCCGGCCTTCGGCGGCAACCTCATGGCCACCATAATGTGCCCTGCCCACCGCCCGCAGATGGCCACGGTTCGCCCCGGCATCTTCCGCGCCCCGGAGCCCGATGCAACCCGCACGGGCATGGTCGAGAAGGTCGAGCTCGCCGCCGACGTCGCGCCTCGCGTCGAGGTGCTCGAGCACGCCACGCCCTCCGACGAGCCCTCCATCACCGAGGCCGAGCGCCTCGTCGTGGTGGGCCGCGGCATCGGCAGCAAGAAGAACCTGAAGCTCGTGCGCCGCCTGGCCGTCGCCCTTGGCGCCGAGATCGGCTGCACCCGCCCGGTCGTTGAGGCCGGCTGGCTGGAGTATCGCCACCAGGTGGGGCAGACAGGCGTCTCCGTGGCGCCTAAGCTGCTGGTCAGCATCGGTGTCTCCGGCGCCATCCAGCACCTGGCCGGCATCTCCGGCGCCGAGTGCGTCGTTGCCATCAACGAGGATGCAGACGCGCCCATCTTTGGCGCGGCGCAGTACTCGGTGGTCGGCGACGCCGTGGAGGTCGTGAGCGCCCTTCTCGCCGAGCTGGAGGGCTAAGGCCCCGATCCGCGCCCCGGAATCGCACCATCCAGCAACCGCCCGCCGCCCGGCGCCCCGCAATCGAGCCATCCAGCAATCCTGCGTTGCTGGATGGCGCCATTGCGGGGCGCGCGCCAAGCGATAATTGCTGGATAATGCTGTTTTGGGGCGCGCTTATGCCTGCGCCTTGCTGTAATGCGCTCTTGGAGGGCTCGCGCCGCTCGCATCGCGCCGCCAACATAACGCCGAGCCGTCGCAAAGCGCCTATCTCACCAGTTTTTGGCCAAGCGACCGATGGCTTCGGCTGTGGTGGCCTCGTCGGCCCCCTCGATGCGCACGACCACGGCCTCGCCGGTCCGGATTCCCATGGCAAGAAGCGCCATCAGGTCGCTCGCGTCCGCAACGCGGCCGTCGCTCTCGAAGGTCACGCGGCTGCGCCAGCGCTGGGCCTCGCCGGCAAGAAGCACGGCAAGCTGAATGTGGAACCCCAAGGGATCGGTGATCTGGCGGACGATTTCTCGCATCGAGCATCCCCTCAACGACGCAACCTCGAGCGAGAAAATAGCAGCGCTGGCAGCGCAAGAAAAGAGGGGAGTCGGCGAGAGGATTCGCCGGCTTCCCTCAGTGGGCAACATCTGTCTTGCTCGGCTATCGCCGCCGGGCCTTACGCGCCGGCCAGCAGCTTGTCGACCGCCTCGCGCGAGGGCATCGCCGGGATGCCGCCGCGGGCGCGGACGCATAGCGATGCCACGGCGTTGCCGAAGCGCACAAACTCCGCCGCCTCGTCGATGCCGACCTCGGCCGGCGCCTTGCCGCTCTCCACGAGCGCGCAGAGGAAGCCGCCCCAGAACGAGTCGCCGGCGCCTGTGGTGTCGACGGCCTCGGTGCGGAAGCTCGGCACGGTGCGGTCGCCGTCTTGCGTGGCCACGTAGGCACCCTCGGCGTCCAGCGTCACCACGACGATGCTCGGGCCTTGCGAAAGGATCGCCGCAGCCGCCTCGGCCGGGTCGGCCTTGTCGGTGAGCAGCTCGCATTCCTCGGCCGAGATCTTGACCACGTCCATGTGCTCCACCACGCTGCGCATCTGCGCCGCGGCCTCGGCTTTACTGCCCCACAGGCTCGCGCGGTAGTTGGGGTCGTAGCTCTTGATGCAGCCGGCGGCCGAGGCGCGCGCCAGGGCCACGAGGCTCGCGCTGCGTGCCGGCTCGTCGGTCAGCGAGAGCGACCCCATGTGGAACACGCGGCTCTCCTCGATGATTCCGCGATCGACCTCGCTGCTGCGCAGCATGGTGTCGGCGCCCGGCTTGCGCGCGAACGAGAAGCTCCTCTCGCCGTCGGGGGAGAGGGCGACGAACGCCAGCGTGGTAAAGACGTCTGGGTCGGTGACGAGCCCCTGCGTGTCCACGCCGTTCTCGTCGAGTACATCGCGCAGAAACGCTCCGTGCATGTCGTCGCCGACCTTGCCGATGACGGCGGCCGAGTGGCCGAGGCGCCGGCACGCCACGAGCACGTTGGCGGGCGCGCCGCCGGGGTTTCGCTCAAAGAGCTTCTGGCCGCCTGCGGAGGTGCCGGCGTCGGTGAAATCGATGAGGACCTCGCCCAGCGCGGTAACGTCGATCATCTGCGTATCCTTTCCTTCGGATAAGACATAGGGACAGCCTCTTCGTCTTATTTTGCGTGCTCTGATTAGTAGGGGCCGGCCATTGCGTCGGCCATGGGGTAGGCGAGGGCGCGCTCGCAGGCGCCGGCTGTGCGGACGCTGAACTCGCCTGCCGCGGGGAACCACCGCGTCGAGAAGACCATGCGCCCGCCGTTGGCAAAGACCTCCACGACGGAAGAGTCCACGAGGATGCGCAGGTCGCTCGCAGGCTCGAGGTCGACGCGGCGAGAGGTGCGCCCGCAGGCCACGGCCTTGTTCACAAAGCAGATCCCGCAGCCGCTCGCGTCGCAGCGGACCTCGAGCGCGTCGTCGAGCGTCACCTCGAAGTCGTCCTCGATGCCGGTGAAGACCAGGTCGGCGCGGTGGTCGGGAAGCGTCGCCTCGCCGCTGCCCAGCGCGGCCGGCTCGCCGCGCAGGGCCTCCAGCTCGGCGATGGGCCACTGGGCGATGCGCCCGTCCTCGCCGCGGGAGAGCTCGCGCGGCACCGTGAGGCAGTGGATCCAGTCGAGCTCCTCGGGCTGGCCGATCCAGCTGGCCTCGGGCATGCCGACCCAGCCGACGAGGATGGTGCGGCCGCTCTGGTCGACGAAGCTCTGCGGCGCGTAGAACTCGAAACCGTGGTCCCAGCGGGTAAAGTCGGCCGCCGCCACGACGGCGTCGCCGCCCGCGACGCGCCGGCCGCCCGCGACGGGGAAGTAACCGGAGTGGTCGTCTACGCCGTCTGACCAGGCAAAACCCGCCACGCCCTGCGGGCAGCATCCCACGTACTCATGGCCGTCCAGCACGATGCGGTCCGGGCACTCCCACATGTAGCCCACGGGCTCGTCGCTTCTCACGGTGCCCGAAAGCTCCCAAGCGCGGCCGTCGTCGCTGCGATAGACGAGCATCATGCCGAGGTCGTCGCGGGTGCGGGCGCCGAGCAGCATGCGGTAGGCGCCGTCTTCTTCCCAGATTTTGGGGTCGCGCACGTGACAGCTGCACCATGCGGGGTAGTCTGCGTTTCTGAGCAGGGTCTCTTTGGGGCCGAGCGCAAAGCCGTCGGCGGACTCCACCAGGATCTCGTTGGCGCCGCGGCCCTCGTAGACGAAGTCGTGGTCGCCCGGCTCCTTGACATTGCCGGTGTAGTAGAGGCGCAGCAGGTCTCCACCGTCCGGCGCGGCACCCGGGACCACGATTGCGCCGCCGGAGTAGGCGCCGTTTGCGTCGTCGGGGGTGTCCTGGTCGAGCACCATGCCGTGGTGCTCCCAGTGGACAAGGTCCTCGCTTGAGTAGTGGCCCCAGCCGCGGCGGGCGTGCGGGGCAGGCCACTCGGGGCTCCACTGGTGAAAGAAATGATACGTGCCGCGGAACTGGCAAAGGCCGTTGGGGTCGTTCAGCCAACCGGTCGGGGGCATGAGGTGGTAGCCCATTCTCCAGAGGTCGGGGGTCATGGGAGGGGGTCCTCTCTTTATGGTGGGAGGCCCGGCGGGGGATGCGCCGGGCCTTAAGGGGATTCGGGTTTCTTGCTACTCGGCGTCCTCGGGGTCCTTGTAGAGGATGAAGGAGAGCACGAAGGCGACGATGGCGGTGGCCGCGAACATCACGCAGTACTGGACCGGCTGAGAGAGGCACAGCAGGATGCCGAAGATGCCGGTGACGCCGGTGCCGGAGGCGGCGAGGCTCGTCATGGCGCAGATCCAGGCGCCGACGCCCGCGCCGGCGCAGCCGGCGAGGAAGGGCTTGAAGAAGCGCAGGTTCACGCCGAAGATGGCGGGCTCGGTGATGCCCATGAAGGCGGAGAGCGCGGCGGGGGTGGCGAGGCCCTTGGTCTTGGCGGACTTGGTCTTGAGGGCCACGGCGAGGCAGGCGCCGCCCTGGCCGATGTTGGCGGCGCTGGCGATGGGCAACCAGTAGGTCACGCCGTACTGGGCGAGCTGGCCGAGGTCGATGGCGGTGTACATCTGGTGCAGGCCGGTGACGACGGTGGGGGCGTACAGGCAGCCGATGATGGCGGAGCCGATGCCGAACGGGATGGTGAGCAGGAACTGGATGCCGCCGAGGATGGCGTTCTCGAGGTAGACGAAGACCGGGCCGACGGCGCAGATGGTCACGAGGGCGGTCACGAAGACGGACACGAGCGGGGTGACGAAGAGGTCGAACATGTCGGGCACGACCTTGTGGAGGCGCTTCTCGATGAAGGCCAGGATCAGGCACGCGATGACGATGGGGATGACGTGGCCCTGGTAGCCGATGAGCTCGATGTTGTAGATGCCGAAGACAGAGAGGTACTTCTCGACGCCGGAGGAGGCCACGGTGTAGGCGCTCTGGAGGCTCGGGTTGATCAGGATCGCGCCGGTGACCGCGCCGAGGTAGGGGTTGGCGCCGAAGACCTTGGCGGCGGAGTAGCCGATGAGGATCTGCAGGAAGGTGAAGGCGGTACCGGAGACGAGGTCGGCGATCACGTAGATGGTCGAGTCGGTGTCGACGGAGATGATGCCTGCGCCGTTCATGTAGCTGATGGCGCTCATGATGCCGAGGAGCAGGCCGGAGGCGACGATTGCCGGGATGATGGGCACAAAGATGTCGCCGAGGACCTTGATGGCGCGCATGAAGGGGTTCTGCTGGTCGGCTGCGGCGGCCTTGGCCTCTTCCTTGGAGGCGGCGGTGATGTTGCCGAGCTTGATGAACTCGTCGTAGACCTTGTTTACGGTGCCGGTGCCGTAGATGACCTGGAGCTGGCCGGACGCCTTGAAGTTGCCCGAGGCGCCGGTCGCGTTGTCGACCTTTTCCTGGTCGACCTTGGAGTCGTCGGCGAGGACGAGGCGCAGACGGGTCGCGCAGTGGGCTGCGGAGACGACGTTCTCGGCGCCGCCGATGGCGTCGAGGATTTCCTGGGCGGCCTGACGGTGATCAAGTGCCATGCTTGCCTTCTTTCCGAGTAGGCTTCTGACTCCACCATGCATGTGGAATCGTTCTCACAACACGAAGTAAAGCGCTATTTGTCTTGTGTGGGAACGTTCCCACAGCGTTTCACCCGCGAACGGTATCTAAATCCCGGTGAACGGTATTGTTGAATGGCGCTGCGCAGGCGGGCCGGCCGGTTTCGATCACAAACTCAGCCGAGTGCGCACCTTAATTTGAGCGGTCCGGGTATAGGGCCCCGTTTTCCTGCAAAAACGCAGGAAAACGGGGCCCTGTACAGCGCGTTGGCAAATTAAGGTGCGCACTCGGCTGAGTTTGTGTCTGGAAGCGTCCCCCAAGGCACAAAAATCTCGGATCGAAGTCGCCTCGAGGCCTTTCTCTGCAGCGGGGTTTTCTGTCGCTCCTTGATTCCCAGCGCCCTAGCGACGGCGGACGAAAAGGCCGCGAAGTTCTTCTCGTTGCTGAGGTTGTCGTACGTGAGGGGCAGCACGTTGACGCCCACGAGCGAGAGCGCGGCCGTGCGATCGGAATCCGAGAGGAGGCTCTCTATGTTGTCGTGATATTGAGAGCTCTGGCATTCGACGTCGAGCCCGCTTTGCCAGTAGAGGTCGCAGTAGCAGCATTCCCGGTCGGCGATCAACCTGCCGTCTTGGTTGAGCTCTACCTTCTCGTTGTGGGTCAGGCCCTCATAGCCCTCGCCCCCGCGGCGGCGAGAGAACCCGAGCATCACGCCGGCTTGCACCTCGAAGGGGGAGGCGGCCTCCGGCACGACGAGCCCGGCGGCTTGGCGAAGTATCGCGCTACCGGGCCTGCCCGCGGCCTCGTCCGCAACGCGCAGCAGGTCGCCCGGTGTCGTCAAGGGGTTGCGAGACCAAAGATCGGTGACGCGGCCATCGGGAGAAAGGCAAGGCTGCCAGCCGCCGAAGGACCGGAGCTTTCCCGCGTTCGCGATTCTTTGCAGCATCGTCGCGATCGGCGGGGGAGCAGGGTACACGGCGAACTTGCCGCAGAGCTCGGACGCCAAGAGGACGGTTCTCTCTAGGGTCGAGTGCGCGGCGATCTGCAGAAGCGCCAGCTCGGGGCCGACGACTCCGAGGTCATCGGTGATCTCGTGCGTGGAGCGGCTCGGCAGGTCGCCTGTCCAAAGCATGGGATTGATGAGGCCCGAGGCGCGGCGGCAATGCCTGTCTTGGGTGAGCACGTCAATGGGAAACTCGCATGAAGGGGCCAGCAGCCAGCAGGCATCGCGAATGGCTTTGGCGGCCTGGCCCGGGTTTCTCCAAGAGACCCCTTGGCATTCGCGGAAAAACGGCAGCCGGTTGGCCAGGTCCGAGCGGAAGGCGAGCAGTTCCTCGGGTCGGACGAATCTGCGCAAGGCGGGACTGTCGTCTGGCGCCGCGGCCAGATACAAAACGATTGGCGGGCATCGCCAATACCGGTAGGCAGTTGTTCCGCAGATGAGGGTATCCATGGACAAACGGTATCACGGCGGCGCCCTTAAGGTGCCGGCGTCACAAACTTAGTCGAGTGCGCACCTAAATTCGTACGTGCTGAGTATCGGGTGGGAATTTCCTGCCTTTTCGCAGGTGATTTCAGCTCGATACTCGCCCGGTGCAGATTAAGGTGCGCACTCGGCTGAGTTTGTGCGCGCGAGCGCCCTAGCGAGTGGAATTTCGGACCACGACCTCGTAGCTCATGCGGACCTCGCGGCGAGTGGTGTCGCCGGCGAGCTGCTCGCAGAGCATCCGCGCCGCCTCGGCGCCCGAGGTCTTGTAGTGGTGGTGCACCGTGGTGAGCGTAGGCGTCACGATCTGGCTGAGCTCGGCGTCGCCCACGCCTGTGACCTGCACATCCTCGGGCACGTGCCGGCCGTACTCGCGAAGGCACGTCATCGCTCCGAACGCGATGGAGTCCGTCGCGCACACGATGGTGTCGACCTCGGGATAAACCTCCAGCAGCTCCTCGGCCGCGGTGTAGCCCGCGTCCACGGTAAAGTCGGCTATCATCTGCGCGCGCTCGGGCACATCGAGCCCGGCCTCGGCGCAGGCGTCGAGAAACCCCAGGTGACGGTTGCGGCCCGCGGACTCGTCCTCCTCGAAGACGCCGATGTAAGCCGGGTGCTCGGAGCTTCGCAGCGCGTTGGCCGTGATGTCGCGCAGCGCCCCGCGGTCGTTTTGGTACACGCAGCTGCGCCCGGGCAGGTCCTGGTCGAGCACGATGACGGGCAGGCTCATGTCGCCCATGGCTGCGATGTGCTCCTCCGAGAAGACCGTCGCCACGAGCACAACGCCGTCGACTTGGCGCTTCTCCTCAAAAAGCCGCAGGTAGCCGACCTCGCGCGCGGCGTCGTTGTCAGTGTTGGCAAGAAGCACCTGATAGCCCTTCTCGGCGAACACAGGCGTCATGCCGGCGACCATGCGGCTCACCGAGGCCGAGTTGATCTTGGGGATGATGACGCCCACGGTGTTCGACTTGCCAGTGCGCAGGCTCTTCGCGTGCTGGGAAGGGGAGTAGCCGGTGGCCTCCACGACGGCGCGGATGCGGTCGCGCTTCTCTTGGCTCACGTAACCCTCGTTGAAGTAGCGAGACACGGTGGCGCGCGAAACCCCCGCCATCTGCGCGATCTGATTGATGTCCAAAGCCGTCCTCTCCGAGTTCTCCTGCGCCCCAGTCTACCCCACGAGCTGCGACGGGCACACATCCTTTGCGTCCACGACCATGCGCGCCACGACCTCGGGTGCCTCTTTGCCGCCGCGCGCGAGCCACAGGTCGATGATGCTGAGCACATGCGATATGGCCAGCTCACGGGCGTAAGCCTCGGGAAAGGCGTCGGTCTTCACGGCGGTGCCGGCGCGCGCAAGTCCGCTGTCGAGAAGCCCCTCGATGATGCGCTTGAGCTTGGACGAGAACTCTGGGTCGCCGCCGGGGCCGGAGATGGCGGCCACGAAAGCAAAGTCCGACTTGGCGATAAGAAGCGCCGACAGGATCTTCTCGTAGGGAAAGAGCTCGGCGCAGCTGGCCCCCGCGGGGGCGTCGCCTGCGAGAAGGGCCTGCTCGAGCTGCCCGATGATCTCTGTCTCGAGCTGCTCCAGCAGGTCGTACTTGTCAACGAAGTGCAGGTAGAAGGTGCCGCGATTGACGCCTGCGCGCCGCGTGAGGTCGCTTACCGTGAGGGCGTCGAAGCCCTTCTCGCGCATGAGCTCGGTGAGGGCGCCCTTGATGCGGGCCCGGCTCTGGGTGTTCCTTGTTGCCTTGACCTGCTCGTCCGTGGCCATTCTTGCTCCTTGCTTAAATGAACAACATGTTGATT
This sequence comes from Paratractidigestivibacter sp., assembly GCF_963660155.1. GTDB lineage: Bacteria > Actinomycetota > Coriobacteriia > Coriobacteriales > Atopobiaceae > Paratractidigestivibacter. The sequence continues at coordinate 30,600 of NZ_CAVKWG010000030.1, read as the reverse complement.
ATTGTTCATGGTAAATGCTGCCTCCGAGGGTATACTTCGCGGCATAAGTAGTCAACACGTTGTTCATTTAAGGGGCACGAAATGCCATACATCGAGGTCAGCCACGAGACCAAGCGCTATCAGTCCGGCACCACGGAGATCCTGGCAAACAACGACGTGAGCTTCACCTGCGAGAAGGGCGAGCTCGTCGTCATCCTCGGCTCCTCGGGCGCGGGCAAGTCCACGCTGCTGAACATCCTGGGCGGCATGGACACCGCGAGCGAGGGCCAGGTCATCATCGATGGCAACGACATCGCGGCCTACGACTCTCACCGGCTCACGGACTACCGCCGCACGGACGTTGGCTTCGTCTTCCAGTTCTATAACCTCGTGACCAACCTCACGGCGCGCGAGAACGTAGAGCTCGCCTCCGAGATCGTGGCCGACGCGTCGGACCCCGCCGAGGTCCTGGCATCCGTGGGCCTCGCCGATCGCATGGACAACTTCCCGGCGCAGCTCTCCGGCGGCGAGCAGCAGCGCGTGGCCATCGCCCGCGCCGTGGCAAAGAACCCCAAGATCCTGCTGTGCGACGAGCCCACGGGCGCCCTCGACTACCGCACGGGCAAGCAGGTCCTGGGCATCCTCGAGGACATGTGCCGCAAGCAGGGCGCCACCGTGATCATCGTCACCCACAACGCCGCCATCGCGCCCATCGCCGACCGCGTGGTTCGCATGCACGACGCGCGCGTCCAGGCCGTGGATGTGAACCCTGCGCCCACGCCGATTGCCGCCATCGAGTGGTAGGGGGACTCGACATGGCAACCGATAAAGTCGCAGCTCAACCGCGCGTTCGGCGCTCCAAACGCAAGGGCAGGAAGACCGCCCTGTGGAAGGACGTGCGCCGCAGCATCGCGCACTCCAAGGGTCGCTTCGTCTCTATCGTGCTTCTCATGGCCCTGGGGTCGTTCGCGCTGGTGGGTCTCTATGTGACGGGACCCGATATGCGCGCTACGGGTCAGGCCTACTTCGGCCGGTATTCGCTTGCCGACCTCACCGTGATGAGCGACTACGGCCTCGACGAGAAGGACGAGGCCGCGCTCGCCGGCGCTTCCGGGACCGCGGCCGTGGAATACGGCTACTTCAAGGACGTCACGGTGAGCGGCTCGACCGACGCCCTGCGCATCATGAGCGCGCCCGAGGACGTCTCGACGCTCGAGCTCGTGGACGGCCGAATGCCCGAGAAGGCCGGCGAGATCTGCGTAGACACCAACCTCGGCGAGGACTACGCCATCGGAAGCACGGTCACGGTGGAGGAGAAGCCCAACGCCTTGAACGACGCGTGCGTGCTGCGCGACACGACCTACACCGTGGTCGGCCACGTCCACACGCCCGAGATCATCTCCATCGTCAACATGGGCCAGTCCACGGCGGGCACGGGCTCGCTTAAGGGCTACGGCGTGGTGGCGGCCGACGAGTTCGACTCCGACGTTTACATGACGGTCCGCATGAGCTTTGCCGATACGGCCGAGATGGACCCTTACTCCAACGAGTACCGCGACGCCGTGGCCGCGCACAAGGCCGAGGTGGAGGGGCTTATCGCCGAGCGCCCGGCCGAGCGGCTCGCCGACGTGAAGTCCGATGCGCAGGCGGAAATCGACGACGGGCAGGCCGAGGTCGACGACGCCAAGCAGCAGCTGGCGGATGCCAAGCAGGAGCTCGATGACGCGGCGCAGACATTGGCGGACGCGTCTGCGCAGCTCGACGACGGCCAGGCGCAGATCGACGACGCTGAGGCCCAGATAACGGACGGCGAGGCCCAGATCGCCGACGGCCAGGCGCAGATCGACGCGAGCCAAGAGACGTTCGACGCGGCAGCGGACACCATCGCTTCCGGCGAGGCGGAGCTGGCGAGCAAGGCGGGCGACCTCGCTGCCGCCGAGTCCACGCTCGAATCCGCGAAGGCCCGGCTCGACGAGGGCAAGGCGACGCTGGACGCCGCGGCTCCGCAGGTTGAGGCCGCACGCGCGCAGATTCCGGCGGCAAAGGAGGAGCTCGCCGCGAAGCAGGCCGAATACGACGAGGCATCGGCCCGCATCGCCGATGCGGAGGCGCAGGTGGAGGCCTTCGATGCGGCCGTGGCCGAGGTGCAGCAGAAGACGGCCGAGCTCGATGCCGCCCAGGCGCAGGTCGAGGCGGCGCAGGCGGAGCTCGACGCCAAGCGCTCGGCGCTCGACGCGCAAACCGAGGCCGCCGAGGTGGCCCGCGCGCTCCTGGCCAAGATCGACGCCGGCGACGATGAGGTCACCGGGAAGTACACCGAGGAGCAGGCTCGGGCCATGCGCGAGCAGGTCGCCGCCTACGACGCCGCCAAGGAGCAGCTCGACGCCGCGGCCGTGCAGATCGAGGCCAACCAAGCGCAGGTCACGGCGGGTCGCGAGCAGCTCGCCACCGTGCAGGCGGAGCTCGACGGCAAGTCTGCGGCCGTGGAGGAGGCCCGCACCAAGACCATCCCCGAGGGCAAGGCCCAGCTCGCCGCCGCCAAGGAGCAGCTCGACACCGCCGCCGCGCAGATCGATGCCGCCGAGCAGCAGGTCGCGACCTACGACGCCGGTCTCGCCGCCTACCAGCAGAACCTTGCCGCCTATGCCGAGGGCCTCGAGACCTATAAAGAAGGCCTGGCGTCGTGGGAGGCCGCCGCGGCCCAGCTCGAGTCCGGCCGCGCCGAGTACGCCTCGGGCGCCGCGGCCCTCGCCGAGGCCCGCCAGACGCTCGCCTCAAAGATCGAAGAGCTCGCCTCTGCCCGCGCCCAGGTCGCCGAGGCCAAACAGACCCTTGCTCAGAAGCTCTCCGAATACAACGAAGGCCTGGTAGAGTATGCCGACGGCCAAGCCGCCTACGAAAAAGCCCTGCCCGAGGCCACCCAGAAGATCGCCGACGGGGAGGCCGACCTCGCCGCCGCCCGCGAGCGCGTCGCCAAGCTCTCCACGCCCGCCTACGAGACCGACACGCGCCGAGAGGCCCTGGGCTCGGACGCCTACCGCACCTATGCATCCGTCTCGGAGATCGTGGATTCGCTCGCCAAGGTCTTCCCGGTGCTGCTCTACCTCGTGGCCGCCTTCGTCACGCTGTCCACCATGACCCGCATGGTCGAGGAGGAGCGCATCAACTCCGGCACGCTCAAGGCCCTGGGCTACCAAGACGGCGACGTTGCCCTCAAGTTCGTGCTCTACGGCAGCCTCGCGGGCGGCACGGGCGCCGTTCTGGGCATTGCGCTCGGACACACCCTTTTGCCCTACATCGCCTACTCGGCCTACGGCAGCAAGTTCACGCTTCCGCCCATTCAACTGGGATTTTATCCGGGCATCACGGCGGTGGCCCTCGTGCTCGCGGCGCTGTGCTCGGTGCTGCCGGCGGCCCTTTCCGTCCGGCGCGAGCTTGCCGAGAAGCCCGCGGCGCTGCTTTTGCCCAAGCCTCCCCGCGGCGGCTCGAAGATCTTCCTCGAGCGCATCCGCCCCGTCTGGCGCCGCCTGAGCTTTACCCACAAGGTCACGGCCCGCAACCTCTTCCGCTACAAGCAGCGCATGTTCATGACCGTCCTTGGCGTGGCCGGCGCGGTGTGCATGCTCGTTGCCGGCTTCGGCGTGCAGCGCTCCATCCAGACGATGGGTGAGCGGCAGTTCGGCTCGCTGCTGCTCTACGACATGATCCCGGTCCAGACCTCCACGGCGACCGACGCGCAGCTGGCGGAGCTGGACGAGCTGCTGGAGAGCGACGACGTGGCCGCCCACGAGCCGCTCCTCTACGAGTCCGTGAACCTCACGGCGGGCAACAACGGCGACGCGCAGGACATCAACCTGCTCGTGCCCGAGGACGCTTCGCAGCTGGACACCTATCTCAACCTGCGCGAACGCGCAAGCGGCCAGAAACTCGCGCTGGGGGAGACAGACGCCGTGATCTCCGAGCGCCTCTCGCAGCTTCTGGGCGTCGGCGTCGGCGACACCGTGAGCTTCAAGGCGGCCGACGGCACCGAGCGAAGCGTCACCGTCACGGGCGTCGCCGAGATGTACATGGGCCACTTCTTGGTGATGAGCCGCGCGGCCTACGAGGCCTGTTACGGCACCGCCTACGAGGCGAACGCCGCGCTGGTCACGCTCAAGGACGGCAGTCTCTCGTCGGTCGAGAGCAAGGCCTGCGAGTTCATGGAGCTCAGCGCCGTTAAGTCCGTCGTGCAGAACACCGCGCTGGAGTCGCAGGTAGAGACCGTCGTGAGCTCGCTCGACAAGATCATGGCCATCCTCATCGTGGTCGCGGGCATGCTGGCGGTCGTCATCATGTACAACCTGACGAACCTCAACGTCTCCGAGCGCATGCGCGAGCTCTCCACCATCAAGGTCTTGGGCTTCCACTCCAACGAGACCACGATGTACATCTATCGAGAAACCATCCTACTGACGATTCTGGGCGTTCTTGCGGGGTACGTGTTGGGCGTGGGCCTGCACGAGTACATCCTCAATGTGGTGCCGCCCGACAACGTGATGTTCAACCCGGAGGTGGCGCCCATCGAGTTCATCGTTCCTTCGGTGGTCATCGCCGCGATCACGGTGGTGCTCTACTTCGTGGAGCTCCGGCGCCTGTCCACGGTGGACATGCTGGAGGCGCTCAAGTCCGTGGAGTAGTGGCGCCCCAGTCCCCGTGCGCAACAAAATCGAGTTTCTGCGTGCTTTATTAACGATTTGATATTCATCCAACTGGGCACACGTAACGGGGCCAACCGCGAATCGCCGTGATTGGCCCCGTCGCCGCCTAAAATCGGCTCTCTGGGCACGCACAATCTCGAATTTGTTGTCCGCGCGACTGGTTTTAGGCGCAAATAGGGCGCCCTGGCCCGACTTAACGTGCGGCTGCCGATGTATACGGCTCGTCGGGCGACACGCCGGTGCGCAAAATGCCCCGAACCGCCCGCTCATGGTACATTCGCCCTCCGCGAGAGGGGGAGCGATGACGGACAAAGTGCTGGTTCTTGCAGGAAAGACGCTCGATCGCGCGATAGGGGCCCTGCGCGCGGGCACGCTTCGCTCGCGACCCTCCGGGCTGACCCGCCTCGACCCTGATTCCTGCGCGTGCGCCGTGTCCGACCTGGCCGAGATCAACATCGCGCCGCTGTCGCGCATCTGCGACGCCACGCAGTCCGACCCCCTCTACGTCGCCGTCACGGCCCCCGAGAAGCGCCGGGAAGTGCGCGGGTTCGAGTTCAGCCTTTTTCCGCGGGAGTTCCCGGCAGGCTCGCTCAGGGAGATCTCCCCGAATATCCTCATGCCCTCATTCGAGTGCTATTACCTGCTCAAGGCCCGTGAGCTCGACTTCGAGAGGGAGCTTCTGCTTGGGATGGAGCTCTGCGGCCGCTACGCGCACGACATTCCGGGAAACCCCAGGTCGCGATGCATGTTTCTGGTCGAGCCCATCTGCTGCTCGGAAGATATCCGCTCCTATGTGGAGAGGGCGCGCGGAATTAAAGGCGTGAACCCTGCGGCGAGCGCCGCGCGTTGGCTCGTCGATGATTCCTATTCGCCGCGCGAGTCGATGCTCGCCTTGGAGCAGTACCTGCCCCCTCGGCACGGCGGCAGGGGCTATCCTGTGCCGGCGCTCAACCCCGAGGTCGCGGTGCCGCCCGAGAAGCGCGGCCTTACCGCGCGCGACACCTTCAAGCCGGACATCTACTGGGACGGTCTTCTCGACCTCGAGTATGACAGCGCCTATCACAACGATCCTGTGCAGGTCGAGCGCGATAAAGCCCGAACCGCGGATGTGCAGGCCATTGGCATACCGGTCATTCAGGCGACGAAGCTCTCGCTGTCGACGTGCGAGCGGGCCGAGCTCTTGGGCCGCCAGGTGGGGGAGGCCCTTGCCGCCGGGATGGGGACCCCGATGAGGCGCAAGCTGCGTAGACTCGACGACCCCGACCTGCGCTCCGGCCGAGACGCGCTCCATACGCGGCTCTGGCGCCTGACGGCCGGCCCGCGCGACGGCGCCGCACGTTAAGTTCCGCGACGCGGGCCATTTGGGGGCGAATCAGGCCCACTGCGACAACAAATTCGAGATTGTGCGTGGACTAATCTCCGTTTTTGGCTCGCTTCGGCCGCAAGTGGCCGCCTCGTTGGGCTCGCGGATCCGCAAAATCGCAGGTCGCGCTATATCAAACTGTGAATAAAGCACGCAGGAACGGCATTTTGTTGCACATGTGTAGCCCCTCCAACGGCCTCCTGCGCCGCCGCGGGGTAAAATGGCCGCGTCAACCGCTCGAGAAGGAGACTCGCATGAACGAAACCATTGCTTCCATGGTCAACCGCCGCAGCTGCCGCAGGTTCAGCGACCGGATGCCGTCCGCGGCCGAGATCGACGCCGTCGTCGAGGCGGGCCTCTACGCCGCCTCCGGCATGGGCCGCCAGTCCACCATCGTCCTCAAGGTGACGAACAAGGAGCTCCGCGACCGCATCAGCCGCATGAACGCCGCCATTATGGGCAAGGACGAGGGCCTCGACCCCTTCTACGGCGCCCCCGCCATCCTCGTCGTGCTCGCCGACCGCGAGGTCCCGACCCACGTCTACGACGGCTCCCTCACCATGGGCAACCTCATGGTCGCCGCCGAGTCGTTTGGCCTCGCGAGCATCTGGATCCACCGCGCCAAGGAGGAGTTCGACTCCGAGGAGGGCAAGGCCATCCTCGCCGAGCTGGGCGTCGAGGGCGACTACGAGGGCATCGGCCACTGCGCCCTCGGCTACTGGGACGCCGAGAAGCCCGAGCCTCCCGCGCGTCGCGACGGCCGCGTCTTCTGCGCCGAGTAGGCTACTGTCGCGGCTTTCGCGCACATATCTGCTAGCCTTGAAGGTCGCGCCCGCACCCGCCGGCGCGACCTTCTTTTTTCGATGCATCCGGGGGCATGACCATGGACCTGAGCCAGGCAATCGACTGCGCGAGCGCGCTCGCGCTCCCGTTCTTCCTCGACGAGGCGGCCCTCACGGCCGAGCGCCAGAAGAACGAGGAGGCGCTCAAGGTCCTGCTCGACACCTGGAAAAACACCCCCGCGGGCGCCGAGCCCTTCGGCTTCGACCTCGTGCTGGGCCTCGCCGACCGCAACCGCGGCATCTGCGACCTCATCGGCGCCGACAAGCTCCGCGACGTCTCGCCAAGCTGCCTTGCCCGCAAGCTCGCGGACGCCGACCTCGTCCACGCCGTCGCCCACATGCAGCACCGCCCGGACGCCGAGGTCGCGGCCATCGCCGGCCCCGGCCTCGACGACCTCAACATCGCCTACGTGGACGTCCCCGTCTCGGGCATGGTCATGGGCATCGACATCGAGACGACCGACCGCGACCCCGCCCGCGGCTACGTGGTCAACATAGGCCTCGAGTTCATGGACCTTGCCGCCGACGCGAAGCCCCACGACGCCTTCGCCGGCTACTGCGGCATCCCCGACATGTACGCCGAGAAGGGCGTCCCCCTTGAGTTCATCCACCACATCACCTGGGACGACCTCAAGGATTGCGCGCCGCTGCGCCAGAACCCGCAGATGCAGAAGGCCATCCTCGCCGCCATGTGCGCCTATCCGTACATGGCCCACAACGCGGCCTTCGAGGACTCCTGGTTCATGCTGAACATCGCCGGCTACGCCGAGGCGCGCAAGGTCGGCAAGATCTGCATCATCGACTCGCGAGACATCTGCCGACGCGTGGACCCCGAGGTCCGCACCCTGCCGCGCGAGAGCCGCCCCGCCACGCTGGAGAACTGGGCCCGCCGCCGCGGTACGCTCGCCGTCGGCGAATCCGAGGTGCACCTGGGCCTCGACGACGTCGAGCTCATGCTGCGCACCGTCCAGGCGGAATTCGCCGAGAGGAACATGTTCCGATAAGGCACAGGGGCGGCCCCTTCGTCTTATGCATCCGCCGCCCGCCCCGGATTTTGCGGAGAAATTACGGCTTGCGCGAGCTTCTCTTGCCTGCGCCCCGCACGGCTATACTTACCTGCGGACAAACGCAAATAACGAAAGGGGAGTCACGTGAGCGACTTAATCACCGCAGAAAACGTCATGCTCGACCAGGCCGCGGCCACGCGCGAGGAGGCTCTGCAGGCCATCGCCAACAAGGCCTGCGACCTGGGCTTCGCCGACGACCCCGCCGCCCTCTACGACGCCTTCATCGCGCGCGAGAACATGGGCGAGACGGGCATGACCGACGGCTTCGCCATCCCGCACGCCAAGTGCGACGCCATCAACTCCGCCTGTGTCATCGTCTTCAAGAACAAGACCCCGCTCGACTGGCCGAGCTTCGACGAGAAGCCCGTGACCTGCGCCATCGCGCTTCTCGTCCCTGCGGGCGAGGCCGGCACCGAGCACATCAAGCTGCTCTCCAAGACCGCTGTCCTGCTCATGGACGCCGGCTTCAAGAACCTCGTGCGCGAGAGCTCCGACGCCGCCGAGATCGCGGCCGCCGTCAACCGCGGGATCGAGGGCTAGCCATGGCGTTCACCGCACTCACCGACAAGCGCGTCGCCGTCTTCTTCGCCGCCGGCTTTGAGGAGGTCGAGGCTATCGCCGTCGTCGATCTGCTCTTCCGCGCGGGCATCCCCTGCGACATGGTCTCCATCACCAACAATCTGCAGGTCACGTCCTCGCGCGAGGTCACGGTCACCTGCGACCGCACCATCGAGGACGACGACTTCGACTTCGACGCCTACGACATGCTCGTGCTGCCCGGCGGCATCCCCGGCATGCCGAACCTCAAGGCCTGCGAGCCCCTTTGCGAGGCGCTGAAGAAGCATGCCGCCGAGGGCAGGGGAGTGGCCGCCATCTGCGCCTCTCCCTCCATCCTCGCCGAGCTCGGCATCCTCGCGGGCAAGCGCGCCACCGCCAACCCGCACTTCCAGCAAAGCGTCGTCGAGGGCGGCGGCATCCTCGAGGCGGGCGAGCGCGCCGTCACCGACGGCAACGTCATTACCAGCCAGGGCATGGCCACGGCCACCTGGTTCGGCCTCGAGATCGTTAAGCGCTACGTGTCCGACGAGGTCGTCGAGCACGTCAAGGAGGGCATCGTCCTCATGGACTAGTCCCGACACGGGTTTTCTGTGTCGTGTAGGTGACCATTTGCGCGCGTTCGTTGACACAGGGCAACGGGCGCGCGTAACTTCTTTATACATGGCTATTTTTTGGCTTTTAAGAGATTCATGAGGCCGCGTCCAGCGGCGATCTGAGGAGAAGCGCGAGATGGACAGCATCAAGGTTTGCGTCGTCGGTTCCACTGGTTATGCGGGTATCGAGGTTTGCCGCCTCGTGCTGGCCAACCCCAACATGGAGCTCGTCATGGCGACCGACCGCAAGGAGGCCGGCACCAACCTCGCCGACATCTACCCGAGCTTCGCCGGTGTGTGCGACATCGAGCTCTCATTGCCTGACCCTGCGGTTATCGCCGAGAAGGCCGACGTCGCCTTCCTCGCCGTGCCGCACACCGCCTCCCTCGACCTCACCCCGCAGCTCCTGGCCGCCGGCGTGACGGTCCTCGACCTCTCCGCCGACTACCGCATCCACGATGCCGAGGTCTATGAGGCCTGGTACAACACCGAGCACACGAGCCCCGAGCTCCTCTCGCAGACCGTCTACGGCCTGCCCGAGCTCAACCGCGAGGGCCTGGCTGCCCTGGCCGCTCGCCGCGCCGCCGGCGAGGCCGTCCTCGTGGCCGTCCCCGGCTGCTACCCGACCGCCACGGCCCTCGCCGCCACGCCCGCGCTTGCCGCCGGCCTCGCCAAGGGCGACCTGGTCATCTCCGACGCCATCTCCGGCGTCTCGGGCGCCGGCCGCGGCTGCAACGCGCGCACCCACTACTGCCACGCCAACGAGTCCGTCGAGGCCTACGGCGTGGCCAAGCACCGCCACACCCCCGAGATCGAGCAGACCCTCACCGAGGTCGCCGGCCGCGACATCAACGTGGTCTTCACCCCGCACCTGGCCCCGCTCACCCGCGGCCTTCTCGCCACCGTCTACATCGAGGCCGCCGACGGCGTGACCGCTGAGCAGGTCCAGGCCGCCTACGAGGAGCGCTACGCGAATGAGGCCCTGGTCACCACACTGCCCGCCGGCTCCATGCCTCAGACGAGCTCCGTGTTCGGCACCGGCCGGGCCCAGGTCGGCGTGGCGCTCGATGCGCGACGACGTAGCATGATCGTCGCCTCCTGCGCCATCGACAACCTCGGCAAGGGCGCCGCCGCCCAGGCCATGCAGTGCGCGAACATCGTGCTGGGGCTTCCCGAGACGTGCGCCGTGGACCCCGCGGCCCCGCTGGTCTAAGACGCAGGTAGACGACGATCTTCTCACTCGCCGTCCATCCCGGGCCGCCGCGCCCATCACCTGATTAGGAATAAGAACATGAACGACTTCGCATCCCTTGAGGTCCCGACCCCGGCCGATACCCCCGAGGCCTTCGGCTTTTCTGCCTGCGAAGGAGGCGTGTGCGCCGCCGCCGGCATCAAGGCCGCCGGTGTCCACGCGGGCTTCCGCCGCGACCCCAAGCGCCTCGACATGGCCCTCGTCGTTGCCGACGGCGACGCCGTGGCCGCCGGCACCTTTACCACGAACCGCTTCTGCGCAGCCCCCGTCACCGTCTCGCGCGAGCACGTGGCGAGCGGCCACGCCCGCGCGGTGATCCTCAATTCCGGCAACGCCAACGCCGCGACCGGCGAGCCCGGCCTAGCGTGCGCGCGCAAGACCTGCGATTACGTGGCCGAGAAGCTCGGCTGCGCGGCCGACGACGTGCTCGTGTGCTCCACGGGCGTCATCGGGGTCGAGCTCGACTTCGCCCCCTACGAGGCCGGCATGCCGCTCGCGATGGACGCCCTCGCGGCCACGCCCGAGGCGGCCCACAACGCCGCCGTGGCCGTCATGACCACCGACACCGTGCCCAAGGAGGCCTCCTTCGCGGGCGAGGTCGCGGCGGCCGACGGCAGCGCCTACGCCGTCCACGTCGGTGGCTTCGTCAAGGGCTCCGGCATGATCCAGCCCAACATGGCCACGATGCTCTGCGTCATGTCCACCGACGCGGCGCTTACCGAGGAGGCCGCCCACGAGGCCCTTCTCGCCGCCGTCAAGCAGACCTTTAACAAGGTGACCGTCGACTCCGACACCTCGACCAACGACACCGCCATCCTGCTCGCCACCGGCGCCGCCGCGCCCGCAGGCGAGAAGATCGGCCTCGACTCGCCCGCGTACCCCGCCTTCGCCGCCGCGCTCAAGGCGGTCTGTGGCGAGCTCGCGCGCAAGATCGCGGCCGACGGCGAGGGCTCCACGAAGCTCGTCACCGTGAACGTCCTCGGCGCCGCCGACGACGCCGCGGCCGACACCGTTGCCCGCTCCATCGCCAACTCGCCGCTGGTCAAGACCGCGATCTTCGGCCACGACGCCAACTGGGGCCGCGTGGCCGCCGCCGCCGGCAAGTGCGGCGTGCCCTTCGACCAGACGCGCGTGGACATCGACTTCATGGGCGTGCCCGTCTGCCGCGCCGGCCTCACCGTCCCCATGGACGAGGACGACATGCTGCGTCGCTTCGAGGCGCCCGAGATCGACATCGTGGTCGACCTGCACGACGGCGACGCGGCCTGCCGCATCTGGACCTGCGACCTCACCCACGATTACGTGACCATCAACGGCGATTACCGCACGTAACCTGCAAAAGGGACAGTCCCTTTTGCAGGTTTCAACGCAATCGCCGACCGAAAGGCTAACCACATGAAGAAGCGCGACATCCAGCAGCGCAACGCCGCGGCCGCCAAGGCCGACACCCTCATCGAGGCCCTGCCCTGGATTAACCAGATGAACGGCAAGACCTTCGTCATCAAGTACGGCGGCTCCGCCATGGAGGACATAGAGCTCTGCCGCCGCGTCGTGGCCGACATCGAGCTCATGAAGCTCATGGGCGTCCGCGTGGTCCTCGTCCACGGCGGCGGCAAGGCCATCAACGCCCTGCTCACGCGCCTGGACGTGCCCGTCAAGTTCAAGGACGGCCTGCGCGTCACCGACCCCGACACCATGGAGGTCGTGCGCGAGGTGCTCGTCGGCAAGGTCAACCAGGAGCTCGTCTGGGAGCTCAACGAGTACGGCCACAACGCCGTGGGCATCTCCGGCGCCGACGGCAAGACCCTCAAGGCCGAGGCTATCGACCCCGAGCTCGGTCGCGTCGGACGCATCCGCGAGGTCGACACGAACCTCATCGAGACCATCCTCGACGACGGCTACATCCCCGTCGTGGCCTCCGTGGGCTGCGGTCCCGACGGCTTCTTCAACATCAACGCCGACGTGGCCGCCGACAAGATCGCCGAGGCCATGGGCGCCGATAAGCTCATCTACCTCACCGACGTGGACGGCCTGCTCGAGGACGTGAACGACCCCGACAGCCTCATCGCCCAGATGACGCGCTCCGAGGTCCACGAGCTCCTCGACTCCGGCACCCTCGAGGGCGGCATGGTGCCCAAGATTCGCTCCGTGGCCGACGCCCTCGACGCCGGCGTCTCGCAGGTCGTCATCGTCAACGGCAAGGCCGAGCACTCGCTGCTGCTCGAGATTTTCACCGACGCCGGCTGCGGCACCATGTTCACCCAGGACCTCTAAGGAGACCCCATGTCCGATTTCTCCACCGTTCCCGCCGAGGCCAAGGTCCTCGACCAGAAGTACGTTATGCCCACCTATGGCCGCCTCCCCGTCGAGTTCGTCAGGGGCGCAGGCGCCGTCCTCACCGACTCCGCCGGCAACGATTACATCGACTTCCTCGGCGGCATCGGCTGCGCCTCCCTCGGCCACGCGCACCCCAAGGTGGCCGCGGCCTTGAAGGAGCAGGTCGATAAGGTCTGGCAGGTCGGCAACTACTACTATGTCGAGAACCGCGGCGAGCTCGCCAACGGTCTCTCCACGCTGCTCTCGCGCATCACCGACGAGACCGGCCACGAGACCGGCTCTACCGGCACCCACTGGAAGACGTTCTTTACCAACTCCGGCGCCGAGGCCAATGAGGGCGCCATCAAGCTCGCCCGCCGCTGGGGTGAGGTGAACCTCGACGGGGCCTACGGCGTCGTCTCTGCCAAGAAGTCCTTCCACGGCCGCACGCTGGCGACGCTTGCCGCCACCGGCCAGGACGTCTTCCACAAGACGTTTCGCCCCATGCCCCTCGGCTTCGACTCCGTGGAGCTCAACGACATCGACGCCCTGCGCAGCGCCGTTGAGAACCCCAGCGAGCAGTGCGGCCCCGTCTGCGCTGTCATGCTCGAGTGCGTCCAGGGCGAGGGTGGCGTCTGGCCGGCCGACTACGACTACCTGTGCGCCGTTCGCGAGCTCTGCGACGAGTACGGCCTCATGCTGATCATCGATGAGGTCCAGACCGGCTTCTATCGCTGCGGCGCCCCGTTCTGCTTCCAGCGCTCCGGCATCGTGCCCGACATCGTGAGCATGGCCAAGGGCATCGCCGACGGCTTCCCGATGGGCGCCTTCGCGGCCCGCGCTGAGGTGGCCGACCTGCTGCGCCCCGGCGACCACGGCTCGACCTTCGGCGGCAACGCCCTGGCGGTCGCCGCCGCCCGCGCCACCGTCGACGCCCTGCGCGACGAGGAGATCGGCGAGCACGTCATCGCCGTGGGCAAGCACTTGCGCCACCGCCTGCAGGTCATGGACCACGTGACCGAGGTCCGCGGCCGCGGCCTTCTGCGAGGCGCCCAGCTCGACGTGCCCGTGGCAAACGAGCTCGTGGACGAGGGCTTGGCGTGCGGACTTGTGCTCAACCACATCGGCGACTCCATCATCCGTTTCCTGCCGCCGCTGGTCATCACGCGTGAGCAGATCGACGAGGGTATGGACCGCTTCGAGGCGCTTCTTGCCAAGCACTAGGGAATAACCCACAGAACCTGCCGGCTCCCGGCCCGCGTACCTGCGGGTTGGGAGTTTTTTCTTGCCGCCGAGGTGCCCATTCGTGGGCAACCCGACGAAGAGGTGGCCGGACATGAGCGACGGTGGACGAGGCTTGCACAAAGCATTGGTGCAACAAATTTATTACCTGCGGTTTTGCGACGGGTTCGGCGAAATGTCGAGCCCGTTTTTTGTGATGCATGTGGATATTTGCGTTCCCTTTGGTACACGCGTCGGGAATTCGTCCCGCAGGCATTTGCAGTCACCTGCGCCGCTGGGCTGTCCATTGTTCAAAACTGTCCTCTGAGCCGTAAGAATTCCGTAAGAATTCGGGAAGCTTGCGGTAAGACTGCGGCAAGATACGCCCGATACCATGTGGGGCCAATTTTCGTTGAGAGGGGCACCCACATGGTTGAGGTCGTCGGGCGGACGTACATCGGCACCGGGAAGGGCGTGAATCAGGACGCGTACGCCGGAATCGCCGCGCGGGCGAGCTTCGGCGACGCGGCGCTCGCCGTTGTATGCGACGGCGTCGGGGGGCTTTCCTGCGGCGAGGTGGCGAGCTCGGCCGCCGTGCGCGAGCTCGTGCGCTGGTTCGACGCGGAGTTTCCCGCCTATGCGGCCGACAACCTCTTTGGCGGGCGCGTGGACCTCGGGGGCATCGAGGCGGCATGGACAGCCATTCTTGCCGACCTGAACCGCCGCATGCGCGCCTATGGCCAGCGCCTGAACGTCCGCATGGGCTCGACGTGCACGGCAATCTTGTTGTGCTCGGGAAGCTTCGTCGTCTGCCATGTGGGCGATTGCCGCGCGTACCGCGCGGGGGCGGCGGGCGTCGAGCGGCTGACGCGTGACCAGACGTTTATCCAGCGCGAGGTGGACGCTGGGCGGATCTCGGCGAGAGACGCGCTGACGTTTCCGGGCGGCACCGTGATTACACAGGCCGTCGGCGCGCAGGAGACGCTGGCGCCGATCTTCTCGCGCGGTAGCTACGTTCCGGGTGACGTGCTGTTCGTTTGTTGCGACGGCCTGTATCGGCGCCTCGGCGACGACCGCGTTGCCCTCGGCCTTGCCGGTGCCCGCCGCTCGGCGGGGGAGGACGAGCTGCTCGACGCCCTCGACTCCATGGTGGCCCGCGCCATCGACGCCGGCGAGACCGATAACGTGACCGGGGTCATCGCGCGCGTCTGCGGCCCCGGGGAGGGCTTCTTGCCGCTTGAGCCGGCCTCGGCCGCAGCGCTCGACGACGGGCTGGTGGCGCGACCTGCGACGGGTTTTGCCGTCACTGCCGCACCCCTGCCCAAAGCGACCTTCGCCGTGGATGAAGAAGCGACCGACGACCTTGCCTGCTCGGTTGTCCCATGACGGCCGTAGGCGATGTCATCGGCGGCAAGTTCGAGATATTGTCGCAGGTAGGTCATGGCGGCATGTCGCGCGTCTGGCTCGTGCGCGACCGGCACCTGAACAAGCTGTGGGCGGCAAAGGAAATCGGGCTGGCAGGGCGCGAGCCCGACTACGAGGTTGTCGTTCAGAGCCTCATCACCGAGGCGAACCTCATAAAGCGCCTCGACCACCCGATGCTGCCGCGCGTCGTCGACATAATCGAGGAAGGCAGGACCATCTTCGTCGTCATGGACTACATCGAGGGCACCTCGCTCAAGCAGGCTATGCGCGAAGCCGGACGGCCCATGGACGAGGCGGATGTCATCGAGTGGGGAATCCAGCTCTGCGACGTCCTCGAGTATCTCCACTCGAGAAAACCGCCCGTCATCTACCGCGATATGAAGCCGGACAACATCATGCTGCGCGAGGACGGCACCGTTCGCCTCATCGATTTCGGCATCGCCCGCGAGTACAAGGAAGGCAAGAGCTCCGACACCAAGGTGCTCGGAACGAGGGGCTACGCCGCGCCCGAGCAGTTCTCCCATGAGGCGCAGACCGACGCGAGGACAGACGTGTACGCGCTCGGCGTGACGCTGTATGTGCTGGTCACGGGACGTGCCGCGTCGAAGGAGACGTATTGGCAGCCCATCCGCCAGATCAACCCGGCGCTCTCCGAGGGCCTTGAGCACATCATCGCCAAGGCCACGCAGGCTAACCCGGCCGACCGCTATCAGACGGCCTCGGATATGCGCTACGACCTGGAGAACTACGAGAAGCTCACCGAGAGTTACCGCAGCGTCCTCAAGAAGAAGCTCAATCGCTTCAACGCACTGTGGATCGGGGCCGCTGGTCTCGCGGTCGCGGGCGCGGCGTGCCTCGGTTCGAGCTTCCATCTGAAGAGCATGACGTATGACGCCTACCTCGCATCGGCCCGCGCGGCGAGCGTGGAGGCCGCCGAGGCCGACGGCGTGTCTGCCGCAGAGGGCTACTATACCGACGCCATCGGCGTGGACCCCTCGCGCACGGAGACCTACTCCGAGCTGGTCGACAGGGTCTACAAGGCGGATCAGGACTTCTCCATCGCCGAGTCGTCCCGTCTGCAGGAGCTCGTGAACGCCCATCGTGCGGACATCGAGGAGGACGACGGCTACGCCAAGCTCTGCTACGACATCGGGACGCTCACTTACGTCTACTACGAGCAGGCCGAGGGCGACGAGTCGCGCGATTACGCGATGAGCGCGGGTATCCAGGCCGCGCAGTGGTTCCAGAAGGCCATGGAATCATACGACGCGCGAAAGTCAGCGAACAAGGGCTGTGCTCTCACCTCAGCGGAGCGGTCCACGGCGCAAGCGTATGCGATCATCGGCGAGTTCTATCAGAAGCTCTCGCAAGCGACCCTTGAGGGCACGGAGGGAAGCGTCTACGAGGGTTACTGGGAGTCTCTTTCCGACGCGCTCGAGGGGCTTTCCGACAACGATTCCGTCATGGTCCGCCTGCGCCTGTGTTCTCTTATCAACCAGGCGGTCTCGTCCCCGACGTACCTAAGCGGCTTCAAGCGTGCCGGCGTCACGCGCGACCAGGCCGAGGAGCTGGTGGGCAAAGCCGCTCAGATGGCCGAGTCGCTGTCTGCCGACGCGGACTCGAGCACCAAGGCGCGTGAGATGTGCGATTCGGTCATTTCCGACAGTGCCCGTCAGGTGGCCGAGTCGAACATCGCCACGGTCTTCGGGAGCGCCGGCGCGAATGCGGCACAGAAGAGCGCCGCGGCCCTTGGCGGCGCGCAGAGCGAGGAGGCCGCGCAATGAGCATTCAGGAGATCCTGCGCATAGTGGGCATTGCGCTGCTGGTCGCCGCCGCCGCGCTCGCCGCCGCCGCGGCCTACACCTATCGCACCCTGGATATCCGAGGCGTAAAGGATGACCTCGCGGGCAAGCGAAGGGACAACCGCGCTGTGGGCGAAAGAAAGGCGCGGCCCGGCCGACGCGCCGACAAGAATTGCCACCCAGCCGCCGCGCCCGCCGCGCGCGCTTTCGAACCGCCGAAGCCCCCGCGGGCCGATCATGCCCTGTGGGATGACGCTCCGAGGCCCCTGCAGGCCGACCGCTCCCTGCTGGACGATGCGACGGATGTTTTAGGCGGGCCCGGCCCCGCGCCCGCGAAGGCAGACACGGGCATTTGGGAAACCAGGTCGCCTGCAAGCAGGGATCCTTTGTCCCCGGAACGAGGCCCCGCGCCCGCGATCCAGTTTCGCGTTACCCGCAAGGAAATCGTCGTACCCAGCGAGAAGATCATAGAGGAGTAGCCGTTCATGAGTTCCGACCAGAAGCAGAAGAGAATCACCCCCGCCATCCGCGGCCGTGTGGCCGTGGGCGCCGTCGCCGCGAGCCTCGCCGTCGCCGTGGCCGTGCCGGCGCTGGGCGTCGCGAACGGCTCAGGCATCGAGTTCGACGTCGTGGGCGCGGCGGATGTCGATGGGAAGACCTATGTGGCCGACCGGGAATCCTATGTGGCCCGCGTCACCGTTCCTGCCGACCTTGCCTTCAATGCCGACAAATCGATCGTCTTCGCCGAGGGCGTCGAGGGCGAGGACGTCGACGTTTGGGAGGACAAGACCCCGGAGGATGCCGAGGAGGGTGACCCCAAGGTCTACGAGACCATGATCAGCAGGGCCGAGGTCATGGCCGGTGCCGAGGCGAGCGTCATCGTGAGCAAGGACGGCTCTGAGCGCCCGTCCGAGGTGATCTCGCTTCCCGCCGCCCAGATCGACTCCGGGAAGCCCGCCATCTCCATCAAGATGAGCGAGGCCTGCGCCGGTCAGGTCGCGGTGGAGGGCGAACCGGCCGGAAAGGTCGACTACTACGCCGTGAAGGGCCTCAAGGCCGAGGTTACCGTTGAGGACGTGACGTTTGACGCCTCTGCCACGAAGGTGAACGGCCAGGTGCTCGCGGGCGACCAGTGGGTCTCCGACGGCGACAAGCACACCGCTACGGTCGATTGCTCCGACATCGATGACCTCGAGGTCTCCTCGTCCGACAAGGTCGGCAACGCCTCCTCGGCCGAGTACGGCTCCATGGGGTCCACGGTAGACGCGGACGGTGCGGTGGTCGACGGCGATTCGTTCTCGGTAGACGCCTCGGTGCCCCAGACGACCATTGAGCTTAACGGCGACTCGTCGCATGGGTACTTCAACACTTCCACGGTCGACGTCAAGATTACCGTCTCGGCCTGCGACAACTACACCGGCTCCCAGATCAAGGTCAACGGCGTAGTCCAGGACGACTGGAGGCGCACCGACCTCGAAGATGGCTCGCATGTGTACGAGAAGACCCTCTTCGACGAGGGTTCTTACGAAATCGCCGTCATCAACAACAAGACCTGGGGAACGGTGCCGGGCGTGAATCCTGAGCGCGAGCTCGTCATCGACCGCACCGACCCTGAGGTCAGCGTGTCTTGGAGCGAGAACGAGCCTTCGCACAACAAGTACTACCGCTTTGCGAGGACCGCGATCGTTACCGTTACGGATACCAACTTCGACGCCGAAGCGAGCAAGATCGACGCCCTCGGCGCCGCGGTCGGCGAGTGGCAAACCGACGCCTCCGACCCCTCCAAGCACACGGCGACCGTCATGTTCTTCTGGGACGGCATCAGAAACCTTAAGGTCTCCGCGTCCGACCTCGCGGGCAACGCGACCACGCCCTACGACTCCGGCGAGTTCATCGTGGACCGCACGGCGCCGAGGATCCAGGTTCAGTGGGACAACAACAGCGTCGAGAACGACAAGTACTACGGCGGCGTCCGCACGGCGACCATCACCGTGACCGAGGCCAACTACGACCAGTCGCTCGTCAAGATCGAGGGCGGCGCCGTCGAGTGGGACGCTGACGACCCGAAGAAGGCCACGGTGGCCTTCGAAGAGGACGGCGCCTACGAACTCAAGGTCTCTGCGAGCGACCTTGCCGGCAACGCCGCCGATCCCTATGACTCGGGCGAGTTCGTCATGGACTCGACGGCGCCCGTCGTGGACGTCACCTGGGACAACGTCGCCGCCAAGGGGTCCAAGGACGGCAAGGCCTACTACGATGCCGCCCGCACGGCGACCATCACCATCGACGAGGAGAACTACGACCAAAAGCTCGTCTCCGTCGACGCGCCCGGCGCCTCATCCATTGCCTGGGATGCCGACGACCCCAAGAAGTGCGTTGTCACCTTCGAGGCCGACGGCGAGTATCGCCTGCAGATCGACGCTGCCGATCTTGCCGGCAACGACGCCGCACGCATCGACTCGGGCACCTTCGTCGTCGACGCCGTTGCCCCTCAGGCCACCGTCACCTACGACCTGAACGAGCCCGTGAACGAGAAGTACTTCTCGGCCGAGCGCACCGCCACCATCGAGGTCGTGGAGGCCAACTTCGACGGCGACCTGGTGAGCATCGCCGCCAATGGCGACGAGGGGTCCTATGAGGTCTCCGAGTGGGCCCACGACGGCGAGAGGCACACCGCGACCGTCAAGTTCAAGAATTCCGACAAGGCCTTCGCCCTCAAGATCGCCGGCGCCGACCTCGCCCAGCACGCCATCGAGTTCGGCAAGGATAAAGACGGCAAGGTCGCCACGAGCTACGCCTCAGGCGAGTTCTACGTCGACACCGTGTCGCCGGCGGTCCAGGTCACGCGCGACAAGACCCCGACCAACAGCTACTCGGGCGTCGACTACTACAACGAGGCCGTGACCATCACCGTCCAGGTCACGGACGACCACTTCGACACGGCAAGGAGCACGATCAACGCCAAGGGCGCCCAGAGCGAGTCCGGCTGGGAGCAGAGCGCCGATGACCCGCACGTGTGGACCAAGACGGCCGTCTTTACCGAGGGTACCGACAGGTCGATCTCCGTCGACGTGCGCGACCTCGCGGGCAGCATGCCCGACCCCGCGACGCTAAGCCTCGCCTACGGTCCCTTCACCGTCGACATGACCGCGCCGGAGGTCGCCTCGGCAAGCGTGAGCACCACGCCCGTGAACAACTACTCCACGAGCTACTATTTCTATAACCGCGCGGCCTCGGCCTCCATCGAGCTCTCCGACAACATCAGCCTCGAGGCTATCAGCATCGCGGACGCCGGTGACGGATACTACGGGCAAGACGTCCTCGTATCGGCCGATGCCATTATTGGCAGCGCCACGGCCACGGCGACCCTTACCTTCGCGGACGGCCACGAGTTCGACCGCGACGTCGTGGTGAGGACGAGCGACCTCGCCAAGAACGAGCGCTACTGGAGCATCTCGCCCACGGGCACGATTCGCGTGCTCACTGAGCGGGAGGTCGAGAACCTCTCGGTTTTCAACCCAGATAAGGTCTACCCCGAGGGACTGCTCAAGGACACCGTGGCACCGCGGCTCTCGCTCTCCGGCGTCGAGGAGGGCCAGTACTACAACACCCCCCAGACCGTGAGCCTCACCGTCGACGAGCTCAACTACCCCTACCTGCAGTCCTATGAGCCCGACCAGGCAGTGTTTACCGTGGCTAAGCATGCCGGCGACGCGGGCCGTGCCCAGAGCAGCTGGGCTCGCTCGGTGAGCTACCTCGGCATCTCCGCGCGCGAGGGCCTTTCCTTTACCGACGACCACGGCGCGAGCTACACCTATGACCAGTTCGGCATGAGCGAGACGTTTGTCGAGGACGGCCACTACGTCATAGACGCGCAGGTCACGGACCCCTCGAAGAATCAGGGGACCGCGTATCTCGCCGAGTTCACCATCGACCAGACGGCCCCGACGGTCCAGATCGACTTCGACAACAACGACGTCCGCAACGGCAAGTACTACAAGGCCTCCCGCACGGCGACCGTTACCGTGACGGAGCACAACTTCGACGCGAGCCTCATCAACATCGAGACCACGGGTTCCGTCAGCGGTTGGAGCGACAACGGCGATGTCCACACAGCCACCGTTACCTTCGCGGTCGACGGTGTCCACAACCTGGCGGTCTCGGGCAAGGACAAGGCGAACAACGAGATGGTCCCGTACAAGGCCGACGAGTTCGTGGTCGATCTCACGGCGCCCACGGTGACCATCACGGGCGTGGAGGACTCTCACGCGTACAAAGACGAGGTCATGCCCATCATCAGCTTCGCAGACGAGGCGAACTTCGACCCCGCCGGCACGACCTACACTCTCGCGGGCACGAAGAACGGAGAGGTGTCCTACGACGCGTCTGTTTTCGAGGACGCCCTGGGAAGCACGGTGTGCTACTCCGACTTCGCGAGCGAGTCCGCCGTCGACGACATCTACACCCTGACGGCGCACCTCACCGACCTGGCCGGAAACGAGGCCGATGCCGCGCTGACCTTCTCGGTGAACCGCTTCGGCTCCACCTTCCGCGTTATCGACGCCGA
Organism: Paratractidigestivibacter sp.; assembly: GCF_963660155.1. Classification (GTDB taxonomy): domain Bacteria; phylum Actinomycetota; class Coriobacteriia; order Coriobacteriales; family Atopobiaceae; genus Paratractidigestivibacter. The sequence continues at coordinate 8,918 of NZ_CAVKWG010000030.1, read as the reverse complement.
TACCTATAAGCAGAACAACGGCTACCTCACGCAGAGCCGCGGCGTGATGGTCGAGGAGATCAACGTCTCCGGCGTCGCTTCCGAGGAGCACGGCGTGTCTGTGACCCAAGGCGTGAACACTAGGGAGCTTGCGCGCACGGAGGCCGCTTCTGCCAGCGGTTTCGCCATCGACGAGGGGACCTCCGAGGCCGAGGACTCAAACGGCTGGGCCGTCTATATCTACAACATCCCTGCCGGTAACTTCTCAACCGACGGCCGCTACCACGTGAGCGTCCATTCCAACGATCTGGCAGAGAACATCAACACGAGCTCTGAATACTTTGATCGCGATGCGGGCGGCGAGTCCGCGGCGGAGGTCGACTTCATCCTCGACACGACCGATCCTGTGATCACCAACCTGAGCATCCACGACGGCGACGTGATCGAGTCCAACGTGTATGTGGGCAGCTTCAAGGTCGTCGAGAACATCGGCGTCTCAGACGTCAAGGTGTTCGTCGACGGTAAGGAGGAACAGTCCAAAGGCGACGTTTACGGCAACTACAACTTCAGCGTTGACCAGGCCTCCTTTACCGATCGCGAAATCAGGGTCGTGGCAACCGACCTGGCTGGGCGTACCGGCGAGGCCGAGGCCAAAGGCTTCCACGTGACGACCGATATCCTCGAGCTTCACCTCGCCTGGGTGATCGGCGGCGTCGCCGCGGTCGTGGCGGCTCTCGGCGGAATCATCTTCGTGTTGGTCAAGCGCAAGAAGGAAGAAAGCGAGCAATAACTTCTCGGCACCTCATGCAAAATCGCGCCGCTTCCTTCATTTCTGGCTAGAACCGGACAAAAACTACCATTCGCGGGCCAATGCAAGCCGTTAACGGAGTAGAATAATGCTGTTCGTTTTCTGCTTGTTCCTCATACTCAGGAGGTCAGAACATGCTCGTCAACGCAACCGCTATGCTTCAGTCCGCCGAGAAGGGCCACTACGGAATTGGTGCTTTCAACACCAACAACCTCGAGTGGGCCACTTCCATCCTCGACGCCGCCGAGGAGCTCCAGTCCCCGATGATCATCCAGTGCACCGGCGGCGCTGCCAAGTGGCAGACCAGCTTCAAGATCGTCTCCCAGATCGTGCACCAGCTCGTCGAGGACAAGAACATTACCGTCCCCGTCGCCCTGCACCTCGATCACGGTTCCTACGACGAGGCCCTCGCCTGCATCGAGGCCGGCTTCACCTCCGTTATGTACGACGGCTCCCACGAGGCCGACTTCGAGACCAACCTCAAGCGCACCGCCGAGATCGTGAAGATCGCCCACAACAAGGGCATCTCCGTCGAGGCTGAGGTCGGCGGCATCGGTGGCGTCGAGGACGGCGTCGCCTCCAACGGCGAGCTCGCAGACCCCGAGCAGTGCAAGGCCATCGCCGACCTGGGCGTCGACTTCCTCGCCTGCGGCATCGGCAACATCCACGGCCTGTACCCCGAGAACTGGGCCGGCCTGTCCTTCGACCGCCTCGGCGAGATCAAGGCCCTCACCGGCGACCTGCCCCTCGTCCTCCACGGTGGCACCGGTATCCCCGTCGACCAGATCCAGAAGGCCATCTCCCTCGGCGTCTCCAAGATCAACGTCAACACCGACCTCCAGGTCGTCTTCGCCAAGGCCACCCGCGAGTACATCGAGTCCGGCGCCGACCAGCAGGGCAAGGGCTACGATCCCCGCAAGCTCCTCAAGCCCGGTCGCGAGGCCATCGTCACCCGCACCAAGGAGCTCATCTGCGAGTTCGGCTCCGACGGCAAGGCCTGGAACTAGCCTTAGACTAGCCGCATAACGCGCATCCAAGCGCCCGGTCCTTCTCAACGGCCCGGGCGCTTTTCTTGTCCCTCTCAACTCCACGCCGCCCCCGTTACCCCTCCGTCCCGCCTTCCCCTTAAAGTTCGGAAGCCTTCCAAACTTTTTCGGGTCCCGCGCCGAATACTTCGCAGGCTTCCTACCTGCGGATATACGAATCTTAACCAAAGTTTGGAAGCTTTCCGAAGTTTGGAAGCCTTCCGAACTCTAGGGGAGAGAGCAGTGAGCGTTCGGGGAGAGGGTGGCGCGTGGGTGGGGTAGGCGGGGCAAGAGGGGTGCTCAGCGACAAGAAAAAGGGCGTCGTCCGCGGTGGACGGCGCCCTTTGGCGTGCGATATGCGCAAAAAGCCGAGATTGCTTACTTGGTGGCCTTGACCACGGCCTGGCCGGCGGAGACGGTGCTCTCGGGCTCGACGAGCATCTCGACGGAGTCGTAGTCGGTGGTGTTGGTCACGATGAGGACGACGCAGTCGGGGTGGCCGGCGGCGGCGATCTTCTCACGGTCGATCTTGATGCAGGGGTCGCCGGCCTTGACCTCGTCGCCCTGCTTGATGAGGCTGGTGAAGCCCTCGCCGTTCATGTCGACGGTGTCGACGCCCACGTGGCAGAGGATCTCCATGCCGTCGGGGGTGTTGATGCCCACGGCGTGCGGCATGAGGACGCTCACGGTGCCGGTGGCGGGGGCGTAGACGACGTCGGCGTCGGGGTAGACGGCGCAGCCCTTGCCCATCATCTCGCCGCCGAACACGGGATCGGGGACGTCGGTCATCTTGATGGCGCGGCCGGAGACGGGCGAGCACAGGGTGCCGGTGGCCTCCTGGGCCTCAACGGCGGCGGGCTTGGCGGGAGCGGCCGCCTCGGCCTTCTTCTTGAACATGTCGAAAAGTCCCATGGTCAATCTCCTTAGTGGTTGGTATTTAGCCCAGGAGGAAGCCCTCCGAGCTGCTACTTGTTTATTTTACGACAGGTCCTCGCCGTTGGTGGCGATTACCTTTTTGTACCAGTAGAAGGAGTCTTTTTTGCTGCGAGCGAGTGTGCCTGCGCCGTCGTTGTCCTTGTCGACGTAGATGAAGCCGTAGCGTTTCTTCATCTCGCCGGTGGAGGCGGAGACGAGGTCGATGCAGCCCCACATGGTGTAGCCCATGAGGTCGACGCCGTCGGCGATGGCCTCGCCCATCTGCTCGATGTGCTCGCGCAGGTAGTCGACGCGGTAGCTGTCGTGGACGCTGCCGTCCTCCTCGCGCACGTCCACGGCGCCCAGGCCGTTCTCGACGATCATCAGCGGTACCTGGTAGCGGTCGTAGACCTCCTCCAGGTAGTACTTGAGGCCCTTGGGGTCGATGGCCCAGCCCCAGTCGCTCTTTTTGAGGTACTCGTTGCCTGCGCCGCCGAAGATGTTGCCCCCTTCGATGAGCTTGGGGTCGGCGCTCGCGGTGGAGCTCATGTAGTAAGAGAAGCTGTAGAAGTCGACCGTACCGGCAGCAAGCGTCGCGGCGTCCTCATCGGAGACCTCGATGCTCACGCCCTCGCGCTTCCACACAGCCGGGGCCCACGCGGGGTAGGCGCCGCGGACCTGGACGTCGCCGCAGTAGAAGTTCTGCTCGCGCTGCTTGCGCTGCGCCAGGATGACGTCGTCGGGGTTGCAGGTGTGCGGATAGGTTACGTTGCCGGCGATCATGCAGCCGACCTTGTTCTCGGGGTCGATCTCGTGGGCCATCACGACGCACTTGGCGCTCGCCAGGAACTGGTAGTGCAGGGCCTGGTAGCGCTTCTGGGGAACGTCCCAGGGCGTGTCGCCGAAGGTCATGGCCACGTCGTCGCCCGGCGGCAGGATGCCCGCGCCCATGATGTTGCCGAAGCCGCCCATGAGCAGGCAGTTGATCTCGTTGAAGGTGAGCCAATACTTGACGAGGCCCTTGTACTCGGTCATGGCCGTGCGCGCGTAGTTGAGGTAGAAGTCGATGAGCTTGGGGTTGGCCCAGCCGCCGTACTCCTTGGCGAGGTGGTAGGGGAGCTCATAGTGCGAAAGGGTGACCATGGGCTCGATGCCGCACTCGCGGCACTTCTCGAACACGCGGCGGTAGAACTCGATGCCGGCCTGGTTGGGCTTCTCCTCGTCGCCCTTGGGGAACACGCGGCTCCAGTTGATGGACATGCGGTAGCACTTGAAGCCCATCTCGCCGAAAAGCGCGATGTCGTCGAGGTAGTGGGTGTACATGTCCACGGCCTCGTGGCTGGGATAGTGGACGCCGGGCTTGACGCCGTCGGTCACGTGGCGCGGCTCGGAGACGGTGCCGCCGGTCATGATGTCGGGGACGCCGAGGCCTTTGCCGTCGGCGTCGTAGCCGCCCTCGCACTGGTTGGCGGCCGTGGCGCCGCCCCACAGGAATCCTTCAGGGAACGTGCTCATGTGAGCTCCTTTCGGGTTGGGCCGCAGACATTATTTTTTGTCTGCGGCCTTGCGGGTGGTCCTGATTTTGTTTTATGTCGAGCTTACATCCAGTTGCCGCCGTAGTACTCGTCCACTGCGGCACTGAACCAGCGACCGTTCAGGACATTCTTGGCCACGGCCTTCTTGACGTCGGAGGAGATGGTGGTGTCGGTTTCCATGTCGGCGATGATGTCGCCGTAGCTGCGGGAGACATCCTCACAGGAGATCTTCGCCTCGGTCTCGGTGGCGTCAAGGACGAGCGACTGCTTGGAGGACTTGTCCCAGGCATTCCAGGCGGAGAGGCCATCGCCGTTCGGGTCGCCTGAGGCGAGGAAGTTCTTGAGGTACGCGTTGTACGCCTCGCCCATGGCTTGGTACCCCGCCTTGTCGAAAACGCCGGGCATCATGGCCGAATAGTTGTTCTCCTTGGCGAGCATGGGGACGAAGATGCCGTGGAATGAGCCGTAGGGCTGCAGGTCGGCTCCCATGGCGGAATCATCACCGCCGTAGTTGACCTGGCAGACGTAGATGTTCTTGTCAAAGGAAGAGGCCATTGTGTCGGCACTTACCTGAGCGTTGAAGATGCGGTACATATCGGAGCCGTACTTGACGGAGAAGTTGCTCGCGGCGGCGAGAACCTCGTTGCCAAGAGCGGTTGCTTCCTCGCCCTTCCACCAAGAATCGCCGAGGGAGAACATAGAGAACTCCGAGGAGCCGGTGAGCATGATGGTCGGAACGCTGTAGTACTTCGCGCCGTTGAAGCCGCCTTTGGGGACGACAACGTCGTCCTCGAACAGGTGGGGGAAGACGGCCATACGGATGTTGGCGTTGGCCATGAGGGGCACAAGGCGTTTGGAGTCGATGCTGAGGAGGTAGGTCTTGACCTCGTCGGCGTCCTTGAGCAGCCAGGTAACGGCAGCGTCCTCGTCCGCGGCCTTTCCATCCTCGATGGCGAGCGGGGCCAAGGCCTTGGCAATACGGGTTTGGGCAATGGCCGTGTCGCAGGTGGTCATGCCGCCGCTGTAAACCACCGCCTTCTGGAACTTGCCCTCAAAGTAGGGGCTGATGAGCATAGCCATGACGTCGCGGCCGCCGGCAGAGAATCCGGAGATCGTGATGTTCTCGGGGTCACCGCCGAACGCGGCGGCGTTCTCCTTGACCCAGTCGAGTGCGGCGGCGATGTCGAGCATGCCGAAGTTGCCGCTCGCGCCCTCCTCCTTGACGAGGGAGGGGAGGCAGTTGAAACCGAGAAGACCAAGGCGATAGTTGAGGGAGACGTAGACGCAGTCAGCGTTGGACACCAGCTGGTCACCGACGATCTCGGCCGAGGTGCCGGTCTGGTTGTTGCCGCCGTGGACGAACACAAGGACGGGCTTGCCGGCGTGACCGACCTTGGAGGTGACGGTGAGGTTCAGGCAATCCTCTGTACCGACTACCTCGCCGCTGGAGAGCTGGATGGCCTTCTCGACGGGTGCGGTGCAGTCGCGGGTCTCGCTCCAGGCCTCGGCGGCTTCAGGGGCTTTCCAGCGCAAATCGTCCACAGGTGACTTGCCATAGGGGATGCCGTACCAGGTAATGACGTCGTCGCCGAGCTCTTTGCCGGTCACCTTGCCGAGCGTGGTCTCGACCTCAGCTCCTTCGAGCGCCTTGGCGGATGATTTGGCTGCGCTGCCGCTCGATTGCGAGGTGGAGCAGCCGGCGAGGCCGAGGGCGACGAGGCTTGAGAGGGTGAGGAAGTTGCGTCGGGTAACGTTTGCGTTCATCATTCTGAGTCTCCATTATCAAATATCGAACCTATGGAAATTTAAAAAGGCCGGCGACGCTTGGGGGTACGCCGCCGACCTTATGACAACGCTTGCGCGCTATCGGCTGGAAAGAGGGCCGAGCGGGTGCTTAGGCCTGCTCGGGGGCCTTGTAGGTGATGAACTCGAGCGCGAAGCCGACCACAGCGCCCACCGCGGAAGCGATGATGGCGAAAATCATGTGGTTGATGCCGTTGACGCCGGAGGGGTCGATGAACGAGAGCCAGTTGAAGACGCCGAGGCCGCCGGACATGTAGACCACAGCGCCGGTGATGCCGATGATCAGGCCGCCGGCGGCGGAGCCGATGCAGGCGTTGATGAAGGCCTTCTTGTCGGGCAGGGCGACGCCGTAGATGGCGGGCTCGGTCACGCCGAAGAAGAAGGAGGAGATGATGGCGGGAAGGGCGATGCCGCGGAAGTTCTGGTCCTTGTTCTTCAGGTACATGGCGAAGAGAACGGCGCCCAGGGAGAAGGAGTGGGCGATGACGGAGCCGAGGATGAAGTCGTGGCCAAGGGTGCCCAGGTTGGAGATAGCGATGGGCACGAGCGACCAGTGGAAGCCGAAGATGACGAGGCACATCCAGAAGGCACCGACGATGACGCAGCCGAGGATGGAGCCCACGGCGGGCAGGTTGAAGAGCAGGTTGAAGAAATCAGCAAGCAGGTTGCAGATGACGGTGGCGATCGGGCCGATGACCAGGTAACCGAGGACCACGGTGACGGTCACGGTGATCAGGGGCACGAAGAACATCTTGAGGGCCGCGGGGATCCAGGACTTGACCCACTTCTCGACCTTGGAGCCGAACCAAACCATCAGAAGGATGGGGATAACGGAGCTGGTGTAGCCGGAGGCGGGCATGATGATGGGGATGCCCAGGAAGTCGGCGTACCAAGAGAAGGTGCCGAGGACCGGCAGGGTGACGGAACCGACGACCTCGCCGGAGGTGAGGGCGACCATGGTCGGGTAGACGAGCGCGAAGGCGATGGCCATGCCGTTGAACTCGCTCATCTTGAACTTCTTGGCGGCGGTGTAGCCGAGGACGACGGGCAGGAAGTAGAACATGCCGTCGGCCACGGTGTAGAGCGTGGTGTAGGCGCCGTTGTTGGCGAAGTCGGGCCAGATGAAGGTGATGAGGGCGAGCAGGCCCTTCATGATGCCGGCGGCCGAGAAGGTGCCGAGCATCGGCTGGAAGATGCCGGAGATGAGGTCGATGATCACATCAGCGGGCTTCTTGGGGCCGTCGTCCTCCTCGGCGTCAACGGAGCCGCCGTCGGAGAAGCCGCCGGCCTTGAGGACGGCGTCGTAGACGTCCTCGACGATGTTGCCGACGACGACCTGGTACTGGCCGTTGGCGTGCATGACCTTGATGACCTGCGGGAGAGCGGAGATGGCATCGTCGTTCGCCTTGGACTCGTCCTTGAGCTTAAAGCGGACGCGGGTGATGCAGTGGGCAACGGAGTTGACGTTCTCCTTGCCGCCGACGAGGTCGACGATCTGAGAAGCAAGCTCGTCGTACTTACCTGCCATTCTTTCTTCCTTTCCTTGTGGTTTGCAGATATGCCGTACAGCCGCGTTGGGTCCCGGGCCCTAGGACGTTTGCGGCACAGACACCTGGGTTAGTGGGTGGCGCGGATTACTCGGGTTGCGGTTCTCGCGGTTGCAGCTGGTTCAAGTGCATCATGAGGTAGAGCATCTCCTCGTCGCTGCACGACCAGTTGCGGGTCCGCTCGAGGTACTGGTTGATGGCCAGCGCGAGCTTATAGGTCTCGGGGAAATCGCGCGCCGCCTGCTGGAAGAGCGAGAGGTTGGCCGAAGCCATCGGCTTGTCCTTCTTGAAGCGCCGGATGAGGTAACGCGTGTGGGTGATGAAGCGCACGTAGGCGTAGCAAGTGCGGTCGAGCTCGAAGCCGACCTGGCGCTCGACGACCTCGACGATGCCCTCGAGGATGGCGGCCGTCTGAAGCAGCTCGTCCATGTTGCGCGGCGGGGTGGAGGTTCCGAGCTCGGAGCTGACCATGTGGAGGGCGAGAGACGAAGCCTCGACCTCGGGCAGCAGGATCCCCGTGTACTCCTGGATGATGGCGAGGCCCTGGACGCCCAGCTCGTGCTCGCGCTGATAGACGCGAGCTACCTCGTTGGCAAGCGGATTCGAGATCTCGATGCCTTCGCGAGTGCGGTCCACGGCGAACTGGATGTGGTCGGCCATGACGAAGGGGAGCTTGGCGGCCATCTGGCAGCCGAGGTTGGCCTTCGCGAGGTCGGTGATGTCGGAGGCGGCGCGCAGGACCTCGTCGGAAACGGTGGTGAGGGCGTCGGGCGAGTTGCCGCCGTCGGACACGAAGGTCTTCTCGATGACGGAGGTGTCCTCGAGCTCATAGGGCATAGAGGGGAAGCCGACGCCCTTGCCGAAGACCACGACCTCGTCGCCCGCGTCTGAGCACGCGAGCGCGACGTTGTTGTTGATCTTCTTGAGGATAAGCATTAAAAAACTCCCCGTTGCATCAAGCGCAGATACGGATGCCTGTGAATCGACTTTCCCTGCGCAAGTGATGCCTCCCGGAGAGTAACAAACTCGCTACGACCAAAATTGTGGCACACATGTGTATGGTTTTTGCCGAGCTCTGCGAACGGTTGAATAACTGTCGCGAAAGGTAGCTTGACTTGACAAAACAAAAACGGCGAAACACGCTTTGTTCTCGCCGTTTGAGCCTGCGGTTTGGGGACAGCCCCCTTTTTGCACACGAACCGCCGCTTCAAGCAATTCGCCAAACGATTCGGCGACGAGCGTGCAGCCTCCACGCGTGTGCAAAAAGGGGGCTGTCCCCAAACCGCAGGCGGGCTGTCCCCTTGTC
>NZ_CAVKWG010000029.1:5693-30589 GCF_963660155.1 Paratractidigestivibacter sp. | reverse complement strand
GTTACTCCCACTCGATCGTCGCAGGCGGCTTGCTCGTGATGTCGTAGCACACGCGGTTGGCGCCCGGCACCTCAGCCACGATGCGCCCGCTGATGCGCGCCAGCACCTCATAGGGCAGCTTGGCCCAGTCGGCGGTCATGGCGTCGCTGGACTCCACGGCGCGCAGGATGATCGGGCGCTGGTAGGTGCGCTCGTCGCCCATGACGCCCACGCTCTTGATGTCGGGCAGCACGGCAAAGTACTGCCAGCAGCTGTGCTCGGAGTTGCGGTCGCCGGTCTGGTTGAACAGGCGCTCGTTGTACGCGTCCAGCTCCTCGCGCACGATGGCGTCGGCGTTCTTCAGGATCTCCAGCTTCTCCTTGTCCACCGCGCCGATGATGCGGATGGCCAGGCCCGGGCCCGGGAACGGCTGGCGGAACACGATGTGCGCGGGCAGCCCCAGCGCCAGGCCCAGCTCGCGGACCTCGTCCTTGAAGAAGTGGTCCAGCGGCTCGATCAGGTCAAAGTGAACGCCCTCGGGGAACGGGATCAGGTTGTGGTGGCTCTTGATGGTTGAGGCCTTGCCGCCCGTCTTGCGCGCGCCGCTCTCGATGATGTCCGGGTAGATGGTGCCCTGAGCCAGGTACTTGACCGGCTTGCCGTCGGTCTCAAGCTGCTGCGCGACGGCAAAGAACTCCTTCCAGAACTGCGTGCCAATGATGCGGCGCTTCTCCTCGGGCTCGGTCACGCCGGCGAGAAGCTCGGCGTAGCGGTCCTCGGCGTGCACGTGGATGAAGTCGACGTCGAACTGCTTGGTGAAGACCTCCTCCACCTGCTCGGGCTCGTTCTTGCGAAGCAGTCCGTGGTTGATAAAGACGCAGGTCATCTGCTTGCCGATGGCACGGGCGCCAAGGGCGGCCACCACGGAGGAGTCAACGCCGCCGGAGAGGGCGAGAATCACGCGGTCTTTCCCGACCTTGCTCCGGAAGTCCGCGGTCATGGTCTCCACCAGGTTGTCCATGGTCCAGGTCTTCTGAAGGCCGCAGATGTCAAACAGGAAGTTCGAGAGGATCTGCTGGCCGAACTCGGTGTGCTTGACCTCGGGGTGGAACTGCGTGGTGTAGATGCGCTTCTCGGCGTTCTCCATTGCGGCCACGGGGCACACGTCGGTCTTGGCGGTGACCACAAAGCCCTCGGGCACGTCGCACACGGCGTCAAAGTGGCTCATCCACACGGTCTGCTTGAGCGGCGTGTTGTTGAACAGCGCCGACTCCGGAGCGCGCTCGATCTCGGCGTGGCCGTACTCGCCCACCTCGGGGTGGAAGACCTTGCCGCCCAGCGTCACGGCCGTGATCTGGTGGCCGTAGCAGAAACCCAGCACGGGGAGGCCCATCTCGTAGATGGCGGGGTCAACGCGCGGGGCGTCCGGCTCGTTGACGGAGGCCGGGCCGCCGGAAAGAATCAGCGCGGACGGCTTCATGGCAGCAAGCTCGTCGGCGGAGATGTCGCACGGCACGATCTCCGAGTAGACGTTGAGGTCGCGCACGCGGCGCGCGATCAGCTGCCCGTACTGGGCGCCGAAGTCGAGAACAGCGACGAACTGCTTAGGCATAGCCTCGGTCATGGTTTCTCCCGTCTTGGTCCGGGCGCACGCGCGCGGGGAATCTGCATTCTTTGCATCATACGTTAAGGAGCGTCGTTCTTTTTTGGACGGGCGAAGCTTTTTGCCCACCCTCCACGCTGCGAACACGCCCTTCGCGTAAGATAAACTCTATATGTAACGATGCGGGCGGCCGTCTTAACGGCAGCTAAACAACAGGAAGGGTCAGTCTTGGCAGACCGCAGATCCTCAAACCAGCAGCCCAGGCCTCAGAGCCGCCAGGCCTACGAAGAGAGCGCCCGCCGCTGCGACGCTTCTTCCGGCGCCTCCTGCGTCCCCACCCGCGCGGCCGGCGCCGCGTCCTACGCCCGCAAGCGCCAGGCCCGCACGCGCAAGCTCGTCATTCGCGGCGTGCTCATCGGCCTTCTGTGCGTGGTTCTTGCCGGCGGCTCGGCTGTGGCTATGTACCTGGCCAACATCAACAGCAGGCTGACGAGCGGCCTCGACCAGAGCACCAAGGACCTCCTTGCCGACAGCGTCCAGTACGACGACCCGTTCTACATGCTTCTCCTTGGCGTCGACAAGTCCGTCGAGCGCACCGAGAGCGAGGAGTACGGCGCCGACGACTCCAACTTCCGCGCCGACTCCATCATCCTGGCCCGCATCGACCCGAAGGCCCAGCTCGTCACGCTCGTCTCGCTGCACCGCGACACGCTGACCGACATGAGCGACAAGGGCGCGGGCACGCAGAAGCTCAACGCCGCCTACTCAATCGGCGGCCCGAGCTACATGGTCACCTGCGTCGAGAAGCTCTGCGGCGTGGACATCTCGCACTACGCCGAGGTCGACTTCGAGCAGTTCACGGGCATCGTGGACAGCATCGGCGGCGTTACCGTCGACCTTCCGCGCGACATCCAGGACGACTACTCCGGCGCCAATCTCAAGGCCGGCGTGCAGACCCTCAACGGCGAGGAGGCGCTCGCGCTGGCCCGCAGCCGCCACGCCTACGACGCCGACGGCGACGGGGACATCTACCGCGCCGCCAACCAGCGCATGGTCATCGCAGCCATTGTGAAGAAGGTGCTCACGCTGGACCTCGCCAGCATGATAAACGCCGTCTCGCAGCTTGCCAGCGGCGTTACAACCGACATCAACATTTCGAGTATTCTTGGCCTTGCCGTCCAGTTCAAGGACCTCGACGTCGAGAACAACGTATACTCCGGCATGGAGCCCACCACCGGCGAGACAATCAACGGCATCTGGTACGAGAAGATCAACGAGACCGCCTGGGCCACCATGATGCAGCGCATCAAGGAAGGCAAGACCCCGCTGGCCGACGAAACCGCCGACGAGACCAACGGCAAGATCGCAACGCTGGTCAGCGACGGCTCGAGCAGTTCGTCGAGCAGCAGCAGCTCGAGCACGGACACGACGTCGGACGCGGCAACGGTCGAGCCCGAGTACAGCGGCACCGTCTGCGTGGTCAACGTGAGCGGCATCACGGGCCTGGCCACTGAGAAGAGCGAGCTTCTGGCCGACGCGGGCTTTACGTCCGAGACGGCGAATGCATTGAGCGAGCTCACGGTGAGCAAGGTCGTCTACAACGGAAGCAGCTCGAAGGCCAAGGCCATCGGCGCGGCCAAGACGCTCGGCATCTCGGAATCCAACGTCCAGCAAAACGACGGCACGTGGACCACTTCCTATGACGTCGTCGTCGTGCTCTGCTCCGACCAGGCATAGCACCAACGCTCGCTCGGCGAGCACCGAATACAGGATATCCAACAAGCAGTACGCCGCGGTGGCAGCAGGTTCGCTCGCCCTCGCGGCGTGCTTTGTTGCGAGCATCCGCGCGGGGTACGCGGCGGTTAATGCCGCCGAGGCGCAGGCCGGGAGCGCGGTGGCCGCGCAGGCAACGCTGCAGACAGCCGAAAAGGATGCCGACGCCATGGCCGTGACGCCCGCCTCCACGACCGATATGAGCGCGGCGAAGGCCGCCGCAGAGGGGCTTCTTGCCGATAAGGACGACACGGCGTGCGTCTCGGCGCGGATGCTCGACGGCCCGGGAAGCTTCGAAATCCGCGACGACGAGTCCACCAAGTCCACGTCCATGATCAAGCCGCCGGCGCTCGCCGAGTACTTCGACGAGGCTTCTTCTGGCGAGCTCTCCCCTACCGACATCTACGCGCCTGTCGATGAGGACGTGGTGAGAGGTTCGGGCACCATGCGGGACGACGACGCTGACACCGAGTACACGCTCGGCGAGGTCGCGCGACGCATGATCCAGCAGAGCGACAACCTGACCAAGAACATGCTAATCGAGCGCAGAGGATGGACGACATCGCCGAGATGCGCGATGAGCTGGGGTTTGTTGGCACACGGCTCACGCACAAGCTAATGATCGCGATGCCCGACCGCTCGTACAACATGATTAGCGCGAGCGCGGCGACGACCATTCTCGCACGCATCGCATGCTACGCGCTAGGCTCGCACGAGGCATGCGACCGCGCCGAGGAATTCCTGCTCGAGCAAGAGGGCGACGAGGGGCTTGCCGAGGTGTTCCAAAATCTTGAGCAATACCAATCAAGGGTGCTCCGGAAGGGCCAAATAGGCCCATTTCTAAACATTTAAACAGCAAATGTCCCAAAATCGCGAGCAATACCACTGTCTAGGGGTCCAGTCATTGGTATTGCTCGCGATTTTGGGACAGCCTTGCCCGCGAAGGGCGCGCCTGCGGTTTGGGGCAGACGCCTGCTAAACGTTGAAGCGGAAGTGCATGACGTCGCCGTCGGCCACGACGTAGTCCTTGCCCTCGATGCGCAGCTTGCCGGCGGCCTTGCAGCCAGCCTCGCCGCCGAGCTCGACGTAGTCGTCGTAGCTGGCAACCTCGGCCTTGATGAAGCCGCGCTCGAAGTCGGAGTGGATGACGCCCGCGGCCTCGGGAGCCTTGGCGCCGATGCGCACGGTCCAGGCCTTGACCTCCATCTCGCCGGCAGTGAAGTAGCTCTGAAGGCCCAGCAGGCGATAAGCGGCCTGCGCCAGGGTCTCGAGGCCGGACTTCTCGAGGCCCAGATCAGCCAGGTACTCGGCGGCTTCGTCGGCGTCCAGCTCGGAGAGCTCAGCCTCAACCTTTGCGCAGATAGGAATGGGCGTCACGCCGTCGATGGCGGCCGGGGTCTCGCCCAGCTGGTCCTCGTCGACGTTGGCAACCAAGAGGATCGGCTTCATGGTGAGAAGGAACAGGCCCTTGGCGGCCGCGCGCTCCTCATCGGTCATGTCCATGGTGGCGGCGCGCTTGCCGTCGTTGAGCCACGCCTGCAGTCGCTTGGCAACGTTCAGCTTGGCCGCGAGCTCCTTGTCGCGCTTGGCGTCCTTCTCAAGCTTGGGGAGCTGCTTCTCGAGGGTGCCTAGGTCTGCCAGGATAAGCTCGGTCATGATGGTGTCGGCGTCGCCCGCGGGGTCCACGAAGTCGCCGGTGCGGCCGACCTCGCGCATGACGTTGGGGTCGGAGAAGTAGCGCACGACCTCGCAGATGGCGTCGGTCTCGCGGATGTTCGCCAGGAACTGGTTGCCCAGGCCCTCGCCCTCGTTTGCGCCCTTGACCAGGCCGGCGATGTCCACGAACTCAACGGTAGCGGGCACGATGCGGCCCGGGTGCACGATGTCGGCGAGCGCCTGCAGGCGCTCGTCGGGCACGTCCACGATGCCCACGTTGGGATCGATGGTGGCGAAGGGGTAGTTGGCCGCCAGGCCGCCCTTCTTGGTGAGCGCGGTGAACAGGGTCGACTTGCCCACGTTGGGCAGGCCCACGATGCCGATGGAAAGCGACATGGTCCTCGGGTCTCCTTACTTCTTGCCGGCGTCGTCGGACAGGCCCTCGAGGGCGTCGGCCGCGCGACCCAGCTGCTTCTTGCCTTGTTCAATATACTTCTGGGCCTCGGCTTTTGCCTGGGCCTTCTTGCGGGCGATCTCCTCGGCCTGCTTGTCGGGCACGATGAGCTCGGCGACGTTCATAGGCTCCATGGCCAGGGCGCCATCCTCGCACACGGTGACGCACGCGCCGCAGCTCACGCAGTACGAGCTCTGGATGGTGATGTGCCCGTTGACGTCGAGGTCGAGCGCGCGCGGCGTGCAGACCTTGGCGCACTCGCCGCACATGGTGCATAGGCTCGCGTCGCACACGGGGGCCTCGAGCTGCACGTACTTGGCAAGACCCGCGCTGTGCTGCAGGGCGCCCATCATGAGCTTGCGGTTCTGGGTGAGCATGCGCTGGCGGTTCGTGGAGGTCTTGGCGCCCACGGCGGCCTCGAGGTCTCGCTGGAGCTGATCGATGCGGCTCGCGTGGGCCGAGATTTTGTTGGCCACGGCCTTGGCGCCGGCGAGCGCCGGGTTCGTGCGGGTGAGGAGGCGCTCGGCGGAGTGAACGGCGCTGCTCATGAACTGGCTGCGCTTGTACTCGCGCGTGAACTCGTGGGTCATCTCGGACTCGTCGGCCACGAGGTTGAGGCTCGCGCGCGCCCACTCCTCGGCGGTGCCGATGGCGTCGCAGTAGGCCTCCTCGCCGGTGGTCGTCTTGCAGCGGTCGCAGATGCCGACGGGCAGGTAGACGGCTATGTTGTCGTAGTCCGCCATGAGCGAGAACCACAGGTCGCGCGAGATGGAGCCGACGCAGCCGAGAACCACCTCGTTGCCCTTGGGCAGGCGTTTCAAGGCGCGGGTGCAGGTAACGTAGCACTGCTCGTAGGCCGACGCGGCGCGCGCAATCTGGTCGTAGACCTGGCGCGGCATGTGGCGGCGGGTCGAGATGGTCTCGGTCGGGCAGACGGCGGCGCACACGCCGCACTTGCGGCAGTCCTCGCCGATGAGTACCGACTGGTTGTGGATGGTGATGGCGTGCGTGGGGCACACGTCGAGGCAGCGCGAGCACGTGGCGTCGTTGCCGGACGCGGTGCGCAGACAGCGGTTGGAGTTCGCGTACGGCTTCTCTTTGTAGTCGGCCGGGTTGAACACCTTGCGCTGGCTCGGGTCGAGCGCAAGCTGATCGGCGATATCGCCGAACGGGTTCGAGAGCGCCTGCCAATCGCTCTGGATGTCGATCAAATCGTCAAGAAAGTCCCTCTTCTGCGCCACCAGCACCACTCTCCTCTCCGCGGTAGCAGTTATTTATTGTAACCCGCCGACTTGCGCGGCGCTCGCGC
The DNA here is from genome assembly GCF_963660155.1 of Paratractidigestivibacter sp. Lineage (GTDB taxonomy): Bacteria > Actinomycetota > Coriobacteriia > Coriobacteriales > Atopobiaceae > Paratractidigestivibacter. The sequence goes on along the minus strand of NZ_CAVKWG010000029.1, from coordinate 23,815 downwards.
CCTTGAGCCGACAACAAAATCGAGTTCCTGCGTGCTTTGTTGTAGTTTTGATGCGGCATAGAGAAGCACCCAACTGGGCAAATGTGCGCCCAACACCCTAGTACCCGTCCCAAAACCGACCGTCCGTCCCCTCAAACCGCAAATAGCTCACGCACAATCTCGATTTTGTTGTCCTCCGAGCGCCAAAACCCTCTTCGGCACCCCAAAACCGCCCCGTTAACGTGCAGCCCGCCGCCGAGCCTTCGCGCCCGAAGGGCGATGCGCGCAGCGCGAGCCCGCACCCGCCCGTCCCCCGCGCCCGAAGGGCGATGCGCGCAGCGCGAGCCCGAAAAGTCAGGTTAGTGAGAGCCGCAACCCCCGCACCCGCTCGTCCCCCGTACTTGAGGGGCGATGCGCGTAGCGCGAGCCCCCGAAAGTCGTTGAGAGGCGCCTCCGCGCCCTTCGCGCGGCCCGCGACAACAGAGCGGCGCCCCCCGAGTTTCCTAAGCAAGCATTCCTGAGCGCGCTCTTTGCGCGAAGCATGCTTGCGTGGAAACTCGGGGGGCGCCGCGGTCAGGTCAAACCCCGCGTAAGGGCGTGGGCCTAGTACATTCCGCCCTGGCCGCCCTGGGCAGCGGCGGCCGCGATGGCCTCCTCGATGGAGGTGTTCTTGGGCTCGTCGGAGACGGTGGCCTCGGTGATAAGGATCAGGCCGGCGATGGAGGCGGCGTTCTGCAGGGTCACGCGGGCGACCTTGACCGGGTCGAGCACGCCCATCTCAATCATGTCGCCGTAAGTGCCGGTGGCGGAGTCAAGGCCCTGGCCAGCAGGCATGCCCTTGATCTTCTCGGCCACGACGGAGCCCTCGAAGCCGGCGTTGTCGGCGATCTTCTTGACAGGGGCGGCAAGAGCCTTGCGGATAATCTCGACGCCGATCTTCTCGTCAGCGTCGGAGGTCTCCACGGCGTCCAGGGCCGGGGAGGCAGCCAGGAACGCGACGCCGCCGCCGGCGACGATGCCCTCCTCGACGGCCGCGCGGGTGGCCTGCAGGGCATCCTCGATGCGGTGCTTGATCTCCTTGAGCTCGGTCTCGGTGGCAGCGCCGGCCTTCAGGACGGCAACGCCGCCGGAGAGCTTGGCGAGACGCTCCTGGAGCTTCTCGCGGTCAAAGTCGGAGGTGGTGTTCTCGATCTCGGACTTGATCTGGCCGATGCGCTCGTCGATGGCCTGCTTGGCGCCGGCGCCGCCGACGATGGTGGTGTTGTCCTTGGAGATCTTGACGGACTTGGCGCGGCCGAGCATCTCGGCGGTGACGTCGGAGAGGCTGACGCCGAGCTCCTTCATGGCCACCTGGCCGCCGGTGAGAATGGCGATGTCCTCGAGCATGCGCTTGCGGCGGTCGCCGTAGCCGGGGGCCTTGACGGCGCAGATGTTCAGGGCGCCGCGCAGCTTGTTGAGGATCAGGGTGGCCAGGGCCTCGCCGTCGACGTCCTCGGCGATGATCAGCAGCGGGGAACCCTGCTTCTGGACGGCCTCGAGGATCGGCAGGATCTCCTGGATGTTGGAGACCTTCTGGTCGGTCATGAGGATGTAGGGGTTGGAGAGCTCAGCCGTCATGTTGTCGTTGTTGGTGGCGAAGTACGGGGAGATGTAGCCCTTGTCGAACTGCATGCCCTCGACGGTGTCGATGTCGATGCCGAAGGTCTGGGACTCCTCGACGGTAATGACGCCGTCCTTGCCCACGACCTCCATGGCGTCGGAGATCTTCTCACCGATGGTGGGGTCGGAGGCGGAGATGGTGCCGACGGAGGCAATCTGCTCCTTGGTGGAGACCTGCTGCGCGGACTTCTTCATCTCCGCCACAACGGCGTCGACGGCCTTGTCGATGCCGCGGCGGATGGCGATGGGGTTGGCGCCGGCGGCAACGTTGCGCAGGCCCTCGTTGACGATGACCTGGGCGAGAAGGGTGGCGGTGGTGGTGCCGTCGCCGACGGTGTCGTTGGTCTTGGTGGCGACCTCCTTGACGAGCTGGGCGCCCATGTTCTCAACGGGGTCCTTGAGCTCGATCTCCTTGGCGACGGAGACGCCGTCGTTGGTGATGGTGGGGGCGCCGTAGCTGCGCTGGAGGGCGACGTAGCGGCCCTTGGGGCCCATGGTGGTGGTGACCGCGTCGGCCAGGGTGTTCACGCCCTTGGCAAGCTTGGCGCGCGCGTCGGTGCCGAAATAGATGTCCTTAGCCATTGTGTTCAGTCCTTTCCGATAAGACAAGGGGACAATCCCTTTGTCTTATTGCGAGTTTGATGTTGCACCGGGTCTGGAGCGAGAAGTTAGTCCTCGATGATGGCGTAGATGTCGTCGGCGCGAAGGAGCAGGAAGTCCTCGCCGTCGACCTTGACCTCGTTACCGCCGAACTTGCCGTAATAGACCTGGTCGCCGACGTGCACGTCCATGGCGACGCGCTCGCCGTGCTCGTTCACCTTGCCGGCGCCCACGGCCACGACCTCGCCGCGCTGAGGCTTCTCCTGCGCTCCGCTGGAGATGTAGAGGCCGGAAGCGGTCTTCTCCTCCTTGGGAGCGGGCTTAACGAGAACGCGGTCGCCGAGGGGCTTCAAAGTCATGATGTTTCCTCCTTAAAAGATGCGCCTAGGCTCGTAAGCTGGGGCGCCTTGTCCAACGCTCTGAATATTACCCAGAGTGCCAAGGTTATACCGCGTGAATTAAAAAAATCTCACAGCGCGCGCTTAGATTTTATGATGTCTAGAAGAGCAGGGGTGGCGGGAAGAGCCCCCGGGACGGGACGAGAAGGGCAGTTCGGCGGGAAAATCGCGCCGTTCGCAAAAGATTTTCTGAAGCGCTTCAATTCTCGGCAATACTTTTCCTATCAGATTTCGGCAACCCGGTGCCGACACCCGCCAACCACGTTGCGAAAGGAGACTCATCATGAGTTCCACCACCGCGAGCAAGTCCTTCTGGGATGGCCCGCTCACCTCGTCTTTGGCCAAGAAGGACCGCGTCACCACCCCCGAGATGCTCTTCGGCTACCTCATCGGCCCCTTCGGCGGCCTTCTTGCCTCCGGCATCTTCACGAGCCAGCTTCAGAACTACTTCACCGACGTCTTGCAGCTCGACCTCTCGTTCCTGACCGGCTTGCAGCTCTTCTCGACGATCCTCATCGTCATCGCCAACCTCGTCGTGGGCCAGCTCATCGAGCGCACCCACTGCCTGGCCGGCAAGGCCCGACCCTGGGTCTTGCTCTCCGCGCTGACCTTCTCGGTCTCCACGGTCTTCATGTTCTTCGTGCCCTTCGAGGGTGTGGCCAAGATGGTCTGGATCGCCATCGCCTACAACCTGTACTACGCCGTCGCCTACCCCATCTACAACACCGCGAACTCCACGCTCGTGGCCGTCTCCACCCGAGACACCGAGAAGCGCGGCACGCTCGCCTCCCTCACCAACATCTCCGGCTTCGGCGTCATGGGCACCGGCACGATGATCTTCCCGATGCTCGTCTCCTTCGCCCTGAAGCAGGACCAGAACCTGTGGCTTCTTGCCATGCTCGTCGTGGCCCTGTTGACCGCCCTCACGGTCTACCTGCAGTACCGCTTCACCCGCGAGCGCATCACCGAGGAGGTCCTTGCCGGCGTCGCCGCCGATGACGAGAAGGGCGACAAGTCCGCCGCCCCCTCCTTAGGCGACCAGCTCTCCGCCGTTGCCCGCGAGTCCCAGTGGTGGATCATCATAGGCGTCTACCTGCTCTACCAGTGGAGCGGCGCCATCAAGAACGGCTCGATGACCTACTTCTGCAAGTGGGTCCTGGACAACACCTTCTTTGGCACCGCCGACGCCTGGGGCGCCTCCCAGTCCATGCTGAGCCTGCTCGGCGCGCTTCCCATGGCCGCTGCCATCCTCTTCGTCATCCCGCTGTGCAACAAGTTCGGTAAGCAGCGCGTCTGCATCGCCGGCATGGTCGTGGGCGTCGTCGGCGGCATCATAGCCTACGTCGGCGGCGGCAGCATCGTGCCCGTCGGCGTCGGCATCGCCCTCAAGTGCCTGGGCTCGGCCCCCATCGGCTACATGATCTTGGCCATGCTCGCCGACGTCATCGACCACGTGGAGTTCAAGAGCAACCTGCGCACCGACGGCCTGACCATGTCCATCTACAGCTCAATCATGGTCGCCGCCACCCCCATCTGCAACGCCATCTTCTCCGGCATCCTGGGCGCCGTGGGCTACGACCAGGCGGCCGACATCACCCTGGGCACCATGGCCCAGACCGCCCTCACCCAAAACGCGATCTCCATCAGCTACATCCTGGTCGAGACCATCGCGTTTGCCCTGTGCGGCGCGCTGCTTGTCTCCTTCAACGTCGAGAAGAACCTCCCCGAGGAGCAAGCCGCCCTCAAGGAGCGCCACGAGAAGGCCGCGTAGCAGCCAGGCCAAGGCCAGACACCCCCGGCGTTTCCCCGCGCAATCGGCAGACTCCAAAAAAAGAGGCGCCCGACATCAACTTCCCAGATGTCGGGCGCCTCGTCTTGTATGATGTGCGCGGCCCGGGCCGTACCCAGCCGTACCCAGCCGTGCCGGGCCGCGCGTCAATGCGTCGCAGCTCAGCGGCTGATCTCGCACTCCCCCAAGAGCGTGCCGTCGGTGACGGAGAGCGTCGCCTGGGCGCCCTTCTCGGCCCTCACCACGGCCAAGGCCTCGCCGTAGTAGGTGTCGGTCTGGCCCGTGACGAAGCTGCCGGGGTTGAACGGGCAGGCGCAGCCAAAGGCGAGAAGCTCCCCGCCCCTGACGCTCGCGCGCAGCATACCGCGCTCGAGCGGCATCGTGGTTCCGGCCCCGTCGGCGTAGCGGACGCGAACAAAGACCAGGCCGTCGCGCTCGCCCACATACTCGGGCTCGGCCACAAGACGCGCCGGGCCCTCGGCCGAGACGAGCCGCGCGCGCCCGAGCTCGACACCCTTCTCGTCATAGGAGACGGCCTCGAGGCACCCCGGCTCCCAGGTACAACTCATCCTTGCGATGACGTCGCCGCGGATGCTGCGACGGGCCACCTCGCGGCCGTTCAGCATCAGCGCCACGGAGGCCGCGCGAGCGTAGACCTCGACGTTTGCCACGCGCCCCTCGCAGCCCTCCCAGGCCCAGGAGTCGGTGGCGTTGCTCATCTTCCACGCGCTCGGCGAGTGTTTCTCGCCCGTGTGGTTGACGGGGCAGACGGCCACGTAGGGACCCACCTCGCCGCCCAGGGCGACGCGCGTGTAGAGGGCCTCGCCCAAGGGCCTGCCCGTGAGGTCCACGCGGCCGGAGCCCGCCGTCAGCCAGCCGAACTGCAGCGTGCGCGGAGCGTAGTCAGAGTACTCCCAGGAGCCCACGGAGGCCTCGCCCAGATAGTCGATGCCAGCCCAGACAAAATCTCCTACCAGGCGCGGATTCTTCTCGGCAAGCTGCATGAAGCGCCAGGCGTCCGAGCAGAAGGTCTCCGAGCCCAAGATCAGGCGGTGCGGGTAGGCGCGCAGGTCGTGCTTGTATCGGTCGATGCCGTAGTTGTAGCCGGGCATGTCCATGGCGGCGTAGGCGTCGCGGGTCACCCAGTCGCAGAACGGCAGCGTGGCGCCGCGCTTCATGAAGCCCGCGCCCATGATGCCGGCGAGGTTGTTGAAGAACTCGCTGCCCACAGCACTCTTCTTGGCGGGCTTGTCGCCTGCCTGAAGCTTTGCGGCGGCCTCGGCCTCGCGGGCGGCCTTCTCGTCGGAGTACTGGCCAAATCCCACCGAGCTCAAGAAGTTGAAGAAGATGTTCACGCCGCAGGAGACCGGGCGCGTGGGGTCAAGGACGTGCAGGTGCTCGGTCATGGCGCCGGCAAGCTCGATGCCGCGCTTCTCGGCGGTCTCGGAGACCTCGTTGCCGGTGGAGTAGGCCACCACGCAGGGGTGGACACGGTCCTTGGCCACCATGTCCGTGAGGTCCTGGCGCCACCACTCGTCAAAGTAGTCCACGTAGTCGTGCTGCGTCTTGTGGATGTACCAGTGATCGATGTACTCGTCCATAACCATGACGCCCTGGCGGTCGCACGCGTCGAGAAGGGCGCGCGAGCAGGGGTTGTGCGCGGAGCGAAGGGCGTTGTAGCCCTGCTCGCGCAGAATCTTGACCTTGCGATCGATGGCGTCGGGCCAGGCGCAGGCGCCGAGGATGCCGTTGTCGTGGTGGATGCAGGCGCCCTTGAGGATGACGCGCTCGCCGTTGACGAGAAGCCCCTCGTCGCCCCAGGCGAGCGTGCGGACGCCGAAGACGGCGCAAGCCTCGTCGGAGGTGCCGTCGGGGGCGACAAGCGCCACGTTGCAGCGGTAGAGCTGCGGGCTCTCGCAGGACCAGGGACGGGCGCCCGGGAGGTCGAGCTCCAGGGTGGCGCGGCCGTCCTCGGGCACGTCAACGGTGCCTGCTGCCAGAACGCCAGCATCATCGAGCGAGGTCACCTCGACGGTGGCCTTGCCCGCGCCCGTGGTCTCCACGTCCACGGCCACGCGTGCCGGGCCCACGGAAAGCGTGCGGACGTTGACGCCGTCGCGGGTCACGTGGGTGGCGGAGCCCACCCAAAGCGAGACGGGCCGGTAGATGCCCGCGCCCGAGTACCAGCGAGAGTTGGGCTGGTCGGAGTTTCTCGCAATGACGCGCAGCTCAGAGGGCTTGCCAGCCGAAAGCCTGCCCGTGAGGTCCACTAGGAAGTTGGTGTAGCCGTAGGGGCGCTCGCAGACCTTCTCGCCGTCGAGCCAGACCTCGGCCAGGTGGTAGACGCCCTCGAACTCAAGGACGACGGCCGCGTCGACGGATACCCCTTCCGGTAGCGAGAGCTCCCGGACGTACTCGTAGTCACGGCCGGCAAACCAGCCGCTGTTGTGGGCGCTCGGGGCACGCTCGTCGCGCGGCTCGAAAATCATGGCGTCGTGCGGGAGCCTGACCTGCTGCCAGGCCTCCTCGGCCGCGCCCTCCCGCGCAAGGTGGCGATAAGACCAGCCCTCATTCAGGGAAATCGCGCGCATGAGCTAGGCCTCCTCGTCGCTCTGGCAGGCGCAGCTCGCGTGGTGGCTGCCGCTGCCGAGCTCCTGCATGGTACCGTCGGGCAGCAAAAGCTCGCAGGTCGCGCCCACGGGCACCTCGACGTCGATCTCGAAGGTGCCGTCCGCCAGCTTCCAGCTGGAGCTCACGCGGCCAAGCACCGTCTCGACGCTGCCGGAAGCCCAGGTGAGGCCGCCGCCCACCAGAGGCGCCACGCGCACGCGGCGATAACCCGGCTCGGCGGCCTCGATGCCGGCGACGCGCTTGTAGAGGAAGTCGCCGATGGCACCGCTCGCATAGTGGTTGTAGGAAATCATCATATCCGTGCCGTCATCGCCGATGGGACACTGTCCGTTCTCGTCCAGGCCGTCCCAGCGCTCCCAGATGGTCGTGGCGCCCTGAGCGACCTCGTAGAGCCAGGAGGGGCACTTGGTGTTGAGCAGCATCTTGTACGCCACATCGGCGCGGCCGTTGTCCGCCAGGGCAAACAGGATGTAGGGCGTGCCCGGAAAGCCCGTCCCGATGCAGTAGTCGCCCTTCTCGACGAGCTTGACGAGGTTGTCCACGGCGCGCTCGGTGTTGGACTCCCCCAGCATGCCGAAGTGAATGGGCAGCACGTAGGCGGTCTGGAACTCGTTCTTGAGCTTGCCGGCGCCGTCGGTGAAGACGTCCTCGTAGGCGTGGCTCACGTTCTGCGAGAGCTCGGCGTAGCGGCGGGCGTCCTCGCCCCTGCCCAGGATCTGGGCCACCTGGGCAACGAGGGAGCTCGTGTGCTGCAGGCTCGCCGTGGCGGTCCACTTGCTGCGGCCCTGCCACTGGCTCATCTTGGGGACGTCGGGCGCCACCCAGTCGCCAAAATGGAGAAACGACGGCGTGTGCCAGATGTAGCGGTACTTGCCCACGCCGAAGCTCGCCCAGAAACGGCAGGCGTCGACGTAACGGCACATCATGTCGTAGTTCTCGCGCAGGACCTCCTCGTCGCCCTCGGCCTGGTAGAGGGCCCAGGGGACAAGCACGCAGGCGTCGCCCCAGAAGTCGATGGCCATCGAGGGCATCGTCGTGGGGAAACCGAAACCGTTGGCAGGCACCGTGTTGGGGATGCCGCCGCCGCGCAGCTGCTCGGCGCGCACGTCGCGCAGCCACTTGCGCAGGAACCGGCCCATGTCGAAGTTGTAGCAGGCAGTGGGCGCAAAGACGGCGATGTCGCCCGTCCAGCCCATGCGCTCGTCTCGCTGCGGACAGTCCGTGGGGATGTCCACGAAGTTGGAGCGCGAGGACCACTGGATGTTCTGCTGCAGGCGGTTGACCTTGTCGTTCGAGCAGGCGAAGGTGCCCGTCTCGCGCACGTCCGAGAAGACCGGGTAGGCGCACAGAGCGAGGTCCTTCTCGTCTGCGCCCTCGACGCCCACGTAGCGGAAGCCCATGTAGGTGAGGGTGGGGCAGAAGCTCTGGTCGCCGGCCTTGCAGGTATAGACGAGCTCGGCCTTGGCGCTGCGCAGGAAGTCGGTGTTGAGGGTGCCGTCGGGCTTCAGGATCTCCGCGTGGCGCACGCGCACGACCTGGCCCTCCGCTGCGCCCCTGAGCCTGAGCTCCACCACGCCGGCAAAGTTCTGGCCGAAGTCAAAGACCAGCTGGTCGCCCACGTGGGTGACGCTCACTGGTTCCATGCGGTCGTGAAGGCGCACCGGGTCGCCGCAGGCGGCCGTGAGCCTGGGGCTCACGCGCAGGGTCTCGCGCGCGGCCCTTCTCCATGTGGCGTCCTCCAGCGAGACGCGTGCGTCGTAGACCTCGCCGTCGTAGAACTCGGCGTAGCGCACAGGGCCGTCCTCGGTGACCTCCCAGCCCTCGTCGGTGCCGAAGGTCTGCCGGCTGCCGTCCTCGTAGGTCACGCAGAGCTGCAGCAGCAGCGCCTGGCGGTCGGCGGCCACGCGGTTCACGCGCGAGTAGATGAAGGCGCCCACGGCCCAGCCGCCGGCAACGGTGGCGAGAAGCTCGTTCTTCTCGGCAAGCTGGTCGGTGACGTCATAGGTCACGTACTGGAGGTTGGTCTTGTAGGAGGTGAATCCCGGAGCAAAGAGCTCGTCGCCCACACGCCTGCCGTTGAGCTCGAGATCGAAGATGCCCATGGCAGTAGCGTAGATGCGGGCGGACGCAACTGGCTTTGAGAGCTCCAGGGTGCGCCTGAAGACCATCGGCACGGGCGAGGCGCCCTTGTCGGCAAAGGTGTAGGCGGCGTCGGAGATCCAGCTGGCGTCAAAGGGCGCGCCGAGAAGGCCGGTCTCAAAGGCGATGTCCGCCTCGGCAGTCTCCCCCGCGTCGTCGGTGGCGACGAGATGGGCCGTGTAGGTCGTCCGGGGCGCGAGCTCGGGGCCGTCGTAGCGGACGGACTGCTCGGAGCCCAGGACCATCTGGTGGCCGTTGACCGTGATGGTGGCCGATGCGGGCTTGGCGCCGGCTCGGTCGCTCTCAAGCGAGAAGGCCAGACGGGGACGGCGCTCGTCAGTCACGCAGCCCTTGGCAAGCCCCTCGCAGGTGAACCTAGAAATGGTGAGCATTGCTCTCTCCTTTTTGGGAAAAGCGAGCCCGGGGATCGACCCCGGGCCCACCATCCGTAGCAGCTATCGATTTTACGTCGGCCCTCAGGGAAGAAGGGAGGCCGGGCCTACGTCGTGCGACAAACCAGGCTGCCCTTAGATCGCCCTCTTGCCGAGCTTGGTGAAGGAGGCGACGACGGACACGAGCCAGGCGACCATGAACACTACGATGGTGGCGATGGCCTGGGTGCCGGCGGCGAAGGCCGCGTCGTTGCCAAGCTCGAGGTTGGAACCGAAGATCTGGCCCAGGGACTGGGCGCGAGCGCCCACGAAAACGGCGGCGGCGTAGAACAGCATCGCGGGGGCGGCGACGCGCAGGACGTCGGAGACCACGCCGCAGGCCAGGTTGGCGTTGGACTCGGCCAAGGCAAAGCTGGCGGCGGTGCAGACGAGGGCGCCCGCGACAAGCCCGGCGATCATACCGTTCATGTCCTGATAGTAGGACTGGTTTGCGTTCATGACGTACAGGACCAGGGTGATGACCTCAAGCACGACGGTGATGCCGCAAAGAACGAGGCCGACGGTCTGCTTCTTCTCGGTGCTCATTAGTTCTCCTCCTTGCCGGAAGCGACGGGCTCGGCGTCAGCCGCATCGCCCTTGAACTCCTTGACGGCGCCGGCCGCGTACAGGCCGGCGAAGACGGCCGCGAGGCCAAAGCCGCCGATGGTGCCAGCGTTCAGGGCCATCTCCCACCACGGGGTAACGGACTCGGTCTTGATGTTCTGGGTGGCGCTCTGGGCGAAGGCGTAGAGCTGGTAGATCAGGTTCTGGCGCAGGTAGCCCACGAGGGTGGCGTCCTTGGCGACAACGGCCTCGGTGAGGTAGGGCCAGCTCTCCAGGACCTCGGTCATGGTCTCGCCGGTGGAGAAGTCGGCGATCATCGTGATGCCGCCGTACATGCACATCTCGGCGCGGAAGTAGCCGGAGTTGTTGGCCATGTCCGTGGAGAGGATGCCCTTGAAGCCCCACTCGTTGCGCAAGATCTCGCGCAGCAGGCCCCAGGAGCCGTTGACGGGCGTGGCGCCCACGCGGCTGAAGGAGGTCATGACGCCGAGGCACCCGGAGTCCTCGATGGCGGCCCGGAAGGCGCGCAGCTCTCCCTCGCGGGCGCGCTGCTCGGTCATGTACTGGGCGAGGCCGGAGCGCATAGACTCCTGGTCGTTGAAGGCGAAGTGCTTGGGAGCCACGATGACGCCGTACTTGCTGGCACCGGCGACCTCGGCGGCGGCAAGGCCGCTCACGAGCATCGGGTCCTCGGAGAAGTACTCGAAGTTACGGCCGTTGAAGCAGCAGCGGTGCAGGTTGCCGGCGCAGGCCCAGATCAGGTAGTTGCCGCTCCACAGGCCGTCGTTGCCCATGAGCTTGCCCCACTCGCTGGCGATCTGCTTGGAGAAGGTGCAGCCCAGCATGGTCTCGGTGCACATGGTGCCCATGGCGTAGTCGGAGTTGGCGTCGTCGGCGTGCAGGCCGCGGGCGCCGATGGTGCCGGAGAAGCCGTTGGGGCCGTCGTTCTGGTAGACCAGCGGGCTCTCGATCTGCTCGATGACGTCGGACTGGCTACCGCCCTTGGTGATCCTGGGGATGAGGATGTCCAGCGGGATCTCCTCGATGAGCTGCTCCCAGCGCGGGTCGTTGATGTCATCGATGCCGGCCATATCAGAGAGCTTGAGAGAGCCGCCGGAGCCCTTCTCGTTCTCCACCGTGCCGTTCTCGGTGATGGCGTAGATCTCGTTCATGAGGGCCTTGACCCACTCGTCGGTCTTGCTGCCGTCGATGGTCAGGTCGTTGTAGGTGCGCGGGAAGGTGCCCTGCCAGTCGGAACGGGACAGGCCGGTCATATAGCCGGGCTTGTAGTAGTTGACGTCGGCGCTGGCGAGCTGGTTGACGACCTCCACGCCGGTGTTCTTGGACATGGCGAGGCTCTCCTCGTCAACGGAGCCCTCGGAGCCGACCTCGACGGTCTTGACCAGGGAGGCGTCGCCGTCGGCCGTGGCGCCCTGGGCAACCAGGACGTTGCACACGGCGTTGTGAGCGTCGGTGCCCACGGTGAAGTAGTAGGTGCCGCCGTCGAGGATCCAGCCGCCCTTGCCGCTCTTGGCAGAGGAGTCCCAGCTGGCCAGGGCCTCGAGGTCGACGGCAAACTTGACCTGAGCGTCGTCGCCGGCGGCAAGCTCCTCGGTCTTCTCGAAGTCGACGAGCTGGATGGCGGCCTTCTCGACACCATTGGACTTGTCGTAGTCGGTGTAGGGGACGCTGGCGTAGAGCTGGACGACGGACTTGCCGGCGACCGAGCCGGTGTTGGTCACGGTGACGGAGGCCGTGATGGTGCGGTCGGCGGTGTTGACCTCGACGGAGTCAAGCGTCTGGGTGAACGTGGTGTAGGACAGGCCGTGGCCGAAGGGGTAGGTGACCTCGTTGGCGTAGTCCCAGGCGGAGGCACCCTTTGAGGCGCCGGCCGCGCCGGTGGCGTTGCCCTGGCCCTTGACGGCATCGAAGAAGCGGGTCTCGTAGTACTTGTAGCCGGTGTAGATGCCCTCGGCCTCGATGATGTAGGCCGTGGAAGAGGTGCTGCCACCGCCGCCGAAGGAGCTGCCGGCGGTGACGACGTCAAGGCCGGGCATCAGGGAGTCGGGGTAGACGAGCGCGCTCGTGTCGGTGAGCTGGATGTCGCCGAAGTTCTGGGCGGCCGGGGCCTGGGAGAAGTCGGCGGCGATGGTATCGGCAAGGCGGCCGGAGGGGCAGACCTCGCCGAGAAGGACGTCCACGACGCCACGGAAGCCGTAGGCGCCGGGCAGGCCGACGAAGAGCATCGCGCTGACGTCGGCGTCGTCCTTGATCTCCTGGACCTCCATGACGGTGCCGGAGTTGATGACGACGATGACCTTCTTGAAGTTCTCCTTGGCAAGGGTGAGCAGGCCACGCTCGTTGGTGGTCAGGCCCAGGGGGCTGGAGGCGCCGGTGGAGGTGGTGTCAATGCCGACCTCGCCGGGGAAGTAGTCGCTGCCCTCGGAGCCGGGACGCGAGAAGACCACGATGGCGGCGTCGGAGTAGTCGGCGAAGCTACCTGCATAGTCGGCGTTGCCGCCCTCCATGCCGTAGACGTCGGTGGAGGGCTCGCTGGGCACGTAGGGGGTGGCGAAGCCAGCGGGACGATACTTGTAGTTGATGGTCTCGCCGCCGCCCCACATGTTGGGGGTGCGGCCGGACTCGATGGCGCCCAGGGTCTCGTAGACGGACTTCATGGTGGGGTTCAGCGAGACGCCGGCCTCATCGAGGGCGGCGATGAAGTCGATGGCCTTGTCGGTGGTGCAGGTGGAGCCCATGTTGCCGCCGAGCAGCGGATAGTAGGCGCCCATGCCGAGGACGGTGACCTTGGGGGCGCTGCCGAGCGGTAGGGCGTTGCCCTCGTTCTTGAGGACGACGGTGCCCTCCTGGCCAGCCTGGCGGCCGAGCTTCTCGTGCTGGGCGATCAGCTCGTCGGTGGTGGCGTAGTCTGAGACGAACTTGTCGTCGAACGTCTGCTTGGAGCTCGTGGTTCCAAGGGCAGAGTCGATGGACGAACGCCAAGTATTGGCGACGCCGTGAAGACCAGCGAGACCGGCGCCCGCGGACAAGGTCAGTGCGACCGCACCGCGACGCGTGGTCATGACGGACTTCTTGTTCATTCCTTACCTTCCTTCCCTCGCAAAGTCGAAGCCGTGGCCGTGCCGTTCCGCCATTCCCGGTAGTGGCGCCGTGCGACACGAATGTGGCTTCTTCTGATAAGAAAAGTTTTACCGGACGGGTTGGAGAGATGGAAAACTGTTCCGCAGAGAGTAGTAAATGTCCGGCGAGCGGTTGTAGCGCTTCAATTTTTGGGCCGCTCGAGAGTTTGCGGGGCTTGTGGGGGCCGCAGCGGGGGTCTACTGTATGGAGGGCAACAGGCCCTTCTCGCCCGCCATCGAGGCGTTGAAGAGGCCCAGGCCGTACTCGTTCTCCCGCCTGTCGACGTTGAACAGCAAGAGCAGCAACACCTCAAGCACGTAGTTGATGGAGTTGTGCGAGAAGTCGAAGCTCGTGACCAGCAGCGAGTCGCGGGCCACCACGCGCAGCGTCACATCGGCAAGGCTCCCCAGCTCAGCGTCGGGGTTTCGCGTGATGACGATGGTCTGGACGCCCTGGTCGATGGCAAAGCTCATCATCCGGCACAGACGGTCGGACCGGCCCGAGTTGGAAATCACCACAAGGCAATCCTCGGGGCCCATCAGCATGGCCGTGAGCTGCGCGGCGTCCGTCGTGGAGGACGCAATGGCGTTGATGCGCGCCTGGGAGAACTTGATGGCGGCGCACTGCGCGATGGAAAGCGAACTGCCCACGCCAGCGAACATGACCAGCCGCGCCTGCGACATCGTGGTGACGGCCTGGCGAAGGGCCCCCTCGTCCAGCGCGGAGAGGGTGCTGCGCAGCTCGTCGATCTTGTTCTCGAGGATGTAGGCGGCAGAGGTCCCGACGTCCTCCATGGAGATGGAACGCGTGCCCTCGAATGCGCGGTAGTCAGCCGAGGACATCTCGCGCGCCAGGGAGTAGCGCATCTCCGAGAAGCTCGAGAAGCCGATGGAGCGCACGAACCGGGAGACCGTGGTGTTCGACGTGCCCGACTGCCTGGCGATCATCGTGGCGGAGAGCTGGGAGACCGTCTGGGCGTGCTCCAGGATGAAGTTGGCGACGGTCTTCTCGGCATCCGAGAGACCCTCGCGGCACGCGATGATGGCGTCGACGACGCTTGACGGCGATGTGGAACTCATCTGGCCTCCTGGCTTTGGCAACCCAGCTAATCTACCACCGCCGGGCGGCCGCGCGAGCCATCGCCAACAAACTACAGTTGGTCGAGCTCCTCTTGCCAGACGGCGACGCAGGCGTCGGACGGCATGCGCAAATCGCCGCGCGGGCTCACGGCCGCAGAGCCCACCTTGGGGCCGTCGGGCAGGCAGCTGCGCTTGAACTGCTGCGCGAAGTAGCGGCGATAGAAGACGCGCAGCCACTTGAGGATGGTCGCGTCGTCGTAGTTCTTGCCGAGGGCGTAGCGCGCGAGGCGGTAGACCTTGCGGGGCGACGTGCCGCGGCGCAGGACCTCGTAGAGGAAGAAATCGTGCAGCTCGTAGGGGCCCACAAGGTCCTCGGTCTTCTGCGAAATCTTGCCGTCGCCCGTGGCGGGGAGGAGCTCCGGCGAGACGGGCGTGTCCAGCACGTCGTAGAGCACGGCGGCCTCGTCGGCGTCTCCGCAGGTATCGGCCACATAGCGCACGAGGTGGCGCACGAGGGTCTTGGGCACGGAGGCGTTGACGGCGTACATGCTCATGTGGTCGCCGTTGTAGGTGGCCCAGCCGAGGGCGAGCTCCGAGAGGTCGCCCGTGCCGATGACCATGCCGCCCTCCTGGTTGGCGATGTCCATGAGGATCTGGGTGCGCTCTCGGGCCTGGGAGTTCTCGTAGGTGACGTCGTGGACGGACTCGTCGTGGCCGATGTCGGAGAAGTGCAGGCGGACGGCGTCGCCGATGTTGACCTCGCGCAGGTCGGCGCCGAGGGACTCGGTGAGCTTGGTGGCGTTGTCGTGCGTACGGTCGGTGGTGCCGAAGCCGGGCATGGTCACGCTGATGATGCCGGAGCGGTCGAGGCCGAGCAGGTCGAAGGCGCGCGCGGTGACGAGAAGGGCGAGTGTGGAATCGAGGCCGCCCGAGATGCCGATGACGGCGTGTGCCGCGTGGGTGTGTTGCAGGCGCTTGGCGAGGCCGCGGGCCTGGATGTTGAAGACGTCCTCGCAGCGCTCGGCGCGGCGGGCGGCGTCGGACGGCACGAAGGGATGCGGGTCCACGTAACGCGTAAGGTGCATCTCGCATGTGTTCAGCGAGAAGCGTGTAACGTGGTAAGCGCGCTGCACGGGGCTAGCAGACACATCAAATGTTGACATGCGGCGGCGCTCGGCGGCGAGCAGGCGGACGTCGAGCTCCGAGACCGCGCAGCCGTCGCCGAAGGGCTTGGCCTCGGCGAGGACGCGGCCGTTCTCGGCAACCATGTTGTGGCCCGAGAAGACGACGTCCTGCGTGGACTCGCCGGCGCCGGCGCTGGCGTAGACGTAGCCGCAGATGAGGCGCGCGGACTGGCCGGAGACGAGGCTGCGGCGGTAGTCGGCCTTGCCGACGATGGCGTTCGACGCCGAGAGGTTGCAGATAAGGGTGGCGCCCGCCTTGGCGTGGGCGATGGAGGGCGGCTCGGGGACCCAGAGGTCCTCGCAGAGCTCGGCCGCAACCACGAGCTCGGGCATATCTTCGCAGGTAAAGAGCTGGTTTATGCCGAAGGGGACGTCGAGCTGGCCCGCGATATCGATGGGCACCACGTCGGTCGTGCCGGGGACGAAGTGGCGGCCCTCGTAGAACTCGTTGTACGTGGGGAGGTAGCGCTTGGGCACGACGCCGAGGACGGCGCCGGCGCTAACGACGGCGGCGCAGTTGTAGAGCTTGGCGTTGACGCGGACCGGCAGGCCGATGAGCAGCAGCGCGTTGAGGTCGGACGTGGCCTGCGCGAAGTCGGCGAGGCCGCGCTCGGCGGCGGCGAGAAGCGCGTCTTGCCAGAAGAGGTCCTCGCAGGTGTAGGCCGTGATGACGAGCTCCGGCAGCACGACGACCACGGCGCCGTCCTCGGTGCAGGCCCGGCGGGCGGCCTCCACGCACGCGTTGACGTTAAAGGCGACGTCGGCGACGCGCACCTCCGGCGTAATGGCCGCGACCTTAACGAACCCGTCCTGCATAACGACCTCCCGATAGTGGACAAAACCTGCAAAGGGGACAGTCCCTTTTGCAGGTCAACCTGCAAAAGGGACTGTCCCCTTTGCAGGTTATGCCTCGCTGATAATCCATCTGCCGATGCCGGTTAATCGCTGAATCTGTGTCATCGACAGTCCCGCGTCCTTTAGGTCAAAGAGTAGCGCATCACGACGTCGGCGCTCCATTGTCTTTAGGCTCGCCGGGGCAATTTCGCCAAGAATATGCGAGGCGAGCTCGCGGGCCTCCGTCTCGGAAATCCTCGAACGATGGGCGAACCGGTACCCACCGCTATCGTCAGCCGCGCTAAAGGCAAGAAAGCCATCGACGCTACCGCACATCTCAAGGATCAGCGAGGTATCGGCGACTCCGATGACGCCGGCAGCGTACTCGCGAAAACTGCTCCATCGGTATTCATCCGCAGGGCAAATCCCTGCCTTTGCAGGATTGTTGTGGATGTAGCGAACCGCCTGCAGCAAATATCCGTCGTCCTCGACCGGCTGGCTCTTAAAACGCTGCTGGAACACGTGACCGATGTGATCGTTGTTCTTGTTGAAGCGAAGCGCGTAGCTCGTAATGGTGGCCTTCATCACTTCGCTTAAGCAGCCCTCATGGTCCTCGAGCAGCAAGTGGATATGGTTTGACATGAGGCAATAGGCGCGCACGAGCACGCCGAATTTCTCGCAGTTCTTCGATAGATAGGCAAGAAACGCCTGGTAATCCGCGTCGCATTCAAACAGATTCTGACCGCCGCTCCCTTTTGCGATTACATGGTAGAAACCAGACTCGGACTTTGCGCGCGTAACCCTAGGCATAAAAGTACCTCCCCACCCCGTCGATATAGGTGAGGAGGCTTATACCCAGCTGACAATAGACTTGAAACAGTGGACAAAGGGACTGTCGCTTTGTCCACTAGTACCGCGCAACCTGCAAAAGGGACTGTCCCTTTTGCAGGTTAGTCGAGGTAGCGGGCGAGGAATTCGCGGGTGCGGGGGTGCTCCGGGGCGCTGAACATCTTGGCCGGGGCGCTCTTCTCGGCGATGACGCCCTGATCCATGAAGACGACCTCGTCGGAAACGTTCTTGGCGAACTCCATCTCGTGGGTGACGACGACCATCGTCATGCCCTCGGCGGCGAGGTCGCGCATGACATTCAAGACCTCGCCGGAGATCTCGGGGTCAAGGGCGCTCGTGGGCTCGTCGAAGAGCATGAGGTCGGGCGTCATGCACAGGGCGCGCGCGATGGCGACGCGCTGCTTCTGGCCACCGGAAAGTCGGCGCACGTCGGCCTTGACGAAGTCGGAGAGGCCGACCGCGGCAAGGTGCTTACGGGCGACGTCCTCGGCCTCGGCCTTGGTCATCTTCTTGAGGGTGACGGGCGCGAGCGTGCAGTTGTCCAGCACGTTCATGTTGTTGAACAGGTTGAAGCCCTGGAACACCATGCCGATCTTCTCACGGAGCTTATTGACGTCGACGTGGTCGGCGGCAAGGTCGGAACCGTGGAACCAGACGTGGCCGGCGTCGGGGGTCTCGAGGAGGTTGAGGCAGCGCAGCAGGGTCGACTTGCCGGAGCCCGAGGCGCCGATGATGGTGACGACCTGGCCGGGCATGACGGAGAGGTCGATGTTCTTGAGGACCTCGTGGCTGCCGAAGGACTTGCGCAGGCCCTCGACGCGAATGACGGGCTGCTCGGCGGAGGT
>NZ_CAVKWG010000029.1:0-5667 GCF_963660155.1 Paratractidigestivibacter sp. | reverse complement strand
CGGCCTCCTCGCTCGGCGCCTCGTACTCCCTGCCCGCGACGGCGGCGGCTATTTTCGCGTACTTCTCGTTTGCCATGGTTATGCCTCCGCCTTCTTCATCGCGTTACCCGCGTCGGACGTGCTGCCGACGGGCTGGCTCTGCACGTCAAGAAGCCCGGCGATCTTGCCGAGCAACCAGGACGCGAACGCCGTCATGATGAGGTAGAACACGGCGATGACCAGGTACGCATTGAGCTGCTTGTAGTAGATGCCGGCCACGGTGGAGGCGGCAAACGCCAGGTCGAAGACGCCGATGACCGAGAGGACCGACGAATCCTTGATGTTGATGACGAGCTCGTTGGACAGGCCCGGGATGGCGTACTTGATGCCCTGCGGGAAGACGACCTTGAGCATGGCCTGCCACTGCGAGAGGCCGAGCGAGCGCGCGGCCTCCATCTGGCCCTTGTCCACGGACTCGATGCCGCCGCGCAGGACCTCCATCATGTAGGCGGTGGAGTTGAGCGAGACGACCACGAGGCCGGCGATGAAGCGCGTCCAGATGGCGTTGACCTCGGTGATGGACATGCCGGTGCTGCTCACGATGGCAAAGCCCAGGTAATAAATGATGACGCCCTGGACAAGCATCGGGGTGCCGCGGACCACGGTGGAGTAGACCTTGGCGAAGCCGACGCCGATCTTCTTGAGGAAACGGATGAAGTCGTTGTCGGAGCGGTCAATCTCGAGGATGCGGACGGCGGCGAGCAAAAGCGCGAGGAAAAACGCGATGATGGTGCCAAAGACGGCCAGCTCAATGGTGGTGAGCGCGCCGGTGAGGTAGGTCTGCTTGCCCTGCTGGAACATGTAGAGGATCTGGGTGAGCATGTCGTCGGGCATCTTGGTGGCCGCGGCGGCGTCGGACCACGCGGAGGCGAAGCCCATGACGGCGCGGTCGACGAAGAGCGCGGCGGCGGCGAGCCAGACCACGTAGCTCACGTAGCGCAGCACGTTGGCCGCGGCCGGCTTGGCAAAGGGCGCCTTCTCGGCGTAGGTCTTCCAGTGGGTCAGCTTAAAGAGAAGCGCCACGGCCGAGACCACGAGCCAGGCGGCGCACAGGTAGTACATGACCAGCTCGACCGTGAAGGCATTCGCGAGAAAACTCATTGCGGGGCGCGCGCAGCTGGAGAGCAGCATGCCGATAAGCGCCACGGCCGAGGTGCCGAGCAGCACGTAGCGGTGGTTCGTCTTGACGAAATTCGCCAGGCGAGTAAGTGCAGATGACATAAAAATCCTTTGTTCTTATCGCCGAAGGGGCAGGGACGCGCATCCCTGCCCCGAAGTTGCATACTTGGTTGTGCGGGCCTTAGGCCGGCTGGCGATCCATGCAGTCCTGCCAGATGGAGAGGCGGTCGGCCTCGGAGATGCCGGCGATGATCTCGTTGAGCTTGGCGAGCATCTGGTCCTGGCCCTTGGCGATGGCGGCGTTGTCGGGGTTACCGGGGTCGGAGAAGCCCTGGCCGCTCTCGAGCTCGACCTTCTTGAGGTCAGGATAGTTCTGCAGAAGGTTGGGCAGCGACATGGACGAGAAGGTGATGGCGTCGCAGGTGCCGTTCTCGATGCCGTCGACGACCAGCGGGACCGTGGCGACCGGGGTGAGGTGGTTGACGTTAGGAATCTCGTCGATGAGGTCGTCGTAGAAGGTGTCCTTCTGGCCGAGGACCGTGGCGCCGTTGAAGTCGGAGAGCTTGGTGGCGCTGGCGTACTTGGAGTCCTGCTTGACGACCATGACGACCTCGTCGTCGATGTAGGAGTCGGTGAAGTCGGCGGACTGGGCGCGCTCGGCCGTCACGGACATGCCGGCGCAGATGATGTCGATCTGGCCGTTGACCAGGGAATCGACGAGGGCGCCGAACTCCATCTTGACGGCGACGGGCTCCATGCCGAGGGCCTCGGCGATCTTTTTGGCGATCTGGACGTCGTAGCCGTCGGCATAGGCGCCGGAGACGTTCTCGATGGGAATGGTGGTGTCGGAAGCGGACTCGACCTGCCAGTTGTAGGGAGCGTAAGCGGCCTCCATGCCGACGCGCAGGGTCTTGCCGTCGCCGAGCTGGCCCGTGTTGGCCTCTTCCTTGGCACCAGCGGTGTTGGACGCGGTGGTGGTGTTCGTGCTCTGGGCAGCGGGGCCGCAGCCGGTCAGGAACGTGGCGCCCGCGACGGTGAGCGTGGAGACGCCCGAGAGCCTAAGGAACGAACGGCGAGTAAGGTCGGTCATGGCAAATCCTTCCGATTGGTGTGAGACCCCTTCCGCGCAACGCAACCGGAGGGGACCCATTCCCCTCCCCCTTGCAACTTAATGCGAGAAAGTTACGTGCACGTCGGTAGGTTACGCCATTACGCACGCGCACGCGAGCCTGAAAGCAAGGGGAAACTGCCATTTAACTGTGGGAAATCATAGGTTTGGCGGCGCCGCGGAGGGTTCCGGCGCGGCGTTGCGCAAAAAACGGCCCGCGAAACGTGTCCGCGGGCCGTCGGAGTGGACAAAGGGACTGTCCCTTTGTCCACTTGTGCTATGCGCGCTTGCGGCGGCGAACCTCGCAGACCACGTTGGCGGCCACGATGATCGCCAGGCCCACGGCGCCCACGCCGGTCAGCGCCCAGCGCACGATGTCGGCCTTCTGCATGCCGGTGCCGCCGCCGGAGACGAAGGTGCTGCCGTGCATGGCGCCGTTCATGGAGTGGCTGTTGGCCATCGTGTAGAGCAGGTGGTGCACGGACTCGCGGGCGTAGCGGTAGCTCACGGCGTCGGTGGAGTCAAAGCTCCACATGTCGGACTGGTCGTTGGTGGTGAGCTTGGCATCGCCGCCGGCCTCGATCATCTGCTCGGCGCCCATGAACTTGCCCATGTCGGCGTTGTCCGTGATGATCCAGCCGTCAAAGCCCCACTCGGTGCGCACGATGCCCGTGAGCAGGTTGTAGGAGCCGCCGCACCACGTGGCGCCGATGCGGTTGAACGAGGTCATCAGGCCCTGGCACGCGCGAACCGTGGTGGTGTCGTTCTCGTAGGTACCGTCGTCGTTCTGCTTGACGTAGTTGAGCTCCACGTCGCCGACCTTCATGCACATCTCGAAGGGCTTGAGATACAGCTCGCGGGCGGACTGCTCGTTGAGCCACGTCGCCATGGACCACTCGCCGCGGTCGCCGCGGTGGTTCTCCTGGTCGTTGAAGGCGAAGTGCTTAATCATCGTGTAGACGCCCTTCTCGGCAGCGCCCTTGACCTCCTGCGAGGCCATCGCGCCGGAGAGGAACGGGTCCTCCGAGAAGTACTCGCCGTTGCGGCCGGAGTACGGGCTGCGGTGGATGTTCATGGCCGGGGCGTACCAGCCGGTGGCACCTCCGAGCAGGGACTCGTTGCCGATCATGTTGCCCAGGCGATAAGCGATCTCCTGATTCCAGGTCTGGCCCACGGTCATGGGGTTGCAGAAGGTCATGCCCGTGCCGCCCCAGCTCCAGCCGGAGGTGGAGTCGGCGTCGGTGCCGGCCGGCTTGCCGACGGACTCCAGGTACTCGGTGCCGTAGCCGGCGCGGGCCACCATGAGGTTGTAGTCGTCGGGGGTCAGCTGGTCGAGAAGATCGCTCCACTTGGGATCGTCGTAGTCAAGGCCGCGCAGGTCAGCCAAGGTAAGGCCGTTGTCGGCGCCATAGACGAGCTCGCCGTCCCAGGCCTTGACGTCGGGGTTTCCGGAGTCGGTGGAGTCGAGCTGGGCGAGAAGCTCCGCGGAGGCCGTCTTGCCGTAGGTGTAGCTCACGCCGTCCTCGCCGTTGATCTCGTTGCCCCAGGTGGAGACCTGCGTGGTGGGGGTGCCGTCGTGCGTGGGGAACGTGCCCGTCCAGTCGGAGCGGGTGAGGTAGGTCACGTCGCCCTTGGCGTCGTCGAGCTGGTTGGTAACAGCGACGCCGGTGAGGCTGTCGGTGGAGTAGGTGGTGGTGTCAACCTCGGCGTTGGCGGGCACGTAGGTGTCCGTGAGGGCCTTGTCGCCGTCGACCTTGGCGCCCTTGGCAGCCAGGATGTTGTTCACGGCGGCGTGCGCGTCGGTGCCGGCGGTCACGTAGTAGGTGCCGGCGTCCAGGATGTAGGTCTTGGCGCCGTTGGCGTCATAGCTGGCCAGCTGGGACTCGTCGAAGGTCACGGTCACGACCTGGGACTCGCCGAGCTCCAGCAGCTTGGTCTTGGCGTAGCCCACCAGCTGCACCGCGGCCTTCTCGACGCCGTTTGCGCGGTCGTAGTCCGTGTAGGGGGACTGGGCGTAGATCTCCACGGCATCCTTGCCGGCCACGTCTCCGGTGTTGGTCACGGTAACGGTGGCGGTGCAGGTCTTGCCGGACCAGCTGGTCGAGAAGTCAGACCACTCGAAGGTGGTGTAGGAAAGGCCGTAGCCAAACGGGTAGCAGACCTCGGCGTCGTAGTTAAAGTCGCCGGCGTTGCCCTGGTTCAGCACCACGTCCTCGTAGCGGGTCTCGTAGTAGCGGTACCCGACGTAGATGCCCTCCTCGTAGGAGACGTAGTTGTACTTGGTGAGGTTGCCGGACTCGTCAAGGTACTGGTAGTCGCCGAAGTTCTGCGCGGCGGGGGCGGCGGAGGCGTCGGCCACGTAGGTGTCGACGGTGTGGCCGGAGGGGTTGACGTCGCCCGCGAGGATGGAGCCCAGGACCTCGGCGCCGTAGGTGCCGGTGGTGGGCACGACGATGACGGACTTGATGTTGGGGAACTGCTCAAGCCAGTCGAGCTCGATGGCGGCGTTGGAGTTGATGAGCAGCACCGTGTTGTCAAAGTTGTCGTTCAGGTACTGCAGGATCTCAAGCTCGGTGGAGTCGGGCTCGAGGTAGCTCTTGGCCTTGTCCTCATCGCTTGTGGCGTGGTTGTACATGGAGCGCGGCATGTCTCGGCCCTCGCCGGCCACGCGCTTCATGACAAAGACGGGCGTGGTGCCCTCAAGGGAGTCCAGGACGCCGGCGTCACGCATGACGGACAGCGGGCACTCGTTGATGGAGAAGTCCTCGTCGTCGCCGTAGGAGACCGAGCCCACGCCCATGACGTAGTCCTTGCCCTTGCCGTTGATGTAGAAGTCGGTGAGGGTGGTGTTGACCGAGAGGCCCGCCGCCTCCATGGCGGGGGTCAGGGCGTCGGAGCTGCTGACCTCGATGCCCAGGGTGGACTCGAGCATGGTCTGGTTGCGGACGCCCAGGCTGCGGGAGTTGCCGCCCACGAAGGAGAGCTTGGTTCCCTTGGCCAGCGGAAGCGACGAATCGTCATTCTTGAGCAGGACGTAGCCCTCGCCGGCGATGTCCTTGTCGAGGGTCTCCTCGGCCTCGCTGATGGAGCCCATGTCGTAGTCGGCCTTGTTGTAGGTGAGGTCCAGGCCGGAGGTGTCCACGCCGTCGTTGCTCCAGCTCTGCTCCACGCCAAAGTAGGAGTTGATGATCTGGTTGAACTTGGGCAGCACGGTGTTGGCGGCCACGATGATGGCGACCATGGCCACGGCGAGAACCGCCGAGACCACGATGCCGACGATGCGCGCCGGCCCGATCTTCTTGGCGCCCTTGGCCTCGGGCGCGTCTGTGCTGGTAGATGCCATAAGTAAAGCTCCGTTTTTCGGATGGCGTTGCGGATTGGGGGCCGGGCCGCCGCAGGTG
>NZ_CAVKWG010000028.1:0-76225 GCF_963660155.1 Paratractidigestivibacter sp. | reverse complement strand
CCCCGGAACCGATCCGGAGCAAATACTCGGGACTCGGCGGCAAAAAGCCCATGAGCGCGCTGAAGCGCAAGGGGCCCGCCGCGGGCGACGCCGCCGCCGACGCGCCCATGCTGTCGCCGTCCACGCTCGCCGCGGCACGGCCCGAAGCCGAGACCAGGGCCGGGGGGCTCGAATCCCATATAGAGCGCGTAGTCCGGGAAAAGGCGCCCGCCATGCCCGAGATTGACGGGCGCGGGCACCTGAGCGCCGTCGAACCCGGCTTGGCCGCGGGCGACGACCCCGAGCGGGCGCGCCCCGAGGCCTCGTTCGCGATGCTTTGCGGCGCGAGCCCCGTGGAGGCGTCCGGCGGCAAGACGGTCGGGCATAGGCTAAACAGGGGCGGCGACCGTCGGGCGAACCGAGCGCCGCGCAGCATCGCGATCGGCGGGATGCGCGGCGACGAGAGGGCCCCGGGGCACGTCGCCGGGCGGGTCCCCGAGGGCAAGGGCAGGCGGGGGGCGATGCGGCGCTTGAAGGGGCGCGTGGCGAGGGAGGTGTACCGGGGCCTGATGCCGCCGGCCGCGACAAGGCGCGCCGCCGGCGCCGGGCTTGCGGCCAGGAGGAGGCGCGCCGGCCTGCTGCGGCGCGATATCGCCGACGGGCCGGGGATCCGGGCGGAAACCGTAAGCAGCATAGAGACCGAGAGGGCAAAGTATCTGAAGACGAGGGGCGATTACGAGGCCCTTCTGGACGAATTGGAGAAAGGCGTAGTTCAAGATTGACAACCATAGGAGCGTCATTTCCGACATGGTCGGGGCTCACAAAACAACCTTGAATAGAACTGAAATTATTCGGTGAGTGGTTTTAGCAAATTGCTAAATGTACCCCCGGCTTTACAAATGTGAAGCCCATCTGAGCGCGGGTTTTGTCGAATCTTACCGAATTCTTACAGAATTCTTTCTACGAGATATAAACCATTCACCCTCTTTTGATGCTAGACCTGTATGTCTCGGTGCTAATTTCTCTCCTATACGTCACTGGGCCGTTTTGTGCGCGCGGCGGATTCAACCTGAGGAGAGCGTCATGGATCAGCGGATTTATATGCATAAGGACACTTCCTATAAGCCGGCGGCTTTGTTTGATTCCGACGCGACCGATGGCTTGAGGTCGATGATTCTGCTCGACCTGGTTCGCAAGCATCGTCTTGTGGTCGTTTGCTGCGAGCCCGGGTATTGCACGGCGGCTACGCTGCGCTCGGTGGGGATCCAGGCTGAGCGAATGGGCTACCGCTATCACAGCCGCGATTTCAGCGATTCGGTACCCATGACCGCCTGCGACTCACTGATCCGCCTTGCTCGCGACGTCTGCTCAAAGACAATCAATGAGGAGGACCTTGCAGTCGTGAGCATCAACCTGCTGCCGCCCTGCGACGAGGTCGAGGTCGAGCGGCTCTCTAAGGCGATTGAGCGGCTTATTAAGACAAACTGCCTCGTTATCGTCACGATGCTTCCCGAGGCACGCCAGATTATCGAAGAGCTGCCGTCGGCTTTGCTTTTAACGGCGGACGATTTGTGCGACGTCTCGTCTATTGCCCGCGATGGGTCGGGCTTCGTTAAGAGTGGTGAGGGCCTGACGCGGGGCATCCCGGTGCTTGCCCACTCGCTCGCTTCGTACAAAGGAGACTTCAGCCCCGCCTCGCTGCCACTTTCGTACTGGGACGGGCTTGGCAAGCTGCTTGAATCGGGGCTTCGGAACACGCTGTGCGAGGATGAGCTGAGGCTGCGCCTTGCGATCGCGCTTCTGGGGCAAGGGACGTTCGCCGAGCTTGAAGCTGTGCTTGGAGACGGTGCGCAGGAATTTTTGTACGATCTCTCGCTTTGGGCGCCGTTTTACGGTGTTAGTACGGATACCTGCTCGTTCTCGTGTTTGACCATGCATTCTCACCAATGGCTCAATAGCGAGCTGCCTGCGTTCTCGGTTCTGATCGCGGGCCAGCAGCCATTGCTGAGGGAGTGTTTGTCAGCTCTCGGGGTTCATGGCGAGATGGACCGCATGGCTGCGCTGCTTCGTTTTGCTTCCGAGATGACGGCCGCGGAGATCGTGCTCGAGTGGGCGCCGGAGCTTGTGGACGCTGGCCACATGCGCCTCGTTGCCAGCGTCATCACCCCGCTGAAGCAGGCAAAATCTGCTGACGACGAGCGCGTTCAGCTGATTGACCGCATGGTTTTGGCGCTTGGTTCCGAGCGCGTGGGCGCGGATTTTGGGTGCGGCTCAATCGCGTGCTTCTATCCGATGGCGGACGAGAAGACATCGCTTTGCCTGGGGCTCATCGGCTTGCGCGAGTGCCTAAGGTCCACAAAGAACCAAAGCATGGTGATCGGGGCCGGGTGCTCATTGCTCAAGACGCGCCTTGAGGTGCATGGCGAGGCAATGAATGCTCTGGTGGCGGGCCGCTTTGGGAGGGCACTCGAGCTGCTTGCCCCCGTGTTCTCGGCTGAGGCGCCGACGACCGTGACCGACTGCCTTCTGCAGGTCGACTTTGCGGTGGCGCAGATCTTTGCCTGTGGGGTGTCTTGGGACGACAGGTCGCAGCTCGACAAGTGCCGTCAGTACCTTTCGTCGCGCGGCTACTACGGGTTGCTAGGGTATGTGTGGGCCTTGGAGCTGGTGATTGAGGCCTTGTGCTCCTCGCCGTCCGGCACAGCCGCCTTGGTGCGCTCGAAGGCGGCGAAATCAGGGGACTTGCTGGTAAAGGCGCTGTCGCATGTGTCCGAGGTCTTTGGGCTCCTAAGAAGGAGGCCGAGTGCGTACGTGCTGGCGGCCGCCGGCGCGTCAAGAAGCGCCTGCAGAGACGTGTCGTGGCCATACGCGGCGCGCGTGGGCGACGTGTTGAACCAAGTGGCGCACTTTCAGATGGGGGAGAGCGCGGGGCTCTATGCGCTCGGCGAGAACGACGGGGTCGGCTCCATCTCGGAGGTCGTGGGCGAGCTTACCCACGACATGAAGAGCGGCGCGGTGCCCCTGGACGCCAGGGTGAGGCCGGTCCCCGTCGATGACCTGTGGCTCGTTGTCGCCCTTTGCGACGGGATGGGGGAGTTCTCGAGGGCGCTTGAGGACCAGGTGCCGGTCGAGTGGCGCCGTGCCCTTGACGTGGCGAGAAAGAACAGCTTGAACCCCGTAAAACTTATGGGCGGCCCGGACGGCACGGGTCGCGAGCTGCGAGGTTTCGCTCCGGGCGGGCGCGGAATCAGACTGACGCTGTTCGGCGAGTTTGGGCTGGCCATCGACGGCAAGAAAGTCTCCGATTGGTACCTGGGTGTCCGCGACGCGAAGCCGTTACTGGAGTTCTTGGCGTTGCAGCCGGGGCATATGGCGAGCCGGGAGCGTATAGCGCTACAGCTCTGGCCCGAGGTTAGCGACGAGAGAAAAGCGCGCCAAAAGGTGTACTCAGCAACCTCTGCGGCAAGAAAAGCGCTGCTTAAGCATGGGTTTACCGGGGACCTTTTCTCATCGAACAAGGCGACGAAGTCGGTCGGCCTCACAAACGATGCCGTGACCTGTGACGTCGACGAGTTCATTTGTCACGCCAACGCGGCTATTGAGGGCAACGGCGATGCGCGCATCTGCGACTCGGCGCTCAAGGCAGAGGGCCTGTATGCAGGGGACCTCTGCATCTTGTCCGAGGACCAGTCCGGCTATCTCGCAACCCGCAGGGAGCAGCTCAAGCAGCTGTACGCCGACGCGATGATCGCGGGCGGCGAGGCCGCTTTAAGGCTGGACAAGAAGCGCTTGGCGGCAAGGTTCGCCAATGACGCCCTGTATATTGACGATTTGCGGGAGGACGCGATGACGCTGCTCGTCCGCGCCTTGCGCCGCAGCGGAAGGTCGGACGAGGCGGTCCGCCGGTACCGGCGATTCGCGCGCAGGCTCGAAACGAAGACGGGACGCGTGCCCTCCGCGCAGCTTCAGGCGTCGCTCATCGAGCCTCTGGGGACGATCCTACGGTCTCAGGACACGCCGAGCGCGGCTCTGGGCGGAGCAAGTTAGCCCTTGAGCGAGTGTTTGTTTTGCTAAGAGGGATGATGTGGCGGAAAAGCCTTGCGACTGTTAGTAAAGTGAAAAGCCTGGATAATTAGCGGGATTCTCGAATTGGCGAGAAGGCGCTTGCAATCATAGGAGTTCAACATGCCGAAGTTCCTCTCCAAGCTGCTCTCGATGGGAGCAGATAAGGATCTCAAGGAGTATCGCAAGATCACCAATAAGGTCAACGACCTCGAATCTCGCTTCCATAAGATGAGCGACGACGAGCTCGCTGGCCAGACGGCCATCTTCCGCGAGCGCTACGCGAACGGGGAGAGCCTCGACGATCTGCTTCCCGAGGCGTTCGCCACGGTCCGCGAGGCCTCGGTGCGCGTCACCGGCCTGCGTCACTTCGACGTGCAGATCATCGGCGGCATCGCCCTTCACCGCGGCACCATCGCCGAGATGAAGACCGGCGAAGGCAAGACGCTCGTCTCCACGCTCGCCGGCTACCTCAACGCCATCCCGGGCGAGGGCGTCCACATCGTCACCGTCAACGACTACCTGGCCAAGCGCGACTCCGAGTCCATGGGCCGCATCTACAAGTTCCTTGGTATGAGCGTCGGCCTTATTCAGAACGGTATGAAGCTCAACATGAAGAAGCCGGCCTACGACGCCGACGTCACCTACGGCACGAACTCCGAGTTCGGCTTCGACTACCTGCGCGACAACATGGTCACCCGCGCCAACATGCGCGTTCAGCGCGGCCACCACTTCGCCATCGTCGACGAGGCCGACTCCATCTTGATCGACGAGGCCAGGACGCCGCTCATCATCTCCGGCGCCGGCACCAAGTCCGCCACCACCTACAAGGACTTCGCCCGCGCGGTCCGCGGCCTCACCGCCGACGTGGACTTCGAGATGGACGAGGCTAAGCACACCATCATGACCACCGACGAGGGCCTGCAGAAGATCGAGGCCGCCCTGGGCATCGAGGACATCTACGCTGACGTGTCGGGCCAGCTCGTCAACCACCTGCAGCAGGCGCTCAAGGCCCAGTACATGTTCCACCGCGACCAGCAGTACGTCGTGGTCGACGGCGAGGTCAAGATCGTCGACGAGTTCACCGGCCGCATCATGGAGGGCAGGCGCTACTCCGAGGGCCTGCACCAGGCCATCGAGGCCAAGGAAGGCGCCATCGTTCGCGAGGAGAACCAGACGCTCGCCACCATTACCCTGCAGAACTATTTCCTCATGTACGACAAGCTCTCCGGCATGACGGGCACCGCCATGACCGAGGATGCCGAGTTCCGCGAGGTTTACCACATCCCCGTACAGGTCATCCCTCCCAACAAGCCGATTATCCGCAAGGACAACGACGACCTGGTGTACCGCACCATCGACGCCAAGTTCGAGGCCGTCGCCGCCGACGTGGCCGAGCGCCACGCCAACGGACAGCCCTGCCTCGTGGGCACCGTCTCCATCGAGAACTCTGAGAAGCTCTCCCGCATCCTGAAGAAGCGCGGCATCGAGCACAATGTGCTCAACGCAAAGTTCCACGAGCGCGAGGCTCAGATCGTGGCCCAGGCAGGTCGCGAGGGCACCGTCACCATCGCCACCAACATGGCCGGCCGTGGTACCGATATCCTGCTGGGCGGCAACCCCGAGGAGCTCGCCCGCGAGGAGGTCCGTCGCCAGGGCTTCAAGCTCGACGCCAACGTGATGGAGCAGGTGCTCCAATCCAACGACCCCACCAAGATCACCCCCGAGAGCCTCTCCAAGATTCTTGGCGAGAAGTTCGAGCCCGAGTCGATCGAGGAGGTCAAGGAGGCCTACATCGCCGCCCTCGAGCGCGCCCGCGAGCGCTGCGCCGAGGAGAAACAGCACGTCATCGATGCCGGCGGCCTGTGCGTCATCGGCACCGAGCGCCACGAGTCCCGCCGTATCGACAACCAGCTCCGCGGCCGTTCTGGCCGTCAGGGCGACCCCGGCGAGACCCAGTTCTACCTCTCGCTCGAGGATGACCTCATGCGCCTGTTCGGCGGCGACAAGATGGACCGCATCAGCGCCATGATGAAGAAGGCCGAGATGCCCGACGACATGCCCATCCAGGCGAAGATGGTCACCAAGGCCGTCGAGGGCGCCCAGCGCAAGGTCGAGGAAGTCAACTTCGCCATGCGTAAGAACGTCCTCGACTACGACAACGTCATGAACAAGCAGCGCCAGGTCATCTACGAGGAGCGCAACAAAATCCTCGACGGCAAGGACCTGAACGAGCACATCGACGAGGTCACCTTCGACACCGTCCAGCGTGTCGTGGCCGACTACTGCCCCGAGGGCAAGGCGCACGAGGATTGGGACGTCGAGGGTCTCCAGAAGTGGCTTGAGGAGCTCACTGGCTCCAAGGAGGCGCCTAAGATCGGCGATGACGACGAGCAGGGCGATGTGGCCGATGCTGTCGACGCGTTCGTTGACAAGGCTTTCGCCGACAAGTCCGAGCGCATCGGCGCCGAGATCATGCAGACCCTCTCCGCCCAGGTCATGCTGCGCGTTATCGACACGCGTTGGATGTCCTACCTCCAGGAGATGGACTACCTCAAGACCGGCATCGGCCTGCGTGGCTTCGGCCAGCGCGACCCGCTGGTGGAGTACAAGGGCGAGGCCTACGCCGCCTTCACCGAGCTGGTCAACACCATGTACGAGGACTATCTGCGCACCATCCTGCGCATCGACGTCGTGGCCAAGCCCGTTCGCAACGCTGCCCCTGCGGTGTCCGCCGACGAGCCCGAGGAGCTGCGCGGCGCCACTTTCTCCGGCCCGTCCGAGGCTGATGCCGACAAGGGCGTCGGCGCTTCTCTTGGCACGGGCCAGGCCGGCCGCGTGGTTGCCAACGCCGTGCCCGAGAACCGCAGCGCGAGCCCAATGCCCACCGCGTCGACCTACCGCAAGGTTGACGACCCCGACCCGTACGTGAACGTGGGCCGCAACGACCCGTGCCCCTGCGGCAGCGGCAAAAAGTTCAAGAACTGCCACGGCGCGAACCGGTAAAACTGAATGGCCGATATCTCTCAGGAGACAATCGATGGTCTGCGCGCGCGTCTCGCCGAGGTGGAGGGATATCTCCACATCGATGAGCGCCGCGTTGACGTAAAGCGCCTCGAGGAGCAGAGCGCCGACCCGTCGCTGTGGAGCGACGCCGACGTCGCGCGCGAGGTCATGGCCCAGCTTTCTGCCGCCAAATCCGACGTCGCCGCTATTGACGCGGCTACAGCTAAGCTCGACGACGCGGCCGCGGCGCTCGAGCTCGGCCAGGAAATGGGTGACGAGGACCTTCTTGCCGAGGCCGCCGCCACCGTCGCCGCGCTCGAGGACGACCTCGCGGAGCTCGAGCTTTCCAGCTGGTTCACCGACGACCTCGACCACGGCGACGCCATCGTTACCGTGACGCCCGGCCAGGGCGGCCTTGAGGCCCAGGACTGGTGCGAGATGCTTTTTCGCATGTACCTGCGCTACTGCGACCGCCGCGGCTGGACGGTCGACGTCAACGATTGCCCCGCGGGGGAGGTCATCGGCATCGATCGCGCGACCTTTACCGTGCACGGCAAGAACGCCTACGGCATGCTGCGCGCCGAGGGCGGCGTTCACCGTCTGGTGCGCATCTCGCCGACCGACGCGCAGAAGCGCCGTCAGACCACCTTCGCCGGCGTCGAGGTGCTACCGGTCCTGCCCGATGACGTCGAGGTCGAGATCGACCCTAAGGACCTACGCATTGACGTGTACCACGCCACGGGTCACGGTGGCCAGGGGGTGAACACCACCGACTCCGCCGTCCGCATCACGCACCTGCCCACAGGCACGGTTGTGACCTGCCAAAACGAGCGAAGTCAGCTCCAGAATAAGGCCTTTGCCATGAAAATCCTCCGCAGCCGCCTGTACGAGCAGGAGCTCGAGCGCCGTGCCGCGGAGCTGGATGAGCTGCGCGGGCCCAAGCGCGCAATCGGCTTCGGCAATCAGATTCGCAGCTACGTCCTTTACCCGTATCAGCTGGTCAAGGACCTGCGCACGGGCGTCGAGACGGGCAACGTCGAGTCCGTGCTCGACGACGGTGACCTCGATAAGTTCGTTGTGGGCTATCACCGCTGGGTTACCGGTGGCGAGGATGAGCAGTAGGCCGGCATGAACGCGGATCTCTGGCGCATCCGACTGCGCGACCTTGTCCTCATCATTTGCGGCTCAGCGATTTTTGCCGTTGGTGTCGACTGCTTTGAGGTGCCGAACGGCCTCGCGGCCGGCGGCGTCACGGGTCTCGCCACGGTGTTATATGCCCTCGCCAAGGCGGCGGGCGTTTATCTGCCCGTTGGTATACAAACCATCGTGATGAACGCGCTGTTGCTCCTGCTCGTGATAAAGACAGGTAACCGCGGATACATTATAAGAACCATTATCGGCATTGTGTCCTGCGGTTTATTTACGGACCTGTTTGCGCCTTATATGCCTACGCTCGTAAATGGCGACCTTTTGCTCTGTGCGCTGTGGGGCGGCGTAGTCACGGGCCTCGGCCTCGGCATGGTATTTCGCACCGGAGGCAATACCGGCGGCACCGACATCTTGGCCCAGGTCGCCGCAAAGAAGCTCGGTGTTCCCGTAGGCACCGCGATGATCGTCGCCGACGGCATCATCATCGCCGTCTCGGCCCCGGTCTTCTCCATCGAGAACGCGCTTTACGCGACCGTTGCTATGTACATCTGCGGCAAGGTGATCGATGCCGTGATCGACGGCCCGCGCTCCGAGCGCGCCGCCTACATCATCTCGACCGAGCACGCGCGCATTGCCAACGCCATCATGTACGACCTGAACCGCGGCTGCACCGAGCTGCGGGCTCGCGGCGTCTGGAGCGGAAACGACCGCCCGGTGCTCTTCTGCGTGCTCGGCCGAAACCAGGTCCCGCTGCTCAAGGAGGTCGTGGCCGAGGCCGACCCGGAGGCCATAGTTTTTATTTCCGAGGTCCACGAGGCGTTCGGCGAGGGCTTCGGCAACATTGCGGGCTAGGCCGGCTGCTGCCAAGAAGTCTGTCCCCAAACCGCTGCGGAAAGGGGACTGTCCCCAAACCGCTGGTCGCACGCTGGCGGGGCGTTGCCGTCGCGTGTCGCCGGTTTGCCATCCGTTGCCAGCGGGTACACACTTAAGGTTGCCCCTATCGAGAGGAACCACCTCATGTTCGAGAAGTTTACCGACAAGGCCCGCAGGGTCATGAGCCTGTCGCAGGAAGAAGCCCGCGCGCTCGGCCAGATGTACGTGGGTACCGAGCACATGCTGCTCGGCCTCCTAAAAGAGAAGGAGGGCACTGCTTACGAGGCGCTCGCCAAGCTCGACGTCACCTACGACGAGACGCTCGCCACTATCCGCGGGCTCACGACGGAGGAGGCCGAGCCCGTTCCCGGCGGCCACATTCCGTTTACCCCGCGCGCCAAGCGTGTGCTCGAGAGCGCTTATCGCGAGACCATGACCCATGGCCAGACCTTCATTGCCACCGAGCACCTGCTGCTCGGCATCGTGTCGGAGGGCAACGGGCGGGCCATGGACGCGCTGCGCGCCATGGGGCTCTCGGCCGATGCGGTGCGCAACGCCGTCAACGAGCTCATCGAGAAGGACGGCGACAAGCCCAAGCAGAAGAACCAGGGCGGCATGGGCCAGGTATTTATCGGCATGGGCGGCCCCGCGAGCAGCTCGTCTGCCTCCGACGACGATTCCATGCTCGAGAAGTACGGCCGCAACCTGACTAAGCTCGCCGCCGACGGCAAGCTCGACCCCGTCATCGGCCGCGACGCCGAGATCGAGCGTGTCATGCAGGTTCTTGCCCGCCGCCAGAAGAACAACCCGCTGGTGCTTGGCGACCCCGGCGTCGGCAAGACCGCCATCGTCGAGGGCCTGGCGCAGCTCATCGCCTCGGGCAACGTGCCCGATATCCTGCGCGGCAAGCAAATCTGGACGCTCGACATGGCCTCCCTCGTCGCCGGCTCGAAGTACCGCGGCGAGTTCGAGGAGCGCATGAAGAAGGTCGTGCGCGAGCTCGAGGAGTCCCAGACCGACATCCTCTTCATCGACGAGATTCACACCGTCATCGGCGCGGGCTCGGCCGAGGGCTCCATCGACGCTGCGGCCATCCTCAAGCCGCCCCTGTCGCGCGGCGAGATCCAGGTTATCGGCGCCACCACCGCCGAGGAGTACCGCAAGCACATCGAGAAGGACTCCGCCTTCGAGCGCCGCTTTCAGCCGGTGAACATCGGCGAGCCGTCGCCCGAGGACACGCTGCGCATCATCGAGGGGCTCAAGAGCCGCTACGAGCAGCACCACCACGTCCACTACACCGACGCCGCCATCGAGGCGGCCGTGACCCTTTCGAGCCGCTACGTGCAGGACCGCTTCCTGCCCGACAAGGCTATCGACGTGCTGGACGAGGCCGGTGCGCGCACCCGCGTGCACCGCATGGTCCTGCCGCCTGAGATCGCCGACGTGGACGCCGAGCTCGCCCGCACCCGCGACGAGAAGGCCCGGGCCGCAGACGCCCAGGAGTTCGAGGCCGCCGCGCGCCTGCGCGACGAGGAGAAGGCGCTTGTCGCCCGCCGCGACGAGCTTGAGGCGGCGTGGCGCCAAGGCCTCGAGGAGAACGACGTCGAGGTCAACGAGGCCGACATTGCCGACGTGGTCTCCAGCATCACCGGCGTGCCCGTCTCCAACCTCACCGAGGCCGAGGCCTCCAAGCTCCTGCGTTGCGAAGACGCGCTTCACCAGCGCGTCGTTGGCCAGCAAGAGGCTGTCACCAAGGTCGCGAAGGCCATTCGCCGCTCCCGTAGCCCCCTCAAGGACCCGCGCCGTCCCGGCGGCTCGTTCATCTTCCTGGGTCCCTCGGGCGTGGGCAAGACCGAGCTCGCCAAGTCGCTCGCCGAGTTCCTCTTCGGCAGCGAGGACGCGCTCATCAGCTTCGACATGTCCGAGTTCATGGAGAAGCACGCCGTCTCCAAGCTGGTCGGCGCCCCTCCGGGATACGTCGGCTACGACGAGGGCGGCGAGCTCACCAAGGCCGTCCGCCGCAGGCCCTACTCCGTCATTCTCTTCGACGAGATCGAGAAGGCCCACCCCGACGTTTTCAACGTGATGCTCCAGATCCTCGACGAGGGCCGACTCACCGACGGCCAGGGCCGCCACGTCGACTTCTCCAACACGGTGATTATCATGACGTCCAACATCGGCGCACGCGACATCGCGCAGACGTCGACCATGGGCTTCTCGGCGCTGGGCAACAACGGCCTCTCCGACAAGGAGATTACGAGCCGCGTCATGAGCGAGCTCAAGAAGCTCTTCCGCCCCGAGTTCCTCAACCGCGTGGACGAGATTGTCGTCTTCAAATCCCTGAACAACGAGCAGCTCCGCGGCATCGTCGACCTCATGGTGGCCGAGCTCCGCGAGCGCCTCATCGCGCAGGGCATGTCCATCGAGCTCACCGACGCCGCGCGCGACCTGGTGGCCAGGGAGGGGGCCGACCCCATCTACGGCGCCCGCCCGTTGCGCCGCGCCATCCAGACGCTCGTCGAGGACCCGCTCTCCGAGGAACTCCTGCAGGGCAGCTGGACCGCCGGCGATATCGTCAAGGTGCGCGCCAAGGAGGGCAAGCTCGTCTTCGACAAGGAGGCCGGACCCATCCCCGCGCCCCGTAGGCGAGAGAGCATGGCCCGCCCGAACTTCAACCTCCCGTCGACGCCCGCGCCGCGCGGCTCGGCCGCGTCCGGAAGCGGCCTCGCCTCGTCGGGAGCTTAGCATCGCGTGCGAGGCGTCCAACGCCTCACCGGGCGACCGGGCGCCTCGGGGCATATACTTGCCCTGAGGCGCCTCTTTACAACGCCGCCCAGATAGACCGCGCAGCCGCCGGCGCCGAAGCCGGCCGCCCTTCGAAGGAGGGACCTAATGGATAACGCTCTGTTCGAGCTCAACTATGACGACCGCCAGGCCAAATTGGAGGACGCCATTCGCAAGACGGCCCCCGGGACCGCGCTACGCCACGCCCTCGACATGATCATCGCGGGCCACATGGGCGCCCTTATCTGCCTCGGTGACACCGAAAACGTCCTGGCCGCCGGCGACGACGGCTTTAAACTGGACGTTTCCTTTACCGCGAACCGCCTCTTCGAGCTCTGCAAGATGGACGGCGCCGTGGTCATGGACAAGGACCTCACCAAGATCCTTCGAGCGAACTATCACCTGAACCCCGACCCATCGCTGCCGACGACCGAGACGGGCACGCGCCACCGCACCGCCGCCCGCATGAGCCTGCTCACCCGCGCGACCGTCATCTCGGTCTCGGAGCGCCGACAGGTCATTAATGTCTATGTGGGCGGATCCGGCTTCGAGCTCAAGCCGGTCTCGAGCCTCATGGTATCGGTCAACCAGCTCACCACGGCCATGCAGAACACCCGCAGCCAGCTCGACCGCAGCCTGCTGCGCCTGACGAGCCTCGAGCTCGACAACTATGTCACGCTCGGCGACGTCACGAACGTCTTCTACCTTTTCGAGACCCTCATGACCGCCGACAACGAGCTCTCCGACTGTATCTTGCAGCTCGGGCGAGAGGGCCGCACCGTCGCGATGCAGCGCGGCGAGCTTCTGGGCAACATGGACGAGACCTACACGCTGCTCATCCGCGACTACGCGAGCGACTCCTCCGAGGACGCCGCCCGCGCCATCCGCTCGCGCCTGCACGAGGCCGACAATGCCAAGCTCCGCTCCGCAAAATACGTCGCCAAGCTGCTCGGATACACCGACGAGCGCGGCGAGGACTCCATCATGACGCCGCTTGGCCTGCGCACGCTCTCCCGCGTATCGGTTGTGCGCGAGGGCATGGCCGACAAGCTGGTCGACGAGTACGGCTCGCTGCAGGAGGTCCTTGAGGCCGTCGACGACGACCCCGCGCGCCTCGGCGAGATCGGCGTCAAGAACCCCGGCGTGCTGGCCAACAGCCTCCACCGCATGTGGGGCAAGAGCGAATGAGCGGCTCGTCTACGTGCGCCTGCGCCGAGGCTCGCCGTGTGGGCGGGGCCGCGTCCGGCGCGGATACCTGCGCGGTCATCCTCGCCGGCGGCACAGGCGAGCGCTTCGGCGACCCGCGCGGCAAGCAGTTCGTGGAGCTCTGCGGCCTGCCCCTCATGAGCTGGTCCGTCATGGCGTTCGACCACGCGACGAGCATCTCGTCGCTCGTCATCGTCTGCGCGCCCGACAAGGTCGCGCTCATCGAGAAGGACGTGCTCGCCAACCTCACGCTGGCAAAGCCCGTGGCGTTCGCCCCCTCGGGCGCCACGCGCCAGGACTCGGTTTTCTCGGGCCTCTCGGCGGTGCCGGACGACGCTCGGCTCATCGCCGTGCACGACTCGGCGCGCCCGCTCATCGAGGTCGAGGCCATCGAGCGCTGCTGCGCCGCGGTCCGCGCCGACGCGACGCTGGCGGGCGCCATCTGCGCGAACCGTTCCGTCGACACGCTCAAGCTGGTCGAGGGCAACCAGATCCTCGCCACGCCGAACCGCTCGTTCTACTGGGCGGCTCAGACCCCGCAGATTTTCCGCGCCAAGCAGCTCGTCGCGGCGTACAAGGCCGCGTTCTGGGACGGCTTCGCAGGCACCGACGACTCGTCGCTCGTGGAGCGCCACGGCGGCCGCGTCATCTGCGTCGAGTGCTCGCGAGACAACATCAAAGTTACCCTGCCCGAAGACCTTGCTGTGGCGGCCGCCACGCTTGAGCAGCGCCTTGTTGATGAGGGATGCGGCAGAATGCTATCCGGAAAGGAAGAATTCTGATGCTAAGGATCGGCCACGGGTTCGATGTGCACGCCTTCGCGGACGGCCGTCGATGTATCCTCGGCGGGGTCGACGTGCCTGCCGATCGCGGCCTTCTGGGCCATTCGGACGCGGACGTTTTGGTCCACGCCCTTATGGACGCGCTTCTGGGCGCGCTTCGCGAGGGCGACATCGGCAAGCTCTTCCCGGACACCGACCCCGCCTACGAGGGCGCCGACTCCATCGAGCTTCTGCGCCATGTGGCAAAGCTCGTGCGCGAGCGCGGCTATGCCATCGTGGACTGCGACTGCACCGTGGCTGCCCAGGCGCCCAAGCTCGCGCCCTATCGCGAGCAGATGCGCGCCAACATGGCCGAGGCCATGGGCGTGCCCGTCGATTGCGTGGGCGTCAAGGCCACGACCACCGAGAAGCTCGGCTTCGTCGGCCGCAAGGAGGGCATCGCGGCCTGGGCCGTGGCCCTTCTCCAGAAGAACGACTAGACTGCCATAGGCACAACGCGCGCCGAAACACGGCGCCTGGATAGAAACGAGGAGCGCAGCATGCTCGTCTACAACAGCCAGACCCACCGCAAGGAGGAGCTTGTCCCCATCGAGGAGGGCAAGATCCGCATGTACGTCTGCGGGCCTACGGTTTACGACCAGATCCACATCGGCAATGCGCGCACGTTCCTCTCGTTCGACGTCATCCGCCGCTACCTCATGTTCAAGGGCTACCAGGTCACCTTTGCCCAGAACCTCACCGACGTGGACGACAAGATCATCAACCGCGCAAACGAGCAGGGCCGCACCGCCGCCGACGTGGCCGAGGAGTGCTCGCAGGCCTTCATCGAGCAGATGCACCGCTTCGGCATCATGGACCCCGATATCCGCCCGCGCGCAACGCGCGAGATCGAGGCCATGCAGGAGATGATCCAGATCCTCATAGATAAGGGCTTCGCGTACCCGGTGCCCTCCGGCGACGTGTACTTCTCCGTGCGCTCCGACCACAGCTACGGCATCCTTTCCGGCCGCGACCTCGACCAGCTGCGCGCCGGCGAGCGCGTGGAGGTCAACGACGAGAAGCGCGACCCGTTCGACTTCGCGCTCTGGAAGGCCGCCAAGCCCGGCGAGCCCAGCTGGCCTTCTCCCTGGGGCGAGGGCCGTCCCGGTTGGCACACCGAGTGCTGCGCCATGATTCACCGCTATCTGGGCACGCCCATCGACATCCACGGCGGCGGCGCCGACCTCATCTTCCCGCACCACGAGAACGAGACCGCCCAGGCCATGTGCGCCTGGGACAAGGCCCTGGCCAACACCTGGATGCACGCCGGCATGCTGCGCGTCAACGGCGACAAGATGTCAAAGTCGCTCGGCAACTTCTTCACCCTGAAGGAGGTCCTGGACAAGTACCCCGCAGACGCCGTGCGCCTGCTCATGCTGCAGACCCAGTACCGCGCGCCGCTCGACTTCTCGTTCGAGCGCCTGGACGGTACCGTGGGCACTCTCGAGCGCCTGCAGGCCTGCGTGCGCAACCTGCGCTGGGCCGCGGGGCAAAAGCCCACGTCGGGCGAGCTCGAGGGAGCGGACCGCGAGTTCGGCCGCGTCGTCGACGCCGCGCGCGAGGAGTTCTGCGCCCAGATGGACGACGACTTCAACACCGCGGGCGGCCTTGCCGCAATCTTCTCGCTGGTCACGTCCGCGAACACCTATCTGGATGCCGCCGGCGAGCACTACGCCTGCGCCGTGTGCCTGCGCGCGGCCGATACCCTCTGCGAGCTCTGCAACGTGCTCGGCGTCGACCTCTCGGCGAGCGCTGCCGATGAGCTGCCCCACGAGCTCGTTGACCTCGCGCGCGAGAACGCCGGCTACGAGGGCGATTCGGCCGACGAGGCCGCCGAGGCGCTTCTTGCCGCCCGCCAGGAGGCCCGCGCCGCCAAGGACTGGGGCCGCGCCGACGCCATCCGCGACGGCATCACGGCGCTCGGCCTCGTCGTCGAGGACACCGCCGCCGGTGCCCGCCTGCACAAGAAGGCGTAAGCGATGGCCAAGGGTCCCAACCAGCAAAGAAACGCAGGGTCGCGGGGCGGCGGCAAGCCGTCCGGCGGCCGTGGCAAGGGCGGCCGCGCACAAGCCGGGCGTGTACAAGCCGGCCGCTCCCAACGGCGCGGCGACAAGCAAGACGCCCGCGGCGGCTCTCAGTCCCGTTCTCGCAAGGCGGCCGGCGGCGCCGGCGCGGCGCGCTCAGACCTTATCGAGGGCCGTCGCGCGGCCGAGGAGGCTCTTTTCTCCGGCATGCCGCTCAAAAGCGCCCTTGTGGCTGCCGGCGCGGGCCAGACCGACCCGGCGCTCGATCGCATCGTCGCCAAACTCGAGGAGCGCGGCGTCGCCATCGAGTACGTGCCGCGCACCCGCTTGGACCAGTTGTCGAGCCATGGCACCCACCAGGGCATCATCGTGCGCGCGAAGCCCTTCGAGTACGCGAGCGTGGGCGACGTCATCAACAACGCGGGCACAGGCGATGCGCTCGTCATCGTGCTCGACCACGTGACGGACGAGGGTAACTTTGGCGCCATCGTGCGCACGGCCGAGTGCGTGGGCGCGGCGGGCGTCGTCATTGCCAACGCGCGCGCAGCCAAGGTCGGCGTGGGCGCGTACAAGACCTCCACGGGCGCCGTTCTTCACGTGCCCATCGCCCAAGTGCCCAACCTCGCCTCCGCCCTCGACCGCCTTAAGGAAGCGGGTTTTTGGGTCTGCGCGTCTACCGAGCACGCAAAGGACGACGTCTGGGGCGCGCCCATGGGCGGCCGCCTCGCGCTCGTTATGGGCTCTGAGGGCTCGGGTATCTCTCGCCTCGTCCTCGAGAAGTGCGATTTCGCGGCCAAGCTGCCCCAGCGCGGCCGCATCGAGTCCTTGAATGTCGCCCAGGCCACGACCGTCATGGCCTACGAGTGGCTGCGCCGCGTGAGCCAGGGGGCCTAGGCGTGGCGGCTGCAAAGAAGCGCCTCGACCTGCTCGTGGTCGACGGCTACAACGTCATCTTCAAGTCCGAGCGCTACATGGCGCGCATGGACCGCTCAGGCGTCTCAGACCCCTTCGAGCAGGCCCGCGAGCTTCTCATATCCGACGTGGCGGCCTACGCGAAGGGCCGCTTCGAGCCCATCGTGGTCTTCGACGCGGCAAACAACGTCTCGCCGGAGCGCCCCTACACCAGCAAGGGCGGCGTGCGCACTATCTTCTCAAAGACGGGGGAGAGCGCTGACACCGTCATCGAGCGCCTCGTCACCGAGGAGCGCCTGGCCCCGCGCGCCGTTACCGTCGTCACCTCTGACTCGGTGATACGCGCCACCGTAGGCGGAATTCCGGTCACCAAGATCTCGAGCGACGCGCTCGTCCTCGATGTCAACAGCCTGGCCGTCGAGTACGCGCGTGAGAACGCGAGCCGCCAGCGCCAGCGCATGACGCTGGAGGACCGCCTGTCGCCCGAGCAGCGAGAAAAACTCTGGCGCCTCATGGGCCGCTAATGCTCTTTCGCAGATGGGCTATACTGGTCAAGCACCTGCCAGCATGGCGCAACGGTAGCGCACCGGCCTTGTAAACCGGCGGTTGTGGGTTCGATTCCCACTGCTGGCTCCAGAACCTTCCTTTAGGCCCCGAAGAAACGACTTCGGGGCCCGTTTTATGTCATGGGGCCGTGCAGAAAAAGGACTGTCCCTTTGTCCGCACGGCCCCAAACCGCAGGCCGCCCTATTCACATGTGTTGCTACCTGCTAATGTGCAGAAATTGAGGATAGGATACGCCCGGCTACGGGGTATACGTTGACAAGTTTTTCGTCGAGCCGTACTATCTTTTCTCGCTTGCAGGGGAGTTTGTTCCCGGCGAGTTCTTGATAACGGAATGGGGATGTGGCACAGCGGCAACTGCGGCGGACTGTAAATCCGCTCCCTCTGGGTTCCTAGGTTCGAGTCCTAGCATCCCCACCATGCCCGTGTAGCTCAGTCGGTAGAGCACTTCGTTGGTAACGAAGAGGTCACCGGTTCGAATCCGGTCGCGGGCTCCATTTTCAAGATGTTCGGCACCATGCCGGTGTAGCTCAGCTGGTTAGAGCACGCGGCTCATACCCGCGATGTCACTGGTTCGAATCCAGTCACCGGTACCAGAGCTTTAGGCGGCGGCTTCGGTCGCCGCTAAGCATATCTAGCAGTTAGTTCTTCCAAAAGGAGGATGGCAATGGCCAAGGAGAAGTTCGACCGTTCTAAGCCCCACGTAAACATCGGTACGATTGGTCACGTCGACCACGGCAAGACCACCACGACCGCCGCTATCACCAAGGTCCTCTCCGAGACCGAGGGCTGCAAGGCTGACTACACCGCCTTCGAGAACATCGACAAGGCTCCCGAGGAGCGTCAGCGCGGCATCACCATCAACGTTGCTCACATCGAGTACGAGACCTGGGAGCGCCACTACGCTCACGTCGACTGCCCGGGCCACGCTGACTACATCAAGAACATGATTTCCGGCGCTGCTCAGATGGACGGCGCGATTCTGGTCATTGCCGCCACCGACGGCCCCATGGCTCAGACCCGCGAGCACATCCTCCTCGCCCGTCAGGTCGGCGTGCCCTACATCATCGTCTTCCTGAACAAGTGCGACATGGTCGACGACGAGGAGCTCATTGACCTCGTCGAGATGGAGACCCGTGACCTCCTCTCCGAGTACGACTTCCCCGGCGACGATCTGCCGATCGTCCGCGGCTCTGCCCTCGGCGCCCTCAATGGCGAGCAGAAGTGGGTCGACGCGATCACCGAGCTCATGCACGAGGTTGACTCCTACATCCCGACCCCGGCTCGCGACAACGAGAAGCCGTTCCTGATGGCCATCGAGGATGTCATGACCATCTCCGGCCGCGGCACCGTCGCCACCGGTCGTGTCGAGCGCGGCGAGCTCAAGCTCAACGACCAGGTTGAGATCGTCGGTATCAAGGAGACCCAGACCTCCGTTGCTACCGGCATCGAGATGTTCCGCAAGACCATGGACTTCTGCGAGGCTGGTGATAACGTGGGCATCCTGCTCCGCGGCATCAAGCGTGAGCAGATTGAGCGTGGCCAGGTTCTCTGCAAGCCCGGCTCGGTTACCCCGCACACCAAGTTCACCGGCGAGATTTATGTTCTGACCAAGGAGGAGGGTGGCCGCCACACCCCGTTCTTCGCTGGTTACCGTCCGCAGTTCTACTTCCGTACCACCGACATCACCGGCGACGTGCAGGAGCTTACCGACTCCAACGGCACCAAGGTTGAGATGGCTATGCCTGGCGACCACGTCACCGTCACTTGCGAGCTTATCCACCCGATTGCTCTGGAGCAGGGCCTCAAGTTCGCTATCCGCGAGGGTGGCCACACTGTCGGCGATGGTCGCGTGACCTCCATCATCGAGTAGATTTAGCCTTACCTCTGCTTGATTGCCCGGCACCCGTTTGGGTGTCGGGTTTTCTATTTGCTGTAGCTGCGTGTTTGTGTGGCGGTTTTGTGCAACAACCTCAAGTTCCGCAAGCCTCTTGACACCTTGGATGCAACTACGGTAATGTGTACCACCGCGTCACTCCGAATAAGAGGTTCGGCGTGGCAACTGTTTCAGGAGGATTCATGCGTACTCTGGTTACTCTTGCGTGCACTGAGTGCAAGCGCCGCAACTACACCACGGATAAGAACAAGGCTAACAACCCCGATCGCATGGAGTTGAAGAAGTACTGCCGCTGGTGCCGTAAGCACACGCTCCACAAGGAGACCCGCTAAACTTTAGCGGTGGGTCTTC
Organism: Paratractidigestivibacter sp.; assembly: GCF_963660155.1. Lineage (GTDB taxonomy): Bacteria > Actinomycetota > Coriobacteriia > Coriobacteriales > Atopobiaceae > Paratractidigestivibacter. The sequence goes on along the minus strand of NZ_CAVKWG010000028.1, from coordinate 56,597 downwards.
ACTCACAGGCCAGTAGCTCCAATGGTAGAGCGGCGGTCTCCAAAACCGTTTGTTGAGGGTTCGAGTCCTTCCTGGCCTGCCAGATTTCACCGCCGGCTTTCCCGAAAGGGTTAGCCGGTTTCTATGTACAGCACTATTTAGGGAGATCGCCCATGGCGAATAAGGACCGTCAAAAGAGGAGTGTCCGCAAGGCTCGCGCCGAAGAGCGCGCCCGTGTCGAGGCCGCCCGGGCGGCCTCTGCGCCCGCTGCCGACTCCAAGGAGGCCAAGAAGGCCGAGGCCTCCAAGACCGTCGTTAAAGCCGATAAGAACAAGAAGCCCGGATTCTTCAAGCGCATCGGCAACTGGTTCGGCGACGTGAAGGCCGAGATGCGTCGCGTCACTTGGCCCTCAAAGACTGAGCTCAGGAATTATTCCGTGGCAGTCATCGTCATGCTCGTTGTCTTCGGTCTTGTCATCTGGCTCGTCGATAGCGGTATCGTTGCCGCCCTTGTTGGCTACACCGGACTGAGGGGTTAAGCAATGGCTAAGCGTTGGTACGTTGTTCACACCTACTCGGGTTATGAGAACAAGGTCAAGGGCGACCTCGAGCACCGCATCGATATCTACGGCCTCGAGGATATGATCGTCGACATCAAGATTCCGACCGAGGAGGTCACCGAGATCAAGGAGGGCGGCAAGCGCGAGACCAAGGAGAACAAGGTCTTCCCGTCTTACGTTCTCGTTCGCATGGAGATGGACGACAACACCTGGTCCGTCGTGCGCAACACCCCCGGCGTGACCGGCTTCGTCGGCCTCGACGGCAAGCCTACCCCGCTTCGTCGCAGCGAGTTCGATAAGATTATGCGGCGCTCCGGCGACCGTTCTGCCCGCACCTCTGAGCCCGCGCCCAAGCGCACCAACATCAACCTCGAGGTCGGTCAGGCCATCAAGGTCGTCTCCGGGCCTCTCGCCGACTTTGACGGCACGGTTTCTGAGGTCATGGCCGAGTCCGGCAAGGTCAAGGTCATGCTCACTATCTTCGGCCGCGAGACCGCCGTCGAGCTCACCCTCGACCAGATCGCGACCATCGGTTAGATATCCCGTCCGCATCCGTTCCCGCAAGGGATTGCTTCTCGGGGCGGCGTAATATAGCACTTCAGGCACTTCTCACACGTAGCTACTTCAGGAGGTTCTCATGGCCAAGCAGGTCACGAAGTTCATCAAGCTCCAGATTCCCGCGGGCGCCGCTAACCCGGCCCCTCCCGTTGGCCCCGCCCTCGGCGCCGCCGGCGTGAACATCATGCAGTTCTGCCAGGCTTTCAATGCCGCCACCAAGGACAAGTCCGGCGACATCATCCCGGTCGAGATCACCGTCTACGAGGACAAGACCTTCGACTTCGTCACCAAGACCCCTCCCGCGGCTAAGCTCATCCTCAAGGAGCTCGGCCTCAAGAGCGGCTCCGGCGTTCCCCAGCGCGACAAGGTCGGCCAGCTTACACAGGAGCAGCTCACCAAGATTGCCGAGATCAAGATGCCGGACCTCAACGCCAACGACATCGAGGCCGCCAAGAAGATCGTTGCCGGCACCGCTCGCTCCATGGGCGTCACCGTCGCCGAGTAACAAATCTGGCTCTACGCGCCCTTCGCGCTAGGGGAGGGCGCAGTTTTCTGTAGATGCGGGAAACCGCAAAAGATGTGGGAGGGCATATGCCCGTTGACCACAGGAGGTATTCACATGCCTAAGCACGGTAAGAACTACAACGCTAACGTCGCCAAGGTAGACTCCGCCAAGCTCTACGCCCCCAAGGAGGCCATGGAGCTCGTCAAGGAGCTCGCTACCGCCAAGTTCGACGAGACCGTCGAGGTTTCCATCCGCCTCGGCGTCGACACCCGTAAGGCCGACCAGAACGTCCGCGGTTCCATCTCACTGCCCCACGGCACCGGCAAGTCCGTCCGCGTCGCCGTCTTCGCCGAGGGCGAGAAGGCCCGTGAGGCCGAGGAGGCCGGCGCCGACGTCGTGGGCTCCGATGAGCTCGTGGCCCAGATTCAGAGCGGCGAGATCAACTTCGACGCCGCCATCGCCACCCCGAACATGATGGCCAAGGTCGGCCGCATCGGCAAGATCCTCGGCCCCCGTGGCCTCATGCCGAACCCCAAGCTCGGCACCGTGACCATGGACGTCGCCAAGATGGTCTCCGAGCTCAAGGCTGGCCGCGTCGAGTACCGCGCCGACCGTTACGGCATCTGCCACGTTCCCGTGGGCAAGGCTTCCTTCGAGGTCGAGAAGCTCGTCGAGAACTACGCTGCTCTCTACACCGAGATTCTTCGCGTGAAGCCCGCTTCCGCCAAGGGCAAGTACGTCAAGTCCGTGGCCGTTTCTTCCACCATGGGCCCTGGCGTCAAGGTCGACGGCTCTGTTACCCGCGATTTCCTCGCCTAAGTAACCTCGTAGCTTCTTTTTGAAGAAGTTGTAGTGCGCTTGACGGGCGTCTTGTCAATTGCAAGAATTAGCAATTGCACAAGACGCCCGTCTTGTGTGAAATCAGCACGTCCGCTGCCAAAGACAGCCGGTGCCGCAAGGCTCAATGGGGATAACCCGCCTGCCGAGGTGGTCTCAGAGATAGCATCTTCGAGAACCCCGCTTTGGCTGTGCCAGGTGGGGTTCTTTTCTGCGAAAAGGGCCCGCCCAAATCGGCGGCTCGTGCCCGACCGCAGATTCAAGGAGGTGTAATCAATGCCCTGCAAAGCAAACGTTTCTATGCTCGACAAGGTCTCCGAGTCCATCGAGAACTCCAAGGGTGTGTTTGTCATCAACTACCTTGGCCTCTCCGTGAAGGAGTCCCAGGAGGTCCGCCGCGCTCTTCGCGAGGTTGGTGCCGAGATGAAGGTCTACAAGAACAACATCGTCAAGCTTGGTCTCGAGAAGGCTGGTCTGCCCGATATCAGCGAGTCCCTCGCCGGTCCGTGCGCCTACGTCTTCTACGAGAAGGACGCCGTGGCCGCCGCTAAGGTGATCAAGGAGCAGTCCGTGAAGCTCAAGAAGATGGAGTTCGTGGCCGCCATCGCCGATGGTGCCGCTCTGTCCGCCGAGGAGGCCAAGGCTTACGCCGACCTGCCCTCTCACGACGAGCTTCTGGCCCAGCTCGTGTACGTCATCGCGAGCCCCCTGTCTGGCATCGCCCAGGTTTGCGCTGGTCCCGCCCGCGGACTCGTTACTGCGCTCCAGGCCGTCGTCGACCAGAAGCAAGCCGCGTAAACTTCGCCGGCTTCACCACGCCACCAGCGCTACCTGCACAACATAAGCATTCGGGCGCCACACAGAAGACGGGCGCCCCTACAAAAGGAGAATTGACATGGCTGTCACCAAGGATGAGATCATCGAGACCCTCAAGGAGATGCCCGCCCTCGAGCTTTCCGAGCTCGTTCACGAGCTGGAGGACGTCTTCGGCGTCTCCGCCGCTGCCCCCGTGGCCGTCGCCGCTGCCCCCGCTGCCGGCGCCGCCCCCGTCGAGGAGGAGAAGACCAACTTCGACGTCGTCCTCGAGGCTTACGGCGACAACAAGATTGCCGTCATCAAGGTTGTCCGTGCTCTGACCAGCCTTGGCCTCAAGGAGGCCAAGGAGGTCGTCGAGGGTGCCCCCAAGGCCATCCTCGAGGGCGCCAAGAAGGACGACGCCGAGGCCGCCAAGAAGCAGCTCGAGGAGGCCGGCGCCACCGTCACCCTCAAGTAGGTTATTCCTTGCTTGAAGGCGCGGCATAAGCCTAGCCAAGGGGTCGGACCTGCGGGTCCGACCCCTTTTTTTGTTCCACAACCCGAGGGCCTGCAAAAGGGACAGTCCCTTCTGCAGGCTCCCCACGCAACCTGCAGAAGGGACTGTCCCTTTTGCAGGTTGCGTGGGGGATTAAATTCGGCGAAGAAAAAGGCGACCGAACCACGAGGTTTGGCCGCCCATCTTTTCTTCACAACTTACTGTACTGCGGATTTGCAAACGCGCAGGTACTTGCGCTAGTTAAAAAAAGATAATTCAAAATGATCTGTAAGTCAAGCGTTATTGTTGACCCTGCCAGGTGCTTCGTCTAAATTATTACGTTGCGACAATTGCCGCCTTCCACCCTTTTTGAAGGAGGAAAAGCCTGGTGACTACCACAAAGACTTCTCTCACCAAACCGCAAGGCACTACTGGACGCATGACCTTCAGCAAGATCGACGATGCCATGGAGCTGCCGAACCTCATCTCCGTGCAAAAAGAGTCGTTCGAGCGCTTCATGGGCGATGGGCTCCAGGAGTCCTTCGGCGAGTTCTCTCCCATCGAGAACAACGCCAAGACCATGCAGGTCACGTTCGGCGACCACCAGTTCGGCGACCCCGCTCACACCATCGCGGAGTGTCGAGCAAAGGACATCTCCTACCAGGCGCCCCTCTTTGTGGACGTCCGCTTCGCCAACCTCGAGACCGGTGAGATCAAGGAACAGCTCGTCTTTATGGGCGACTTCCCGCTCATGACCGAGCGCGGCACCTTCGTCATCAACGGCACCGAGCGCGTCGTCGTCTCGCAGCTCGTTCGCTCTCCGGGCGTGTACTTCTCCACTGAGATGGACAACGGGATCCGGGTCTACAAGGCACAGTTCATCCCCGCTCGCGGCGCTTGGCTTGAGTTCGAGGTCGATAAGCGCGGCCACCTGGTCGTCTCCATCGACCGCAAGCGTCGCCAGTCCGCGACCATGTTCCTGCGCGCTCTCGGCATCGCTGAGACCGACGACGAGATTCTCTCGCTGCTCGGCGACTCCGACATCGTCCGCAACACCCTCGAGCGCGACACCGCGACCACTCGCGAGGACGCCCTGCTCGAGATTTACCGTCGCCAGCGCCCCGGCGAGCCCCCTACCGTGGACTCCGCCCGCAGCCTCCTCGACGGCCTCTTCTTCAACCCGCAGCGCTATGACCTTGCTCGCGTTGGCCGCTACAAGGTCAACAAGAAGCTCGGCATCGACGTCGACTCCGCCGACAAGGTGCTCACGCAGGAGGACATCGTCGCCTCCCTGCGCTACCTCCTTGCCATCTTCAACGGCGATTCCAACTGCCGTCTCGACGACATCGACCACTTCGGCAACCGCCGCGTGCGCACCGTGGGCGAGCTCGTCCAGAACCAGTTCCGCATCGGCATGAGCCGCATGGAGCGCGTCGTCCGCGAGCGCATGGCGTCCCAGGACCCCGATGACATCACTCCGCAGAGCCTGATCAACATCCGCCCGATCGTGGCGGCCATCAAGGAGTTCTTCGGCTCCTCTCAGCTCTCGCAGTTCATGGACCAGTCCAACCCGCTGGCCGGCCTTACCCACAAGCGCCGCCTCTCGGCCCTCGGCCCGGGCGGCTTGGCCGGACACAAGTCCGGCTCCAGCCGCCGCACCAACGTGCCGACGGCCGTCCGCGACGTCCACAACTCGCACTACGCCCGTATGTGCCCGATCGAGACCCCCGAGGGCCCGAACATCGGCCTTATCGGCTCGCTTGCGCTCTACGCCCACGTTAACGACTACGGCTTCATCGAGGCGCCGTATCGTCGCGTGGTCGATGGCAAGGTCACCGACGAGATCGACTGGATGACCGCCGACGAGGAGGAGACCCACAACATTGCCCCCGCGAACACGCTCTTCGACAAGAAGACCGGCAAGTTCGTGGCCATCGACTCCCACGGCAACCTGTACAACCCCGAGCGCGTCATCGCCCGTACGCGCGACTTCGACGGCTCCTTCGGCGCTCCCGCCCAGGTGCACGTAAACGAGGTCGACTACATGGACGTGAGTCCGCGCCAGCTGCTCTCCGTCGCCGCCAACCTCATCCCGTTCCTCGAGCACGACGACGCGAAGCGTACCCTCATGGGCGCCAACATGCAGCGACAGGCCGTGCCGCTGATTCGCGCGAACTCCCCGTTCGTCGGCACCGGCATGGAGTCGCGCGCCGCCCTGGATTCCGGCGAGCTCATCCGCGCCTTCCACGACGGCGTGGTCACTGAGGCCGACGCCGCCCACGTGGTTGTCTACTCCGACAAACACGGCTCCGAGCGCTACGACCTGCCCAAGTACCAGCGCTCCAACCAGAGCACCTGCATCAACCACCGCCCGATTGTCCGCTCCGGCGACGAGGTCAAGGCCGGCCAGCCGCTGGCCGACGGCACCTCCATCCAGAACTCCGAGCTCGCCCTGGGCGCCAACCTCACCGTGGCCTACATGCCGTGGGAGGGCTTCAACTACGAGGACGGCATCGTCGTCTCCGAGCGTGTGGTGCAGGAGGACCTGCTTACCTCCGTCAACATCTCCCGTCACGAGATCGATGCCCGCGACACCAAGCTCGGTCCCGAGGAGATCACCCGCGAGATCCCGAACATGGGCGAGGACATGCTTGCCAACCTCGACGATGACGGCATCATCCGCATCGGCGCCGAGGTCGGCCCTGGCGACATCCTGGTCGGCAAGGTCACGCCCAAGGGCGAGACCGCTCTGACCGCCGAGGAGCGCCTGCTTCGCGCCATCTTCGGTGCCAAGGCCCATGACGTCCGCGACACTTCCCTCAAGATGCCCCACGGCTCCTACGGCCGCGTCGTCGACGTCGTCCGCTTCAGCCGCGAGGCCGGCGACGACCTCCCGCCGGGAGTCAACGAGCTCGTCCGCGTCTTCGTCGCTCAGCGCCGCAAGATCCAGCAGGGCGATAAGATCGCCGGCCGCCACGGCAACAAGGGCGTCGTCTGCAACGTCCTGCCCGTGGAGGACATGCCCTACATGGCCGATGGCACCCCCGTCGACGTGCTTCTCGACCCGCTGGGCGTCCCGTCGCGTATGAACGTCGGCCAGCTGCTCGAGTGCCACCTCGGTTGGGCCGCCGCGCACGGCTGGGACGACGAGTCCACCGAGTCCACCCGCTACGTCGAAGGCCCGATCAAGGTCGCCACGCCGGTTCTGGACGGCGCGACCGACGTTGCGGTTGCCGAGGTCATCCGCCGCTCCAACATCAACATGGTCAACAAGGCCATCCAGGAGTACGGCGAGCACATGCGCCTTGACTTCGTCCCGCAGCTCAACGAGCGCGGTAAGACCACGCTCTACGATGGCCGCACTGGTGAGCCATTCAAGAGCCAGATCACCGTTGGCGTTTCTTACATCCTGAAGCTCGGCCACATGGTCGACGACAAGATCCACGCCCGCTCGACTGGCCCTTACTCTCTCGTCACCCAGCAGCCGCTCGGCGGCAAGGCCCAGTTCGGCGGCCAGCGCTTCGGCGAGATGGAGGTTTGGGCGCTGTACGCGTACGGCGCCGCCAACGTCCTACAGGAGATCCTCACGGTCAAGTCCGACGACACTAACGGCCGCGTCAAGACCTACGAGGCCATCGTCAAGGGCGAGAACGTGCCTTCCGCCGGCATCCCCGAGTCCTTCAAGGTCCTCGTCAAGGAGATCCGTTCCCTGGCGCTCGATATTCAGCCGATTTCCTACAAGAAGCGCGAGCAGCGCGCCAAGCAGGAGGCTCCGGCCGCCGAGGACTCTGTGGACGTCTTTGTGAACATGAACGGCGTCGACGACCTGATCGGCGGCCTGACCGATGACCTCGAGGACCAGACCGTCCTCGCAGGCGACGCGAACAGCGATAAGGAGTAACTGTGGCAGACTTCGATACCACCGACTTCGACGCGATCAAGATCTCGCTGGCCTCCGCCGACGCGATTCGCGGCTGGTCTTACGGCGAGGTGAAGAAGCCCGAGACCATCAACTACCGCACCCTCAAGCCCGAGAAGGACGGCCTGTTCTGCGAGAAGATTTTCGGTCCCGTCAAGGACTGGGAGTGCTCCTGCGGCAAGTATAAGGGCATCCGCTTCAAGGGCATCGTCTGCGAGCGCTGCGGCGTTGAGGTCACCACGGCCAAGGTGCGCCGCGACCGCATGGGGCACATCGAGCTCGCCGCTCCCGTGAGCCACATCTGGTACTTCAAGAGCCCCGCGACCTTCCCGCTCGCCCGCCTTCTGGACATCAAGTCCAAGGACCTCGAGAAGGTCCTGTACTTCGCCAGCTACATCATCACCAACGTTGACACCGAGGCCCGCGAGGCCGACGCCGACGACCTGCGCGAGGAGCTCGCCGCCGACCTCGAGGAGCTCGACGCCGAGCGCGACGACCAGATCGCGCGCCTGAAGGAGCAGGGTGAGGCCACCGGCGACGAGTTCGACGACTTCGAGCCCCTCTCCGCCGACGAGATCCGCGCCGGCATCGCCGACCTCGAGGAGGAGTATGAGGAGGAGAAAGCGCTTCGCCGCGATGCCTACGAGAAGTTCATGCAGCTCGAGGAGCGCGAGCTTATCGCCGACGAGGGCCTCTTCTCCGAGCTCAAGCGCTACTACCGCATCTACTTCAAGGGCGGCATGGGCGCCGAGGCCGTGCGCGAGCTTCTTCGCAACGTCGACCTCGAAGCCGAGGCCGAGAGCCTGCGTGCCATCATCGCCTCCGATGACGCCCAGAAGCAGAAGCGCGAGAAGGCCGTCAAGCGTCTCGAGATTGTCGACGCCTTCCTCAAGGGCGGCAACGACCCCGCGGACATGATCCTCGACGTCATCCCCGTCATCCCGCCCGACCTGCGACCGATGGTCCAGCTCGATGGTGGCCGCTTCGCCGCCTCCGACCTGAACGACCTCTATCGCCGCGTGATCAACCGCAACAACCGACTCAAGCGCCTGCTCGACCTGGACGCCCCCGCCATCATCGTCAACAACGAGAAGCGCATGCTCCAGGAGTCCGTGGACGCCCTCTTCGACAACGGCCGTCGAGGCCGTCCCGTCACCGGTCGCGGTGGCCGCCCGCTGAAGTCGCTCGCCGAGGCCCTCAAGGGCAAGCAGGGCCGCTTCCGCCAGAACCTGCTGGGCAAGCGCGTCGACTACTCCGGCCGTTCGGTCATCGTCGTCGATCCCAAGCTCAAGCTGCACCAGTGCGGCCTGCCCTCGCAGATGGCGCTCGAGCTCTTCAAGCCTTTTGTGATGCGCCGTCTCGTCGAGCTCGAGAAGGTCGAGAACATCAAGGGCGCCAAGCGCGCCATCGATCGTCAGCTGTCCGCCGTTTGGGACGTGCTCGAGGAGGTCATCCAGGATCGCCTGGTGCTCCTCAACCGCGCACCTACGCTGCACCGTCTCTCGATTCAGGCTTTCGAGCCGGTCCTCGTCGAGGGCAAGGCCATCCACCTGCACCCGCTGGTCTGCGCCCCCTTCAACGCCGACTTCGACGGCGACCAGATGTCCGTGCACCTGCCGCTTTCCACGCAGGCCCAGACCGAGGCCCGCGTTCTCATGCTCAGCTCCAACAACCTGCGCTCGCCGGCTTCCGGTAAGGTGCTGACCGTCCCGTCGCAGGACATGGTCTTCGGCTCATATTACCTGACCTCCGAGAAAGCCCTCGCTGACGGCGTGGAGCCTGTGGTCTACGCCGACTTCGAGGACGCCCTGCGCGCCTCCGAGGGCGACTCCACCCTCGACCTCCAGGTTCCCGTCGTGGTCCGCATCGACCCCTCCGAGGCCAACGTCGTTGAGGACGGTAAGCGCATCTTCCGCGTGCTCGTGGGCAAGGGCAAGACCGAGGACATCGACCTTAGCAACGGCCCCGTCCGCTTTACCACGACCATCGGCCGCGCCATCTTCAACCGTCAGTGCCTGCCGCCCGACTACCCCTTCATCAACTACAAGCTGGTGAAGAGCGACATCTCGTGGCTCGTCAACGACTGCTGCGACCGCTACCCGCTGGCCGACGTCGAGCCGATTCTTGACGCCATCAAGTCCACCGGCTTCCACTACGCGACCCTCGCGGGCCTCACGGTTTCCGTGTGGGACGCCGTGATTCCGGTCGACAAGAAAGAGCTCATCGAGGAGGCGCAGGACCGCGTCGACCAGATCAACGAGTACTACGAGGACGGCTTCCTGTCCGAGCGCGAGCGCCACGTCGAGGTCGTCAACGCTTGGACTGAGTGCACCGACCTGCTCGGCTCCAAGATGCTCGAGGGCTTCGCTGAGGACAACCCTATCTACATGATGGCCGACTCCGGCGCCCGTGGCTCCAAGACCCAGCTTCGCCAGCTGGCCGGCATGCGAGGCCTCATGGCCGACATGTCTGGTGAGACGATCGACCTTCCGATTAAGGCGAACTTCCGCGAGGGCCTCGAGCCGCTCGAGTACTTCATTTCGACCTACGGCGCCCGTAAGGGCCTGGTAGACACCGCGTCGCACACCTCCGACTCCGGCTACCTGACCCGTCGACTTGTCGACATGGGTCAGGACGTCATCGTGCGCGAGCAGGACTGCGGCACCGACGAGGCCGTTACCTACCAGATTGTCAAGCCGGGCGAGAGCGATGTGAACGTCGACCTCATCGGCCGCTGTACGCTCAACCCGGTCGTCGATCCCGAGACCGGCGAGGTCCTCGTCGAGGCCGGCGGCTACATCGAGTCCAAGGCCGACCTACAGATGCTCGTCGAGCACGGCGTCAAGAAGATCCAGCTCCGCGCGCTTCTTACCTGCAAGAGCAAGTACGGCGTCTGCCAGAAGTGCTACGGCTGGGACCTCTCGACCCGTCGCCCGGTCAACATCGGCACCGCTGTCGGCATCATCGCCGCCCAGTCCATCGGCGAGCCGGGCACCCAGCTCACCATGCGTACGATTCACTCCGGCGGCGTCGCTGGCGCTGACGACATCACGCAGGGCCTCCCGACGGTTGCCCGCATGTTCGACGTCGTCGGCAACGTCAACGAGAAGATCCTGGGCCGCGAGGCCGACCTGGCCCCCGTGTCCGGCCTTCTTCGCATCCGCCCGGAGCAGACCGAGTACCGCATCTCCATCCTCGACCCTGAGGATTTGACCCGCGTTGTGGAGGAATGGACCGTTCCCGCGTCCGCCCGCTTCATGCCGGGTGTCGAGGACGGCGTCGAGGTTCGCGCCGGCGACCAGATTACCCGTGGCTTCGTCAACTTCCGTAAGCTCCGCAAGCTGACCGACATCGAGTCGACCATGCACGTCTTCGTCGACTCCGTTAAGGATGTCTACACGTCCCAGGGCGTCGACCTCGACGACAAGCACATCGAGGTCATCGCGCGCCAGATGCTGCGCCGCGTCCAGGTCACCAACCCGGGCGACTCGCAGTATCTGCTCGGCCAGTACGTCGACCGTTACATCTTTGCCGAGACGGTACAGAACATCACGCTGGCCGGCGGCAACCCGCCCGAGGCCGAGCCGGTCATCCTCGGTGCCCTTAAGGTCGCCAGCTCAATCGATTCTTGGCTGTCCAGCGCTTCGTTCATTCGCACCGCCGGCGTCCTCACCGAGGCTGCCATCGAGGGCGACACCGACCACCTGCTGGACCTCAAGTCCAACGTCATCGTCGGCAAGCAGATTCCGGCCGGCACCGGCCTCGCCGCGTACCACAACGTGTCGACAACCTACCACGGCCAGAAGATCGACGGCCCCACCTCGCCGATGGCCAAATGCCTTCCCGAGTGGGCCCCCGACGAGCTCAAGGGCATCGAGGAGCAGCTTCCCAAGCAGCTCGACTGGGTCGGCGACGACTACGGCTTCGGCGGCGTTTATTCCAAGAACGGCCGCACCCTCTCTTCCGAGGACGCCAAGCTTTACCTGTTCGACGACCTCGGCGTGTCGCAGCGCTGGACCAACAAGTTCAGCGAGGTCGGCATTGAGACCGTGGGCGACCTCATCGGCAAGACTGAGGATGACCTGCTGCGCATTGACGGCATCGGCGCCAAGGCCATCGAGGAGCTCCGCGACGGCCTCGAGGCCCGCGGCCTTCTCTATATCCTCGAGCCCGAGGACGACGAGGCCGACTCCGAGGATCTCTCGCAGCTTCTCAACATGGTGTTCTCGCCCGACGCGGACGGCGACATCATGCTCGGCTCCGCAGCTCCCGCCAAGCACCACTTCGACGATGACGAGCTGATCGGCGGCGCTTCTACCGACGAAAACTCCGGCGACATCATCAACGAGGACCTGGGCAGCCTCGATGACCTACTTTCCCAGGTTGTTACGTCCGAGGCCGCCGACGAGGACGACGAATAAGCCATTCTTGGGCATAGCGAACGCTAGGGGGAGGTCCTTCGGACCGCCCCCTTTTTTGCGTATTGGACCCCCGTCGAGCACCTTTGCCGGGTGAGTTTCGCAGTACCTAGGCGGGCACCGGAAGCAGGACGGACACACAGAACAGGCCGTCGTTTGCCTCAAAGCTGCAAGATCCGTCATAACGCTCGGCTACAAGGCGCATCGAGCGCGTTCCATAGCCGTGCAGGCCGCCGTCTTTCTTGGATGTGGCAAGGCTGCCGTCCTCAACAAACTGAGGCTCCGAATCGTAGTAGTTGCGCACCTGCACGCAAAGCATCTGACCAAGCGAGTGCGTGCTCACGTCGATCAGCCGACGCTCGGGGTCACGGACCTTCTCGACGGCTTCAATGGCGTTATCGAGGGCGTTGCCAAAGAGTGAATAGATGTCCTGTTCGGCCATGTGGGACAGGGACTTGCCATCTGCGGTGCAGGCCAGTTGGATGCTGCGGCCCTGGCAAAGCAGGCTCTTTTCGGTGAGAATCACGTCTAGGGCTTTGTTGTGTGTGTTGATGCCGGCGTCATAGACCGAGATCAAACCAGAGATCTCCTCGAGAAGTTCCCCTTGCGTATCCGTCTGGGTCGACAGCTGGCGTACCTGATGGCGAATGTCGTGACAGCGCACGTTGATGGCCTCGATTGTCTCTGCGGAAAGCTCGTACTGGCGCTGCTGGTCCTGTACAAGCTGACGCGCCGCCGCCGCGTCTTCGCGCATGCGGTTGCTAAAGAGAATTGTGTAGTCAAGAAGAAAGGTGAGTGCGCTTACCATCAGCATGCAGATGACAAGCGCTAGGTACTGGCTTACGTGCAGAGCGCCTTGACCTTGCAGGCTCTCAACTATGGAGCTGAGGCCGATGTTGACCGCAATGACGCCGGCAACAACAAATCCGGTGCGCCAGTCGCCTTCGCCCTCAAGGCGATTTGCGTGGATGTTCTTGATGACCGTGACGTAGCCAAGAGCAAAGAGCAGCAGGTAGAAGGTATAGAGAAGCGCAACTCGAGGCAAGTTGGCAAGCATGTCCAGCGCAGGCATCAGGTTGGTTGCCGCCTGCCAGAGTATGTGGCCGATGTTTTGCATGATGTAGCCGGCGGTGCAGCAGAAGGCTGCGTCCCACAACGTGAGCTCAAAGGGAAGCCTGAACAAGGGAATGCAGACGAGAAGCACCAGCACAAAGTAGGCAAGCGTGGGAAAGCTGGAAATGTATGAGCCGAGCTGCGTGACAAGTGCGGGCCTTACCACAAGCTGAATGAAGGTGCTGCCGCAGGAGAGTGCAACGCAGACAAGGGCGCAGGCAGCAAAGTTGAGGGCAGGGCGCGGCCGCAGCGGGTACAGCGAGCAAAACATCCCGATCGCAATGAAGATGGTGAGCACGTTTGGCATGCTCATGTAGACGATGCGCTGAAGAATATCCATTAGAACGCCTTGCCGAGGTAGCTTGAGAAGGTGTCGAGGACCTCCTTCTTGCGGCTGCGGGACAGTGCCAACAGGGTTCCGTCGGCCATCTGGATGTCGGAGCCCTTGATCAGGCGGATGAAGTCCATGTTCACCAGACACCCACTGGAGATCTGGACCAGCGGCCCCTCGCCACCTGCGCGCTCGAGCACTTCTCGTATGGTGCCGCGCAGCTTGAGCGGCTCGGCGCCGCCAAGGTGAAAGACAAGGTCGTGGCGCTGCAGCTCTACATAGCGGATGTCGTTGACGTCAAGCACGCGCATGCCTCCGGCAACGTTGAAGACAAGGCGCCTGCTGGCACTTGCGCGCAGCCGCCCGACGACCTTGTCCATGCACATCTCGAGTTTTGGGTAGGTCACGGGCTTGACGATGAAGCCGGCGGCGTCCACCTCGTAACTGCGCGCGGCGTACTGCTGCAGGCTGGTGGTAAAGATGATGGGGGTGCTGGAGTCGTAGGAGCGCATGAGGGTGGCCGCATCCATGCCGCTCATGCCTGGCAGCTCAATGTCAAGAAACACCAGGTCAAAGGTGCGGCTGCCGGTGGCAAGCGCCTGGGCCGCCTCGCTCCAGGTTATGCGGAGGTCAAGGTCGTGGCGCTGGGCATAGCGCTCGAGCGCCTCACGCAGCGCATCAGCCTCGTCCGGGTAGTCCTCGACTATCAAGACTTTAAGCAATTCGGCCTCCCTTTGGGCTCCTCTTCCCTCGCCTAGAGATTGTACCGGGCAACGGGGTCGGCCAATTTCGACACGCCGCCAGCGGTCGGCCATCGTCATTAGCTGACAGAAAACTGACCAAACAACCCGGGCCCCTTAACCTCTTCAGCTCAGTTTAATAAAGTTTCGGCGAGAAAAGCGCAGGTGTCGGGCCCGCCGGCACCGCGTGGGAAGAGAAAAAGGGAGGAAGATAAGATGTTGGAACTCAACATGGATGATGTCCTTGCCGTGCTGCAGTCTGTGGCGCCGCAGCTGGCCGTCATCGGCGTCGCGTTTCTCGCCGCCATCCTGGTGACGGTGTTTACCGGCGCAAAGAGGATTGCCGGGGAGGGCAAGCGCAAGCTGACGCACGCCCTTACCTGGATCGTGGCTGTGGCGGTTGCCTTGGCGTCCGTGAACTCGATGCTCATGGGCCCACTCAAGAACATCGTGACCTCGGCCACCGCCGAGAAGCTCTCGCTTTCCGCCGAGACCATCGAGGCCACCAACAAGCTCGCCGTTGACATCGAGGAGGAGGGCATCACTCTTCTCAAGAACGACAACGGCACGCTGCCGCTGGCCAAGGGCAACGTGAACGTGTTTGGCTGGGCCTCCACCAACCCGATCTACGGCGGCACCGGCTCCGGCTCGCTGTCCGACGCCTATGACACCGTCTCGCTTCTTGACGGCCTCAACAACGCCGGCTTCACCACCAACCAGGAGCTGTCGGACTTCTACACCAGCTACGCCACCGAGCGCGGCAAGATCTCCGTCACTGCCGCCGACTGGACGCTCTCCGAGCCGCCCGCGGCCAACTACAGCCAGGAGCTCATCGACAACGCTAAGGCCTACTCCGACACCGCCATCGTGGTCATCGGCCGCGTGGGCGGCGAGGGCCTTGACCTGCCGATCGACATGAAGGCCGACGACGTCATCTACAATAACAACTCCGCCGAGTACGACGACTTTGAAGCTGGCCAGCACTACCTCGAGCTCAACCGTACCGAGCACGACATGCTCGACCTCGTCTGCGCTAACTTCGAGAACGTCGTGGTTGTCTACAACGGCGCCAACGCCTTTGAGATGGGATTCGTCAACGACTACCCGCAGATCAGCTCCGTTGTCTGGGCCCCGCACCCCGGCCAGGCCGGCTTCACCGCCCTGGGTACCGTGCTTTCCGGCGAGACCAACCCCTCCGGCAAGACGTCCGACACGTTCCTGTACGACCTGACCCAGGCCCCCAGCTGGAACAACTTTGGCGACTTTGCCTATGACAACGTCGAGGAGTTCCAGGTGGAGTCTGCCCGCGGCACTCGCTCCCCGCGCTTCGTGAACTACACCGAGGGCATCTACGTGGGCTATCGCTTCTACGAGACCGCCTCTGACGAGGGCCTCATCGACTACGACAGCACCGTGCAGTTCCCGTTTGGCTACGGCCTCTCCTACACGACCTTCTCGCAGTCCATGGGCGCTGTGACCTACGCTAACGGCACCGTGAGCTTTGACGTCACCGTCACCAACACCGGCTCCGTTGCCGGCAAGGACGTCGTCGAGGTCTACTCCAACCCGCCCTACACCAACGGCGGCATCGAGAAGGCCACGGCCAACCTCGTGACATACGAGAAGACCAAGCTGCTCGAGCCTGGCGAGTCCCAGACCATCTCCATCAGCTTCGATGATGACGACCTGGCCTCCTACGACTACCAGAACGCCAAGGCCTACGTGCTTGAGGCCGGCGACTACACCGTCAGCATCAACGCAGACTCCCACACCGAGTACGCGTCCACTGTCGTGAGCGTTGCCGAGACCAACGCCTACAACACCGCCGACAACACCCACAACGGCGACGAGGTCGTGGCCACCAACGTCTTCGACGACGCCAACGGCGACCTTGTGTACCTCTCGCGCGCCAACGGCTTTGCAAACTACGCTGAGGCCACCGCTGCCCCCACCAACTACGGCATGGCCGACGAGTACAAGTCCACCTACTACAACAACGGCAACTACGACCCGACGCAGTTCGACAACGCGTCTGACGAGATGCCCACCACCGGTGCCAACAACGGGGTGCGCCTCTATGACCTGCGCGGCGTTGACTACGACGATGCCAAGTGGAACGACCTTCTCGACGAGCTGACCGTCGATGACATGAACAACTTGATCGCAAACGGCGGCTACTCTAACGCCGCCGTGGACTCCATCGGCAAGATCCGCCTGTCCGACGTCGACGGCCCGGCCGCCCTCAAGGACAACTTCACCGGCGTGAGCTCCATCGGCCTGCCCTGCAACGTTGCCATGGCCTGCACCTGGAACAAGAACCTTGCCCGCCAGTTTGGCGAGACCATCGGCGACATGGCCCACGAGCTGCAGGTCTCTGGCTGGTATGCCCCGTCGATCAACATCCACCGCTCCGCCTTTGGCGGCCGCAACTTCGAGTACTTCTCCGAGGACCCGGTGCTGACCGGCGCTCAGGCCGCCCAGGAGATGCTGGGTGCCGCCGATCGCGGAGTCTATTCCTTCACCAAGCACTTTGCCCTGAACGAGCAGGAGACCCAGCGCAACGGCCAGCTGTGCACCTGGGCCAACGAGCAGTCTATCCGCGAGATCTACCTGCGTGCGTTTGAGATCGTGGTCAAGTCCGACAACGACGCCCAGGCCATCATGGGCTCGTTCAACTACATCGGGAACACCTACTCCAGCGCCCACCTTGGCCTGAACCAGACCGTCCTGCGCGACGAGTGGGGCTTCACCGGCATGGTCGAGACCGACTACTTCTCTGGTCCGAACTACATGTATCAGAACGCTGACCAGCTGATTCGTGGCGGTACCGACATCATGCTTGCCACCACTGAGACCACCAACTACGTGACGGACCTCTCCGCCACCGCGGTTCAGCAGATGCGTCGTGCCTGCCACAACATCCTGTACACCGCCGTCAACAGCTGGCGCTACGCCGACGGTGACCCCGCGGCCGTTACACCCACGTGGATGAGCGTGATGTACGGCGTCGACATCGTCGCCGCCGTGGTGCTTGTGGGCCTTGGCGTTGTTGCCTTCAAGCGTTCCAAGGAGCGTGCATAGGCTTCTAGCTGGGCAAATATAAGCTAGGCTCCCTTTTACGGTGCCGATCCTTCCTTCCCGGGGTCGGCACCGTATTTCTGTGCCGGGAGGCCAGCTAGGGGCCCGAAGAGTTTCTGGGAGGTTTAAATCGGATTTATCGAGTGGCGGAGACGATTTTGGCCGCGTTTTCCCAGTTGGCCGAGAGCGGCTATTTGGTCCGGCCGATTTAAACCTCCCAGAAACTCGCCGAGCAATCAGACGTAGGGCAGTTAGGCCCAATCAACCTGCGTTTCGCGCAGCAATTCAACGCTTGCTTGGTGCTGGCGCTGCGTTTTGGCGTGTCTAGGAAGTCCGCGCATGGTCCGCGCGGTTGCCGCAAGCGCCTCGACGCTGCGGACGCTGCCCAGCCGGCTGCTCGTCATCGGCAGCACACGGATTCCCATGGCCTCAAGTGCGGCGCTGCGATCGGCGTCCGAGAGGAAGCTCGCATCGTTGTCGTGAAACGCAGTGCTCTGGCACTCCAGGTCAAGGCCGTCGTCCCAGTACAGGTCGCAGTAGCGGCAGTCCTTAGCAGATAGCGTTCGCGCGGTTTGCCCAAGCACAATTCGTTCATTGTGGGTGAAGCCGCCGAGCCCCTCGCCGCCCAGTCGTTGGGGAAGGCCCAGCAACATCGCGGTTTGGACTTCGGGCGGAGACGTCGCATTGGGCACCACCGGCTCCCCCGCGCGGGTAAGGCGCTACCTTCCACGTGCAGAGTCGCTCTTTGCCAGATATGCGCGGATGTCCTCGGGCGTTGTGAGCGGCGGTCTCTTCCAGAGGTCCGTGAGCCTCCCACTCGCGGTGAGGCAGGGGTTCCCACCCGCCGTGATCCAGGCGCTTTCCCTGGTTCAACAATGACTGCAAGGCAATTCGCAAGGGCGCGGGCGGACGATAGGCAGCAAAGCTACCGCAAAGCTCGGAGGCCAGCATGATGGTCCGCGCAAGCGATGCCCTTGCCGCCAGCTGCTGCAGGCACGCTTCCGGGTTTACGACCGAAAGTTCGTCCGAGAGGGCGACCCTTGCTCCGGGCGTCAGCTCGCTCGACCACAGCCTTCGCCTGATAACCTCGCACGAGCGCAGCTCGGCGTCGGAGCGAGCGAGCGCGTCAATGGGAAGCTCGGCCCAGGACGTCAGCACCGGCAGCGCGTCGCGAAGCGTTTCCGGTCGCTCGCCGGCGTTGCGCCAGTGGCTTGGGGCCAGAAGCCCCTGCCCGACCCCAGTTGCCTGCGCCAGCTCTTCGCGCAAGGCCACGACCTTGTCCCAGCTCATCAATCGGCGCAGGTCAGAATCTTCTTCCGGCGCCATGGCCAGAAGGGGTGCCACCGGAGGGGTCCTCCAGAACAGAAATGCCGATGTGTCGCAGTTAGCGACTTCCATGGAGCTAGGCCAGCGCAACTCCTCGCCGAGAATTTTGACACGGTGTCAATCGAGGAAGATATAATAATTCTGGATATTTCTGCCGAGCAAAAGGGAGACCGATGGAGTACAAGGTCCTTGAGATCAAGCAGTCCGTCTTTGCCGATAACGACCGCGAGGCCGACGCCCTGCGTGCCGACCTCAAGGCTCGCGGCCAGTACCTGCTGAACCTTATGAGCTCGCCGGGCTCCGGCAAGACGACCACGCTCTCGCGCACCATCGAGGTGCTGGGCGCAGAGCTCAAGCTCGCCGTCATGGAGGCCGACATCGACTCGGACGTCGACGCCGCCACCATCTCCGCCTTGGGCGCCAAGACTATCCAGCTCCACACGGGTGGCATGTGCCACCTGGACGCAGGCATGTGCAAGCAGGGCCTCGACGGCCTGGCCGCCGACGACGCCGCTCTCATCTTCCTCGAGAACGTCGGCAACCTCGTGTGCCCGGCGGAGTTCGACACCGGCGCCTGCAAGAATGCCTGCATTCTGAGCGTGCCCGAGGGCGACGACAAGCCCCTCAAGTACCCGCTCATGTTCTCTGTCTGCGACGTCGTGCTGGTCAACAAGATCGACGTCGCCCCGTACTTTGAATTCAGCCTCGACCGCTGCCGCGCCAACGTGGCCATGCGCAACCCGAACGCGCGCGTGATCCCTATCTGCGCCAAGACGGGCGAGGGCATGGACGAGTGGTACGAGTGGCTCCGCGAGCAGGTCAGCTCCTGGAAGGCCTAGATCCGGCTCGCAAATACGCGTCCGCAAGCGCGCCGTTCGGGGGAGCGGCCGCCAGTTATAAGGAGAGGAACATGTCCGTCAACCTGGACGAGAACCCCATGAGGGGCACGCTCACCGACGAGGAGGTCGCCGCGCGCAACGTCATCCCGACGACCAACCCGGCAGGCGAGCCGACCCGCATCATCGCTCCGGAGTACATGAGCGAGGTCGATACCTTTACCACCTGGGCAAACGAGGACCGCAACACGCCGGGCCCCGCTGCCAGCGAGCCGCTGAAGCCAGGCGTCCTGCGCGAAGCCGCCAAGATCACCGACCGCATCGGCAACAAGACCAGCGAGAAGGATCCCGACTACTGGGGCCTTGCCTCTGTCATGACCGACGAGGAGGCCTCGCTCACCCGCCACATGAAGGTCCGTGTCCCCATGACGCTCGCGCAGCTCGTCCAGAAATCCGGCATGGACGAGGCTTGCGTCCAGGAACTTCTCGATTCCATGTCCATCAAGGGCATCATCGAGTACAACTGGGAGAACCCTACCAAGACCAAGCAGTACGTGCTGCCCATGTTCGTTCCCGGCTCGGCCGAGTTCACGCTGATGAACCAAAAGCAGCTCGAGGAGCACCCTGAGCTCGGCAGTTTCTTCGAGCGCATGGCTTACCTGCCGCTCACCAAGGTGACCAAGATGGTCCCGCCCGGCGGCGCCGGCATCGGCATGCACGTCATTCCCGTCGAGAAGTCCATCAGCCACGAGAACACCTCCGTCGACGTCGAGCACATCTCGCACTGGCTCAAGAAATACGACCGCTACGCTGCCGGCGCCTGTTCTTGCCGCCTGGGCGAGCGCGCCCGCGGCGAGGGCAGTCCCGACGACCCGCAGGAATGGTGTATCGGCATCGGCGACATGGCCGATTATCTGGTTGAGACCGGCAAGGGCCACTTCATCACCTATGACCAGGTCATCGACACCTTGCTGCGCGCCGAGAAGAACGGCTTCGTGCACCAGATCACCAACATCGACGGCGAGAACAAGATTTTCGGTATCTGCAACTGCCAGGTGAACGTCTGCCACGCCCTGCGCACCTCTCAGCTGTTCAACACGCCGAATCTCTCCCGCTCCGCCTACGTGGCCCACGTCGAGGCCGAGAAGTGCGTGGCCTGCGGCGCCTGCGTCGAGGTCTGCCCTGCCGGCGCCCCGAAGCTCGGCCAGAAGCTCTGCACAAAGAATGGGCGGGTAGAGTACCCCATTCAGCCGCTTCCCGACGACAATCAATGGGGCGAGGACGACTGGGATTGGGACTACAAGGACAACCACCGCATTGAGTGCCACGAGTCCGGCACCGCGCCTTGCAAGGTGGCCTGCCCCGCGCACGTACCCGTCCAGGGCTACCTGCGCATGGCTGCCCAGGGCCGCTACACCGAGGCGCTCGGCATCATCAAGCGCGCGAACCCCTTCCCGGCCGTCTGCGGCCGCGTCTGCAATCGCCGCTGCGAGGCCGCCTGCACCCGCGGCACCATCGACGAGGCCGTTGCTATCGATGAGGTTAAGAAGTTTATCGCCGAGAAGGACCTCGACGCCCAGACCCGCTACGTGCCCGTGCCGACGATCCCCAGCATGCGCGGCGCCTTTAAGCAGAAGATCGCTATTATCGGCGCCGGCCCCGCGGGCCTCTCCTGCGCCTATTACCTAGCCGACAAGGGCTACGCGCCCGTCGTCTTCGAGAAGAACCCGCTGCCCGGCGGCATGATGACCTACGGCATCCCGGCTTACAAGCTGGCCAAGGACGTCGTCGCCGCCGAGATCGACGTCATGCGCGAGATGGGCGTCGAAATCCGCTGCGGCGTGGAGGTGGGCAAGGACGTCACCCTCGACGAGCTGCGTAAGCAGGGCTTCTGTGCCTTTTACGTGGCCATTGGCTGCCAGGGCGGCCGCCGCGTGGGCGTTTCCGGCGAGGACGCCGAGGGCATCGTGACCGCCGTCGACTTCCTGCGCGGAGCCGTGGACGAACCCGACCAGAACGTTTCCGGCACGACCGTCGTTATCGGCGGCGGCAACGTGGCCATCGACGCCGCGCGCGTCTCGGTCCGAGGCGGCTCGCCTGCAGTCTCCATGTACTGCCTCGAGCAGCTTGACGAGATGCCGGCCCTGTCCGAGGAGATCGTCGAGGCCGAGGAGGAGGGTGTCGTCATCAAGAACGGCTGGGGCCCGGCCGCCTTCCAGGTGGGCGCGGATGGCCACGTGACCGGCGTCACCTTCAAGCGCTGCACCCGCGTCTACGACAACAATCACCGCTTCTCGCCCATCTACGACGAGGACGATACCATCACAGTTCCCTGCGACAACGTTGTCTTCTCCATCGGCCAGAGCATCGAGTGGGGCGACCTTCTCGCCGGCTCCAAAGTCGAGCTCGGGCGCGAAAACGGCCCCGTGGCCGACCCGAAGACCTACCAGACCGCCGAGCCCGACGTCTTTGTTGGCGGCGACGTCTACACCGGCCCCAAGTTCGTCATCGACGCCATCGCCGCTGGTCACGAGGCCGCCATCAGCCTGCACCGCTACGCGCAGAAGGCGTCTTTGACCATCGGCCGCAACCAGCTGCACTACGTGGAGCTGGACAAGACGAACATCCTCGTGGACCCCGGCGACTACGACCATGCCGGTCGCGTGCGTCCGATCTGCGATCACGTGCACTCGCTCTTGCACGACTGGACCGATGTGCGCCACACCTTCACCGAGGAGCAGGTCAAGAAGGAGACGGCCCGCTGCCTCAAGTGCGGCGCCTCTATCGTCGATCCCAACCGCTGCATCGGCTGCGGCTTGTGCACCACGCGCTGCGAGTTCGACGCCATCCACCTCAAGCGCGACCACCCCGAGTGTTCCACCATGGTCGCATCCGAGAAGAAGATGGGCGCTGTGCTGCCCTACGCCGCCAAGCGCGGCATCAAGCTGCTGCTCCACGGCAACAAGAACAAGCCGGGCAAGTAGAAGTAGGTGAGCGCGCGTGCACGAGCTCGGAATCGTCGTCCACATCGTAAAGATGGTCGAGGAGGTGGGAGAGCAGAACTCCCTCACCTCCGTGAGCCGCGTGAAGCTTACGCTGGGCGAAGTCTCGGGCGTCGTGCCCGACTACCTCGTGGACTGCTGGCGCTGGACCGCCGAGAAGAATGACCTGATCCGCGACTCGGTGCTCGAGGTGGAGGAGGCGCCGGCCGTTACCGTATGCAACGACTGCGGGCGCACCTACTCGACCGTCGAGCACGGCCGTACCTGCCCGTATTGCGCCAGCGAGAACACCGTGCTTGTTACCGGCGACCAAATCGAGCTCACCGAGATCGAGGCCTGCTGATAAGACAGGGGACTGCGTTTTGGGGACAGTCCCCTTTTTGCACACGCACGAGGACCGCGAGCGCAATGCCGAGCCATTGGGCGAATAACTCGAAACGGCGACTCGCGTGCAGAAAGGGGACTGTCCCCAAACCGCTGCCCCCTGTCTTATCTGTGGACTCCGTGTGAAATGGATACGCCCGGCTCCGTGGCGTTTTGACAACTGCCGCGAGTCGCGCGTAAAGTACATCCTCGCGTCAATCCGGGTTGCTGTGCTGAGCGGCCCTTGAATACACACAAAGAAGCACGTCGATAGGTATAAGAAGGAGATAACCTTGCCTACTATCAACCAGCTCGTCCGCAAGGGCCGCGTGAGCGTCAAGAGCAAGTCCAAGAACGCCGCTCTCCAGCACAACCCCCAGAAGCGTGGCGTCTGCACCCGCGTTTTCACCACCACCCCGAAGAAGCCGAACTCCGCTCTTCGTAAGGTCGCCCGTGTCCGTCTCGTCAACGGCATCGAGGTCACCGCTTATATCCCCGGCGAGGGCCACAACCTCCAGGAGCACTCCATCGTCCTGATCCGCGGCGGCCGCGTCCGCGACCTCCCCGGTGTGCGCTACAAGATCGTCCGCGGCGCCTACGACTGCGCTGCCGTCCAGAACCGCCAGAAGGCCCGTTCCCGCTACGGCACCAAGCGCCCGAAGTAAGACGACTTCCCAAGCAAACACCCGCTTTAAGTTCTTAAGGAGATTCACATGCCGCGTCGTGCAGCAGCTAACCGTCGTGAGGTCCAGCCTGACGCCGTTTACAACAACCGTCTCGTGACCCAGCTCATCAACAAGGTCCTCCTCGACGGCAAGAAGGCCACCGCTGAGCGCATCGTCTACGGTGCCTTCAACATGGTCGCCGAGAAGTCCGGCGAGGACCCGCTGGCCGTCTTCAAGAAGGCCATGGACAACATCCGCCCGACCCTTGAGGTCAAGCCGAAGCGCGTCGGTGGCGCCACCTACCAGGTCCCCATGGAGGTCAGCTCTCGTCGTGCCACCACCCTCGCCATCCGCTGGATGGTCAACTTCTCCCGCGCTCGCAAGGAGAACACCATGGCCGAGCGTCTCGCCAACGAGATTCTCGACGCCTCCAACGGCGTCGGCGCCTCCGTCAAGAAGCGCGAGGACCTCTTCAAGATGGCCGAGGCCAACCGCGCGTTCTCTCACTACCGCTTCTAGTCCGAGGGGATAACCACTAATGGCTAAGGCTAAGTATCAGCTCGACAAGCTTCGTAATATCGGCATCATGGCCCACATCGACGCCGGTAAGACGACCACCACCGAGCGCATCCTTTACTACACGGGCAAGAACCACAAGATCGGCGAGGTCCACGACGGCGCCGCCACCATGGACTGGATGGTTCAGGAGCAGGAGCGCGGCGTTACCATTACCTCCGCTGCTACCACCTGCTTCTGGAAGGATCACGTCATCCAGATCATCGACACCCCGGGCCACGTCGACTTCACCGCTGAGGTCGAGCGCTGCCTGCGCGTCCTCGACGGCGCTGTTGCCGTCTTCGACGCCGTCGCTGGTGTCCAGCCGCAGTCCGAGACCGTTTGGCGTCAGGCCACCAAGTACAACGTGCCCCGCATCGCCTTCATCAACAAGTTCGACCGCGTCGGCTCCGACTTCGACCACGCCATCGAGACCATGAAGGAGCGTCTCTCCGCTCCCGCCGTTGCCGCTCAGCTCCCCATGGGCTCTGAGGCCAACTTCTGGGGCATCATTGACCTCGTGACCATGACCGCTTGGGACTTCAAGGAAGACGCCAAGGGCATGATCTACCCCGAGGCCATGGATGAGATTCCCGCCGAGTTTGTTGATGAGGCCCAGGCCAAGCGTGACGAGCTTCTCGACGCCGCTTCCAACTTCTCCGACGAGATCATGGAGCTCGTGCTCGAGGAGGCCGAGGTTCCGGTCGACACCCTGAAGGCCGCCATCCGCAAGGGCGTCCTCGAGGGCGGCATCAACCCGGTCTTCGTTGGCTCCGCCTACAAGAACAAGGGCATCCAGGAGCTCCTCGACGCCGTCGTGGACTATCTGCCTTCCCCGCTCGACGTTACCGAGATCGACGGCACCACCCCCAAGGGTGAGCCCGAGGTCCGTCACGCCGACGTCAAGGAGCCCTTCTCCGCCCTGGCGTTCAAGATCATGACCGACCCCTTCGTCGGCAAGCTCACCTACATCCGCGTGTACTCCGGTCACGCCGAGGCGGGCTCCTACGTCTACAACGTCACCAAGGACAACCGCGAGCGTCTGGGCCGCATCCTCGAGATGAATGCCAACGACCGTGTTGATCGTGAGGCCTGCTCCGCCGGCGACATCGTCGCTTGCGTCGGCTTCAAGAACACCACCACCGGCGACACCCTCTGCGACGAGAAGAACCCGATCATCCTCGAGTCCATCCAGTTCGCCGACCCCGTCATCGACGTCGCCGTCGAGCCCAAGACCAAGGCCGAGCAGGACAAGATGTCCGTGGGCCTTGCCAAGCTCGCCGAGGAGGACCCGACCTTCCAGGTCCACACCGATCACGAGACCGGCCAGACCATCATCGCCGGCATGGGCGAGCTGCACCTCGAGATCATCGTCGACCGTCTGCGTCGCGAGTTCAAGGTCGACTGCAACGTGGGTAAGCCGCAGGTCGCCTACCGCGAGACTGCCGGCAAGGCCGTCAATCACGCCGAGGGCAAGTTCGTCCGCCAGTCCGGCGGCCGCGGCCAGTACGGCCACGCCGTCATCGACATCGAGCCGAACGAGGAGGGCAAGGGCTACGAGTTCGAGAACGCCATCGTCGGTGGCGTCATCCCGAAGGAGTATATCCCCTCGATCGACAAGGGCATCCAGGAGGCGCTCCAGACCGGTGTCGTCGCCGGCTATCCGGTCGTCGACGTCAAGGTCAAGCTGATCGACGGTTCCTACCACGAGGTCGACTCCTCCGAGGCCGCCTTCAAGATCGCCGGCTCCATGGCCATCAAGGACGCCCTCAAGAAGTCCGACCCCGTCCTGCTCGAGCCGATCGAGGCCGTCGAGGTCGAGACTCCCGAGCAGTACATGGGCGACGTCATGGGCAACCTCTCCGGTCGCCGCGGCAAGATCGAGGGCATGGAGGACCGCCGCGACACCAAGGTCATCCGCGCCAAGGTGCCCCTGGGCGAGATGTTCGGCTACGCTACCGACCTCCGCTCCCAGACTCAGGGTCGTGCAAGCTACACCATGCAGTTCGACTCCTACGAGCCCGTCCCGAAGGCCGTCCGCGACGAGATTGTCGCCAAGAACGGCACCAACTAAACGACCCGAGCGATAGCTCATTTACGGAGGTACCACAGTGTCCAGCCAGAAGATCAGGATCCGCCTCAAGGGCTATGACCACGAGGTCGTTGATCAGTCCGCCAAGCTCATCGTCGACACCGCTCAGAAGACCGGTGCCCGCGTGAGCGGCCCCATCCCCCTGCCGACCGAGCGCAACCTGTACTGCGTCATCCGCTCCCCGCACAAGGATAAGGATTCCCGCGACGAGTTCGAGATGCGCACCCACAAGCGCCTCATCGACATCCTCGATCCCTCCTCCAGCACCGTCGACTCCCTCATGCGTCTCGACCTCCCCGCTGGCGTTGATATCGAGATCAAGCTCTAAGCTTTAGCTTTTAGCTGTCCGAGCGCCCCCTTGGTTGCTTCGGAAGGCTGCGCACGCTTCGCGTGCTTGGACGCCTTCCTACACAATCAAGGGGGCGCTCTGCGTTAACGTCGCGGAGCTTAGAGCTTGAGCTCGGTTCCGACAGGAGTATGGTCTTCAGGGAAGTGTGTCGGCACGGACTATCCGGGCGTTCGGGGGTCGCTCTTATGAAACGGCTTTATTTGGTGAGACATGGGCAGACGGAGTTCAACTTGGTTCGGAGGGTGCAGGGGCGGTGCGACTCGTCGCTGACGGAGCTGGGCGTGCGCCAGGCTCATGCTGCGGGTGCGTGGCTTCGTGAGCACGGCGCGTCGCCTGACGCCATGGTCTCGTCGCCTCTGGGACGTGCGCTGGCAACGGCGCGGGTCTTGGCCGATGAGCTGGGGTTTATTGGCGAGGTTCTGCCCGAGCCGCGGATTATCGAGCGCTCATATGGGCGCTTTGAGGAGGGTCCCTTCTCAGAGCTTCCGTGCGACGTGTGGGATCCGGGCGAGGAGCTCGTGGCCCATGGGGGAGAGGGCAACCGCGCCCTGCGTATCCGCATGCTCGAGGGGTTGCGTGATCTCATGGGGCGCCAGAACGTTCGTTGCGCCGTCGCCGTCTCGCACGGATCGGCCAGCCGTCAGTTCATCGCCATGAACCTCCCGGACGGCGCGCCCGCCCCCGGCAGGCTCCCCAACTGCGGAATCTTTGCCTTCGACTACGACGAGCCCGCCGATTCCTTCGAGCTTCTCTCCATAACCGACCCCCTCGCCTAACCGCCCGCCCCCGCTGCGGTCCCGCCGCCACGTCGCCAACCTGTCCCTATAAGTTCGGAAGGCTTCCAAACTTCGGAAGCCTTCCGAACTTTGGTTAGATAACGTATAACCGCAGGTAGATGACCTACGTCATTAGGGTCTTGATGCGTTCTTAAGTTTGGAAGCCTTCCGAACTTTAAGGAGGGGACGGGAGCGCGGGGCGGGGCGAGTGGTTGGGGCGGACGGGGCGGATGGGGCTTCGAGGACGGCTGTGCAGAACATAGATACGCCCGGGTGCGGGGAAATTTGCGCCGCAGGTAGATGGGCAAAAAAGTTCTGCGTAGAGATTGTGAATGGCCGCCTGCACGTGTATAGTAGACAAGCTGCGAAATTTGGGTATTACTGTGTCTCCAAACAAAACAGCAGGTAAAGGACGTGGTCCGCTGGGGTTGAGGCAAAGGGTGCCTCACGTGTCCCATGACCACCGAAGGTAAGGAAAGAGCATGGTCAACACCATCCTTGGCCGCAAGCTCGGTATGACCCAGGTCTGGGACGAGAACGACAACGTCGTCCCCGTGACCGTCATCCAGGCTGGCCCCTGCACCGTCTCGCAGGTCAAGACGAAGGCGACCGACGGCTACGACGCCGTCCAAATCGGCTTCGGAGACATCACTTCCAAGCACGTCAACAAGCCCATGGCCGGCCACTTCGCCAAGCACGGCGTCGAGCCTATGAAGTTCCTGCGCGAGGTTCGCGTTGAGAACGGCGAGGAGCACAACTGCGGCGACGTCGTCACCGTGGCCGACTTCTCCGACGTCAAGTCCGTCGACGTCACCGGCACCTCCAAGGGCAAGGGCTTCCAGGGCACCATCAAGCGCTGGAACTTCTCCCGCGGCCCCATGACCCACGGTTGCCGCAACCAGCGCAAGCCGGGTTCCATCGGCCAGTGCGCCTACCCCGCGCGCGTCCGTAAGGGCCTCCACATGTACGGCCACATGGGCAACGAGCGCGTCACCGTGCGCAACCTCAAGCTCGTCCGCGTCGACGCCGAGCAGAACCTCATGCTCGTCAAGGGCGCTGTCCCCGGCGGCAAGAACGGCCTCGTCCAGGTCCGCATGGCCTAAGGGCCCCGAGAAAGTAAACCTTTAGGTCTATTAGGAGGACACAATGTCCAAGATTTCCGTCAAGAACGTCGAGGGGGCTGAGGTCGAGCAGACCGAGCTCGCCGACGCCGTCTACGGCATCGAGCCGAACATCCCCGTTATCCACCAGGTCGTTGTCTGCCAGGACTCCTGCCTGCGTCAGGGCACCCACAAGGTCAAGAACCGCCACGAGGTCTCCGGCGGCGGCCGCAAGCCCTACCGCCAGAAGGGCACCGGCCGTGCCCGCCAGGGTTCCACCCGTGCCCCGCAGTGGGTCGGCGGCGGCGTCGTCTTTGGCCCCACCCCGCGCACGCACAACAAGAAGATCAACAACAAGATGGTCAAGCTTGCTATGCGTTCCGTGCTCTCCGGCAAGCTCGCCGACGGTGAGCTCTACGTCGTCGACAACTTCGACTTCGCCGAGCCTTCCACCAAGGCTGCCAAGGCCGCTCTGCACGCCCTGGGCATCACCGACGACAAGCGCGTGACCGTCGTCGTCAACGACGAGGCCATCAACGCCTACCTGTCGTTCCGCAACCTCGACAACGTCACCATCATCGCTGACGTCGAGGCCACCAGCCGCCTGCTCATCGACAACAAGGCCCTCGTCCTCGCTGCCGATGTCGCCAAGAAGTTCGGGGAGGTGCTCGCATAATGAACTCCGCCTACGACGTCATCGTTCGCCCGATCGTCTCCGAGCGTTCTTACGACCTCATGGAGCAGGGCAAGTACACGTTCGAGGTTGCCAAGTCCGCCTGCAAGGAGGAGATCGCCGACGCCGTCGAGAAGATCTTCAACGTGCACGTGGTCAAGGTCAACACCATGAACGTTCGCGGTAAGATGAAGCGCGTCCGCTACCAGTCCGGTATGACCCGCTCCTGGAAGAAGGCCGTCGTCACCGTCGCCGACGGTGAGTCGATCGAGATCTTCGCCACCCAGGCCGCCGAGTAAGTTCGGTTTTTCTGCCCGCGCCTCCCAATAGGGGAGGCCGGGCTTCTATGCCGCGCATAATGGATACGCGCGGTACCGTGGTAATCCGGTGTCGTCTCGCCAATCCCTGAGCGGGGCGGCCAACGGACAAAGAAGGGAAAGAACCAAATGGCAGTTAAGCACCTCAAGCCGACGAGCGCCGGCAGGCGTTTCCAGACTGTCTCCGACTTCTCGGAGATCACGACGGACAAGCCCGAGAAGAGCCTTCTCGAGCCCCTGCCCCACAAGGGCGGCCGCAACAACAACGGCCGCATCACCGTTCGTCACCAGGGTGGCGGCAACAAGCGTCAGTACCGTCGCATCGACTTCAAGCGCCGCAAGGACGACGTCCCGGCCAAGGTCGCGACCATCGAGTACGACCCGAACCGCACCTCCCGCATCGCGCTTCTTCACTACGTTGACGGCGCCAAGGCCTACATCATCGCTCCCGAGGGCCTCCACGTGGGCGACATGGTCATCTCCGGCACCAAGGACATCGACATCAAGCCCGGCAACTGCATGCCGCTCTCCGAGGTCCCCGTCGGTACCCTGATCCATAACGTTGAGTTCCAGCCCGGCAAGGGCGCCGCTATGGCCCGTTCCGCCGGCACCTCCGTCCAGCTCATGGGCAAGGACAACGGCTACGCTGTCCTGCGCATGCCCTCCTCCGAGCTTCGCCGCGTCCTTCTCACCTGCCGCGCCACCATCGGCGTCGTGGGCAACGCCGAGCACTCCAACATCGTGATCGGCAAGGCCGGCCGCAACCGCTGGAAGGGCGTCCGCCCGACCGTCCGTGGTACCGTCATGAACCCGGTCGACCACCCGCACGGCGGCGGCGAGGGCAAGAACCACACCTCTGGCCGTCCCTCCGTTACTCCTTGGGGCAAGCCGACGAAGGGTTACAAGACGCGCAACCCGAAGAAGGCCAGCAACCGTCTGATCATCCGTCGTCGCAAGACCAAGTAGTCACACGTTTAGGAGATAGAACACATGAGCAGAAGTCTCAAGAAGGGCCCGTTCGTGGAGACTCGCCTCCTCGCGCGTGTCACCGCTCAGAACGAGGCCGGCACCAAGGACGTTATGAAGACTTGGTCCCGCTCTTCCACCATCTACCCCGAGATGGTCGGCCACACCATCGCCGTTCACGACGGCCGCAAGCACGTCCCCGTGTACGTGACCGAGTCCATGGTCGGCCACAAGCTCGGCGAGTTCGCCCCGACCCGCACCTTCAAGGGTCACAAGGTTAAGTAGGGGGATTAGTAGTAAATGGCTAACAACACCACCACCGAGGTCCGCGCCACCGCCAAGTACGTGCGCATGGCTCCTCGCAAGACCCGCATGGTCGTCGACATGATCCGCAACCTCCCCGTCGCCAAGGCGCTCGAGGTTCTGCAGTTCAGCACCCGCGCTGCCGCCGAGCCCGTTAACAAGGTTCTGCGTTCCGCCATCGCCAACGCCGTCAACAACAACGGCCTTCGCGCTGACGACCTCTACGTCAAGCTCGCCTACGTCGATGAGGGCCCCACGCTCAAGCGCATCCGTCCTCGCGCCAAGGGCTCCGCTTCCCGCATCAACAAGCGCATGAGCCACATCACCGTCGTCGTCGCTCCTCGAAAGGAGGCGTAGGGAAAGCATGGGTCACAAGGTTCAGCCTACCGGCTTCCGTCTCGGTATCACCGAGGAGTGGCGTTCCCGTTGGTACGCCGAGAAGAACTACGCCGAGAACCTCGGCAACGACCTCGCCATCCGCGAGTTCCTGAACAAGCGCCTCGCTAACGCCGCCCTGTCCCGCGTGGACATCGAGCGCGCCGGCGACAAGGTCAAGGTCACCATCTATACCGCTCGCCCGGGCATCGTCATCGGCAAGAAGGGCGCCGACATCGACGCCCTGCGTTCTGAGCTCGAGCGCGTCGCAAAGGTCTCCAAGGGCCAGGTCAACGTCGACGTCATCGAGGTCAAGCGCCCCGAGCTCGACGCCAACCTCGTTGCTCAGTCCATCGCTGAGCAGCTCGAGCAGCGCGTCGCCTTCCGTCGCGCCATGCGCAAGGCTGTCCAGTCCGCCCGCAAGGCCGGCGCCAAGGGTATCCGTATCCAGTGCTCCGGCCGTCTGAACGGCGCCGAGATGGGCCGTCGCGAGTGGTACCGCGAGGGTCGCGTGCCTCTGCACACCCTTCGTGCCGTGATTGACTACGGCACCTCCACCGCTCGCACCACCATGGGTGCCTGCGGCATCAAGGTTTGGATCTACCTCGGCGAGAAGCTTCCCGGCCAGCCGACCCCGCGTCCGGCTCTTGAGGGTTCTTCGCGTCCCCGCCGCGGCCGTAACGAGAGGAGGGCCCGTTAATGCTCGCCCCTAAGCGCGTTCTTCACCGTAAGGTTCAGCGCGGCTCCATGAAGGGCCACGCAAAGGGCAACACCGAGCTGCACTTCGGTACCTGGGGTATCCAGGCGCTCGAGGCCCACTGGATCACCAACCGCCAGATCGAGGCTGCTCGTATCGCCATGACCCGTCACATGAAGCGTGGCGGCCGCGTCTGGATCACCATTTTCCCGGACAAGCCCATCACCAAGAAGCCCCAGGACACCCGTATGGGCAAGGGCAAGGGCAACCCGGAGGAGTGGGTGGCCGTCGTCAAGCCCGACCGCATCATGTTCGAGATCGACGGTGTTCCCGAGGAAGTCGCTCGTGAGGCTCTGCGTCTCGCCCAGCACAAGCTGCCCATCAAGACCAAGATTGTCCACCGCGCCGCTCAGCAGGACGGGGAGGAAGCCTAATGAAGTACAAGGACATCAAGGAGCTCAGCGACGCCGAGCTCGTTAAGAAGGTCGAGGAGGGCCGCGCCGAGCTCTTCAACCTTCGTTTCCAGATGGCCACGAGCCAGCTCGACAACACCGCTCGCGTCAAGAACGTGAAGAAGGACATCGCCCGCTGCCTCACCGAGCAGACGGCCCGTCAGAAGGCAGCGGAGAAGACCGCTGCCCAGCAGTAGATTGCAGGAGAGGTAAGACATGGCTGAGACCGAAAACAGGAACGCGCGCAAGGTTCGCACCGGTATCGTCGTCTCCATCTCCGGCAACAAGTCCGTGACGGTGAAGATCGACTACCGCAAGCACCACCCCAAGTACGGCAAGATGATGACCATCTCCAAGAAGCTCCACGTTCACGACGAGAACAACGAGTGCAGCCTTGGCGATAAGGTCACTGTTATGGAGACCCGTCCGCTGTCCAAGACCAAGCGTTGGCGTCTCCTCGAGATCGTCGAGCGCGCCAAGTAAGTTTTTGCAAATCCCTTTGCCATCCCATGTGCGCCGCACGTGAGGGCGCACCTCTGGGTTGGCAACCATACGGAGGAACACCAACATGATTCAGATGGAGACCATGCTCGCCGTCGCCGACAACTCCGGCGCCAAGCGAGTCAAGTGCATCAAGGTCCTTGGTGGCTCCAAGCGTCGTTACGCCGGCCTTGCCGACGTTGTCATCGGCGCCGTTCAGGAGGCCACGCCGGGTGGCTCGGTGAAGAAGGGCGACATCGTTCGCTGCGTCATCGTGCGCACCAAGAAGGAGAACCGCCGCAAGGATGGCAGCTACATCAAGTTCGATCAGAACGCCTGTGTCCTGGTCAACAAGGAGGGCGAGCCCAAGGGTACCCGTATCTTCGGGCCCGTTGCCCGCGAGCTGCGCGATCACAAGTACATGAAGATCGTCTCGCTCGCGCCTGAGACGCTCTAAGGAGGTATACACCGTGCCTAAGATGTCTGTTAAGAAGGACGACCTCGTCGAGGTCATCTCCGGCAAGGACAAGGGCAAGCAGGCCAAGGTCCTGCGCGCCTATCCCTCCGAGGACAAGGTCGTTGTCGAGGGCGTCGCCGTGGTCAAGAAAGCCATGCGTCCCACCGCCGTCAACACGCAGGGCGGCTTCGTTGAGAAGGAGGCCAAGATTCACGTTTCCAACGTGATGCTGGTCTGCCCCTCTTGCTCCAAGCCGACCCGCGTCGGCCACAAGCAGGGCGAGCTCAACGGCAAGAAGACCGCCATCCGCGTTTGCAAGAAGTGCGGCGCTGAGTTCTAAGAGCGGCTGATTTACCTGTCCGGGAGCCCCCGGGACTTCTCTACATGGGCTGCGTGAGCTTCGCTCGCTTGGGTGTCCATTTCGAGAAGTTCCGGGGGCTCTCTGCGTTATTCGGGCGGGCGCTCTTTGAACTCGGCGCCGCGCTTCCTGCCGGCTGGGCCCCTACGTTGCCTGCAACGGTTTTTATGCAGGAAGGGTGACGTGATATTCTCGTTAACGCGCCTGGACGGATTGGCGTAATATAGACACTCGCGTCTGTTGACGGGAGGTTTCTGTCTCGGGCGCATGCAGATAGAAGGCTCCCGACGGCTCGCCAGGCTCGAGGGAGGTCCGAGGCTCAAACGCCCCGGGCTTAAAACCCCAGGTTTTAAGGAGATAAACATGGCAGACGAGAAGTACGTCCCGCGTCTTAAGCAGCAGTACCTGGACACTGTCCGCGACGAGCTCCAGAAGCAGTTCGGCTACGGCAACGTCATGCAGATCCCGAAGATCGAGAAGATCGTCGTGAACATGGGCGTCGGCGAGGCCGCCACCGACTCCAAGGCCATCGACGGCGCTGTCGCCGACCTTCGCGCCATCACCGGCCAGCAGCCGCTGGTCACCCGCGCCCGCAAGTCCATCGCTACCTTCCGTCTTCGTGAGGGCATGCCGATCGGCGCCAAGGTCACCCTGCGCGGCGACCGCATGTGGGAGTTCCTGGATCGCCTGATCTGCATCGCCATCCCCCGCATCCGCGACTTCCGCGGCATTTCCGACAAGTCCTTCGATGGCCGCGGCAACTTCTCAATGGGCGTTACCGAGCAGCTCATCTTCCCGGAGATCGACTTCGACAAGATCGATCACACCCGCGGCATGGACATCACCATCGTGACCACCGCCAACACCAACGAGGAGGGCAAGGCGCTTCTTTCCGCCTTCAACTTCCCGTTCAAGAAGGCGTAGTCAATATATTTGCAGTAGGGGAGCGCGTCCGCGCTGCCCCAAGGATTCTCTGAAGGAGGATTTGTGGCTAAGACATCGATGATCGTCAAGGCGTCGCGCGAGCCGAAGTACTCGACCCGCAAGCAGAGCCGTTGCCAGCGCTGTGGGCGTCCCCACTCCGTGTATCGCAAGTTCGGCCTCTGCCGTGTGTGCTTCCGCGAGCTTGCGAGCAAGGGCGAGCTTCCTGGCGTCCGCAAGGCTAGCTGGTAGGACGCAAAGGGCTCTGGCGTTCAGGCGCACCTGCTAAGGGTGGGGGCGAACCGAGCGCACAGGTTCATCATTAACAAAGGAGAAAAGGATCCATGAAGATTACCGATCCCGTTTCTGACATGCTGACGCGCATTCGCAACGCGAACTCCGCCAACAAGGCTGAGGTCTCCATGCCGTCGACCAAGGTTCTGGTCGAGATCGCGCGCGTCATCAAGGAGGAGGGCTACATCGAGGGCTATGAGGTCGAGGACACCAAGCCCCAGAAGACCCTTCACATCACCCTCAAGTACGGCGAGCGCCGCGCTAAGGTCATCAAGGGCATCAAGCGCGTTTCCAAGCCCGGCCTGCGCATCTACTCCACCGCTGACAAGCTTCCGCGCGTCCTCGGTGGTCTCGGCACCGCCGTTGTCTCCACGTCCCGCGGCATGATGTGCGACCGCGATGCCCGCAAGGCCGGCATCGGCGGCGAGGTCATCGCCTACATCTGGTAAATCCCCGACAGGAAGAAAGGAGACTCACATGTCTCGTATTGGCAAGAAGCCTGTCGTGGTTCCCGCCGGAGTCACCGTGGCTATCGATAACACCACCGTTACCGTCAAGGGCCCCAAGGGCGAGCTCACCCGCACGTTCTCCGAGCTCCTGACCATCAAGCAGGAGGGCGAGGAGCTTCTCGTCGAGCGCAACGACGAGTCCGTCGCCTCCAACGCTCAGCAGGGCCTTACCCGCACCCTCATCGACAACATGGTCGTCGGCGTTTCCCAGGGCTTTGAGAAGAAGCTCGAGCTCACCGGCGTTGGTTACCGTGCTGCTCTGAAGGGCAAGGACCTTGACCTTTCCCTCGGCTACTCCCACCCCGTCGTTTACCCGGCTCCCGAGAACATCGAGTTTGTCGTGCCCGACAACACCCACATCACCGTTAAGGGCATCTCCAAGGAGCAGGTCGGCCAGGTTGCCGCCGAGATCCGCATGAAGCGCCCGCCCGAGCCGTACAAGGGCAAGGGTATCCACTATGAGGGCGAGCACATCCGCCGCAAGCTCGGCAAGGCCGCCAAGTAGTAGCGCTTAACGCATAAGTCCGATACCCCGTCAGGTATCGGCATGTCTCTTAAGGAGAAGCAATGAACAAGTTCAAGGCCAAGCAGGACGGCCTCGCGCGCCGCAAGCGTCGCGTCCGCGGCAAGGTCTCCGGCACCGCCGAGCGTCCGCGTCTCGCCGTTCACCGCACCAACGCCCACATCTATGCCCAGGTCATCGACGACGTCACCGGCTCCACCCTCTGCGCCGCCTCGACCCTCGACCCCGAGTTCCGCGCCACCGGTAAGCTCGGCTCCAACAAGGAGGCCGCTGAGTTCGTCGGTGAGCTCGTCGGCAAGCGTGCCCTCGAGAAGGGCATCACCACGGTCACTTTCGACCGCGGTGGTCGTATCTATCACGGCCGAGTCAAGGCTCTGGCAGACGGTGCCCGCAACGCGGGCCTGAAGTTCTAGGAGGATTCAATGGCACGAGATCGTAAGCGCCAGCAGGATACGGATCTTCAGGAGCGCGTCGTCTTCATCCACCGCGTTTCCAAGACCGTCAAGGGCGGCCGTCGTATGTCGCTGCTCGCCCTCGTGGTCGTCGGCGACGGCAAGGGCAATGTGGGCCTCGGCCTCGGCAAGTCCGCCGAGGTGCCCCTGGCTATTTCCAAAGCCGTCGAGGACGCCAAGAAGAACATGTTCCACGTTGAGGTCACCGAGGCCGGCACCGTGCCGCACGCCGTTGAGGGCCACTACGGCGCTGGCCGCGTCCTCATCAAACCGGCTGTCGAGGGTACCGGTGTCATCGCCGGCGGCCCCGTCCGTCCGCTCTTCGAGCTTGCCGGCATCACCAACGTCCTCTCCAAGTCTCTCGGCACCAACAACGCCCTTAACATGATTAAGGCCGCCGCCGAGGGCCTCAAGGAGCTCTCCACCCCCGAGCAGACCGCCGAGCGTCGCGGCCTGACCGTCGGTGAGATGTTCGCCGGGAAGGAGAACTAAAGATGGCTCAGTCCCTCAAGATCACCCTCGTCCGTTCCGCTGTCTGCGGCGTGAAGAAGGACCAGACCGCCACCGCCAAGGCCCTCGGCCTTCGCAAGATCGGCGATTGCGTCGAGCAGCCGGATAACCCCGGCATCCGTGGCATGATCTTCAAGATCAAGCACCTCGTTAACGTGGAAGAGAACTAGGAGTCAACCAATGCAGCTCAACGATCTGCGCCCCGCGGCGGGCTCCCGCAAGAACCGCAAGCGCCTTGGTCGCGGCAACGCCTCCGGCACCGGCACCACCGCCGGCCGCGGCACCAAGGGTCAGCTTTCCCGCTCCGGTGGCGGCAAGGGCCCCGGCTTCGAGGGCGGCCAGATGGTCCTGGCTATGCGCCTCCCGAAGCTCCCCGGCTTCACCAACCCCAACCGAGTCGAGTACGCGCCCGTGAACCTTTCCCGCCTCGAGGCCCTTTATGCCGACGGTGAGACCGTCGACGGCGCCTCCTTGTGCGAGAAGGGCGTCATCAAACACGAGTACGAGCTCGTGAAGGTCCTCGGCGACGGCGAGCTCACCAAGAAGCTCACCGTCAAGGTCGACAAGGTCTCCGCCTCTGCAAAGGCCAAGATTGAGGCGGCCGGAGGAAAGGTCGAGCAGGCGTGCTAAAGGGAATCGCCAACGCGTTTCGCGTTCCGGAACTTAGGAAGAAGATCCTCCTGACCGCGGGAATCCTCCTGCTGTACAGGTTCGGCGCCTATCTTCCCGTCCCGGGAGTTCCGTTCCAGGATATGCTCAGCTCTTACCAGAGCAGCATGTCGTCGAGCGGCGCTATGGCCGTGCTTAACCTGTTCTCGGGTGGCGCGCTTTCCCGCATGTCCGTCTTCAGCCTCGGCATCATGCCCTACATCACCGCGCAGATCATTCTGCAGCTGATGCAGGCCGTGATTCCTTCGCTTGGTGAGCTTGCCAAGGATGGCGAGACTGGTCAGCGCAAGATCACTCAGTACACGCGCTACCTCACGATCGGTCTCGCTCTCATCTCCTCGGTGGGCTACCTGTTCCTCTTCAAGAGCTATGGCGTCGATTTCTCGAGCATGGGTATCCCTGAGGCTCTCGAAAGCTTCATCGTCGTCTTCACCATGCTCGCGGGTGCCATGATCATCATGTGGCTGGGCGAGGTCATCACCCAGCGCGGCATCGGTAACGGCATGTCACTCATCATCTTCGCGAACATCATGAGCGGCCTGCCCACCTCGCTTATCTCCTCGGTGACGGGCTCAGGCAACGTCGTCCTCACCGTGGTCACTATGGTGGTCATCATCGCAATCGTTCCCATCATCGTGTTCGTGGAGCGCGGCCAGCGTCGCATCCCGATCCAGTACGCCAAGCGTGTGGTCGGTCGCCGCATGATGGGCGGCCAGGCCACCTACCTCCCGATCAAGGTGAACACCGCCGGCGTCGTGCCGATCATCTTCGCCTCGGCGATTCTGTATCTGCCTGCCCAGATCGCGGTGTTCTTCCCGAACGTCGAGTGGATGCAGTCGTTTGCCAACGCGCTCTCGTCTGGCTGGATCAACTGGATTCTTTCCGTTGTTCTGATCGTTGCCTTCGCGTACTTCTACTCCTCCATGGTGTTCAACCCGGAGGAGACCGCCGACCAGCTTCGCAAGCAGGGTGGTTTCATCCCCGGTGTGCGCCCCGGCGCAGCCACCGCCGCCTACATCAAGAACACCATCGACCATGTCACCCTCCCGGGCGCTCTGTTCATGGCTATTCTTGCGGTCGTGCCGACCATCATCTTCTGGTTCACGGGTAACTCGCTCATCCAGGCGTTCGGCGGCACCTCGGTCCTCATCATGGTCGGCGTTGCGATGGACACCCTCTCCTCGCTGGAGAGCCAGCTCAAGATGCACAACTACGACGGCTTCTTCAAGTAAGAAGCGTCGCGCGGGTGAGTTTTCGGCCAAGTAAGTACTTAGTACTTTTAGAGAAAGGGCATCACTGATGAACATCGTTCTTCTTGGCGCCCCGGGCGCCGGTAAGGGTACCCAGGGCCAGAAGCTCGTGGAGGACTGCGGCTTCGCCCACATCTCCACCGGCGATCTTCTCCGCGCCGCTGTCAAGGC
Organism: Paratractidigestivibacter sp.; assembly: GCF_963660155.1. Classification (GTDB taxonomy): domain Bacteria; phylum Actinomycetota; class Coriobacteriia; order Coriobacteriales; family Atopobiaceae; genus Paratractidigestivibacter. The sequence goes on along the minus strand of NZ_CAVKWG010000028.1, from coordinate 17,827 downwards.
CGGTTCCGAGCTTGGTGTCAAGGCCAAGGGTTACATGGAGTCCGGTCAGCTCGTCCCCGATCAGCTCGTCATCGACTTGGTCAAGGAGCGCCTCGATTCCGATGATGCCAATAAGGGCTTCATCCTCGATGGCTTCCCCCGCAACACCGCGCAGGCCGTCGCGCTCGACTCCGAGCTCGCCGACATGGGCCGCGACCTCGATGCCGCGCTGCTCGTCAGCGTTCCCGACGAGGCCGTCGTTGCTCGCCTGTCTTCCCGCCGCACCTGCAAGTCCTGCGGCTACACCGCTCCTGCCGGCACCGACACCTGCCCGCGCTGCGAGGGTGAGATGTACCAGCGCGACGACGATAAGGCCGAGACGATTCAGCACCGCCTGGATACTTACCACACCCAGACGGCTCCGCTGATCGAGTACTACAAGGGTCATTCGATTCTTAAGGAGGTCGACGGCAACCGCTCCGTCGACGAGGTTTACGCCGACGTTAAGGACCTCCTGAACCTATGATCAAGCTCAAATCTCCTCAGCAGATAGAGCAGATGAGGGCCGCCGGGGCACTGTCCAAGGCGGCCCTCCGTCTAGCTGGGAGCATGGTTTCGGCTGGCATGTCGACCTACGACATCGACCAAGCCGTCGAGAGCTTCATCCGCTCGCACGACGGCGCCCCTACGTTCAAGGGTTACGGCGGGTTTCCTGGCAGCATCTGCGCCTCCGTTAACGACCAGGTCGTCCATGGTATCCCGTCTCCCTCTACCGTGCTGAAGGACGGCGACATCGTCTCCATCGACACCGGCGCGACCTATAACGGCTGGGTGGGCGACAACGCCTGGACCTTCTTCGTCGGTGAGCCCGACGAGGCGACCCTCGCGCTTTGCGAGGTCACGCGCGATTGCCTCAAGGCCGGCATCGAGCAGGCCGTCGTCGGCAACCGCCTCGGCGACATTGGCGCCGCCATCCAGACCCTCGCCGAGGACAACGGCTTCGGCGTCGTCCGCGATTACGTCGGCCACGGCGTCGGCCGCAAGATGCACGAGGACCCCGAGGTCCGCAACTACGGCAAGAAGGGGCGGGGCGTTAAGCTCCAGGCCGGCATGGTCATCGCCATCGAGCCGATGATCACCATGGGCACCTACGAGTGTCGGACCCTCGGCAACGGCTGGACCGTCGTCACCGCCGATGGCCTGCCCGCGGCCCACTACGAGAACACGGTGGCCATCACCCCGGACGGCCCGCTCGTCCTCACCGCCGACGACTCCGGCCCCTGGTGCGACCTCTAACCCACCTGCTAATAGGGGACAGTCCCCAAACCGCAGCGGAAAGGGGACAGACCTTCCGGCGCCCGGCGGCAATCGCATCGCAACCCGTGGTGAGGTTGTGGAGCGATTTTGGCGGTCGTGGACGCCTCCGTGAATTTTCGATATATTTGTTAGTCGCTGTCACGGCGTAGAGAGGGATTACTTTGAGCAAGCAAGACGCAATCGAACTCGAGGGCAAGGTCGTTGAGCCGCTGCCCAACGCTATGTTCAACGTGGAGCTCGAGAACGGTAAGACCATTCTCTGCACCATCTCGGGAAAAATCAGGATGAACTACATCCGAATCCTACCGGGTGACAAGGTCGTCGTGGAGATTTCTCCCTACGACCTGACCCGCGGCCGCATCACCTACCGCTACAAGTAGGAGCTGTGTCGCATTCAGCCTAGGAAATCACGCCAGCGGCTGGGCGAGTAGATAAAGTTCGTATCAGCACTACCGAAAGGAATGACTCATGAAGGTACGTCCTTCGGTCAAGAAGATGTGCGACAAGTGCAAGATCATTCGTCGCCACGGCAAGGTTTACGTCATTTGCGAGAACCCGCGCCACAAGCAGCGTCAGGGCTAAGGAAGGAGCACCAAGTTGGCCCGTATTAACGGCGTCGACCTCCCGCGCGAGAAGCGCGTCGAGATCGGACTCACCTACATCTACGGCATCGGTCGCACCCGTGCCACCAAGATTTGCGCCGAGACCGGCGTTAACCCCGATACCCGCGTCAAGGATCTGACCGAGGATGAGGTCACCAAGATTCGCGACTTCATCGATGCCAACTACACGACCGAGGGCGACCTCCGTCGTGAGACGCGTCAGAACATTGGCCGCCTGATGGAGATCGGCTGCTACCGCGGCCTCCGTCACCGCAAGGGCCTCCCCGTTCGTGGCCAGCGCACCAAGACCAACGCTCGCACTCGAAAGGGTAAGAAGCGTCAGGTCGGCGGCAAGAAGAAGAAGTAGGGGTAGAACATGGCGCAGAAGAAGAACGCTCGCAACACGCGCGTCCGCCGCTCCGAGCGTAAGAACATCGCTGTGGGCCAGGCCCACATCAAGAGCACGTTCAACAACACGATTGTCTCCATCACCGACCCCCAGGGCAACGTCATCTCCTGGCAGTCCGGTGGCACCGTCGGCTTCAAGGGCTCCCGTAAGTCCACGCCGTTCGCCGCTCAGCTGGCCGCCGAGGCCGCTGCCAAGGCGGCCATGGAGCACGGCCTGCACAAGGTCGCTGTCTTCGTGAAGGGCCCCGGCTCCGGCCGCGAGACCGCCATCCGTTCCCTCCAGGCTGCCGGCCTCGAGGTTTCGGGCATCCAGGACAAGACCCCCATCGCGCACAACGGTTGCCGTCTGAGCAAGCGTCGTCGCGTGTAGCTCTAGGAGGATTTAATAATGGCTGTTGATAGGACTCCCGTCCTTAAGAGGTGCCGCCAGCTCGGCATCGACCCCGTCGTGATGGGAATTAACAAGACTTCTCACCGCGAGCCCAAGCGTCGCCGCAAGGAGAGCGAGTACGGTATTCAGCTTCGCGAGAAGCAGAAGGCTAAGTTCATCTACGGCGTGCTCGAGAAGCAGTTCCACGGCTACTACGACAAGGCCAAGAAGACCCAGGGCATCACCGGCGACAACCTGATGAGCCTGCTCGAGTGCCGTCTTGACAATGTTGTCTTCCGTCTCGGCTTCGCCCGCACCCGCAAGGAGGCCCGTCAGACGGTCCGCCACGGTCACATCACCGTGAACGGCCACCGCTGCGACATCCCCTCCGCGCAGGTCAAGGCCGGCGACGTCATCGCCGTTGCCCCCAAGTACAAGGACCTTCTCCCCATCAAGGAGGCCCTGATCTCCTCCGAGCACATGGCCGTTCCCGCCTGGCTCGAGGTCGACATCGAGAAGCTCAAGGGCACCGTTCTTCAGGTCCCGACCCGCGACCAGATCGATCTCGACATCGACGCTCAGCTCATCGTCGAGCTCTACTCCAAGTAAGCCCGACCCTGTTTGGAGGTAGCAATGTCCGAATTCATCCGACCGCAGGTGTCGGTAGAGGAGATCAGCGACAGGCTCGCCCGCATCTCCGTCGCCCCGCTCGAGCGCGGCTACGGCGATACCCTGGGCAACTCCCTGCGCCGGGTGCTTCTCTCGTCGCTCGAGGGGGCGGCCGTTGAGGCCATCTCCATCGACGGCGTGCAGCACGAGTTCACGACCGTCGAGGGTGTCTACGAGGACGTCACCGACATCGTCCTCAACGTCAAGGGCCTGGTGTTCCGCTCCATGGGCACCGGCAGCGAGGCAGAGGCCTCCATCTCGGTCGATGGTCCCATGACTGTCACGGCCGGCGACTTCGACATCCCCGCGGAGTTCCAGATTGTGAACCCCGAGCACGTCATCTGCACCCTTTCCGAGGGCGCCCACCTCACCATGAGGATGCGCATCGGTATAGGTCGCGGCTACGTGTCCAACGAGGACAACGAGCGCGAGAGCGATCCGATCGGTGTCATTCACGTCGACTCGCTCTACTCTCCCGTCCGTCGGTGCGCCAAGGTCGTCGAGAACTACCGCGTCGGCCGTCGCACGGACTACGACAGTCTGCTGCTCGAGGTCGAGACCAACGGTTCCATGACCCCGCGCGATGCCGTCGTCGAGGCTTCCAACATCATCAACCAGCACATGAGTGCGTTCATGAGCTTGGCCGATGAGGACGAGCCTGTCGAGGACGCCTCGATCTTTACCACCAGCACCGTTGAGGACAACGTCGAGCTCGACAAGCAGATTGAGGACCTGGACCTTTCCGTCCGTTCTTACAACTGCCTCAAGCGCGCCGGCATCCACGCCGTTCGCCAGCTCGTTGAGTTCTCCGAGAACGACCTTCTCAACATCCGTAACTTTGGCGTTAAGTCCATCGAGGAAGTCAAGGACAAGCTCGAGTCCATGGGCCTCTCGCTCAAGGCTTAACGTGCGCCTGAACGCTTAGGAGAAGCAGAAAATGCGTCACAACAAGAAGAAGGGCATGAAGCTCGGCACCGACGCTGCGCACACCAAGGCTATGAAGCGCAGCCTCGTTCGTGCCCTGTTCATGAACGACCGTATCAAGACGATCGACGTCCGCGCCAAGGCCATCCGCGGCGATGTTGACAAGATCATCACCTGGGCCAAGAAGGGCGACATCCACTCTCGCCGTCTTGCCATCGCTTATCTCAACGACAAAGAGGTCATCCGCGAGGTCTTCGAGAAGGCCGCGCAGGGCATGTGGGCCGACCGTAACGGTGGCTACACTCGCATCATGAAGCTCGGTCCTCGTAAGGGCGATGCCGCCGAGATGGTTCTGATGGAGCTCGTCACCGAGCCCGTCACCCCCAAGGCCAAGGCTGCCAAGACCACCGTGTCCAAGGTTTCTGCCGTGGCCGAGGCCCCCAAGGCTGAGGTCGTCGAGGAGGCCGCTGCCGAGGAGACCGTCGAGTAGTGGTTTCTCTTTGCAAGAAGAGCTCAAGGGCCCTGGCATTTGCCGGGGCCCTTTTTTGGTGACGTGGGAGGATGTGTTCATGAGTTCGTATGTGCGCGAGGCCGTGCCGCGCGAGACGCCGATGGTGGGGGAGGCTGAGGCCGCGGGCACGCTGGTGGTCAAGCTCGGCTACCGCGGCGAAGGCTTCGCAGGCTTCGCTGAGCAGCCCTGCCAGCGCACCGTCGCAGGCGAGCTGCGCCGCGCGCTCGAGACTACGCTGCGCCGCCCCGTCGAGCTCACCTGCGCCGGGCGAACCGACGCGGGCGTCCACGCCATCGCGCAGCACGTCAGTGTGCCGGTGAGCGCCGCCGAGCTAGGGCTTGCGGGCCGGCGCCTACGTCGCAGCCTCGTGGCACTCACGCCAGATGACCTCTCGATAGTTGGCCTGTACCGCGCGGGGGCGGACTTCTCGGCGCGCTTCGATGCCGAGGCCCGACGCTACCGCTACCGCATCGCGGCTGGCGACACGCGGCCCATCATGGCATGGGACCACGCTTGGTGGTACAAGGGCGCCCTCGATGTCGCCGCCATGCACGATGCCGCGCAGTGCCTCGTGGGCGAGCATGACTTCAAGAGCTTCTGTAAGGCCACCTCGGCCGTCGACAAGCCGACGCATCGATATGTGGGTCACCTGAGCGTGAGCGAGATCGAGGAGGCCGGAGAGGCGCTCGTGTGCATCGACATCGAGGGCAACGCGTTTCTTCACAACATGGTGCGGACCATCGCGGGGACGCTCGTGGAGGTCGGGCGCGGCCATCGCGACGCGACATGGGTGGCCGATGCCTTGGCGGCCTGCGACCGCGCCGCCGCCGGCCCCTGCGCGCCCGCCCGCGGCCTCACGTTCGTCGGCGTCGACTACCCGGCCGGCGCCCTTGCAGCCTGGCGCTGACCCGCATCTGCGACAGTCCCTTTTGCAGGTTCCCGCAGAGGTGTGTCCCCAAACCGCTGCAGAAAGGGGACTGTCCCCAAACCGCTGTTAAAGAAAGGCTTTGAGCTTTGGATTTGTTAGTTGACGTGCTTAAGGACTCGGTGCACGACACGCTGAACCTCATACCGTTTCTGCTTCTCACGTACCTGGCGATGGAGGCGCTCGAGCACGCGGCCAGCGATAAGGTCCGCAGGATCGTCGAGCGCACCGACCACGCCGGCCCGATCGCGGGCGCGCTTCTGGGCGCGCTGCCACAGTGCGGTTTCTCGGCCATGACGGCAACGCTCTTCGCGGGGCGCGTCGTCACGGCGGGCACGCTCGTCGCGGTGATCCTCTCCACATCTGATGAGCTGATCCCGGTCTTCGTAGCGCATCAGGCCGCGCCGAGCCGCATGGCCGCCATCATCGGCATCAAGGTCGTGTTTGGTCTGGTTGTCGGCCTTGGGCTCGACGCCATGCTGCGCGCGTCCAACCACACGGGCGACGGCCACGTGCACATCCACGAGCTCTGCGAGCGCGAGCACTGCCACTGCGAGGACGAGTGCGAAGAGGGGCTCGCCGACGGCGAGGGAGCGTGCTGTGGCAGGTGCTGCGCCCACAAGGCTGACGGCGACGGCGCGGCCAGCGCGCACGCCCACAACCACGCCGGCCACGAGCGCGCCCACGGCCGCGACGCCCATGCCCACGACCACGCCGGCCATCACCACCACGGCCGCGGCGTCTGGGGTATCGTGCGCTGCGCGCTGGTCCACACCGTCCAGGTCGCCGCGTTCATCTTCGTCATCACGTTCGTTTTCGGCCTGATTATCGAGGGCGTGGGCGAGGACGCCATCGGCGCCGCGCTGGCCAACCACCCGGTGCGCGCCACGTTCCTATCCGCGCTCGTGGGCCTTATCCCTAACTGTGGCGCTTCCGTCGCCATCTCGGAGCTCTTCCTTGACGGAACGCTGGCGACCGGCCCCATGCTTGCCGGCCTGCTCTCCTCGGGCGGTGTCGGCCTGCTCGTGCTGTGGAGAACAAACGCCAGCGCGCGCCAAAATCTGCTCATTACCGTTTTGGTTTACGTTACCGCGGTTGTCGCGGGGCTCGGCGCCGTCGCGTTAGGTATCCTGTTGTAAACAGGAGATTTGCGCGCGCAGGCGCGTGGGAAGGCGGTTTTCATGCTCTTTAGGAAGCGCGAGCGTTTTGAGCGCACCGACGTGCCCGCCCCCGGGCCGTATACCAACACCATCGGCGGCGTGGTGCTTGCCGTCGTGGCCATCGCCTTGGTCCTCACCGTGAGCTGTGTGGCCGACCGTGTGGGCAAGGAGGCTCGTCTCAACGACTCCACGCTGGGCAAGCAGGTCAGCAACCAGTCGTACATGACCGTCACGGACGACAGCTACTCCATCTCGCAGGACAGCTTCACCAAGATCTTGTTGCTTACCGTTTCCGGCGACGGCGAGCTCGCCAAGGGCGCGCAGCTGCAGTCCGCGCACGTGCTCGTTATCCGTGAGCACGTGCCCGAGGAGGGCGAGGACGAGAGCGCAGCGAGCATTACCGCGCAGATGGCCAACGTCGGCGGCGACGTCAAGGTGACCGCGAGCGCCGGCACGAGCTCGTCTTTGGCGGAGCTCTGCGCGAGTTCCGGCCCCGCAGCGTGCGTGACGCCGCTCAACGCGGCGCTCAATGTCAAGTTCTCGCACGTTGTTGTGTCGACCGAAGATGTGCTCGCGCGCGTGGCGGCTCTTGCCGGCACCGATTCGGGCAAGCTGGTCGACGACTCGCTTGACCTTGTTATGAAGATTCGCACCGATATGACTGCAGCCGAGCTCGTGGCCTTGGGCAACAAGATCTCGCAGCTCGGAGGCGTTGAGGCCATCGGAACTTTTGACGCGCCCACAAAAGCCGATACGGCGCAGGCAGAGGACGGTTCCACGTACGAGACGGGTTATCAAGCCGTTGACAAGACGTGGCTGTGCATTATGCTCGGCACGCTCGTTGAGGGTGAGTAGTTAAAGAGCCTATACAAAGCGACAAGAATTACGGTCCTTTCGGCTTGTTTCGCGCGCGGCATGAGACGAAGGGGCCACTGCTATTTCTCACGCGAATGGCCGTGGGGCATTTTTGATGATTTGGGGAGTCTGCCTGCGCACACAAGGAGTGCATAAATGGTCTGGATAATGGCCTTACAGGTAAGGTCAGCCCCAACCAAGGGCAGCTTGCGATAGGTATCCATTTGCCCCACTTCTCCCCGACATCGCCGACGGTCTCTGTGCTCATGTGTGCTCGCAACGCCGAGAAGACGCTGCGCCGCGCGCTCGACAGTATTCAGAACCAGACCCTGCGCAACGTTGAGACCGTTGTGGTGGACGCCGGGTCCACGGACGGGACCGCCCGAGCCCTCGATGTGGCTTCCGAGCGCGACATCCGCGTGCGCGTCGAGCATGTGCCGGAGTGCCCCCGCGAGGAGGCGTTGAACCTCGCGCTTGCCGATGCTCGCGGCGACTATCTCTTTGTGATGGACCCTGACGCGTGGATCGAGTCCACCTACCTACAGAAGCTCGTTGACGCGGTTGCGGTGTACCATGCTGAGCTTGTGGTCGGCGGGGTTTCTGCCGAGGTCGTGAGCGGCCGGCGCACGGTCGAGATGGAGTGCGATGACGAGGACACGCGCTATCTTACCCAGCACGACTTCCGTGCCGACGCGTGGCGTCACTTCGCATCGGGCCGCCTCATGCCCGCGACCGGCAAGCTGTTCGTTCGCGAGCGCGTGGCTTCCGAGCGCTGCCGTTTTGACGCGCAGTCTGGCAATGACCACTCGTTTGTGGCCGATTACCTGCGGCGCGTTGAACGTGTGGCTTTTGTGGGACGCGGTTATCGCGTGAGTCGCGAACTCCCGAACCTAGGAGGGGCCGACGGTGCGCGCGAGCTCTTTGCCCGCCTGAACGCCGGCTACGACGACGTGCACGATTTGCTGAGCGGGTGGGACATGCTGGGCGACCCTGCGAGCATGGATATGCTCACCAGCCGTTACCTCGAGATGTTGGCCCTGTGCGTTGAGTGCGCCTGCTCCGGGTCCGGACAGGGCGGCGATAAGGGCGACGGCGTCCGAGAGCTGGTTAGAAAGCTGATTTCGAGTGAGCGCGCGCAGCTGGCGGCGAGCGTGGCCAAGCCGCGTGACGGCGCCGCGAAGGCGTTGGTCGGACCCATCAAGACGCAAAACGTTCAGATGGCGATTGTCCAAGCGCGCCTGCTCAACGTGCTTCGCCGCGGCGCTCCGTCGACCCTCACCCCCGATGCCTTCCTGTAAGCCCCGCGCCCTCACGCTCGCCGCGCCCGCGCGCCCCTCGCACCTCTCCTCTAAAGTTCGGAAGGCTTCCAAACTTTTTCGGGCAGCTGAAAGCTTGCAGCGCAAGCGATTTACCTGCGGCTATAAGACCTCTAACTAAAGTTCGGAAGGCTTCTGAAGTTTGGAAGCCTTCCGAACTATAAGGGGTAGGGGAGTAGGGGCCAGGGGCCGGGGCTAGAGGCGGTTCAGGCGCCTCTTGACGTTTTGAGCGACGAAGCCGAGGCCGTTCACACGGACGCGATATGCGGCTTCGCGAGCCAGGTACCTCACGCGCGCGGCTTTGTTTTCCGCTGGTACTTCGATACCTCTTACCTGCGCAAACATAGCCTTTGCGTTTCCTGACAGCGCGGGGATGGCAAACACGCGCGCCGGGTCCAGCCGCTCCATCGAGCGCTCCACGAGATCGTGGACCCCGTCGGCCTCCATTCCCGCCGCGCTCACTGTGATGGTCGCGTAGTTGACGCCGCGCAGCGCGAGCGCGTCGAGCACGTGGTCGTCGTCGACGCCGAGGGCGCACGCGGCGTCCATCATCTCGTTCCAACGGGTCAGCGGCGTGAGCGGGCTCTTCTTGGCCAGGGCCTCGGCGTCGTTGAAGTCGTGCTCGCGATAGTAGTAGAGCGGCTCGTCCACGTACGCGATGCCAACGCCTGCGCCGCAAAGCGTCTGGACGAGGAAGGGGTTGTCGGTCCAGCCGGAGCCGGGGACCTCGTTGAAGCGAATGCCGGCCTGCTCAAGGTACTCGCGGCGATACATGCCGGCCCAGATGGCGGGGTGGTGGAGCAGCAGCTCAATGCCGTCGCCCACGGCGAACGGCTGCGTGGCGGGCTTCACGCGGTGGAGATAGGGGCAGGCCGCGCGCGTCTCGCCGCCGGCCTCACCGAAGACGCGCCAATACGCGCAGCGCACGACGTCGACGACCTTGCCGGAAGAGGTGCTCACGGCTTCGGCGCAGGCCACGAGCTGCTCGAACGCTGTGGTGTCCAGGTAGTCGTCAGGCTCCACGATGGCGATCCAGGTGCCCTCGGCGGCGGCGATGCCGCGGTTCATCGTGGCGCCGTAGCCCTCGTTGGTCTTGTTGACTACGACGATGCGGGCATCGCGCGCCGCGTGGGCGCCCGCGATGCGCGCCGTGTCGTCGGTCGAGCCGTCGTTCATGCAAATAATCTGTAGGTTGGCGTAGGTCTGCGACTCGATGCTCGCGAGGCACTGCTCGAGCGTTGCGGCCACGTTGTACATTGGGACGACAACGGAGACGGTCCCTTGTTTGATGCTGGTCATGTGCCCTCCTCGACGCAGGCCCGCGGTCGTGCGGGCTCCCCTATAATAAGTCAGCGTTACCGCCAAACCGATTGGACGCGCGCTCCTATGAATCGCCCCGCCATCGTTATCGTCACGTTCAAGCGCCAAGAGCTCTTGTCGAAGCTGCTCGACTCCATCGAGGGGTCGACGGTCGCGCCGTGGCGCGTGGTGGTCGTGGACAACGAGAACGCGCAGCTTACGGCAGATATCGTGCGAGACTTCGAGGGGCGGGCGAACTCGCTGTGGGGCCACACAGAGGACGACCTGGACGCATGCGGCGGCACGTCTCGTGTGGTTTACGTGCCCATGGAGGAGAACACGGGCGGCGCCGGCGGCTTTTCCGAGGGCGTGCGGCGGGCGTACGAGCTCGGCGCCGAGTGGTTCTGGGTCATGGACGACGATGTGGCCATCGAGCCGGACGGGCTGTCGATTTTGGGTCGCTGGTCCGAGGAGGCCGACGCCATCATGGGGCGGCGCCGCGACTTCGACGGGGGCCATTTCTTCTGGCAGCATCGGTTCTGGTGCGGCCTCGCCATTTACAACCCCTTCTCACGTGACGGCTGGCGCGAGGGTGAGCGATATAAACTCTGCAACGTTTTGTGCTTCGAGGGAAGCTTCTTCTCTCGCCGCGTGGTCCAGAAGGCCGGCCTGCCCGACCCGCGCTTCTTCATCTACCTGGACGATGCGTGCTTCGGGTACGTGGCGAGCAAGGCCTGCGACGTGTACTATGTGCCCGACTACGTGCTCAGCCGTCGTCGCGAGGTGGCCAACAAAGAGATCGGCAGCGTGCGCCAGCTCAACTCGGCGAGCGACATGACGCGTTACTACATTACGCGCAACCGCGGGTATCTGGCCAGATATTTCCAGGTGTACGGCGATTACAACCCTGTGCTCTACGCGGTGGGCACCGTCGCCAACTTCGCCAAGGAGCTGCTGCGTATCCTGATTGTCGACCGCAGCCACCTGAAGAGCGGCTGGGCGCGCCTGTGGGCCGGCTACAAGGAGTCGCGCAGGATTCTGCATGATCCCGACTGGAAGCCGATGCCCCCGCTCTAAGTGTTTTGGATCATTGCTGCTCAAAAACAGAACTTTACGGTCGTTGTTCTGCAGAAGGCCGAGTAGTGGAGCTTGGGGAATTTGCAAATGCGCAGGTAATCGAGTCATGTCGTCCTCAGCATAGATGACGCTCCTCGGAATAACGACCGTAAAGTTCGGTATTTGAGCAGACGGCTAGGTCGATTTCCGCCAACGGCGCCCCTGCGACTGCGGGTGGCCAATCCATTAGGCCGAGCGCGGGTTGCGCGGTACAATAACGCAGTTTAGAGGCAGCGTCTCGATTCGTGGGGGATTCGGCACGGTGCCCGCATGGCAAGAGAATCGCAGGAGAGGAGTTTCGTTAATGTACAAGATCCTCGAAAAGACGCAGTTCTCGGAGAAGGTGTTCAAGTTCCGCATCGACGCGCCGAAGATGGCCAAGCACGCTCACGCTGGCCAGTTCCTCATGGTGCGCGCCAACGAGACGGGCGAGCGCGTCCCGTTCACGCTTGCGGGCTGGAACGCCGACGAGGGCTGGGTCGAGTTCATCTTCATGGTGATCGGCAAGACCACCGAGATGCTGTCCACCTATGAGGCCGGTGACTCCATCAAGGACGTTACGGGCCCGCTGGGCGTCCCGACCGAGATGGCCGACGGCCCCTGTGCCGTCATCGGCGGCGGCGTCGGCCTGGCCATCGCCTTCCCGGTCGCCAAGCACTTGGTCGAGACCGGCCACGAGGTCCACGCCATCATGGGCGCGCGCACCAAGGACCTTCTGCTGCTTGAGGAGCAGTTCCGCGAGCTGCTGGACGACGGGCACATTCACATCACCACCGACGACGGCTCTTACGGCGAGAAGGGCGTGGTCACGGCCCCGCTCGAGCGCCTGCTGGAGTCCAAGGCCGTCACGCAGGTCTTCTGCGTCGGCCCCGTGCCCATGATGAAGTTCTCGGCCATGACCGCCGAGAAGTATGGCACCCCCATCACCGCCTCCCTCAACCCCATCATGGTTGACGGCACCGGCATGTGCGGCTGCTGCCGCGTCGAGGTCGACGGCCAGACCAAGTTCGCCTGCGTCGACGGCCCCGACTTCGACGCCACCAAGGTCGACTGGAACGACCTTCGCGCACGTCAGGCTGCATATCGTACCGAGGAGGGCCAGTCCCTCAAGGCCTATGAGGAGGCGAACTGCGCATGCCACAGGTAAATGGTCGCTTTGTCCCGGACATGAAGTCCCCGCGCACCGCTGACAACGAGGAGCCGGCCGCCGAGCGCGCCTGCGACTTCCGTCCCGTCGACAAGGGCTTCACCGAGGAGATGGCTCTGGCCGAGGCCGAGCGCTGCATGGACTGCAAGCGCCCGTTCTGCGTCGAGGGCTGCCCCGTCAACATCAACATCCCCAAGTTCATCGAGCAGATCCGCAACAAGAACTACGGCGGCGCCCTGGACATCATCCGCGAGGACTCGATGCTGCCCGCCATCTGCGGCCGCGTCTGCCCGCAGGAGAACCAGTGCGAGGGCAAGTGCGTCCGCGGCAAGAAGGGCGAGCCGGTGGCCATCGGCCAGCTGGAGCGCTTTGTCGGCGACCAGCCCGAGCTCGCTTCCGCACCTGCTATGAAGCCGAAGAACGGCAAGAAGGTCGCCGTCGTAGGCTCCGGCCCCTCCGGCATCGCCTGCGCCGGCGAGCTGGCCCGCAACGGCTTTGACGTCACCGTCTTCGAGGCGTTCTTCACCGGTGGCGGCGTGCTGGTCTACGGCATCCCCGAGTTCCGTCTGCCCAAGGCGGTCGTCAAGCGCGAGATCGACGGCCTGGAGGCCATGGGCGTCCACTTCGAGTACAACGCCGTCGTGGGCAACATCGCCACGGCCGACGAGCTCTTCGAGGAGGGCTTCGACGCCATCTACGTCGCCACCGGCGCCGGCCTGCCCAAGTTCCTCAACGTGCCCGGCGAGAACCTGCCCAACGTGTTCTTTGCCAACGAGTACCTCACGCGTGTGAACCTGATGAAGGCCAACAACTTCCCTGAGTACGACACCCCCACCAAGCACGGCAAGAACGTCGTGGTCTTCGGTGGCGGCAACGTGGCCATGGATGCCGTGCGCACCGCCAAGCGCTTGGGCGCCGAGCACGCCATCATCGCCTACCGCCGTACCGAGGAGGAGATGCCCGCCCGTCGTGCCGAGCTGCACCACGCCAAGGCCGAGGGCGTCGAGGTCATGCCTCTGGTTGCCCCGCTGGAGTTTGTGGCCGGCGAGGACGGCACCGTGTGCGCCGTTCGCGTCCAGAAGATGGAGCTCGGCGAGCCCGACGCCTCTGGCCGTCGCCGTCCGGTGCCCATCGAGGGCGCCATCGAAGAGATTCCCTGCGACGTTGCCATCTCCGCCATCGGCACCAACGCCAACCCGTTCGCGGCCAAGATCGGCGGCGAGATGGAGCTCAACAAGTGGGGCTACATCGTAGCTGACGAGGAGACCGGCCAGACCACCGATCCGCGCATCTGGGCTGGTGGCGACATCGTCACCGGCGCCGCCACGGTCATCCTGGCCATGGGCGCCGGCAAGAAGGCCGCGGCAAGCATCACCAAGTCCCTTGTGGGTGACGCTGAGTAGCACCGCGCCTTCACTGCGCTGAATAGCACGGCAATTAAATGGAGGGAATGACCTGTCGGCCATTCCCTCCATTGCTTTGCCCGGCTTCAGAAGAGAGTCGTCGGGTGATTCTGCAAGGTTTTGCCGCTCGTGCGACGTAAACAGGTAGGCCCTGCAAGGTTTTGCCGCTCGTGCGACGTGAATTGGGGTTAAAACACGCCCTGAAGCGCCAATCAAGGGGCGTATGGGCCTCATTTGGCCGTCTTGAGGCTGATTTTACGTCGCACGAGCGGCAAAAGTATGCACCGGGTTCGCGTTTACGTCGCACGAGCGGCAAAACCTTGCAATGTGCGGTTATTTAACGCCCTGGGTGAGCGCGCACTCAGCGGCATCGGCGGCGTCTTGGGCCGTTACCTCGAAGTCGGTCAGGAAGTTGCCCTTGAGCTCGCGCAGCACGTAGTCTGCCACGTTCATCTTTCCGGGCGGACGCCCCACACCAAAGCGCAGGCGGGCAAAGTCGCGGGTGCCAAGCTTGTCGGCAATGGAGCGCAGGCCGTTGTGGGCGTTGAGCCCGCCGCCCATCCTGAGCTGGATCTCGCCGGCAGCAAGGTCAATTTCGTCGTGAATCACCAAAATCTCGGCCGGCTGTACATGATGAGCACGGGCCAGCTTGGACAGCGGCCCACCGCTCGTGTTCATGTAGCTCATCGGCTTGGCAAGAAGCACCTCGCGCTTCTCACCGTCGGCGTCGCGCCAGGTCAGCGTGGCCGTCTGCGCGCCCGCCTCGCTCTTCCAGTAGCGGACACCGTGCCGCTCGGCGAGCAAATCGACGGTTGCGAAGCCGGCGTTGTGCCGCGTGCGCGCGTAGTCGTCGTCGGGGTTACCGAGCCCGCACACGATCATGATGGTGGCCGCTTTTGCCACGTAAGCTCCTCTCAGCAAAAGCGGGGCCGCCCGAAGACGGCCCCGCGGATGGCGCGTTTACCGGCGCGAAGGGCGCGAAAGGAACAGCCTTCGCGCGCTGCGGGCGCGACGCTACAGGTTCAGGTTGCCGCCGAAGATGTCGGAAACCGGCTTGTTGGTGTACACGCTGAAGATAGCTTCGGCGAGCTCGTTGGCGATGGAGATCGTCTTGATCTTGGAGCCCTCCTGGTTGGCCACGGCGCACGGGATGACGTCGGTGACGACGCACTCCTCGATGGGGGCCTCCTCAAGGCGCTCGATGGCGGGCTCGGTAAAGATGCCGTGGGTGGCGCACACGTAGATCTTGCCTGCGCCCATCTCCTTGAGCTTCTTGACGGAGCCGCACAGAGTGCCCGCGGTGTCGATCATGTCGTCGTTGACGATGCAGGTCTTGCCCTCGATGTTGCCGATGATGCCCATGACCTCGGCCGCATTGTGCTTCGGGCGGCTCTTGTGGGCAATGGCGACCTCGCAGCCCAGGTAGTCGGAGAGCTTCTTGGCGGCCTTGGCGCGGCCCATGTCGGGCGAGACGACCACGGTGTTTGCCCAGTCGAAGTCCTTGTTCTTCAAGAAGTAATCGCCGAGCAGGTAGAGGCCGGTGAGGTGGGTCACGGGGATGTTGAAGAAGCCTTGGATCTGGCCTTGGTGCAGGTCGACGGTGATCACCTGGTCGACGCCGGCGGCCTCGAGCAGGTTCGCGACGAGGCGCGCGGTGATGGGCTCGCGCGGCGCGGCCTTGCGGTCTTGGCGGGCGTAGCCGTAGTGGGGGATGACGGCGGTGAACTTGCGGCAAGAGGCGCGCTTGGCGGCGTCGGCCACAATGAGCGTCTCCATGATGAGGTCGTTGACGTTCGAGCCGGCCATGGTCTGGATAAAGAACACATCGTCGCCGCGGACCGACTCGGTAAAGCGCGCATAGGTCTCGCCATTGGCGAACTTCTCGGTGGTCAGGCCCTGGAGCTCGAGGTGCAGAATATCGGCGATCTTCTTGGAAAGCTCGGGGTTGCCGTGTCCGGTGTAGAGCTTAATCTCGGTGTTGATGGGTGCGGGATTGCTCAGGTTCTCGTACATTAGGCTTCCTTCCTCAGGCGCTCAAGCCTCTTGCTCGCGTAGCCTTCCTTCATGAACTGCTCGCTGCGTTCAACGGCGAGCGCGTCGGCGGGCACATCCTTGGTGATGCAGGAGCTGGCCCCGGTGATGGCGCCGGCGCCGATGCTCACGGGCGCGACCATCATGGTGTCGGAGCCGATAAACGCCCCGTCGCCGATGGTGGTGCGGCTCTTGTGCACGCCGTCGTAGTTGCAGGTGATGGAACCGCCGCCGATGTTGACGCCGGCGCCCATCTCGCAGTCGCCGATGTAGCTGAGGTGGGGAACCTTGGAGCCCTTGCCCACGACGGTGTTCTTGAGCTCGACGTGGGTGCCGATGTGGGCGCTTTCGAGCACATGCGCGCCGCCGCGCAGGTACGCGCGCGGGCCGCAGGTCGCGTCGTCGTCGATGGTCACGTCGACGCCGACGACCTCCTCGAGCAGCACGTTGTTGCCCACGGTCGTGTTGGTGAGGCGGGTGTTCGGGCCTACAGTGCAGCCCTCGCCGACGCTCGTGGCGCCCCAGAGCATGGTCATGGGAAGAAGCTCGGTGTCGCGCCCGACGGCCACGTCCGGGCCGACCCACACGGTCTTGGGGTCGAGCATGGTGACGCCGGAGGCCATGAGGCCCTCGTTGATCTTAGCCTGCGCCAGCGCGGTGAGCTCGGCGAGCTGCACGCGGGAGTTCACGCCCAGGCCCTCGACGTAGTCGGGGCAGTGGGTGATGGTCGTGCTGTGGCCGTGGCCGCGCAGAATCTCGACCATGTCGGGCAGGTAGTACTCGTGCTGCGCGTTCTCGCAGCCGATCTCACCGACGTGGGCGGCAAGAAGCGCCCCGTCGAACGCGTAGCAGCCGGCGTTGCACTCCAGCAGGGTCTCGCTCTGCTCGGGCGTGCAGTCCTTCTGCTCGATGATGCGCGCCACGGTGCCGTCGGCGGCGAGCTCCACGCGGCCGTAGCCGAAGGGGTCGGGCGGCGTCATGGTGAGGATGGCGCAGGCGTGCTCGCCGGACGAGACGGTGTCGGCGAAGGCGCGGATGGTTTCGGACTCGATGAGCGGCAGGTCTCCGTTGAGGATGACCACCGGCCCCTCGCTTACGTGCGCGGCCTCGATGGCGACGCGGGTGGCGTGGCCCGTACCCAGGCGCTCGGTCTGCTCGACGCATTCGACGTCCTTCTCGGACGCGAGGTGCGCGCGGACCTCCTCGGCGCCGTTGCCGACGACCACGATGATGCGGTCGGCCCCGGCGTTGCGCGCGGCGCGCGTAACCCACGAGACCAGCGGGCGATCGAGAAGTTTGTGCATTACCTTGGGGTGACGGGACTTCATGCGCGTTCCCTCGCCGGCGGCGAGGATAATCGCGGTCATGGGCATGGATTTGCCTCCAAAATGCGATACGTTGCGGGTCCCAGATAAATACCGTTCACAATGATAACTCAGCCGCTCGCCGGCGGGGGCCGCACGGGCGCTTCGTGTACGGGCTACGTAAAATGCGCAGATGGCGAGAGTGGACAAAGGGGCTGTCCCTTTGTCCACTCTTACGGCGGCGCTTCTTGGTACAATGGCCTGCGCACAGGGGTATCGTCCAATGGTTAGGACAGCGGTTTTTGGTGCCGTCAATGAGGGTTCGAATCCTTCTACCCCTGCCATCTTGCAAAGAAAGGCCCGGCGAGCAGCGCGCTCACCGGGCCTTTTGTTTGTGGTCGCGACCTGCAAAGGGGACAGTCCCTTTTGCAGGTCAACCTGCAAAAGGGACTGTCCCCTTTGCAGGTCGCGACGCTTTACAGCTCCAGGCC
>NZ_CAVKWG010000027.1:0-22232 GCF_963660155.1 Paratractidigestivibacter sp. | reverse complement strand
CGGAGCAGTCCGTGGGAGAGCAGGACGCCGCCGTCCAACAAGGGGCGTTTTCTGTTTCTAGAGCCTCATGGGAGACCATGGGGCTCTATTTGTGTCCAGGGGGCTTGATATACTCGAGAAACCTTAAGCGAAAGGATTCTCTATGAGCTGGTTTGAGCCTTCTTTTATGTATCAGGTATATCCCCTCGGGCTTTGCGGGGCGCCCTATGAGAACGACGGCGTCGTCGTGCATCGGCTTCGTAAACTGATCGACGACGGCTGGATCGACCACATGAAGAAACTCGGGGTTACCTGCCTCATACTGAACCCCGTGTTCGAGAGTACCTCTCACGGCTACGACACGAGCGATTACACGAAGGTCGACTGCAGGCTTGGCGAGAACCAAGACCTTGCAGACGTTGTGGCCGCTTGCCACGAGCAGGGGATTAAGGTCCTGCTCGATGGAGTCTTCAATCATGTGGGTCGCGATTTCTGGGCCTTCAAGGACGTACAGGAGAAGCGCTGGGACAGCGTTTATGCCGGCTGGTTCGAGATCGACTGGAACGGCAACAACGAGTGGAACGACGGGTTCTCGTACTCGACGTGGCAAGGCGTGCCGTATCTGATCAAGCTGAATCACAACTGCTTTGATCTTAACAACTACCTAGCCGACGTAATCCGAGACTGGGAGCGCGATTTCGATATCGATGGCTTGAGGCTCGATGTGGCTTATTGCCTGGACCGGGGCTTCCTCGGCTACCTGCGGCGCATCGCAAACGAGCTTTCCGAGAAGCGTGGCGATAAGTTCCTGCTGCTCGGCGAGACGATGTTCGGCGACTACAACCAATGGATGGGCGACGAGCTTTGCGACACGGTGACCAACTACGAGTGCTACAAGGGTCTTTGGTCGTCGATGAACTCGTCCAACATGCATGAGGTCGCTTACGCCCTCGAACGACAGAGCGGATCTCACCCGTGGGACCTGTATACAGGCAAGCACCTGCTCGACTTCGTCGACAACCACGACGTGCCTCGCATTGCCACTCAGCTTGACGACAAGAAGCAGCTTAAGCCGCTGTATGGCCTGCTCTTTGGTATGGCCGGTGTTCCGTGTGTGTATTACGGAAGCGAGTGGGGGATCAAGGGCGAGCAGAAGTTCGGCGACCACGAGCTACGCCCCGCATTGGATGCGCCCGAATGGAACGACCTTACCGACTGGATCGCGCAACTTGCCCAGGCGAGGGCTAAATCGAAGTCGATCGTGTGGGGAAGTTACGAGCAGCTGCAGGTTGCTCCACAGCAGTTGGTCTTTAAGCGCGCTTTTGAGGACGAGCGCGTCATCGTGGCTGTCAACGCTTCGAGTGAGAAAGCGACGGTTCACTTCGACGCTCAGTGCGGGCGAGGCACGGACCTGATTTCTGGCGTCGAGCACGACTTTGGGGGCGGCAGTGAGCTTGAGCCCTGCTCAGTTTGCTATTGGATTTGTGAATAGCAATACCCCTTCACATTGAAATTTGTTTAGAACGTCCGTCTACCGTCGAGTTACCTACCGCTCGCCTGATTTATACTTGTCTGCGAGAGAGTCTGGTAATTACAGCGGCATCATGCGTCTGCGAGGTCATTTGAGGATGAAGATTCTGTTCTATGGGACAGCGAGTTACGATGAGGACTCCTTTACCAAAGAACTCAAGGATTACCCCGAGATCTCGATTGATTTCATCGAGAGCAACCTCACCCCTGTGACTGCGGCGCTTGCTCGTGGCTATGACGCTGTTTGCGCGTTCGTTAATGCGGATGCCGGCCCCTTGACGCTTCGTTTTTTGTCGGATGTGGGCGTAAAGATGCTGCTTATGCGCTGTGCCGGCTACGATGCGGTTAATGTTGCCGTCGCAAAGAAGCTGGGCATCAAGGTCACCTGTGTGCCGGCGTATTCGCCCGAGGCCGTGGCCGAGCACGCCATGGGCTTGGCCCTTTGCGCCAACCGGCGAATTCACCGCGGCTTCAACCGCGTGAGGGTCAACGACTTCTCGCTTCATGGGCTCGTGGGCGAGACGATGCACGGGAAAACGGCGGGCGTTATGGGCACCGGCCGCATCGGCGCCGCGTTCTGCCGTATTTGCAAAGGATTCGGCATGAGGGTCTTAGGCGCCGATCTCTACCCGAACCAGCAGCTGGTAGAGGACGGCGTCATCGACGAATATGTGTCTTACGACGAGCTGTTTGAGCGCGCCGACCTCATCTCGCTCCATGCGTTCCTCAACGACGATAGTCGCCACATGATCAACGACGAGTCCATCGCGAAGATGAAGGACGGCGTGATTTTTGTGAACACCGGACGCGGGGGCCTCGTCGATACACAGGCCCTTATCCGCGGCATACTCTCAGGAAAAATCGGGGCTGCGGGCCTCGACGTCTACGACGAGGAGGGGCCGAATGTATACAAGAACCTCTCCGGCGAGATTGTGGATTCCATTACGAGCCGCCTGTGTTCGTTCCCGAACGTTGTCATGACCTCTCACCAGGCATTTTTTACAAAGGAGGCATTAAGCGAAATCGCGCGCGTGACTCTTGATAATGCGCGCGCCCTCGAAAACGGCACGGAATTCGTCGACCGCTCCGTGGTTTGCTAGGGGAAATAAGCGACCACGTTTCCATATCTGTCTTTGAACACAAGTCTTTCTAGAAAGAGGAAAACATGGCTTACAGCAAGAAAACCAAGATCGTCTGCACCATGGGCCCTGCGACCGAGGACGAGGAGGTCCTGCGTCAGCTCATCCTTCACGGCATGAACGTCGCCCGCTTCAACTTCTCCCACGGCAGCCACCAGTATCACCGCTCCATGATCGAGAAGGTTCGCAACCTCTCCGCCGAGCTCGGTATCCCCGTGGCTATCCTGCTCGACACCAAGGGCCCCGAGATTCGTACCGGTCTGCTTGAGGGCGGCCAGAAGGTAACCGTCAAGACCGGCGACACCCTGGTTGTGACCGCCCAGGAGACCTCCGAGGACTTCCACGGCACCTCCGAGCACATTTCCCTCGACTACCTGAACCTCCCCTCCGAGGTCGAGAAGGGTTCCGTCATCCTGATCGACGACGGCCTCATCGGCCTTGAGGTCGATCACGTCGAGGGCCAGGATATGTACTGCGTCGTTACCAACGGCGGCGAGATCGGCGAGCGCAAGGGCATCAATGTCCCCAACGTCAACGTCGGCCTGCCCTCCGTTACTGCCCAGGACCGCGCCGACATCATGTTCGGCTGCGAGCTCGGCATCGACGCCATCGCCGCTTCCTTTATCCGCGACGCCGGCGCTGTCCAGCAGATTCGTGACATCTGCGTCGAGATGGGCGCCCCCAACGTCATGATCTTCCCGAAGATCGAGAGCGCCATGGGCGTCCAGAACTTCGAGGAGATCCTGCACGTCTCCGACGGTATCATGGTCGCCCGCGGCGACCTCGGCGTCGAGGTTCCGGCCGCCCAGGTTCCGCACATCCAGAAGACCATCATCAAGAAATGCGCCGAGCACTACAAGCCGGTTATCACCGCCACCCAGATGCTCGACTCCATGCAGCGCAACCCGCGCCCGACCCGCGCCGAGGTCAACGACGTCGCTAACGCCGTTTACGACGGTACCGACTGTGTCATGCTCTCCGGCGAGACCGCTGCTGGCAAGTACCCCGTCGACGCTGTCCGCACGATGTCCGACATTTGCAAGGAGACCGAGAAGTTCGTCAAGGAGAACAAGAACTACTACGATCGCCGCGGCGTGCGCAACGTGAACGGCGCCACCGGCTTCGCCGCCGTTGAGATGGCCGACCGCGTCGATGCCAAGTGCATCATCGTCCCGACCCACTCCGGCCGTTCCGCCCGTCTGGTCTCCAAGTTCCGTCCGAAGGTGCCGCTGTACGCCATGTCCCCCTCCGAGGAGGCCATTCGTCGCACCTGCTTCTACTGGGGCGTCTACGCTTTCCGCACCACCGAGCAGGGCTCGCTTACCGGCACGCTCTACAACGCGCTGACCACCGCTAAGCAGAACAAGGTCGTCGAGGGCGGCGACATCGTCATCCTGACCGCCGGCGACCCGCAGACCTCCCCGCGCCAGGGCGACTACACCACCTCCACCAACCTCGCCATGGTCGCGCAGGTGCAGTAAGCTGCCTGCCGATTCGGCCAAAGGAGCCACCCGATGATTGTCGACTCTTTAAGCAACATTGGGCGCTACCGCGGGTTTTCTCGCGGGCTTGACGTGCTGATCGACTGGCTGGGCGCGAACAACCCGGCCGAGCTCGACCTCGGCAAGAACGAGATTTTGGGCAGCAAGGTCTTTGCCAACGTAATGGAGGCCACGACCCGCGAGCCCGCTGACGGTCAATACGAGTGGCACCGTCGCTATATCGATGTCCAGATGGACCTCGAGGGCGAAGAGCGCTTCTTTGTGACGCCCGGCAAGATCGAGGTCCGCACCCCGTTCGACGAGTCGGTGGATGCCGGCCTGGGCGTTGCTGCGGACGGTAACGACGACGTTATTGAGGGAAGCCTCGCCAACGGTCACTTCGTCGTGTTCGTCCCCGGTGAGCCTCACATGCCTACCGTGGTGCCCGCCGGCGTGACGACGGGTCTGGTCAGGAAGATCTGCTTCAAGCTTCTGGCCGATGAGTTCTGGGATGAGGCCTAAGGGCCAGGTTCCTGTGATTGCGACAAAGGCCTCCCGTCCCTATTTTGGGGCGGGAGGTTATTTTGTTCCAGACGGTTTCCGCGCGTCCCGAGGGGTCGCGTTAATTGAGCGATTAGCGTCGGCCGTTCGGCCTGCCACGGGTGACAGGCACGGGCCGCAAATCGTTCCGGGCGGCGAGTCGCCGGCTTTATGATTCGCCGCCTTTCTTGTCGCATCCCCGCGCATGCCGCCCGAGCCAGTTACCATTGGCGGGCTTCCGTCGCCTGCCAAGGGAAGCAGTCATTGGTAACGGTGCTCGGTAGGCGGAAAAGCGGCGCTAAATAGGCGTACTAGTTATTTGAGCATGCGCCAGATGGTTGTGCGCGAGAGGCCGAGGATACGTGCGGCTTCCGTTTGGTTGCCGCCGAGTTTTTTGACCACCATCTGCACGATCTCGCGCTCGGTGTCCTTGAGGGGGCGCAAGAGCTCGATAGAGGTGGAGGCGTCGGGCGTGGCGAGCGAGGAGAATAGCGTGGACTGCTCGCGGCCGAGGGCGTCGTGCACGATTTCGGCGTTGATGATGTCCGCCGAAGACGCCATGCACCTTTGCATGACCTGTCTGAGTTCGATGTAGTTCTTGGGCCACGTATGCCGCCCGAGAATCTCTGCCGCCTCGTCGGTGATGGTGGGGGGCTCGATGCCCATCCGCTGTGCCTCAGAGGCTACGAAGAGCCGTGCCGCTTGGGCGATGTCGGCACGCTTTCGCAGCGAGGGGGCAGTAAAGACGAAGCAGCTGAGCTGCTCGACGATCGACGCGATGCCGGCCGTCTCGCCACCGGCTGCGTCGTCATTCGCCGAGAATATCAAGCGGCAGCGCTCTGCCGCGCCCGTGCGCCGTATCAGGTCGAGCAGCATCCTAAGGCGGTCGTCGCTCAAGGCGTGGGCTGCCTTGAAGTAAAGCGTGTCGTCTTGGCCGAAGAGCGGCGAGCCCGTCGAGTTGAGAAGGTAGTCCCAGCTCTTGTCGATGAGAAGCGAGCAATCGATGACCACGAAGGGGCGGTTTTTCATGTTGCTGTTGAGGTAGAGCAGGGCGGCGATTTGCGCTTTACCGGAGCCGATCTCGCCTTCGAGCATCACGGGTTTCTCGATGCGGCTTGCGCGGGAGATGAAGGCGGTGCTCTGCTCACCGGCGCCGACCGCTTTGTACACGCTCGCGCGGTAGCGCTTCTCGACCTCGTCGCGGTTGAGGCGCACGATGCCGACGAGGTTCTCGCTTGACGGGATGTTTGAGGACGAGACGCTGAACGACACGACTTCTGCGGGGCCGTTTCCGCTTCGAATCATGTTGAGGCGGTAGATTTTGCGCGCGCGTCTGAGCGTGAGCTTTGCCGGCGCGGGGTCGTCGAGGTGCTCTCGCATGAAGGCGAGAAGCTCGCTTCGGCCTTCCTCGAGGTTGGAGTACATAAGGCGCCCCGGTGCGGAGAACATCGTGACCGAGGAGCTTTGGCTCTTGAGGATGTCCCAGAGCACGTGGTTCTTGTCTTGGAGGGCCTCGACCTGCTGGCAAAAGAAAAGCGTGCGCTCGAGCGCGTCGCGGACGCTCTCCGGGCCGCTCTCGAGCAGGTGGGCCTCTATGCCGAGCTCGGCGCATTTCTTTACCGCGAAGTTGTCGCAGAGGACCACCGAATAGTTGCCGGCAAGAATGTCCTGCAGCACGAGCGGCAGCTCGTCGTCGAAGTTGACGCTGTATACATCAAGGTCGAAGTCGGAGAAGTCGGCGACCTGCGACACGGACTTAAGGGTATTGGAGAACCCGACGACGGCGCAGCGCTCGCCGCGTGGGTTATGGATGGCGAGGCCATGGAGCAGGTCCGCGCTCGAGACCGAGACCTCCACGACGGGAACCGTGAACTCATCCTCGAGCATCTGCGCCGTGCCGCCTCGCGAGATGACGACATCGAAGTCGGAGCCGAAGACGCGCAGCGCGGCTTCGAGCCCTTCCTGCAGGTCGCCTTCGTGAACGGTTAGGTCGATTTCCGGAAAGTCCTCTGCGGCGGAACGTGCGACCTCGGCTAGCCCGGGGTAGGGGGCCACGAACAGTGCTCGATACAGCGCCATGATTCACCGTCCAAATTTGAAACAGCCATTTACAAGAAACCGTTTCAAATTGTAACGGTATTTTTGGATTCGACACATTTCTTATGGCTAACAAAATCTTCATCATGTGTAGACGAAAGGAGGAGAAATGGCAAAGACGATGCTCATAGCCGACGATTTGACGGGAACCCTCGACTCGGGCGTATGCTTGCTTGCCCAAGGCGCCCACGTTCTCGTTGACGATTCGTCGATGGACGGTGCGTTCGCGTCGACCGACGGCGCTCTCTGTGTCAACACCGCGTCTCGCCATATGGCCCCCGCTGAAGCCGCCGAGCACGTTTACGCGCTCGTCTCGGCAGCCAAGAAGGCCGGCGTTCGCCGCATCGTGAAGAAGACCGATTCGGCCTTGCGCGGCAACATCGGCGCTGAGTTGGCGGCGGCTTTGAAAGCCTCCGGCGAGCCCCGCCTGCACTTTATCCCTGCGCTCCCCGCGATGGGCCGCGTTACCTGCGGCGGCGTCCACTACGTCGACGGCGTCCCTGTGAGCGAGAGCGTTTTTGGCCGCGACCCTTTCGAGCCTGTGACCGTCTCGGATGTCCGCGAGGTCATTGCCCTGCAGTCCGAGGTCCCGACAATGCTGGTCCGCTCCGGCGAGCCCGTGCCTTGCGACTTCGAGGGCATCGTCGTCTACGACGCCCAGACCGATGGCGACGTGGCTTCCCGCATCCAGCAGATCGACGCCGCCCGCGACGCCGGTGTTCTTGCCGGATGCGCGGGGCTTGCGAGCTCCCTCGCCTCAATGGAGGCCGACAAGGCTGCTGACCAGGCCACTCCTGCCTTTACCGGCAACCTGCTCGTCGTCTGCGGCAGCGTGAACGACGTCTCTCGCCGCCAGTGCGACCTCGCCGAGGAGTCCGGCGCCCGCGTGTTCCACATCGCCGAGACCGAGAAGTCCGACGACGCCTGGCTTTGCGGCGACGATGGCCGCGCCTTTGTTGCGGCCGTCAACGCTTCTTGGGCGGCCAACCCCCTCACCGTGGTCAACGGCTCCGGTCTCGAGGATCTCTCGTCGCTTATCCCTGAGGGCGCTGATGTGCGCCAGGTGGTTTCCGATCACATCGGCGGCCTTCTCGCTGCCATCTGCGCCGCGGGCGTCCGCGGCCGCGCGCTCGTCACGGGCGGCGACGTTCTCACGAGCTTCCTTGCCCAGGCGAAGGTCGCGGAGCTCTCGCCTCTGGGCCAGGTTTCCGACGGTGTCGTCGCCTTTAAGGTCGGCCTCGGCGCCGACGACCTCGTAATCGCATCCAAGTCGGGCGGCTTCGGCAATGATGAGCTGCTCGTCCAGATGGCACAACTCGGCACAAAGTAGAAGGAGTGTTGCGCAATGCTTAGCAAGTATTCCCTGAGGCTTCCCAAGGTCGTCTTCGGCGGCGAGAACCCCACCGAGGAGATGGCCGCCGCCCTCAAGAAGGAGGGCGCCAAGAAGGTCGTCGTCTTTACCGACAAGAGCCTGCGCAAGCTCGGTCTCGTCGAGCCCACGCTGGAGGCCGTGAAGGCCGCCGGCGCCGAGGCCGCCATCATCGACGATATCCCCGCCGAGCCCACCTACTCTGAGGTCCAGAACGTCGTCGATCAGGTCAAGGGCTTGGGTGCCGACGCCATCATCGCTGTCGGCGGCGGCTCCGTCATGGATTCCGCCAAGCTCGCGGGCGTCTGCGCAACTGACGAGTACACCGTCCACGACCTTCTCGCCGACCCCACCCAGGCCTCCAAGAAGATCAAGATGATCGCCGTTCCCACCACCGCCGGTACCGGCGCCGAGGCCACTCCGAACGCTATCGTGGCCGTGCCCGAGGAGGAGCTCAAGGTCGGCATCGTCAACGACGGCCTCATCGCCGATTATGTGGTGCTCGACGCCAACATGATCAAGAACCTCCCTCGCTCCATCGCGGCCGCGACCGGCGTCGACGCCCTCTGCCACGCCATCGAGTGCTACACCTGCAACAAGGCCAACCCCTTCAGCGACATCTTCGCCCTGGAGGCCTTCGATCTCATCATGAACAACATCGAGGCTGCCTGCGATGACCCCGAGGCCATGGGCGCCAAGCGCGCCATGCAGATCGCCAGCTTCTACGCCGGCATCGCCATCACCGCCTCCGGCACCACCGCGGTCCACGCGCTCTCTTACCCGCTGGGCGGCAAGTACCATATCGCCCACGGTGTCTCCAACGCCATCCTGCTGTGCCCGGTCATGCACTTCAACGAGCCGGCCATCCGCGAGCGCCTGGCCGCCGCCTACGACCGTGCCATCCACGCCGGCGCCACGACTGTCGAGGAGAAGTCCGCTGCCGTCATCGAGCGCATGGACCAAATCGTCGATCACCTTAACATCCCCAAGAAGCTCGATGAGCTTGGTGTGACCGACGCCAGCGTCGATGAGCTCGCCGGGGCGGGCATGAAGGTCCAGCGCCTGCTCACCAACAACATGCGCGAGGTCACCCTCGAGGACGCCCGCGCCCTCTATGCGCAGATCCTCTAGGCACCCATTCAAAACCAAGTTCGGCAAGGACTAGCGAGAAAGGAAAGCGCAATGGCAGAGCTCAAGGGCATCATCGTCCCCATCGTCACGCCGATGAATGAGGACGAGACCGTCAACACCGAGGAGCTTCGCGCCCAGGTCGACCGGCAGATCGCCGCCGGCATCCACGGCATCTTCCCATTCGGCACCAACGGCGAGGGCTACATCCTTAACGGCGAGGAGAAGAAGCTCGTTCTCGAGACCGTTATCGACCAGGTAGCGGGTCGCGTGCCCGTGTACGCCGGCACCGGCTGCATGTCCACCAAGGAGACCATCGAGCAGTGCAAGATGGGCGAGGCCGCTGGCGCGGACATCCTCTCCGTCATCACCCCGTCGTTCGCAAAGGCTTCCCAGCACGAGCTGATCGAGCACTACACCAAGGTCGCCGAGGCCGTGCCGAACATGCCGATCGTGCTTTACAACATCCCGATGCGCACCGGCAACGCCATCGAGCCCGAGACCGTCGTCGAGCTCGCCAAGATCGACAACATCGTGGGCGCCAAGGACTCCTCCGGCGACTGGGACAACCTCTCCGCCTACATCGAGCTCACGAAGGGCATGGACTTCGGCGTGCTCTCCGGCAACGACGCGCTGATTCTCAAGGCCCTCAAGGCCGGCGCCAAGGGCGCCATCGCGGGTTGCGCGAACGTGTACCCGACCAACATGGCCGGCATCTACGACAACTTCGTGGCCGGTGACCTCGAGGCCGCCGAGGCCTGCCAGGGCAACGTGGCCAACCTACGCGCTTGCTTTAAGTACGGCAACCCCAATACCGTGGTCAAGACAGCCGTCAACCTGCTCGGCTACCCCGTCGGCAAGTGCCGCGCCCCGTTCAACTACCTGCCGCCCGAGGGCATCGAGGCCCTTCAGGCCGCGCTTGACGCCGATAAGGCGAAGGGGGTGTGCTAAATGACGAACCAGCTCCCTATCGTCGGCATCACCATGGGCGACCCGGCCGGCAACGGCCCCGAGATCACCGTCAAGGCGCTCGCCGACGCCACGCTCTATGACCGCTGCCGCCCCATCGTCGTGGGCGACGCCAAGATGATCGAGCAGGCCAAGGGCTTCGTCGGCATGCCCGAGATTCGCGTGAATCCCGTCTCTTCGGTCTCTGAGGCCAAGTTCGAGGCCGGTACCATCGACGTTTACCAGCTCGACCTCATCGAGGACGTGAGCAAGTTCAAGGTGGGCGAGGTCTCCGTGGAGGGCGGCAACGCCGCGTTCCAGTCCGTGAAGAAGACCATCGAGCTCGCCATGGCCGGCGAGGTCGACGCCACCGTGACCAACGCTCTCAACAAGGAGGCCATGAACCTGGCCCTCGCGCCGCAGGGCATGCACTTCGACGGCCACACCGAGATCTACGCCACCTACACGGGCACCAAGAAGTATTGCATGATGCTCGCCCACCACGACTTCCGCGTCGTGCACGTCTCTACGCACTGCTCGCTTCGTGAGGCGTGTGACCGCGTCAAGACCCCGCGCGTCCTCGAGGTCATCGAGCTCGCCAACGAGGCGTGCCGAAACCTCGGCATCGAGAAGCCGAAGGTCGCCGTCGCGGGGCTCAACCCGCACTGCGGCGAGCACGGCCTCTTTGGCACCGAGGAGGCCGACGAGATCGAGCCCGCTATCAAGCTGGCCCAGGAGGAGGGCATCGACGCCGTCGGCCCGATTCCGCCCGACTCCGTCTTCTCCGAGATGAACGGTGGCTGGTACGACATCACCGTGTGCATGTACCACGACCAGGGTCACATCCCCACCAAGGTCCTCGGCTTCGTCTACGACCGCGAGGCGCAGGGCTGGAAGGCCGTCGAGGGCGTGAACATCACGCTCGGGCTTCCCATCATCCGCACCTCCGTCGACCACGGCACGGGCTTCGCCCTCGCCGGCAAGGGCACGAGCAACGAGCTCTCCCTCGTCAACGCCATCGACTACGCCCTGCGCATGGCCGCAGGCAGGATGGCCCAGGCTGAACAGGCCTAAGTTTCGGCATCGCGTGCCGGCCGGGGACGGGCTCCATGCGCCCCTCCTTTCCGACAGATCTGCCCCGGCCGGCACCCTGCATACCAGCGTCGATTTAGCTGCAACGCTTTTCTTGATGCATAAATGGCAGTCGTATCTGATTGCTCATACAAGGTAATTTGCGACCGGGATGGGCCCGGCCGCTTAGGCGAGCCTTATCAATTTTTGATGAGGCAAAGGAAGGAAGGAGTGATTGAGATGACCTTGCAGATGATTCTGGCCCTTGCCGTTCTCGTCATCATGCTCGTCTTGATCATGTTCGACATCATGCCGTTCGGCGCGCCGCCGATCTTCGCGAGCTGCCTGCTCGTGGCATGCGGCACCATCTTCGGTGCCAATTGGGAAGTTCAGTGGGACGTCCCCTACGCCTTCGCCGGCTTTACCAACGCCAGCGTTTGGATGATCGCGTTCTTCATGGTCGTCATGGCCGCCGTCCAGAAGACGAGTCTTATCGCCAAGGTTAAAGACGCCATGTCCGACCTGGTCAACAAGGGCGGCTTCATGAGCTACGTCGCCTTGATCATCGTTGTCATGCTCGGCGCCTCGCTCGCCGGCGGCGGCTCCACGGGCTACTACGTCCTCATCCTCGCCCTCGTGGCCACGCTTCCGTACAACAAGAAGCTCCCGACCTCCAAGCTCCTGATGCCGCTCGGCTTCGCCACGAACCACCCGCTCATCCCTATCAACGTCGCTCTCCAGTACGGCGTTATGGTCACCGTCCTCGAGTCGGCCGGCGCCGCTTCCGACGTGTCCATGGTGAGCTTCTCGCTCGTCACCTTTGCCCTCTCCGTTGGCTTCATCGTCGCCGCCCTCGTGGGCTTCAAGTTCCTGCCCGATCACGAGATCGCCGCCGCCACCGACGAGCAGAAGGCCCGTCGCGAGGAGGAGATCGTCACGATGAGCAAGGGCCAGGAGACCCTGACCGTCGTCCTGTTCTTCGCCACCGTCGTATGCATGATGTTCATGAACACCCTCGGCAACCTTGCTTACGTGCTCCCCGGCATCGCCGCCTTCATCCTCATGCTCGCCGGCGTCGTGACCTGGAAAGAGTTCCGTGACGGCATCTTCGCCCCCGTCGTCCTCATGATGGCCGGCGTCATCCCCGTGGCCAACGCCCTTGCAGACTCCGGCCTCACCGCCCTCATCGGCAACGCCGTCGCCGGTGCCGCCGGCGGCATGAGCCCGTTCGTCATTGTCTTCCTGTTCTCCATCCTGACCTCGACCTGCGCGACCTTCACAGGCTCCAACATGGGCTCCGTGTACATCTTCGCGCCGATCGCCGTCGCCACCTGCATGCAGCTCGGTGTCTCTCCGCTCGCCGCTGCCGCTGCGGTCGTCATCTCCGGTTGGCAGGGCGGCTACATGCCCGTCGACGGCCTGCCCGCGATGATTTTCGGCATGGGCAACTACAAGCTCAGCGAGTTCTGGAAGTTCACCATCCCGATGTACCTTATCCGCATCGCGGCGCTCTCGCTCGGCGCGGTCCTGATCTTCCCGATGTAAGGCCCCTTTCCTGGGTCGCTGCCCGTCCGCTGGGGGTGGGCGGGCAGCGCTTGCAAGGCCACTTCGAGCTCCCCCTGTTCGGAGTGGCTTTGCAAGCGCTAAATCCCCCT
Organism: Paratractidigestivibacter sp.; assembly: GCF_963660155.1. Classification (GTDB taxonomy): domain Bacteria; phylum Actinomycetota; class Coriobacteriia; order Coriobacteriales; family Atopobiaceae; genus Paratractidigestivibacter. The sequence continues at coordinate 9,295 of NZ_CAVKWG010000027.1, read as the reverse complement.
TGCCATGCGTCTTTGGCCACACGACCGTGAGGGAGGTCCCGTGTCCTTGAGTGAGTGCTTCACCTACATCTCGGCGAAGGCCGGGACCGACCCCGTGAGGCTTGTCTTCTTGTGCGCACCGGCGGGCTCCTGTGAGACGCTCGAGGCGACGACCGAGTTCGCTCGTGCGAGCGGCTGGGTCCGGGCCGTCGAGGACGGCGGCGCGGCGCTCGTGGCGCCCGTCGTCCCTGGTGGCTGGGCCGCAGCTCCCAAAGGCCTTCTCCACAGCCTTTATGGCGAGGCCAGGGGTTATTTCCGCGTCGCTGAGGGTCGCGGCATACCGGGCAAGAACGACGTTGCCTGGGTATGGGAGGTCCTTCTCGGCCTCGTTGGCTACGGCGAAGGCGCGTGCTTCGCGGCCGATTACGTGGCGGCGCACCCAAGCTTTTGCGCGGCGAGCGTGCTCGTAGGCGGCCAGATGAGCGACTTTTCCGTGCTCAATGAGCCTTCTGACCATTGGTTTGTTGCCGAGCCGTCCGAGTTCTACGCCGCGCCCGCGAACAAAGACGTGCCGGTGGCGGTTTGGTTTATCGGAGAGGCCGCCGACGAGGCGACCGTGGCCGCCCTCGCGCGCCGCGGGGCGCCGGAGGGCTGTGTTCGCGTCGACGCCGATGACATGTCGGCTGAGGAGGGCTTCGCCGCCCGCGCGCTCGACTATCTCTCGCATGCGATCCGCTGGAAGAGCGGCCCCGACGGCCGCCTTGCTTGGCACCACACCGCCGCGGAGTTCGACGTGGGCAATACATATCATCACCGCTCGGTGACCCTGCGCGGCATCGAGTATCCCTATGCGCTCCACCTTCCGTGCGGGATGTCGACAGACGATGCCCGTGACCTGCCGCTCGTTCTTTCTATCCATGGTCGCGGAGAGCCCGCTTGGATTTTTTCCGACAAGAACGGCTGGGAGCGCCTTGCCGACGAGACGAGGGGCTTTGCCGTAGCGCTGCCCGACTCGCCGGGAAACATCTGGATGGATTCACGCGACGCCGGAGTCGCGGCCGCGGTCGCGGCCGACGCCGTGGGGGCCTTTGGCTTGGATGCCTCGCGCGTCTACATCACGGGCTTCTCGAACGGTGCCGTGTACACCGCACAACAGGCGACGGCCCACCCCGAGAACTTCGCCGCCGCGTCGTCGTGGAACGGCCCGGGCCTAGAGGCGGTCGCCGCTGGTGGCATGGGCGACCATGTCTTTGCCGAGGGTTTTGCGCGCAGCGCGGCCGAGATGCCCTTCTGGATTTGCTTCGGCTCCGCCGACGGCCCCCAGTGCCGCGACCATGAGGGCGACCTCGCGCATGTGCTCGCGCCGAACGGTTGCTGCGGCGACGATGCGGTCGTCTGGGACGGCGACAACCACTACCTCAAGGAGTTCGGCTACGCCGAGGGCGATCGTCTGACCTCGCGCGTGTTTATGGATGCCGAGGGTTGTCCCCGCGTTGGCATCACCGAGGTGCGCGATCTGCCCCACGGCGCCATAGCCGATGAGGCGCGCGCCGCCTGGGAGTTCATGAAGAGGTTCCGTCGGCCTGAGGGGTCATGTAAGGTGGAGGTGCTCGAGTCATGAGAAACGATTTCGAACCCCTGGTCCAGCGGTCTGCCTTGGGCGGCGGCCTTGTGCGCGAGCAGGTGAGCGGCTCGACCTCCGGTGCCCTCAACCCCGAGAACAACGTCGAGGTCGCGGTCGGTTCCGACCGTTCGATGCTCGTGTACGCCCCGAAGTCGGGCTGCCCGCACGCCAAGCAGACGCAGGTCCTCATGGTCCTGCGCGACGAGGCCGGCGAGACGAGCGCGCGGGAGGCCCTGGACTGCCTCGGCCTGGCAGCGCTCGCGGAGGAGCGGCACTTCGTCGTCGTGTTCCCCGAGCCCTTGGAGAGCGGCTGGAATTACGCGGCCGATTCCTCGCGCGAGGACGACGCGGACTTTATCGTTCGGTGCTTCGCCGCGCTGCCGAAGTCGTCGGTGGGCGTGGCGGGCTTCAACGGCATGATCTATCACTTGGCCTGCTCGGCGCAATCCTCCGCCATGGCCATGATGCTCGCGGCGAGCCGGCCGATGGACGCCGCCGCCGTGATGGTCGGGCGCCTGCCTGAGGGTTTCTTGCCCCCGGAGGCAAAGGCGCCGCAGGTAGCATGGCTGTACGAGCAAGACGCGACGCTTGAGGAGTGGCTTTTCCGGGCCAACGGCGAGGCGCCTGAGGCTTCAGGTGGTGGCCTTTCTGCCGGCGAGGTCGCCCGCGCCTGGGAGCAGATGTTCTCGGTGACCCGTCGTTGGAGAAACGACGTCTTCGGCACCTATCAGCCGCGTACCGACTTTGTCGGCGAGGGCTACGTGTCGCACGTGGACGATTGCTCGCTCGGGCTCGTCGACGGTTGTCCCCGCACATGGCACGAGCTCGTGCCCAGAAGCGTCGCTGCGAGCGATAGCCCCGCACCGCTCGTCATCTACCTGCACGGCATTAACTGCTGCGGCTCCTATGGCGCCGAGCAGAGCGGGTGGGGGAGCCTGGCCGCGCGTGACGGCTTTATGGTGGTCTTTCCCGATGCCACCGCTGAGATGCGCTGGAATGTCTGGAACGACCCGCGCCTGCCGCTCGACATGGTCTATATCCTCGCGCTCATCGACCACATGGACGAGGTTCACCCGGTCGATCGCTCGCGCGTCTATCTCTCGGGCTTCTCGATGGGCTCGATGTTCGCTAACGCCCTGTCGGCCGCCTATCCGGAGGTCTTCGCCGGTGTCGTGGCGCTTAACGGCCCCTCTATGGGCATTTTGCGCACCCTCGACGAGTCGCGCGAGATGGTGCTGCAGTTCAGGTCTTCGTCGATTGTCGGCGGCATCGAGCCCAACGGGGCCGAGGCGTCGCCCGCCTGTGAGCTCGCCGGCAAGAAGAAGGCCCTGTTCAACTACCGCATGCCCATCGTGCAGTTCGTTGGCCTTTTGGACGGCGTCGGCTTCGATCGCGGGAGGCTCTGGCCAGCGGCTGCCGACGACGCCGGCCTTTGGCCGCAGACGCTTACCTGGTGGCTCGGCTACGACGCCTCGGGCGAGGCTTTCTCGCTTGGCGCGGGAACGCCGACCGGCTTTGCGTCCGACACCTGCGAACGGGTGGGGGAGCGCATGGTCGAGCAAACTTGGCGTTCCTCAGACGACGCCTCTCCGGTGTATTACCACCTCGTCGCCACGGAGCGCATGCCGCACGCCGTCGATTTCGCGCAGGTCGAGCACGGCTGGGACATCGTGAGGCATTGGTCGCGCCGTCCGGACGGCTCTCTTGCCAACGACGGCAAATAAGGCGCTTTGGCGGGATACCGCCTCGTATAGTCAGTGTAGGGGCGCCGCGGCGCCGTAAGAGAAAGGAACCGACATGTCCATTCAGACCCTCCCCGGGCTCACGCCCGACGGCCAGGTCTATTACGACTCGGAGATGGAGCTCACCGAGGCCTTCGTGAACCCCGGCCCCTGGAAGACCGCCCACGGCCCCGGCCTCCTCGAGACCCCCGAGGGCACTATCCTGTGTTGCTGGTTCGCCGGCACCTATGAGGGCGACACCGACATCAACATCGTGGTCTCCCGCCTCGAGAAGGGTTCCGACAAGTGGAGCGAGCCGACCTATATCAGCCACAATGACGACCGTTCCGACCAGAACCCGTCGCTGTTTCTGAACCCCAACGGCGAGATCTGGGCCATGTACACCTCCCAGCTCGGCCGCCAGCCCGGCAAGGACAACATGCAGTACACCTCCGTGGTGAAGAAACAGGTCTCCATCGATGACGGCAAGACCTGGTCCGAGCCCGAGGTCGTCCTTCCCGAGGAGGGCACCTTCGCGCGCCAGTGCGTCCAGATCCTCTCCAACGGCCGCTGGATCTATGGCCTGTGGCTGTGCACCGACTCCGCGAGCGGCCTTGCCGGCGACCCGTCGGCCTTCGCCATCTCCGATGACCAGGGCATGACCTGGCGCCGCGTCGATGTGCCCGAGTCCTCCGGACGCGTCCACCCGAGCGTCGTGGAGCTCGAGGACGGTCACCTCGTGGCCTTCATGCGCTCCCGCGAGGCCGACTTCGTCTACCGCAGCGAGTCCACCGACTACGGCGATACCTGGACCGTCCCCGAGAAGACCCCGCTGCCCAACAACAACTCTGGCATTGGCGTGACTAAGCTCTCGAGCGGCCGAATCGCGCTTATCTACAACCACAACTCCGCCCCCGCCACCTATGGCAAGAAGGGCGCGTGGCCGGCGCTGCGCAACCCCGTCTCCATCGCGCTTTCCGAGGACGGCGGCAAGACCTTCCCGCTCATCCGCAACATCGAGCGCGGCGAGGGCTATGTGGGCGACGAGAACAAGTTCAACAACCGCCAGTACGAGTACCCCACGATTATCCAGACCGTTGACGGTTCCATTCACTGCGCGTACGCGTATCGCACGCGTCAGGGCGTAAAGTGGGTCAAGCTCACCGAGGCGGACATCATGGGCAAGACCCGTGGCGAGGGCACCTACAACCCGACCTCGGGCGACGTGGGCGCTCATTAGTCATCGGCCTGGGACCGCGGCCTCGGACCCCCCAACTCAAAGGAGAGATGCAATGATTTACGACGGACTTGGACAGATCGGACTCTATCGCGGCCTCTTCCGCGGCCTTGATGTCCTGATCGATTGGCTGGGCGAAAACGACCTGAACGACCTGCCGCTCGGACGCACCGAGATTTTGGGCAAGAAGGTCTTCATCAACAAGATGAACGCCAACACCCGCGCCTTCGAGAACGGGCGCTTCGAGACCCACCGCAGGTACATGGACGTGCAGATCGACTTGGAGGGCGCCGAGAACTTCAAGACCACCCCGGGCAAGATCGAGTACACCGGCGAGTTCGACGTCGAGGGCGACAAGGGCTTCGGCCACGAGACGCCCGACAACCACGACCTGATTGACGGCACCCTCAAGAACGGCCACTTCGCGCTGTTCATGATCGGCGAGGCCCATATGCCTAACCTGGTGTGCGACGGCGCCGAGCCCGGCACCATCACGAAGGTCTGCGTCAAGATCCTTGGCGACCAGTTCTGGGGCGAGGACTAGCGGCAATGGACGCGGGCATGGGGTCGGCGGGGAAGCACGACGTGGCGATCATCCTCGCTGCGAGCTTCTTCTACCTTGCCAGCCCCATGCTCGTGAATCCCCTGGTCACAGGTTTTGCCGGTGAGCTGGGGGCGTCGGCCGTGCTCATGGGGCTTATCGGCGGCGTCACGAACCTGGCCTCGCTCTTTGTGCGGCCCGTCGCCGGAAACCTCGTGGACCGGCTCCCCAAGCGCCGCATGGCGCTCGGCGGGTCGCTCCTTATGGCTGCGAGTTGCCTCGGGTATGCGGCGGCGTGGGCTCCGGCGGTTCTCGTCGCCTTTCGCGTGGCCAACGGCGTCGGGTATTCGCTGTGCTCCGTGGCGATGTCGTCGTGGCTCGCGAGTCTGCTTCCGCGTGACCGCGTGGGGGCGGGCATGGGGCTTTTCGGCATGATGAACGCGCTTGGCATGGCGGTTGGGCCGTCGCTCGGCTTAGCCGTCCAAGGAGCTCTCGGGTATCGTGCGGCGTTTGTGTGCGCAGGGTTTTTAGCTGCGGTTTGTTTTGTGCTTGCAGCTTTGGTCCCGGATCTGGGGGCGCCTTCGGCGACGCCAAGCGAGCGCCGCGGGTATCGTCTCGTGGCGCCGTCGGTCGTGCCGGTCGCGCTCATCGTCATGCTCTTCACGCTGCCGTACACGGCCACGCAGTCGTTCATCGTGAGCTACGTGGCCGGCCGCGCGCCGGCCACGACGGTCGGCCTGTTCTTCCCGGTCTATGCCGCGGCCCTCCTTGCGCTCCGCTTCGGCCTAAGGAGGGTACTCGATACGGTGAGCATGGGGAGGTTCCTTGCGGCGGGCAGCGCCTGCGCGCTCGCATCCTTCGCGCTCCTTTGGCGTGTCCAGGATAACGCGGCGCTGGTTGCGGCAGCGGTGTGCACGGCGGGCGGCTACGGCCTCATGTGCTCGGTCTGCCAGACCGCGGCGGTCAAGCTCGCGGCGCCGAGCGACGTCGGGCTCGCCAACAGTACCTACTACATGGGCTTCGATCTCGGCATGTCGCTCGGGCCCATCGTGGGCGGCGCCGTAATCGCGACCGGAGGGCTTGGCTCCCTCTATCCCTGCATGATGGTCACGGTGCCTCTTGCCGCGGCCGTTTATCTGCTCTTCTGCACCAAAAAATGAAGCGAAACAACAGTCATCGGCTACGGTAGAATAAGCAAGCTTTTGTAAGCGCGGCCGGCACGGCAACCTTGATGAGCCCTTGCCCTTCTCCTGGGAATTATGATCGGGCATCAATCTGCCGGCCGCAGGAAAGAACCCAGGAGGGGAATCGCATGAAAGAGTATCTGTCGAGCTCAGCCGATGTCCTGCACGAGCAGGGCACCGACGAGGAAGCCGGCCTTACCGCCGCCGAGGCCGCGAAGCGCCTCGAGGCCCACGGCCCCAACAAGCTGAAGGAGGAGGAGAAGACCCCGCTGTGGATCCGCTTCTTTGAGCAGATGGCCGACCCCATGGTCATCATGCTTATCGTCGCGGCCGTGATCAGCGCCGTGACCGGCGCCATCCAGGGCGAGATCGACTTCGCCGACGTCATCATCATCATGACGGTCGTCATCATCAACTCCGCCCTCGGCGTCATCCAGGAGGCCAAGAGCGAGGAGGCCCTCGCGGCCCTGCAGGAGATGAGCGCCGCCCAGTCCAAGGTCATGCGCGACGGCAAGCTCGTCATGCTGCACTCCAGCGAGCTCGTCCCCGGCGACGTCATCCTGCTCGAGGCCGGCGACTCCGTGCCCGCCGACTGCCGCGTGCTCGAGAGCGCCTCCATGAAGATCGAGGAGGCCGCCCTTACCGGCGAGTCCGTGCCCGTCGAGAAGCACTCCGACGCCATCGACCTCGGCGGCGCCGACGACGTGCCGCTGGGCGACCGCAAGAACATGTGCTACATGGGCTCCACCGTCGTCTACGGCCGCGGCCGCGCCGTCGTGGTGGCAACCGGCATGGACACCGAGATGGGCAAGATCGCCGGCGCCCTGTCCGAGGCCAAGGAGGAGCTCACTCCGCTGCAGGTCAAGCTCGACGAGCTGTCCCACATCCTTACCAAGATGGTCATCGCCATCTGCGTGGTCATCTTCGTGGTCGACATCCTGCGCAGCGGCATCGGCAACGTCATGGCCAACCCGATGTCGATGATCGACACATTCATGGTCGCCGTCTCGCTGGCCGTCGCCGCCATCCCCGAGGGCCTCGTGGCCGTCGTCACCATTGTCCTTTCGCTCGGCGTCACCAAGATGGCCAAGCGTCAGGCGATCATCCGCAACCTGTCCGCCGTCGAGACCCTCGGCTGCACTCAGGTGATCTGCTCGGACAAGACGGGCACCCTGACCCAGAACAAGATGACCGTCGTCAAGCACGACCTGTGCGCCCCCGAGGAGAAGCACGTCGCCGGCATGGCGCTGTGCTCCGACGCCAAGTTCGACGCCGAGGCCGGCGAGGCCGTGGGCGAGCCGACCGAGTGCGCCCTGGTCAACGATGCCGCCAAGGCCGGCATGACCAGCCTAGACGTCGAGCATCCGCGCGTGGGCGAGGCCCCGTTCGACTCCGGACGCAAGATGATGTCCGTCGTGGTCGAGACCCTCGACAACGAGTACGAGCAGTTCACCAAGGGCGGCCCCGACGTCGTCCTCGGCCTGTGCACCTCCGTCTACGAGAACGGCGAGATCGTTCCTCTGACCGACGAGAAGCGCACCGAGATCCTCGCCGCCAACAAGGCCATGGCCGACCAGGCGCTGCGCGTGCTCGCGCTCTCTTGTCGCCACTACACCGAGAAGCCGACCGATTTCTCCGCCTCGGCCCTCGAGCACGACCTCACCTTCTGCGGCCTTTCCGGCATGATCGACCCCGAGCGTCCTGAGGTCGCCCCCGCCATCGAGGAGGCCCACGCCGCCGGCATCCGCACCGTCATGATCACCGGCGACCACATCGACACCGCCGTGGCCATCGCCAAGAACCTCGGCATCGTCGAGGACCGCAGCCAGGCCATCACCGGCGCCGAGATCGACAAGATGTCCGACGAGGAGCTCGATTCCAAGATCGAGAACTACGGCGTCTACGCCCGCGTTCAGCCTGAGCACAAGACCCGCATCGTCGAGGCTTGGAAGAGCAAGGACATGATCGTCGCCATGACCGGCGACGGCGTCAACGACGCCCCGTCCATCAAGCGCGCCAACATCGGCGTCGGCATGGGCATCACCGGCACCGACGTCACCAAGAACGTGGCCGACATGGTCCTCGCCGACGACAACTTCGCCACCATCATCTCCGCGTGCGAAGAGGGCCGTCGCATCTACGACAACATCCGCAAGGTGATTCAGTTCCTGCTCTCCGCGAACCTGGCCGAGGTCTTCTCGGTCTTCGCCGCCACGCTCGTGGGCTTCACGCTGTTCCAGCCTGTGCAGCTGCTGTGGGTCAACCTCGTCACCGACTGCTTCCCGGCGCTGGCGCTGGGCATGGAGGAGGCCGAGGGCGACATCATGCAGCGCAAGCCGCGCAACGCTTCCGACGGCGTCTTCGCCGACCACATGGGCCTCGACTGCATCGTGCAGGGCCTGATCATCACCGTGCTCGTCCTTGCCAGTTTCTTTGCCGGCGTGTACTTCGACATGGGTTATATCCACATCGCCGATATGATCGCCGGTTCCGCCGACGAAGAGGGCGTCATGATGGCCTTCATCACGCTGAACATGGTCGAGATTTTCCACTGCTTCAACATGCGCAGCCGCCGCACCTCGCTCTTTGCCATGAAGAAGCAGAACCTCTGGCTCTGGGGCGCCGCCGTCCTTGCCCTGGTCCTGACCCTCATCGTGGTTATGGTCCAGCCGCTCGCCCAGATGTTCTTCAACGTCGACCCGCTGGAGGCCAAGGGCATCCTGACTGCTCTGGGCATCGCGTTCCTCATCATTCCGCTGACCGAACTCTACAAGGCCATCATGCGCGGCGTGGAGAAGAACGACTAACACTGCGTTTGGGCTGCGAGCCCGACGATGAGTTCGCGCTAAGGCGCCCCGCATGCTTCACGGCATGCGGGGCGTTTTTGCGTTTTTGGGGCCGCGGTCACGCGGGCGGCGACTCCTTTACGCCGCATCGACCGCCGTTCGTGAGCTTCGACGCGGCCCTTTGCGCACAAAAGCCGGGATAGCGGCAGTTTTTCCCGCGCGG
>NZ_CAVKWG010000026.1:0-59350 GCF_963660155.1 Paratractidigestivibacter sp. | reverse complement strand
GGGCCCGCGAGAAACTGCCGCCATCCCCGATTTGTTCGGACGCGGCCCAAGAACGCCGGTTTGCAGCAGGCCGTGGGACATAATGTTGGTTTTACTTCTCGCGGAAAGAGACGACGCGGTAGCCGGCGGCCTCGACAGCGGCGCGGTAGGCGGCCTCGTCGACGGGGTTCTTGCAGCGAACGTGCGCGGTTCCTCCCTGGAGCTGGACCTCGGCCCACGTGCCGTCCACCGAATCGAGGGCGCGGGTCACGGCGGCCACGCAGCGCTCGCAGCTCATGCCGCCGACGCCGAGATACGCCTCGTGCGGGTAGTTGGCGGGGTCGGCGTCCGTTACCTCAACCTCGTCGAAGGCCTTGCCCTTGGCGGCGCCGGGGTTCTTGACGTCGCCGGAGCAGCAGTCGCGCTTGCCGGTCGCGGTGCCGACGAAGCGCACGGCGGCCACGGCCACGACGATGATGACGAGCGCGATGATGACGATGTCGCTGGTATTCATATCAAATGAATCCTTTCCTTATGAGTTATATGAGGCTGACTATATACCCCTTGGGGGTATCTCGCAATAAAGAAAATGCCCCGGGCGAGGTGCCCGGGGCGCTGCGCTAAAGGTACTTGCGCCAATCATCGTCATCGTCGTCGTCCTCGTCGGCGGCCGCCGCGGTGGCCGCCGCTGCGGCGAGCTCCGCGCGCGTCGCGTAGGCGCCGGCGTTCGCCTCGGGGAAGGCGGCGAAGGCATGGGTAAACCGCTCAAGGTTCTCGTCGAAACGTCCGCGCGGAATGGCAAAGACCACCTCGGTCGCGGCGTGCGTGCCGCTCGCGAGCTCCTCACGGAACATCTCGGCCACCACGGCGGCATCCCAGCCGAAGACCCCGCAGCCGAAGGCGCCGAGCACGAGCTTCTTGTGCCCGAGGTCGTCGGCGATGGCGAGCACGAAGCGGACGCGGTCGCGCATGGCCTGCTCGAGGGCATCCTCGGAGACGTGGTACTCGTCGCGGGCCGAGCGCGCGAACGGTGCGGCGACCACGATGACGTCGGCATAGCTGTGGTACTTCTCGCGGTCGAAACGCACGCGCGGCACGACGAGGCCGCGATTGCGATAGAGCGAGCAGTTGATGTTGCGGCGGCGGTTCTCGGCGTACCAGGCATTCTGCGACTCGAGCGCCGGGTAGAGCGTGGACTCGGCGCACAGGCACTCCTCTTGCGCCATGGCGCCGCGGATGTAGCCGCCGCCGGGGCTCACGAAGCTCGCGAAGTCGAGGACCGCGAGGTCGCAGGCGGAGGCGAGGCCGCGGCCGCGCGAGAGCACGGCGGAGACGGAGTCCTCGTCGACGACCTCGACGGTCGGCACGCAGCGCTCGGCCACCTTAGGCGAGGGCATCGAGTCATAGACGCGAAGAGACGCTACCGACGAGGCGATCTCGGACGCGAAGCGGCGCTCGACGTCGGCGACGTGGCGGCCGGCCTCGGAGGCGCGGTTGTTGCGGCGATCGTTGCCCGCTCGGCCGCCGTCGCGTCGGTTGCCTTGGCGTTTATCGTCCTTGCTGTAAGACTTGTTGTAAGCCATGTTCATCCCCTATTCCTTTGTGCCGGAAAGAAGCTCGCGGGCGTGGGCCAGCGACGCGTCGGTCACGCTGCCGCCGAGCATGCGGGCGACCTCGCGCACGCGCGCATCGCCGTCGATGGGCTCGATGGTCGTCTCGGGCACGTCGCTCGTGGTCTTGCTCACGAGGTAGTGCTCATCGGCCACGGAGGCAACCTGCGCCAGGTGCGTTACTACGATGACCTGGTGAGTATTGGCGAGGTCGGAGAGAACGGCCGCGAGCGCGACAGCCGTGGCGCCGCCGACGCCGGCGTCGACCTCATCGAACACGAGCGTCTCGGCCGAGTCGGCCCCGCCAAGGACCACCTTGAGCGCGAGCATGACGCGGCTGATCTCGCCGCCGGAGGCGATCTTCTTGAGCGGGCGGGCGGAAAGCCCCGCGCCGGGCCGGTACTCGAACTCGACGCGCGAGGGGCCTTGCGCGCCCCATTTGTCGCGCGGCAGGCGCTCGGATGCGACCCCGAGGGTCGCCGTGCCCATCTGGAGGCGTGCCATCTGGGCGCTGACCTCGGTGGAGAAGCGCGGAGCGGCCTCCGCACGCGCGGTATCGAGGGCATCGGCTGCAGCGGCGAGGCGCTTCTCAGCGACAAGGTAGGCCTTCTTTGCGCGGCGGACGGCGAGGCCGCCGTCGCTTGCGGCCTCGACGACCTCGCGGGCGGCATCGCGGCGGGAAATCACGTCGGCCACGGTCGGCCCATAAACGCGCAGGATGCCCTGGATGGCCGAGTAACGCTCCTGCATCCGCTCGAGCTCCGCAGGGTCGAAGTCGAGACCGTCGGCGTAATCGCGCAGCTCGGAGGCCACGTCCTCGAGGTCGAGAAGGGCGCTTTTGAGCACATCGGCGTGGGTCGCGAGCTCCTTGTCGTAGCGAGCGGCGCCGCGCATCTCGCTCGCGGCGGCGCGGACGGCGTCGAGCGCCCCGCCGTCTGCGGAGAGCGCCCCGCACGCAGCCATCGTCGCCTGGAGAAGGGCCTCGGCGTGTTCGGCTCGCGGCAGCGCAGCCTTGAGCTCCTCGAGCTCGCCCTCGCGCGGTTCGACCTCCTCGATGCGCGCCAAGACGAACTGCGCCTCCTCGAGCGCGGCCCCGTTCGCTCGGCTGAGCTCGCGAACGCGCCGCAGCTCAGAGGCTGCGGCAGTTGACACTTCGAGGGCCTCTTTGTAGGCAGCGAGAGGTTCCGCCACGGCGTCGCCAGCCCAGGCATCGAGCATATCGACGTGGGTCCGGACTTGTAACAATCGTTGATGCTCGTGTTGGCCACAGAGGTCGACCGTGGCGCCGACCCCTGAGGCAAGCTCGCGGACCGAGCCCATGCGTCCGTCGATGCGGACGCGCCCGCGCCCGTCGGCCGACACGCGGCGGGCCACCACGACGCCATCGGGGTCGCCGCCTCGTAGATAAAAACGCCCCTCGACCTCGAGCGCATCGGCGCCCTCGCGCACGGCTCCCGCGTCCGCACGCTCCCCTACCAGCAATTTTATGGACGAGAGCAGCGCCGACTTTCCGGCGCCCGTCTCGCCTGTGAGCACGGTGAGCCGAGACGACGGCGCGATGGTCGCCTCCTTGATGAGGGCGACGTTTCGTACGGTGAGCTCGTCGATCATTGGTCGCGCCCTCCGCCGTAGAAGACGCGCGCGACGGAGCTGTAAAAGCTCTGGGGTCCGCGATCGAGCAGGATGATGTCGCCGGGCCCGCGACTGATCCTGGCGCAGTTGGCCCAGCTCGCGTCGTCGGTGCCGATGGCCTGCCCGTCGGCGAAGAAGCGCCGCTCGACGGGCCTCTCGGGGCTCATGTCAATCTCGACCACATCGGAAGGCGAGGTGAGGAAAGCGCGCGCCATGATCTTGTGCGGGGCAATAGGCACGCAGACCATGCCCGCGAACTCGGGCGTGACGATGGGCCCGCCGGCCGCGAGCGCGTAGCCGGTGGAACCCGTGGCCGTCGAGACCACGAAGCCGTCGCCGCGCAGGCGGTCGATTTTGTTGCCCGAGACGGAGACGTCGAACTCGACCATGTCGCCTCGGCCGCCGCGCGAGACGGCGAAGTCATTCAAGGCGAAGCTGTGGACGGTGTAAGTAGAGCCGTCGGGGCGGACAAACTCGGACTCAATATCGAGCGACGCGCGGTGGCTCACGTGGAGCTCGCCGGCCAGCGCATCAGCCACGAGCAGCGTCAGGTCCTCCGGCCCGCCGCTAGTAAGAAAGCCCAGGTGACCATAGGAAACGCCGAGGATCGGCGTACCCGCGTAACCGACGATGCTCGCTGCGCGCAAAAGCGTGCCGTCGCCGCCGAGCGAGACGACCAAGTCGCAGCCCGAGCCGTCCGTGACCTGGTTGGGGAAGAGCTTCTTGTCGTGGGCCCACTTGGCCTCGACGCCCTGCTCATCGAGCCATTCGTCGAGCCGTCGCGCGTCCTCGAGGGCATCGGGGCGCGAGTAGTTGGGGATGATGAGGACCTTCACGGCACGCTCCTTCAAAATCGGAAATCTTGTTCGATTCTAGCACCCGAGGAAAACGAATTTCGCGCTGCAGGTAGGTGGAACACCGGCCCACTCCCCTTGTATTTGGGGTTTTGCGTCGCTCGCCCGAGCCAGATAACGCATAACCCTCAAAAGCAGGAAGAGATTCCCCTGTATTCAGGGGTTTTGCGTCGCGTCAGCTCAACTAAGGACGCAAAACCCTCAAAATCAGGAGACTGCTGCCCGCCGCGCACGCGAAAGTCGAGAGACGCGCACAAAAACAGCCGCTCCGCGCGCGGCGGAACGGCCGAATAAGACGAAGGGACTGTCCTCGTGTCTTACAGCAGGCGCAGGGAGACTTCCTTGAGCTGCTTCATGCCGATCTCGGAGGGGGCGTCGCTCATGAGATCGGAGCCGGAGCTCGTCTTGGGGAACGCCATGACCTCGCGGATGGAGTCGGAGTGCGTGAGCAGCATGCAGACGCGGTCCAGACCCAGGGCGAAGCCGCCCATCGGGGGCGCACCGAACGCAAGCGCGTCGAGAAGGAACCCGAACTGCTCACGAGCGTCCTCCTCGGTGAAGCCCAGCATCTTGAGGATGGCCATCTGCATCTCGGCGTTGTGGATACGCATGCCGCCACCGCCGGCCTCGTAGCCGTCCATGACGAAGTCGTAGGTGTAGGAGCCCACGGCCAGCGGGTCGGCCATGATCTTCTCGGGATCGGTCTCGGTCGGCAGGGTGAAGGGCTGGTGCTCGGCCTGGTAGCTCTTGGTGTCCTCGTCCCAGTGGAACAGCGGGAAGTTGACGACCCACAGGAAGTCGTGGCCCTCGCGCGGCAGCTCCAGGGCGTCGGCCATGTGACGGCGCATGCCACCCAGGATCTCGTCGGCCTTAAGGCGGCTCTCCACCGCGAACATCACCAGGTCGCCCGGCTCGACGCCCATCTCGGAGCGCAGCCCCTCCATCTCCTCGTCGGAGAAGAACTTGACGATGGGGCTCGTCACGGAGCCGTCCTCGCGGAAGGCGATGTAGGCCAGGCCCTTGGCGCCGAAGCCGGAGGCCACGTCGGCCAGGCGGTCGATCTGCGCGCGCGGCCACAGGCCCGCGCCCTTGGCGTTGATGGCCTTGACGAAGAGCTTCTCGTCAGCTGCGGCGCTGGCAAAGAGCTTGAACTTGGAGTTCTTGAAGATCGGCGTGACGTCGTGGAGCTCCATGCCGTAGCGGGTGTCCGGCTTATCGGAGCCGTAGGTGTCCATAGCGTCCCAGTAGTCGATGCGGCGAAGCGGCAGCTGCATCTCGGCGCCCATCTTGCCCAGGGCCTCGGCCAGCACGGACTCGATGCAGCCCATGACGTCGTCCTGGTCGACGAAGGACATCTCCACGTCCACCTGGGTGAACTCGGGCTGGCGGTCGGCGCGCAGGTCCTCGTCGCGGAAGCACTTGGCCACCTGGTAGTAGCGCTCGACGCCGCCGATCATGAGGAGCTGCTTGAGCAGCTGCGGGGACTGTGGCAGGGCGTAGAAGTGGCCCGGCTGCAGGCGAGAGGGAACCAGGAAGTCGCGGGCGCCCTCGGGGGTGGACTTGAACAGGGCAGGGGTCTCGACCTCGGTGAACTCGGCGTCGTGGAAGGCCTGGCGGATGGCGAAGGTGAGGTCGGAGCGCAGCTTCAGGTTGGCCGCCATCTTGGGGCGGCGGATGTCCAGGTAGCGGTAGCGCAGGCGGACATCCTCGGAGGTGTCGACGTGGTCCTCGATCTGGAAGGCGGGGGTCTTAGAGGTGTTAAGGACCTCGAGCTCAGAGACAAGCACCTCGATGTGGCCGGTGGCGAGCTTCTCGTTGTCCTGGCCCTCGGGGCGCTCGCGCACGACGCCGGTGACCTTGATCGGCCACTCGGAGCGGACGCTCTCGGCGGTGTGGAAGGCGGCGCCGCCGGAGTGCTCGGGGTCAAAGGAGATCTGGGTCACGCCGGCGCGGTCGCGCAGGTCGATGAAGATGAGGCCGCCGTGGTCGCGGCGGTGCCAGACCCAGCCCGTAAGGGTGACGGTCTCACCAATGTTGGCGGCGCGAAGCTCGCCGCAGGTGTGCGTATGCATGGAGAAGGACATGTGGTTCCCTTTCGTCTTTTCCGCCCCGTGCCGTGACGGGCGGACTTGCAACAAGACGGCGAGACGCCGTAAACGGCGACGACTCGCGCGAGGATTGAGTTTACTACGGTATCGGTCCCGGCCGCCCGAGATGCTCAGCACGTCACAAGCCGGCAACACCCTGTGGCGAGCGGCGCGACTGCGCTTCTCCTCGGGCGATTTCGCGCCAGCAAGCGAGCGCAGCGAGCGCTGAGCCCCAGGAGACGCGCGGGCGCGCCGCTCGCCACAGGGTGTACTCTTTCCCTGAATCTCCACCCGAAAGGAACGCCCCATGCCGTACACAACCGTCGTATTCGATTTGGACGGGACCCTGCTGAACACCGCCATCGACCTCACGCTCGCCGTGAACCACGCGCTCGAGGCGTTCGGCCTGCCGCGGCGCGCCGAGGAGAAGATAATCTCGTTTACCGGCAACGGCATCGTCCGCCTCGTCGAGAGAAGCGTACCCGAGGGCACCTCTCGCGAGCTCTGGCAGAAGGTGTTCGACGAGTTCAAGAGCTGGTACGGCGAGCACGCGCTCGACCACACCCTCCCCTACGAGGGCATCCCGCAGATGATCGCGGCCCTGCGCGAGGCCGGCATCAAGTGCGCCGTCGTGTCCAACAAGGCCGACTACGCCGTGCAGGAGATTATCGCCTCGCGCATGGCCGGCTGCTTCGACGCCGTGCTCGGCGAGTGCGAAGAACGGGGCATCGCCAAAAAGCCCGCGGCCGACATGGTCGACGCCGTGCTCGCGCAGATGGGGCGCGTGCGCGAGGGGCTCGTCTACGTCGGCGACTCCGAGGTGGACGTGGCCACCGCCGCCTCGTGCGGCTGCCCGTGCGTGGCCTGCACATGGGGGTTCCGCACGCGAGAGGAGCTCGCCGCCGCGGGCGCGCAGACCATCGTCGATACCCCCGCCGAGCTGCAGCGCGTTCTTCTTGGCAACGAGGGCTGAGAATTCCGCGAGCGGCCGTGCGGGCAACGCTCACCGTACAATTCGATTTCGTTCAGTTAACTTCAGGCCCTGCGGGTTATATTCAAAGGCAAGTTTTGGTTTGGTCTTCCGACGAAAGGAGACACCATGGGCAAGAAGGCAGCTGAGGCGCTCGACATCAATTACAACGAGCTCGCCGAGTACCTGCACGTCAATCACTCTGTGTATATGAAGGTCGACAGCGCGGTCTATTACCTAACCGACGCGAACTTCGAGGCGTGGCGCGCGCAGGACACGAGCCGCCGCAACGAGAAGGACCACTTCGTGGACTGCTCCGAGCTCGTCCCCACCGTCGACGAGTTCCTGTCGCTGCCCTTCGTCAACGGCAAGACCATCGCCGACGTCTTCGAGCACGCGACGTTCTACGCCTCCATCCAGAGCGAGAAGGAGTAGCGCTCCCCTTGCGACTCAAGGAGATTTGCTTATATAAGCGGTCGTCACCCGAGCGTGGCGGCCGCTTTCCTTTGCGCATGTTATGATTTTGGGGATAGCAGCGGCCCCCCTGGGAAAAAGGGCCGCGGGAGAGGATGGGCCGCCCGGCGTCTTCGTCGGACGGCCCACGCTTTTTTCGCCCGCGCGAGCCGAGCGACGCCGCGCTCGGCGGCCAAAATGCCGCGCTCAGGCCCAAGCCGGGTCCTCATTCGGGGAATTCTCGCTAAGTATGCAAACAAAACGGGACTCGCCGAGTAGACGACGATTCCGGCAAAGAAAACCGCAGGTAAACGACCTGCGGTATTCCTTGCCACTCGACGAGGCGAGTTTTGTTTGCATACTTAGCGAATTCTGGTCGCCACCGGGGCCAAAACCCGGCAAACAACGCCGATTTAGGCCTCGGCGAGGGCGGCGCGGCCATAGGCGTCAGCGGCGAGCATCGCGGAGGCGACCTTCTCGGGCGTAACCTCGAAGGGCATGTTGTGCAGGGTGTCGTTCTCGACGCAGGCGAGCTTCGCCACCTCGAGCACGCGCTCGTAGCTCGCGTCCTTAACGCCGAGCTGAGCGAAGGTGACGGGCAGGCCGACCTCAATGCAGAAGTCCAGGACCTCATAGAGCTCCTCGGCATTCTCGAGCACGAGCTGCGTCAGGGTGCCGAAGGCGACCTTCTCGCCATGGTAATAAGCGTGGGTCTCCTCCATGGCGGTCATGCCGTTGTGGATGGCGTGTGCACCGGCGAGGCCCGCCGACTCGAAGCCGAGACCCGAGAGCAGGGTGTTGGCCTCGATGACCTTCTCGACCGACTCGGTGCAGGCGCCGGCCTCGAGGGCAAGCTTGGCCTTGGCGCCGTCGTTGATCAGCGTGTCGTAGCACAGGCGAGCAAGCGCCATGGCGGCACCCGTCACCTTGCCGCCCGCACAGGTGCCGGCATCGGAGCGGGTGCAGGCGCGGGCCTCAAAATAGGTGGCAAGAGCATCGCCCATGCCGGAAACCGTAAGGCGAACCGGCGACTTAACGATGACGTCGGTGTCCATGAGCACGAGGTTCGGGTTCTGCTTAAAAAACTGGTATTCCTTGAACTGCCCTTCGTCGGTGTAGATGACCGACAGCGCCGAGCACGGAGCATCCGTGGCGGCGATGGTGGGCACGACGATCACGGGGACGTCGGGCACCGCCGCGACCGCCTTGGCGGTGTCGAAGATCTTGCCGCCGCCGAGGCCGACGACCACGTCGGCCCCGCAATCCTTGAGAACGGCGACGAGACGGTCGATTTCGGCCTGGGAGCACTCGCCGTTGAAGTTGTTGTACACGAACTCAACGCCCGCCGCCGCAAAGCTCGCCGAGACGCGCTCGCCGAAGCGCTTAAGACCGCCCGACGAAATGATGACCAGAGCTTTCTTGCCGTAGACCTTGGTGTACTCGCCCAGGCGGTCGAGCTCGCCGGGACCCTGCAGATACTTGCTCGGGCTGATGAAGACGCGTGCCATGCTTTCATCCTCTCACGAATTCGCCGAAGGCCCCTCGCCCTGCGGCACCATATTTATATTATCTATGCATGGATTTGGCCTCGGCCCGAACTCGCTCGGCTTCGGCTAACGGCGACATCGATCGACAAGACGAATGGGCGGCCCCATCGCCTTGCCCATTGGCCGGCGCCGCGCCCGCACGACCCTCTACTTGCCTATGATTAAGTAATTGCGCGCCGAGGGGGCGCGCCGAACATCCGGGAGAATCCAGACGTGAAAACCATCGTCGACATGCTGCGCGCCAACGCCGCGGCAAAACCAAACGAGGTCGCGCTCGTAGAGGTCAACCCAGAGCGCCATGAGAACCGCCACATCACCTGGCGCGACTACGACTTGGTGGAGACCACCGACGAGAAGCCCTTCCGCCGCGAGATGAGCTGGGCCGTCTTCGACGAGAAGGCCAATCGCTTCGCGAACCTGCTGCTCTCGCGCGGGGTCCGCCGCGACGACAAGGTCGCCATCCTGCTCTACAACTGCATCGAGTGGCTGCCCATCTATTTCGGCATCCTGAAGACCGGCGCCACCGTGGTGCCGCTGAACTTCCGCTACTCCGCCGACGAGATCGAGTACTGCATCGATAAGGCCGATGTGAACATCCTGGTCTTCGGCCCGGAGTTCATCGGCCGCGTCGAGGACATCGTGGACCGCATCGCCCCCGGCCGCCTGCTCTTCTTCGCCGGCGACGACTGCCCCACCTGGGCCGAGCCCTACTACGAGCTCACCGCCCTTTGCAGCTCCTCCGACCCCAACATTTCCTTCGACCTTACCGACGACGCCGCCATCTACTTCAGCTCCGGCACCACGGGCTTCCCGAAGGCCATCCTCCACAACCACGAGTCGCTCTCGCAGGCGGCCGAGATGGAGCAGGTCCACCACGGCCAGACCGCCGACGACGTCTTCCTGTGCATCCCGCCGCTCTACCACACGGGCGCCTGCATGCACTGGATGGGCAGTCTGCTTTCCGGCAGCCGCGGCGTGCTGCTTCGCGGCGTGAGCCCCAAGTCCATCCTGCAGACCGTCTCCGACGAGCACTGCACCATCGTCTGGCTGCTCGTGCCCTGGGCCCAGGACATCCTGGTGGCGCTGGAGGAGGGCCGCCTCACGCTCTCCGACTACGAGCTTGACCAGTGGCGCCTCATGCACATCGGCGCCCAGCCCGTCCCGCGCAGCATGGTCGAGCGCTGGCTCGAGGTCTTCCCCAACCACCAGTACGACACGAACTACGGCCTCTCGGAGTCCATGGGCCCCGGTTGCGTCCACCTGGGCGTGGAGAACGTCGACCACGTGGGCGCCATCGGCGTGCCGGGCTACCGCTGGGAGTGCAAGATCGTCGACGAGGCCCGCGCCGAGGTCGAGCCCGGCGAGGTCGGCGAGCTGTGCGTGCGCGGCCCCGGTCTCATGGACTGCTACTACAAGGACAAGGACGCCACGGACGAGACCCTCATCGACGGGTGGCTCCACACCGGAGACATGGCCCGCCAGGACGAGGACGGCTTCTATTGGCTCGTCGACCGCAAGAAGGACGTCATCATCATGGGCGGCGAGAACATCTACCCCGTCCAGATCGAGGACTTCCTCATGGGCTACCCCGCCATCAAGGACGTGGCCGTCATCGGCCTTCCCGACGAGCGCCTCGGCGAGGTCTCGTGCGCCGTCATCGAGCTCAAGGAGGAGGCCGCGGGCGTCGGCGAGGCCGAGATCGAGAAGTACTGCCTCGCGTTGCCGCGCTACAAGCGCCCGCGCAAGATCATCTTCGCGCCCGTGCCCAGAAACCCCACCGGCAAAATCGAGAAGCCGCGCCTGCGCGAGCAGTACGGCACGAAGTCGCTGGTAGACTACGAGAACCGCCGCTAATCGCCGCAGATTAGCCGCTAGAGAGAGGAGAAGCGCATGCAGCTTCTGAGCGGAAACGAGGCCATCGCGCAAGGCCTTTGGGAGGCCGGCGTGGCCGTCGGGTCGGGATATCCCGGCACCCCGTCGACCGAGGCCCTCGAGAACCTGGTCAAGAAGGAGGACGTCACCTGCGAGTGGGCGCCAAACGAGAAGGTCGGCCTTGAGGTCGCGCTGGGCGCGGCCATGGGCGGCGTGCGCGCGCTGGCCGCGATGAAGCACGTCGGCCTGAACGTGGCCGCCGACCCCTTCATGAGCGCCGCGAACACCGGCGTGAACGGCGGCCTCGTGCTGCTCGTGGCCGACGACCCGTCCTGCTACTCTTCCCAAAACGAGCAGGACTCGCGCTACTACGCGAGCTTCGCGCGCGTCCCGTGCCTCGACCCCTGCGACTCGCAGGAGGCCTACGAGTTCTCCAAGCTGGCCTTCGACCTCTCCGAGCAGTTCGACACCCCCGTCATGCTGCACGAGACCATGCGCGTGGCCCACACCCGCACCATGGTCGACGTCGCCGGCGAGCGCGTCGAGGTGGCCCCGCGCGACTACGAGAGCCAGATCCCCAAGTACGTCATGATGCCCGCGAACGCCGTGCGCCGCCGTTCCGTCACCGACGAGCGCGAGGACGCGCTTATCGCCTATGCGGAAGAGTCCGAGCTCAACCGCGTCGAGATGCGCGACGCCAGCATCGGCATCATCTGCGCGGGCGCCCTCTACACGCACGTGCGCGAGGCCCTGCCCGACGCCTCGGTGCTCAAGCTCGGCCTCACCTGGCCGCTTTCGCCCGCAAAGATCGCCGAGTTCGCGGCCAGCGTGGAGAAGCTCTACGTCGTCGAGGAGACCTGCACATACTTTACCGAGAAGGTCCGCGCCATGGGCGTCGATGTCTCGGTGCCGCCTGCGGGCGCGCTGCCCCGCGGCGGCGAGATCCGCCCCGCCCACATCCGCGCCGCCTTCGGCCTGGCCGAGCCGCCCCACCCCGTCGCGGCCCAGGGCCTGCCGGCGCGCCCGCCGGCGTTCTGCTCCGGCTGCCCGCACCGCCTCGTCTACGTGCAGCTCCGCGAGATGAACGCCATCGTCACCGGCGACATCGGCTGCTACACGCTGGGCGCCGTCGCGCCCTACCGAGCCGTCGACTCCGTCATCGACATGGGCGCCTCGCTCTCCATGGCGCACGGCATGGAGCTCGCCGGTGCGCCCGGGCGCACCGGCCGCCCCGTCGTCGGCGTCATCGGCGACTCGACCTTTGCCCACTCCGGCATCACGAGCCTTCTTGGCACCGTGTACAACGGCGGCAAGGGCACGCTCTGCATCCTCGACAACCGCACCACGGCCATGACGGGCGCCCAGGGCAACCCCTGCAACGGCGTCACGTTGGCCGAGCAGGCCGCGGGCGTCTCGCCGCTCGACGTGCCCGCCGGCAAGGCGCTCGACATCGTGGCCCTGTGCGAGGCCATCGGCGTCGACGAGGTCACCCTCGTGGACTCCCAGGACGCCTCCGCCATCCGCGAGGCGCTCGAGACCGCCGTCGGCCACACCGACAAGCTCTCCGTCGTCGTGTTCAAGTCGCCCTGCCGCCTGATCGACCGCAGCCGCCGCCCGGCGCCCGTGATCGAGTCTTGCCAAGGCTGCGGCACCTGCATCCAGATCGGCTGCCCCGCCCTCGGCCGCGACGAGGACGAGCTCGCCGTCATCGACCCCAACCAGTGCATCGGCTGCGGGCAGTGCATCCAGTCCTGCCCCTTCGGCTGCATCCAGGAAGGTGAGTAAGCATGCCCCACTACACCGCAAGCGATAAGGCCGCCGAGGTCGCGGTCTCCGAGAAAGTCCAGCTCGACGGCACCATGACGGTGCTGCTCGTCGGCGTGGGCGGCCAGGGCACGATCCTTGCCGGCTCGCTTCTTGCCATGGCAGCCGCCGAGGCCGGCCTCGACGTCAAGGTCTCCGAGATCCACGGCATGAGCCAGCGCGGAGGCTCGGTCTCCACCGTCGTGCGCATGGGCGAGAAGGTCGACTCCATGGTCGCCGACCCGGGCTGTGCCGACGTCATCGTGGCCTTCGAGTCCATGGAGGCCCTGCGCGCGCAGGAGTTCCTGCGCGAGGGCGGCAAGATCTTCGTGAACGACGAGGTCATCGTGCCCGTCTCCGTTGCCATCGGCACCTTCGATATGCCCGAGGACGTCGACGGGGCCTTGGACGAGCTCGGCGCCGTGAAGATCCCCGCCGGACAGATAGCCCGCGAGGTCGGCAGCCCCCGATCCACGAATGTCGTGCTCGTGGGCGCGCTTTCCACGGCGCTGCCCTTCTCGGCCGAGGCGTGGGAAGACGCCATCAGCCGCCGCGTGCCGCCCAAGACCGTGGAGGCCAACATCGAGGCCTTCCGCCAGGGCCGCGCCGCCGCAGAAGCCGAGGCGTAAGGACGTAAGGTCGGACTAACCTCGTTGAATTTACCCCGATGTTGACCAATATTTTTGGCCAACATCGGGGTATTCTTTGCGCCATCGAGAAGGGACTGCGATGACAACTCTGACATTGGACATCAAAGACGCGCCACGGATGGAACTCGCAGAGTGCAAGGCAAATTTGAGTAGCGTCGTCTTTGATGTTGAGGAGCGGGAGGTGCCCGTGGTCGTCATGCGCTACGGAAAGCCCGCCGCCCTCATCGTGCCTTTCCCAAAGGCCCCCGCCGCCCGCTCCCCCAAAGCGCGGGGAATCCTCGCCCAGATCGCCGACGAAGAGAAGCGGGGGCTCGAGTCCTCGGCCTTTGCGAACGCGATGGTGGCCAAACATGCCCGGCAATAAGGTCCTGCTTGACGCCAATGCCGTCCTTCGCTACCTCATAGAAGATGTCGCGGAGCAGGCGTCAATCGTTGAGCAAGCGGTGATAGACAACCGGGCCGAGGTGCCGATCGAGGTGCTCGCCGAGGTCGTGTATGTGCTCGAGGGCGTGTACGGACTCACGAGGTCGAGGATACGCGAGAGCCTGAGCTACCTGCTCGAAGATGTTTCTTGCAGGGACGAGAAGGTGGCCATCGAGGCGATGTCGCTCTTCACGGGCTCGCGCTTCGACTTCGTGGATTGCGTCCTCGCGGCGGAGCACGACGTCAACGGGCGCGAAGTGCTCACGTTCGACAAGAAGCTGCTCGGCCTTATGAAAAAACTCGACACGTACCGTTAGCGCGGGTGATCGTCGGCGGCGCAGTCGGCCGTGCCGCCGCGAAGGATGCGCAGGCCGTGGGCGATAGGCTCGATGACGGCCTCGATGTTCTCGCGGGCGGCTTTGGGGCTGCCGGGGAGGTTGACGATGAGGGTGCAGCCACGGATGCCGGCCGCCTCGCGCGAGAGGCAGGCTCGCGGGGTTATCGCCATGGACGCGGCGCGCATGGCCTCGGGGATGCCGGGCGCCATGCGCTCGCACACGGACGCCGTGGCCTCGGGCGTGACGTCGCGCGGCGAGAAGCCGGTGCCGCCCGTGGTGAGGACGAGCGCGACGTCGGAAGCCGCGCAATCGGTGAGCACGCGGGCAATGACGTCCTGCTCATCGGGCACGACGCGGGTATAGACGACCTCGTAGCCGCGCGCCTCGAGGAGCGCCGCAAGCGCCGGGCCGGAGCCGTCCTCGCGCTCCCCCGCCGACGCACGGTCGCTCACCGTAATCACGGCCGCCGTGTACTTCTCGCCCGCCAGGTCGTCCGCCATGCCGCCACGCCCTTCCACAAAGTCGCCAAATCAGGCCCTGCTCAACGACCACTCTACAGGGAATTCGGCTCATCCGCCGACTAGGCGAGCGGTGAGCGGTCGAACCCTCCTGCCCAGTTGGTAACCTCCCAATCCAACAGGGCGCCTGCCCGCATAAACAATTCGACGAGAGGACACCAAAATGGCCAAGAAGGTCCTGCTGCTCTGCGGCGACTTTACCGAGGATTACGAGACGATGGTGCCGTTCCAGGCCATGAGCATGCTCGGCTACCAGGTCGACGCCGTCTGCCCCGACAAGAAGGCCGGCGACACCGTGGCCACCGCCGTCCACGACTTTTTGGGCGAGCAGACCTACACCGAGCTGCGCGGCCACAACTTCGCGCTGACGGCCGACTTCGACGCCGTGGACACCGCCGATTACGAGGGCCTCTTCATAACCGGCGGCCGCGCGCCCGAGTACATCCGCCTGAACGCCCGCGTGCTCGAGATCGTCCGCGAGTTCTTCGCCGCCAACAAGCCCGTCGCAGCCATCTGCCACGGCCCGCAGGTCCTCACCGCGGCCGGCGTCCTCGAGGGCTACAAGGCCACGGCCTACCCCGCCGTCGGGCCCGATATCACCCTTGCCGGCGGCACCTACGTTGAGGCCGGCATGGACGAGGCCGTCGTCGACAAGAACCTCGTGACCGCGCCCGCATGGCCCGGCGATACCGCCATTGTCCGCGAGTTCGTCAAGCTCATGGGCGCCAAGATCAAGATCTAGGGACCAGCCTAACTGCCAAGAAACGAGGTGCCGGCTTATGGCCGTTGAGTACGACGCATCCCGCGTGACCCTGGTCGACCACCCGCTCGTGCAGCACAAGCTCTCGATCCTGCGCAACAAGGACACGGGCACCAACCAGTTCCGCAAGCTCGTTCGCGAGCTCGCGTATTTCGGTGGCTACGAGGCCATGCGCGACCTGCCTCTGGAGGACGTCGAGGTCGAGACCCCTATCTGCGCCTCGACGTTCAAGCAACTCGCCGGGCGTAAACTTGCGGTCGTGCCCATTCTTCGAGCAGGCCTCGGCATGGTCGACGGCATCCTCGACCTTGTCCCCTCTGCTCGCGTGGGCCACATCGGCATGGAGCGCGACGAGGTGACCCACGAGCCGCACGAGTACTACTGCAAGATGCCCAAGGACATCGACCAGCGCACTTGCCTCGTGGTGGACCCGATGCTCGCCACGGGCGGGTCGGCCGAGATGGCCGTCGGTTATCTGCGCGGCCGCGGCGTGAAGGATATCCGCATGCTCTGCATCGTGGCCGCGCCCGAAGGACTGAAGGCGCTCACCGATAGAGACCCTGACGTGCACATCTACACCTGCGCCATCGACGAGTGCCTGAACGAGGACGCCTACATAGTTCCTGGCCTGGGCGACGCCGGCGACCGCATCTTCGGCACGCTGTAAGCCCCGGCGGCACATGCTCCAAAAAACGACGACCGGCACCCCCGTGGTATCGGTCGTTTTTTGATGCGGGCTTCGAAACGGGGGCGGGCTGTGTTATATGGGCCCCAGTGAGCGGTTTTCACGGGTCTTGCGCAACGCGGCGACAACAAAATCGAGATTGTGCGTGGTTTATTCAGGTTTTGATGTTTATTCAGGCTTCGCTCAACTGGGCAAACGCGACTAAAGACACGGCGCGGCCGCGTGTTGGGCACGATCCGGCGCCCCTTTAAGCCAGAATTTCGGTCCAGAAGCACGCACAATCTCGATTTTGTTGCACGCAAGAGGTGATTTCGGCCTAAATCGGCCTATTCCCAGCCACTTAACGTGCGGCGGCAAGGGCCGCCTAATGAAACAGGCCCTCATCCCCCTCAATTCCGGCGCTGCATTCCGGATTTGAGGGCCTCCGGCGCTGTCGTCTTATCCACTTCGGCTCCCATATAACCGCTCAAGGAGACCTCCCCGCCCTTCTACCTTGTTCTTAGGTAGAAGGGCGGGGAGGTTTACCTCAAGCCGCGCGAAGGGAGCGCCATGGACAGGACCGTCGCAGCCGTCGCAATTGCCGGTGCCCTCTGCATCACACCGCTCATCGGGGGATGCGTGAAGTCGGGGACGGCGACCACTCAAGGCGCCGAATCGTCGTCGGAAGCAAGCGCCCCGGCCATCGAGGTCGGCCAGACCGTCACGGTCGGCGACAGTGAGCTGACGATCACGGGCCTCGAGTGGTGCAACGAGTTCAAGCAGGGCAACGCGCACGTCTCCGCGGGCAACGTCGGCGGCGAGACGCTCCTGCGTGTTACCGCCACGGTCAAGAATTACTCGACCCACAAGCTCTGCATCGACTTCGGCATCAAAGCCCCGCTCGTGATAAACGACAAGTACGAAGTCGGGGCGAACGTCACGCCGGTCGACGATGTCAGCTCGCTCGACACCGTCGCCATCAGCTTCTACTACCCGAAGTCCAACGAGCTCGCGGAATCTTTCGAGAACGGCCAGGTAACCTTCGAGTTCCACGCGGCCACGACCGACAAGATCTCCGACGTCTCAAGCATCGATAACCTGAGTGACGGGACACAGGTGTACTACGCGAAGGAAACCCTCGGCACATGCGTGCTGGACGTCACGAAGTAGCCGCCGACAGACGCCAACCCGTGCCTCGGCTGCGGGTTCCGCACAAGCTTCTGGCTGCTTCTCGCGGGGCGCCTCAATGAGAGCTCAACAACCATCCCGTTCGTCGAGCACGTCGCCGTCTCGGCCTTTCTTGCCGTGACCGACCTTGTCGCCGTGGCTATTCGCCAAAAGCGCCTTTGAGGCCCTTGAGGTAGTCCGCCCTCTGGTGAAATACGCGCGCGACCAGCACGTCATTGCCCTCGACGCGGTATATGGCAAGCCACTTGTCTGCGAGGAGCTTGCGGTATCCGCGGTCGGCCAGATACCGGTCGTGGTGCAGCGGGCCCGCGAGCGGGAACTCCTCGAGCAGGCGGAGCTTATCGATTACGACGTCCGAGGGGAACGGCTCCGCGCCGCCGGTGCGGCCATGGTGGGCGTCGAGGCCGAGCAGGTCCTCGTAGGCCCTTGCGAGCAGGCGCACCATCAGGCGACGCCCTGGGCGGAGCGCGCCGCGCGCAGCATGGAGGCGGCGTCGTCTAGGCCGTAGGAGACGCCGCGCAGGCGGTAGTCCGCCTCGGCCTCCAGGACGGCGGCCCGCTCGTCGAGCATCCTCTCCCTGGCGAGAAACGCCTCGTGGCTCATGACGACAAGGTCCTCGGCGCCGTTGCGCGTGACGAAGATGGGCTCGCCGCACTCGTGGGCGTCGGCCGCGACGGCCGAGTAGTCGTTGCGAAGCGTCTTTGAGGAAACGATGCGCATGTGAGGCCTCCCTAGTTGCCGGATTCTTACTCGATTTTAGTACAGTTTTACAACCACGACGACGGTGCGCCCCGCCTTCAGAAACCGCTCAAGGAAAACTCCCCGCCTTCTACCTTGTTCTTAGGTAGAAGGGCTTGAGCTTAAGCTCAAGCCGCGCGAAGGGAGGTAGTTATGTACGGCCTCGAGTGGATTGTATTGGCACTGCTCGTCTGCTACATCGTCGCGTGGGTGATGGCGATGCAGCTAATCGCGAAGGTTGCCGAGCACAAGGGCTACAGAGACATCACCGGCAAGCTCTGGTTCATCGGCTTCTTCGGTTTTGCCTTCACCCCAGCCGTCATCGTGAGCGCACTGCCCGATAAGGGCGCAGGCTCCGACACCCCTACAAGCGAGAAGATTGATGCCGAGCTGGCCAAGTACAAGGAGCTGCAAGAACAGGGCGTCATCACCGAGGAGGAGCTCCAGGCCAAAAAAGACCAGCTCCTTAAGCTTGTCTAGGGGGCCGGCATGGGCGAGATGACCAAATCAGAAACTCCGGGACCAAGCATGAAGAGCATAAACCCGCGGATACCGCCTCGGCTCGCTGCGGCATGTCTACTGATACATGCCACAATCGCCGTGTTCGCGCTCGGCACTCTCTCACTATACTTTCTTAGCTATTCGCACACTGATGTCGACTTTGTTGTTCTTCGAACCCTAGGGATCTTGGTCATTGCTATTTCGCTTCTTGCTCTCAGCAGGACGGACACGCTGGTTGGATTGGGTGCCCTAGCCGCTTATGTGCTCTTGGACGTAATCCTCGGCTTTAACGATTACCACGTTTATGGTCTGACTCTTCAGCCGGGCCGGTACCTCGAGCTTGCCGCACTCGCGTCCCTACTTGTGCTTGGCATTTTGCAGACGAAGAAAAGGGATGTATCGCACTTGGCATGGGCGCTGCCAATCGTGTTCCAACTGGCATACATGGGTTGCTGCATTTCAGAAACAAATGAATGGATTTACCTACTCGATGACACGTCGTGTATGGCGCCTGCGCTAGCAATGGATCTCATGCTGCTCGCAGGAATTTCACTGGTGTGCGTCTCGATGTACGTTAAGGCATTAGACAAACCCACCTCGGCCGCCTCGGCAGCAAGTAGCATCGGAGCGGCGGATGAGCTTCTCGGCTACAAGAAGCTACTCGATAACGGAACTATCACTCAGGAAGTGTTCGACCAGAAGAAGAAGGAGCTCCTGGGGCTGTAGACTGCGCGCCCAGCCGGGATTTAGAAAAGGGCCAGTGAACATCTCAGGCTCTTCAGCTTCAAAATGACTGAGGAGCCTGGGATTTGTTTTATTGGCAGATAGAGTCCTAGTTGCTCCCCTACTTGCCGAAGGGGCAGATGGGGAAGGTGCAGGGCTTGCAGCCGAGGCAGAAGCCGCCCTCGCCCATGACGACAAAGTCCTGCTTGGACATCGGGACGCCGGCCGCCACGCGCGGCAGCACGAGGTCGAGCACCGTCGCCTTGTTGTACATGGCGCAGCCGGGAACGCCCAGGACGGGCACGGGGCGCTCGAGCTTCTCGCCGGCCACGTTCTCGTCGAAATAGCCCACGAGCAGCATGGCGCCGGGCAGCACGGGGCTTCCGTACGTGACGATCCGCGCGCCCGCGCGCTTGATGGCGCCGGGGGTGTTGTCGTCGGGGTCCACGCTCATGCCGCCGGTGCAGAGCACGAGCTCAGCGCCCGCCTCGTGCGCCTCGTTGATGGCCGCCACCACGGCGTCCATCTCGTCGCCGGGCGTCACTGTGTAGGTGACCTCAATGCCGTACGCGGCGAGCTTCTCCACCATGACGGGCGTGAAGGCGTCCTCGATGAGGCCGCATGCCACCTCGGAGCCCGTGGCGATGACGGCTGCGGTCTTCACAACGAATGGCTGGACCTCCAGGAGCTTCTCGCCCGCGGCGGCAGCCTCGGCGGCGAGAAGGACCTCCTCGCGCACGACCAGTGGGATCACGCGCGTCCCCGCCAACGCCTCGCCCTCGCGCACGGCAAAGCCGCCCTTGCGCGTGGCCACCATGACCTCGTCGGTGGCGTTGACGGCGTTCAGCCTCTGGGTGTTGACGAGAAGCACGCCGTCGGTTGCGGCTTTGATGTTGATCTTGCCCTCGGAGGGCTCGCCCGCGGCCACGGTCCCCGGCCCCAGACACAGTGCCGCCAGTCGGTGCGCGGCGTCGTTCTCGTGCACCATGCCTGGCTCCATCTCCCACACGTAGAGATTCACCTTACCCATGCTGAGCAGCACGGGGATGTCCTCCTCGGTGACCACGTGGCCCTTCTTGAAGCGCGGGCCCTTGGACTTGCCCGGGATGATCTGCGTCATGTCCTGGCAGAGAACCTGCCCCACGGCGTCCTCGGTGCGGATGAGTTTCACGGCTAGCTCCTTGTCTCGATGGCGTCGCCGGGACGGACGAGGCCGCCGCGAGTGACGACGGCAAAGACGCCCTCGCGCGGCATCACGCAGTCGCCCGTCAGGCGGCGGATCTCGCAGTCGTTGTGGCAGGTCTTGCCGATCTGGGTGATGGCGAGCTCGGCCTCGCCGACGCGCAAAACGGTGCCCACGGGCAGCGCCTTGAGGTCGATGCCGCGCGTGAGGATGTTCTCGGCAAAGTCGCCGGCGGCAAGCTTGGGGAGCTTCTCGCACATGAGATCGACGGACTCCTCGGGCAGAAGGCTCACCTGGCGGTGCCAGTTGCCGGCGTGGGCGTCGCCCGAAACGCCCGCGCCCACGACGAGCTTGATAGCGTCCTGCGGGACCTTGCGGGTACCCTTGCGCTCGCTCACGCTGACGGCGACGACGGTGCCCGTGGCCTGCGGCGCGTTTGAATCGGACGTGTCCTCGCGCACGAAGTGGCCGGACTTGCCGCCAGACTTCTCGAGAAGGCGGACCTGGTCGATCACCATGTCGCGCTGCGCAGCCTTGAGCATGTCGTAGATGGTGAGACCGGCCACGGAGGCCGCGGTCAGGGCCTCCATCTCCACGCCGGTCTGGCCGCAGCATCGGCACTCGGCCTCGATGGCAACGCCACAGCCCACGCCGTCCTTCTCGCCGTCGAACAGCGAGAAGCGCACGTCGACGCCCGTGAGCTGGATGGGGTGGCACATGGGCACGAGCTCCCAGCAGCGCTTGGCCGCCATGATGCCCGCGACCTGCGCCACGGCGAGAACGTCGCCCTTCTTGCAGCCGCCCGTGCGCACGAGCTCGAGCGTTTCCGGGGCCATGCGCACGAAGCCCGCGGCACGCGCCACGCGCTGCGTCGCCTCTTTAGCCGAGACGTCCACCATGCGAGCTCGGCCCTGCTCGTTTATGTGCGTGAGGTCCTCGGACACCGACGTCATCCCCCGATCTCGTTCATGTCGCGCGCGGACTCGCTCGCGTGGTTCTCGTCCATGTGATGATACTTCGGCTTGGCGGCGATTCCGGCCCTCAGCGCGGCAAGAAGCTCGTCATGCCCCAGGCCGCGCAGGCCGATCTCTGCGGCCGAGTGCAGGCAGGGCTTGAGGCGCCCGTCGGCCGTCACGCGGATGCGGGAACAGCCGTCGCAGAACTTGTGGCTCATCGGGCGGATGAGGCCCACGCAGCCGGCCCAGCTTTTTGCCTGGTAGAGTTCGGCCACGCCTTCGCGGCCAATAAAGCGCAGCTCAGGCAGGGTTTCGGTCACCACGTCCGCAGAGACGAAGCTCCCCTGCGGCCACGTGGCGGCAGGGCCGATGGGCATGAGCTCGATGAAGCGCACGTCGTAGGGCTCGCCCTTGGCAAGCCCCGCCACGTCCGCCACCTCGTCGTCGTTCACGCCGCCCATCAGCACGCAGTTGATCTTGGTGTGCTCGAAGCCGGCCGCGCGCGCCGCCTCAAGGCCCGCAAGAGCGTCCTCCAGCCGGCCTCCCCGCGTGATCTTCTCGTAGCGGTCGGCGCGCAGGGTATCCAGGCTCACGTTGAGGCGAGTCAGTCCCGCCTCGCGCAGCTCCGCCGCTACAGGCGCAAGCAGGCACGCGTTTGTCGTCATGGCGACCTCGGCCACGCCCGGGACCGCCGCCACCATGCGCACGAGGTCCACGATGCCGCGGCGCACAAGGGGCTCGCCGCCCGTGAGGCGCACCTTGGTCACGCCGAGCTCCGCCGCGGCGCGCACGATGGCCGTGAGCTCCTCGAAGGAGAGGATGTCCGCGTGACCCAGCATCGGCACGCCGCCCTCCGCCATGCAGTAGGTGCAGCGGCAGTTGCAGCGGTCGGTCACCGAGAGCCGCAGGTAGCCGATCTGCCGGCCCTGGCCGTCGATCACGCGGGGTCACCTGCCAGAGGCATCACGCACTCGGGCGCAATACCCACGCTGACCTGCTGTGGATTGCCAAGCGCCGTCCATGCGTCCTTCTCGCACTCGTAGCGCAGCAGACCGCCGCCGGGGGCCTGCAGCATGACGATGGTCGAGAAGGTGTTGTCGATGACGCGGCTGACCGTGCAGGAAACGCGGTTCTCGCCCGCTGGCTCCCCGTCCGCTCCGACAGCCTCCACGGCGAAGTAGTGGGCGCGGATGCCAACGTGGTCGCAGGCGGCTGGCACCGGAAGCGTCGTGCGCAGGCGCACGCCCCAGTCCGCGCAGGTCAGAAGGCCGTCCTCCCCCACCGTAGCCGCACTCACGTTCTTGCAGCCGGAGATGAGCGCCGCGGCGACCGTCGTCGGCGTGGCGAAGAGCTCGGGCACGCTGAGTTTCTCCTCGGAGCGGCCGCCCGAGACCACGCACACGGTGTCGCACATGCGATAGACCTCGTCGCGGTTGTGGCTCACGTAGACGGAGCCGCCGGGGAACTGTCGCAGCGTGTCCGTGAGCTCGAGCTCCAGCTGCCAGCGCAGGTAGCCGTCGAGAGCGCTGAACGGCTCGTCAAGAAGCAGCAGCTCGGGGCGACTTGCCATGATGCGCGCCAGGGCCACGCGCTGCTGCTGGCCGCCGGAGAGCTGCGCGGGGCGCTTGCCCTCCAGGCCCTCCAGCCGGAAGGCTCTGACCTGCTCGGCCACGCGGGCGGCGCGCTCTTCTCGGCTGCCGTCCAGGATGCCGCAGGAGACGTTCTGCTCCACGGTCATGTTGGGAAACAGCGCGTAGTTCTGGAAGAGGTAGCCCACGCGGCGCTGCTGCGGGCGCAGGTTAACGTGCGCCTTGCTGTCAAAGAGCACGCGTTCGTTCAGCACGATGCGGCCCTCGTCAGGAGTGACGATGCCGGCAATGCACTTGAGCGTCATGGACTTACCGCAGCCCGAGGGGCCGAGAAGGGCGAGCGTCTCGTCGGCGCGCTCCACCTCGAAGGCGACATCAAGGTTGAAACTGCCTAGCCGCTTCTTGACGTTGACGGAGAGGCTCATCGCGCACCTCCCGCGGCTGCGGCGTTCCTGCCCGCGCCGGCCGTGGCGCGCTTCTCCTTTGAGCGGCCCTCGAACCAGTTCATGGCGAGAAGCACCACGGCGGAGATGGCCAGGTTGACCATCACCCACGCAAGGGCGCCCGCGTCGTCTCCGGTGCGCCACAGTTGGTAGACCGTGGTGGAGACGGTGGCCGTTGAGCCCGGCGTGTAGCCGCACAGCATTGCCGTGGCGCCGTATTCGCCCAGAGCACGGGCAAACGCAAGGACCGCGCCCGCCACGATGCCCTGCTGGCAGTACGGCATCTTGACATGCCAGAAGATCCAGGTCTCCGAGCGGCCCAAGGTGCGCGCGGCGTCCGCGAGGTTCTCGTCAAAGGACTCGAAGGCGCCGCGCGTGGTGCGATACATCAGCGGGAAGCTCACCACGATGGTGGCGAGAATGGCCGCGTACCAGACCATGGTCATCTTGATGGAGAAGGTCTCCAGCAGCCACGCGCCAAGCACACGCTTGGGACCAAAGACCACGAGCAGCAGGTATCCCACAACGGTGGGCGGCAGGACCAAGGGCAGCGTCAGGATGACGTCCAGCACGCCCTTGACCAGACGCGGGGCCTTGGCCACGACGTTTGCCAGGAAGATTCCCAGGAAGTAGACGGCCACCGTGGAGACGGCGGCGATGCGCACCGAGTTATAGAGCGGATACCAATCCATCGTCGTCCTTACATTCATGCCACCAACATTGGGGACAGTCCCTTTTGCTGGTGAACCTGCAAAAGGGACTGTCCCCTTTGCAGGTTTAAGCGCTGGCCAGCGGGGTGAAGCCGACCTCCTCGAAGTCGGCAGAGGCCTCGGAGCCCTTGAGGAACTCGAGGAAGGCCTTGGCGCCCTCGGCCTGCGGCGCGTTCTTGCAGACGGCAGCCGGATAGACCACCTGGCCGCACATCTCCTTGGTGGCCTCGTCGACCACGGTCAGGCTGGCGGAGAAGGCGTCGGTCTTGTAGATGACGCCGCAGTCGACGGCGGCCTCGGAGACCTGCGTGGTGACCTCCTTGACGTTGGAGCCGTAGGTGATGCAGCCGGCGCTGGCCAGGGCATCCTCGTCAAGCTCGTAGTAGGCAAGGATCTTCTGGGTGTACTGGCCCACGGGCACGTCGGAGTTGCCCATGCAGAGCAAGACGTCGCCGGTCTTCAGGTGCTCGGCGAGGGAGTCAAAGCTCTCGATGCCCTTGGGGTTGCCGTCGGGCACGCACAGGGTGACCTTGTTCTCAAGAATGTTGAAGCGAGTGGAGTGGTCGATGAAGTCGAGGCCCTCCTCGTGGTCCTTCTCGGCCTCGGCATCCAGGGCGTTCATCTGCTTCTGGCCGGCGGAGATGAAGACGTCGCAGTCGGCGCCCTCCTCGATCTGGGTCTTCAGGGTGCCCGAGGAATCGAAGTTGAAAGAGAGCTCGTAGCCGGGGTTGGCGACCTTGAACTGATCGCCGGCCTTGGTGAGGGACTCGGTCATGGAAGCCGCCGCGAAGACGGTGATGGTCTTGGCATCGGGGCTGGTGGTGGCGGTGCTGGAGCTGGAGTCGGAGCTGCTGGAGCTGGAGCTCCCGCCGCAAGCCGCGAGGCCCAGAGTAGCGATGGCGGCAACGGAGCCGCTGACGAACTGCCTTCTGTCAATCATGTTTCATACCTTTCCATGAGGCTTTTGGGGACGGAGCTCGGCGCGGCAGCGGATGATCTGCGCAGCGATGGAGACCGCGATCTCGGCGGGGGTGACGGCGAGGATGTCCTCGCCGATGGGCAGGTGGACCGCGTCGGCGGCCGCTCGGTCGATGCCGCGCTCCACGAGGGCGTCGCGGACAAAGGCGGCCTTGCGACGGCTGCCGATGCAGCCCACGTAGGCCGGGCGGTGGGGCAAGACGCGCTCGAGGACGGCGGCGTCGCCCAGGTGCCCATGGGTGAGGACGACGACGTAGTCGCGCGGGGTGATGTGCGTATAGGAGTCGAGGTCCTCAAACGCGCCGCAGGTCACGTTACGCGCGGCGGGGAAATTCGCGGGG
This sequence comes from Paratractidigestivibacter sp., assembly GCF_963660155.1. Lineage (GTDB taxonomy): Bacteria > Actinomycetota > Coriobacteriia > Coriobacteriales > Atopobiaceae > Paratractidigestivibacter. The sequence goes on along the minus strand of NZ_CAVKWG010000026.1, from coordinate 33,840 downwards.
TCGCAGACCCCCTCGCGGTCATCAACGACGTCCACGACGAACCCGACCGAGGCGAGCACGGGCACGAGCGCCCGCCCCACATGGCCGCCGCCGAAGACGTAGCAGACGGGCTCGGCGCCCACAGGCTCGGCGTAGCGCAAGCGCCCCTCGTCCCAGGCGGGCACGTCGCAGCCGTCGCCCTCGCAAAGCACAAAGACGCGCGGGGCGGACGGGTCGGACCAGTCCTCGACGAGCCAGGCGGCCTCGCCGGAATCGACGGCGCGCGCGAGGTCGTCGAGCCACGCGGCGTCGCCCGCGCCCAAAAGGCGGACGGCGAGAAGCGCGTCGCCGCCGCAGGCCATGGCGTTCTTCTCGTGGGTCATCCACTCGAGGGACGCGGGCGTGGGCCCGCCCGCCGAGGCGGCGCGAAGAAGCTCCCCGCAGCGGCGCTGGACGATGAACTCGATGTTGCCGCCGCCGACCGTGCCCAGGTAGGAGCCATCGGCGAGGCCGAGCATGCGGGCGCCCTCGTGGCGAGGCATCGAGCCCTTGGTGGAGAGCAGGCTCGCCAGGGCGACGGGCCGGCCCGCCGCGAGCTCGGCGCGGGCGGCGGCGAGGATCTTGGGGTCGTTTATGGTTCCAGCGACATCGTTCACGCGAACGCCTCCGCGCCGTCGAGGTCGAGACCCTCGGCCGCGGCCGCGGCCACCACGGGCGCAGGGCTGCTCGACGCAAACCCGCCGCAGGTCAAAGCACCTGTGAGATGAAGAATAGCCTCGAGCACTCCCCCGCCGACGGCGCTCGCCTTGTCGGAGGTCGTGCGGATGTACTCGGGGCGGCAGCGCGGGTCCACGTCGCCGGATTTGAGCCCGCGTCGGACCTCGACGCCCTCCTGCAGAAGGCCGCGGACGACGCCGTCGATGGTCGCGCACATGAGTTGGCCGGCCACGGTGCCGCAGACATCGCCCGCGTGGACCTCGTCCCCGATGCGCACGCAGGGCTCGAAGACGCCGTCGGCGGGGGCGCGAAGCACCCGCTCGCCGGCGTAGCCGCCGATGAGGCCGGGGATCGCCGTGTTCGCAATGGGCGAGCCTTGGTAATAAACGCGCCCAAGGTAGTGGCCGCGCATGGTCTCAACTGCGGCATCCACGTCCACCTGGGCGGTGAAGCCGGGGCCCACGCCGATGACGACGGGGGCCATGCCGCGGGTGGTGCCGAGGTTCTTCTTTGCGAGGATGGCGTCGACGAGGACGTCGGGCGCGAGCGCGGGCACAAGGGCCGCCTCGGGGTCCACGAGCACGGCCACGTCGCCCGCGGCGACGGCCGAGCGCGCCGCTTGGGCGTCGGCGCAGAGCACGCCGCGCACGTCCTCGACGGTCGTCTCGCCGAGGCGGATAGCCTCCGAGAAGCAGACCGTGCGGCGGATGGAGGTGGGAACGGCGAGGTCGGCCATGACGACCTGCAGGCCGCAGCGGTGAAGACGCAGCGCGATGCCCGTGGCGATGTCCCCCGCGCCGCGAACGTAGACCAGCATCGAGACCCCTCCCTTAACGCTTGGCGTTACAATCGACCTATCAATGGTAACAGCAAAGCGTATGGGCGTTATATCCTGCTTGCATCAACGCTTAGCTGCTCGGATGTGTTTGCAACTCGTTATGTGCGGCTTGATTTCTTACTAATTGTTAGGTTGCCTAATGAAATTGCAGGAAGCGCTTCGCGTGCACAGAGGGGTCACGGCGGTCGTCGGCAGCGGCGGCAAGACGACCCTGCTGCGCGAGCTTTCCCGCGAGCTCATCGACGACGGTTCCACCGTTGTCCTGGCCACGAGCACGCGGATCCTGCCGTTCGACGACGTGGCCACGGTGAGCGGGACCGACGAGGAGGCGGTGGCGGCCTCCCTGGCGAAGCACGGCGTCGCCTGCGTCGGCGAGCCCGCCGAGAAGGGCAAGCTCGCCGCCCCCGCAATGGGCTTCGGGCGCCTGGCGGCGCTCGCAGACTACGTGCTCGTCGAGGCGGACGGCAGCAAGCGGCTGCCCCTCAAGGCGCACGCGGCGTGGGAGCCGGTCGTGCCGCAGGAGGCGAAGCGGGCCATTCTCGTCGTGGGCGCGAGCGGCTTCGGCGGGCGCGTGGCAAGCGCGGTGCACCGGCCTGAGCTCTTCTGCGAGCTCGCGGGATGCGCGCAGGCAGACGCAGCGACGCCCGAGCTCATCGCCCGCATCATCGCCGCGGAAGCGCTGGCGGACACCGTGGTCGTCAACCAAGCCGAGACGCCCGGCGCCCTTGCCGCCGCGAGCAGGCTGGCCGCGCGCCTCACCGAACCCGTCTTTGCCGGCAGCCTGCGCGGCCACGAGCTCCAAAGGGCGTGATATGTGCTGAACCAACCGTTAAGCGGCCGCTCAAACGCTATAGTTAACAAGCTTTGCAAGCAAACGGAAAAGGGATCGAATGAAGAAGATGCTCAAGGAGTTCGAGGAGTTCATCAACCGCGGCAATGTGATGGACATGGCGGTCGGCGTCATCGTCGGCGGTGCGTTCACCTCCATCGTGACCGCGCTCACCGACAACATCATCAACCCGCTGATCGCGGCCCTCATCGGCGGCGGCATCGACTCCATCAGCGGCCTCGTCGTCCCCGGCACCAACATCAACTTCGGTAAGTTCATCGGCGCGATCATCAACTTCCTCATCGTCGCATTCATCGTGTTCTTGCTGGTCAAGGCCGTTAACTCCGCCGAGAAGCTCGCCGAGAAGGCCGCCCATCACGAGGAGGAGAAGGCTGCTCCCGCCCCCACCTGCCCCTACTGCCTGGACGAGGTCAAGCCCGGCGCCACCAAGTGCTGCCACTGCGGCAGCGACCTTCCGCACGAGGAGCCCGAGGCCGAGGCCGCCGAGGAGACCGAGCCGGGCACCGAAGACGCCGAATAGCGCAAGAGCTCCTCAGCTCGAATTCAAGCAACAGAAAAAACCGGCCGCGATGCACGTCGCGGCCGGTTTTCTTGTTGCTCGGTAAGGCTTAGGCTTACAGGTATGCCACAGCCTTGATCTCGACCTTGGCGGCCTTGGGCAGGCCGGCGACCTCGAAGCAGGCGCGGGCGGGGTACGGCTCGGTGAAGAATCCGGCGTAGACCTCGTTCACGGCCGCGAAGTCGGCCAGGTCGGCGAGGAGCACGGTGGTCTCGGCCACGTTGGCCATGGTGGCGCCGGTGGCCTCGAGGATGTTCTGCACGTTGGTCAAGCTCTGGCGGGCCTGCTCGACGGCGGTCTCGCCCGCGAACTCGCCGGTCTCGGGCACGACGCCGAGCTGGCCGGAGACGTGGATGACGTTGCCGGAGACGACGCCGGCGGAGTAGGGGCCGAGGGCCGCGGGGGCCTTGTCGGTAACGATGGCCTTGTTCATTGGTGGTTCTCCTTTTCTCTATGCACTGCTCCTATGAGCTGGTACGCAATCACATGATAAGACGAGGGGGACAGCCCCTTCGTCCTATCGAGAGACGAAGGCGCCGGGCTTGGCGCCGGTGGGTTCGCCGTCCTTAGCCACGAGCTCGCCGCCCACGTAGACGAGATGCGCGCGGCCGCGGCACTGGAAGCCCTCATACGGTGTGTGGTCGACGGCCTGGTGCTGGGTGGCGGCGCTGATGGTCCAGCGGGCCTCGGGGTCCCACACGCACACGTCGGCGTCGGCGCCCTCGGCCAGGCGGCCCTTGCGCGGCCACATGCCGAAGACGCGCGCGGGATTCTCGCTCATGAGGCGGCAAAGGTCCTCGGGGCCGAGCTGGCCCGCGAAGCTCGTGGCGACGAGCGCCGGGCGGTGCTCGATGCCCGCGCCGCCGTTGGGGATCTTGCGGAAGTCGCCGCGGCCGCGCTCTTTCTGCCCGTGGAGGTTGAAGCTGCAGTGGTCGGTGGCGATGGTGTCGACCTCGCCGGCAAGAAGCGCGTCGCGCAGGGCCGCGACGTCGGCCGGCTTGCGCAGAGGCGGGCTCATCACGTACTTCGCGCCCGCGAAGCCGTCGTCGCCCTCCTCCTTGTAGCGTGAGTCGTCGAGCAGCAGGTACTGCGGGCAGGTCTCGACGAAGATGTTCTGCTGGCCGCGCGCCTTGGCGTCGCGGATGGCCTCGAGGCCGAGCTTCGTCGAGAGGTGCACGACGTTCACACGTGCGTCGCCGGCGAGGCGCGCGATGTAGAGCAGGCGGCCGATGGCCTCCGCCTCGCACACGTCCGGGCGGCTTAAGGGGTGCCCCTCGGGGCCCGTCACGCCGGAGTCGAAGACGCGCTGCTGCAGGCGATTGACCAGCGTGCCGTTCTCGCAGTGGACGCAGAGCGTGGCGCCGAGCGGCTTCAGGGCCTCGAGGACCTCGAGCGTCTCGGCGTCGTCCAGGCGCAGGTGGTCGTAGGCGAAGTACGTCTTGAAGGAGCAGACGCCCTGCTCGCGCATGGCGGCGAGGTCGCGTCGGTTCTCCTCGTTCCACTCGGCGAGCGCCATGTGGAAGGCGTAGTTTGCGGTGCAGGTGCCGTCGGCGCGGCGATGCCACTCGGCGAGCGCGTCGGGCATGGTTACGCCGCGGTCGGCCGTGGCATAGTCGACCACGGTGGTCGTGCCGCCGCAGGCCGCGGCGCGGGTGCCCGTCTCGAAGCTGTCGGCCGTCCAGTCCATGCCCGTCCAGCACTGCAGGTGCGTGTGGGCGTCGATGAAGCCGGGAAAGACCCAGCAGCCGGAGACGTCCACGACCTCGTCGCCTTCGGCCGCGTCGATGTGGTCGGCGACGCGCGCGATCTTTCCGTCGTCGAGCGCGACGTCCCCAAGACGCGCGCCCTCGGGCGTGACCAGGGTGCCGTTCGCAAGGATCTTCATGCAAGTCCTCCTTAAACCCTAGAGGGCGGCCTCGAGGCGCTCGAGGTCCTCCCTCGTATCACAGTCGCGGATCTCCAGCTCGTCTCTTGCCTCGACGATGCGCACGCGGACGCCGAGCTCCTGTCTGCGGGCAAGAAGCGCGCTGCCGCCGGCGTCGCCCTCGAGCGCCGCCAGCGCGGGCAGTTCCTCGGCGGGCCACAGGATCGGGCTCGCGGGGGCGCCCCTCCAGCCGAGACGCACGATGCTGCCCGGGTGGCGCTGGAAGTCCGCCACCAGGGCCCGAACGCTCTCCTCGCGAAGAAGCGGCTGGTCACCGGGCACAAAGAGGCACCCGGCGACGCCCGGCAGCGCCTTGAGGCCCACGCGAACGGTGTCTGATTGCAAGGGGCCGTCGTGGCGCACGCAGCGCACGCCGACCGTGTCGCAGAGCTCCTCGACCTCGGGGTGGCGCGTGACCACGACGACGTCGAGGGTATCGTCCGGCAAGGCTGCGAGCGTGCGCTCGAGCACGGGGACGCCCGCCAGCGGCTCGATGAGCTTATTGGCGCCGAAGCGGCGGGCAAGGCCGGACGCCATGACCACGCAGCCCACGCGGGGCACGCCGCAGAAGCCGCTGAAACACTCGTCGAAGTTGCGTCGCAGGTCCTCGGTGCAGGCGTGCTCGAAGGCCTCGTAGCGGGCGAGCAGGTCCTTCGCCTCGTCAGTGAGGCGGCTGCCTCCCCCGCCGGCCCCGCCGATGGTCCGCTCGGTCAGCTTGAAGCCGAAGGCGGCCTCGGCGTCCTTTACCAGGCGCGTCGCCTTGGTGTAGGCCATGCCCATCGACACCGCGGCGGCACGGAGGCTGCCCGTCTCCTCGACGCGCAGGAGCAGCTCGCGAGGACCGGGGCCGAAGGCGCGCGAGCCCTCGTCGCCGAGCAGGTATGCCCTCAGGTCTGGACGCACGCGCACCTCCTCAAGCACTGGCCGACCGGCGTTGCGTCACCGGTGAGATAACGGTTGGCACCACTATACACGCTATGCGCTACCTGCGGCGCGTTTAATTGCGTACAAGTGGAACAGTCCCCCTTGTCCGCAAAGGGACTGTCCCCCTTGTCCGCAAAGGGACTGTCCCACTTGTCCGCAAACGGACTGTCCCACTTGTCCGCAAGGGATCGTCCCGGTGTCTTATTCGGCGCGGATCACGGTGCCGGTCTTGCCGGCGATGCCGTCGGCCGCGCGGTCGAGCAGCGTGATGAGGGCGTGGCGGCCGGGCTTCGACTCGGCGAAGCGCACGCAGGCCTCGACCTTGGGCAGCATGCTGCCGGGGGCGAACTGGCCCTCGTCGATGTAGGCGCGGGCCTCTTCGGGGGTGAGCTCGTCGAGCCAGCGCTGGTCGGGCTTGCCGAAGTTCACGGCGACCTTCTCCACCGCGGTAAGGATGACGAGGTAGTCCGCATCGAGCGACTCGGCGAGAAGCTCCGCCGCGAAGTCCTTGTCGATGACGGCAGCCGCGCCCTTGAGGTGATGGTGGACGCCCGTGGGCACGACCGGGACGCCTCCCCCGCCGCAGCAGATGACCACATGGTCGGCCGCGACGAGGCTGTCGATGGTGTCCAGCTCGACGATGCGGCGGGGCTTGGGCGAGGCGACCACGCGGCGGTACCCGCGCCCCGCGTCCTCGACGAATTCGTAGCCGCGGTCGCGCTTGAGGGCCTCAGCCTCCTCGAGCGTCATGAACGACCCGATGGGCTTGGTGGGGTGCTCGAAGGCGGGGTCGGTCGGGTCGACCTCGACCTGCGTGAGGACCGTGGTGACGCCGTGGGTGACGCCGCGGCACTCCATCTCCTCGCGCAGGGCGTTCTGCAGGTCGTAGCCGATGTAGCCCTGGCTCATGGCGCCGCAAACCGACAGCGGGCAGGGGATGTATTTCTCGGGGTCGGATCGCGTGAGCTCGGTCATGGCGTTGGCGATCATGCCGACCTGCGGGCCGTTGCCGTGGACGACCGCGACGTCGTTGCCCTGCTCGAGCAAGTCGACGATGGCCACGGCCGTGTTGCGCACGGCAATCGCCTGCTCGGGGAGGTTCTTGCCGAGGGCGTTGCCGCCCAGCGCGATGACGATCTTCTTGCCCATGAGGGCCCCTCTCCTTTAAGGGTGGAAAACGGTAAGGCTTCGCCCAACCCGCCGCAGGCAGGGCCTGCGCCGCGTTAAGGAACGCCGCCCGCCGGGGGGGATTGACCCGGCGGGCGGTTATGAAGCAAGTGAGGTTTTAGGCCTGGTACCAGCGCGGGGTTGCGCGCTCCTCGAGGGCCGCGAGCGTGGCCACGGGGTCGGCGACCTTCTGCAGGAACATCATGGCCGCGATGGCGTAGGGCTTGTAGCTGGCCTCCTTGTACATGCCGACGCGGTGCATGTCGAAGACGTCGGCCATGACCTCGCCGTGCTCGCAGGAGACGCCGGAGATATCGGCGGGCAGCGGGTGCATGAAGATGGTGTCCTGGCCGTTGGCCGTCTTGGCCATGAGGTCGGTCGTGGAGCACCAGTCCTGGTGCGTGGCGTTCTGGGCGAGAAGCTCCTTCTCGAGGGCCTTGATGCCCTCGTCGTCGCCCTCGGCGTAGAGGTTCGTGCGCTTCTCCATGGCGGCGAAGGGGGCCCAGGACTTGGGGATCACGATGTCGGCGCCCTCGAAGGCCTCGGCCATGGTGTTGACCTGCTTAAAGGTGCAGCCGTTCTCGGCGGAGTAGGCCTTGGCGGCCTCGACGCGGTCGGCCATGAGGTCGTAGCCCTCGGGGTGGGCCAGCGTGACGTCCATGCCGAAGCGCGGCAGCAGGCTGATCAGCGACTGCGGGCACGAGAGGGGCTTGCCGTAGGAGGGCGAGTAGGCCCAGGTCACGGCCACCTTCTTGCCGCGGAGGTTCTCGAGGCCGCCGAACTCCTCGATGAGGTAGAGCAGGTCGGCTGAGGACTGCGTGGGGTGGTCGGAGTCGGACTGCAGGCTGATGAGCGTCGGACGGTGGTCGAGCACGCCGTCGGCGTAGGCCTGCTGCACGGACTCGGAGACCTCCTGCATGTAGGCGTCGCCCTTGCCGATGTACATGTCGTCGCGGATACCGATGACGTCGGCCATGAAGGAGATCATCGTGGCGGTCTCGCGCACGGTCTCGCCGTGGGCGATCTGGGACTTCTTCTCGTCGAGGTCCTGGAGCTCGAGGCCGAGCAGGTTCGAGGCCTTGGAGAACGAGAAGCGCGTGCGGGTCGAGTTGTCGCGGAAGAGCGAGACCGAGAGGCCCGAGTCGAAGATCTTGGTGGAGATGTTGCGCTCGCGCAGATTGCGCAGGGCCGCGGCCGTGGCGTAAAGGGCGCGCAGCTCATCGGTGGCCTTGTCCCACGTGTGCAGGAAGTCCTCGCCGTAGAGCCCCTTGAAATCGAGGCCGGACAGAGTATCGAGGTACTGCTGAATCTCGCTCATCTGAAATTCCTCTCCATATAAATTCGGTAATTAGTGATTCATCGGCTTCCCCTGGTGCCCCTAGATGGGGCGCCAGGGGAAGCCGCCTAGCGGATGTCGTTGTCGGTGAGGGTGGCGCGGAACGCGGTCGCGTCGGCCATCTCGGCGCTCGGCTCGTAGAGGTTGAGCGCGGCGACGTAGAGGGCGGCGCAGGTCGGCAGGTCCTGCTTATAGGTGACCTCGTTGGGGGCGTGGGCCTGGGACTCGGCGCCGGGGCCGAAGCCGACGCAGGGGATGCCGTAGCGGCCCTGGATGGAGACGCAGTTCGTGGAGAAGGTCCACTTGTCGCAGAGCGGGCGGCCGGTGCGCTTGCTCATCGACTTCTCGCAGCCGATGCGCTCGTCGCCGAAAAGGGCCTTGTGAGCGTCGACGAGGGCCTTGACGTGCGGCGCGGTCTCCTTGTTGATCCACGTCGGAAAGTAAGCCTCGGTCTCGTAGACCTCGCCCGTCCAAGAGGGGCGGTCGTACATGTACATGGAGACCTTGACATCGTCGCCGTACTTCTTGACGGACGGAAGGTTGCGGACCTCCTCGAGGCAGGACTCATAGGTCTCGCCGGCAGTCATGCGGCGGTCGATGGAGATGGCGCAAGAGTCGGCGACGGCGCAGCGGCTCGGGCTCGTGTAGAAGATCTGCGAGACGGTGCAGGTGCCGCGGCCGAGGAAACGGGCGTCCTCATAGTGGTCGGGGTTGAACTCGGGCTCGAGCATCTTGGCGAGGCCCTTGATGCCGGTGGACTCGTTGCAGCCGTTGTTGTTGAGGGCACGGACGTCGGCGATGATGTCGGCCATCTTGTAGATGGCGTTGTCGCCGCGCTCGGGCGCCGAGCCGTGGCAAGAGGTGCCGTGGACGTCGACGCGGATCTCCATGCGGCCGCGGTGGCCGCGGTAGATGCCGCCGTCGGTGGGCTCGGTGGAGATGACGAACTCGGGCTTAATGCCGTCCACGTTGTAGATGTACTGCCAGCACATGCCGTCGCAGTCCTCTTCCTGGACGGTGCCGACGACCATGACCTTGTAGCCCTCGGGGATGAGGCCCATGTCCTTCATCATCTTGGCCGCATAGGTAGCGGCGGCGACGCCGCCCTCCTGGTCAGAGCCGCCGCGGCCGCCGATGAGCTGGTCGTCCTCGAAACCCTCGTAGGGATCGAAATCCCAGTTGTCGCGGTTGCCGATGCCGACGGTGTCGATGTGACCGTCGATGGCGATGATCTTGTCGCCGTCGCCCATGAAGCCCATGACGTTGCCGAGGCCGTCGACCTTGACCTCGTCGAACCCGAGCTTCTCCATCTCGGCCTTGATGCAGGCGACGACCTCACCCTCCTCACAGGACTCGGACGGGTGGGAGATCATGGCGCGCAAAAACGCGGTCATGTCCTCCTGATAGCCCTGGGCGGTCTTCTTGATGAGCTCGAAATCCAGATCCTTAGCCATTTTTGCGAGACCTTTCTCTTGACTGGCAACCATTAAACGAAACGCAGGTGAAGCATGGTGCGGGTTGGTGCAAAGCTTGGTGCAATCTGCGATGCGGGCAGCGCGCGGAGCCTAGCAGGTGGGGTACTCCCCCTCCCAGACGATTTCACGGTACTGCTCGGGGTCGGTATCGCCCTCGGTCGAGAAGCACAGGACGGAGCTCGTGCGGTCGAGGCCGAGCTCGTCGCGCAGCTCAGCGTAGTCGGGGTCGAGCATGAGGGTGGCAACGAGGCCCGTGGTGACGGCCCCGGACTCGCCGGAGATGACGCGCGGGTCGCCCTTCTCGGGGGCGCCGAGCAGGCGCATGCCGCGGGCGGTGACCCAGTCAGGGCAGCTCACGAAGGCCGAGACATGGTTGCGTAGGATGTCCCAGCCGAGGATGTTCGGCTCGCCGCAGCACAAGCCCGCCATGATGGAGGGCATGTCGCCGTCGACGATGCGCGGGTCGCCGTCGCCGGCCGCGGCGCCCTTGTACAGGCAGGCGGCAGGCGCGCACTCGGCCACGACGAAGGTGGGCGGGTTGTCCGGGTAGAGGTTGGTGAAGTAGCCCACGACGGCGCCGGCGAGAGAGCCCACGCCCGCCTGCACGAAGACGTGCGTCGGGCGGTTGATGGCCATGGAGCGCAGCTGCTCGGCGGCCTCGTTGGCCATGGTACCGTAGCCCTCCATGATCCAGGACGGGATCTTCTCGTAGCCCTCCCAGGCGGTGTCCTGCACGATGACGCCGCGCTCGCAGGCGTCGGCCTCGGCCGCGGCCATGCGCACGCACTCGTCGTAGTTGACCTCCTCGATGGTCACGGTCGCGCCCTCGGCTGCGATGTTGTCGAAGCGGGGCTTCGTGGAGCCCTTGGGCATGTGGACGACGGCCTTCTGGCCCAGGCGCTTGGCGGCCCAGGCGACGCCGCGGCCGTGGTTGCCGTCCGTGGCGGTAAAGAACGTGGCCTGGCCGAAGTCGCGGGCCAGCTCATCGGAGGTCAGGTAATCGTAGGTGCAGTCGGCCACGTCGCGGCCGGTCTCGTCCGCGATGTAGTTGGCCATGGCGAAGGAGCCTCCGAGCACCTTGAAAGCGTTGAGGCCGAAGCGGTAGGACTCGTCCTTGACGCAGAGGTTGGCGAGCCCGAGGCGAGCGGCCTGGCCGTCGAGGCGCGCGAGCGGGGTCACGCTGTACTGCGGGAAGCTCCCGTGGAAGGAACGGGCCTTCTCGACGTTCTCGAGGCTCATGATGCCGAGGTGCTTGTCGTCGCTCTTCGGCATGTGGTTGCATGCCCACTGGATCTTCTCGCTCACGTTGCCTCTCCTTTGGTCGGCGCTGCCTATTCCCTATTTTGAATCCAACATTTTGTTTGGGTAACAAACAATATGTCTGCTATTGAATATACGCAGCTCGGCGGCAATATTCAAGCACCGTTTGATGCTACAAGGTGAGCGTTGCATTAATTCCCGTGAACGAGAAGGACGGCCCTTCGCAAAGCGGCTGCGAGCACGTCTCCCGAGCTTGCCGGCAGGGTCGGGGGCAAGCAACATGTTCGGCTGGGTTTCGGGCCCCCGGGCGGTCCGTGCCGCAAAGAAAACGCGGCGAGTTGGTGCGCTCGGGGCCTCGCCGCAAAGAAAACGCGGCGAGTTGGTGCGTTCGGGGTAATTTTGCAAAGAAAACGCGCCCGCTTGGTGCGTTCGGGACCAAGCGAAGCCGTTTTCTTTGCAAACAGACCAAGCGGAGCCGTTTTCTTTGCGGGACAGACCAAGCGGAGCCGTTTTCTTTGCAGGGACGGCGCTGCGTCGGCGGGGCGCCGGCACTAACCAGGTGTTCGTCAGGCGGCGGCTAGACAAGTCCCGACGAGGCCAGGTCGCGATCGACGAGGCCGCGAAGGTAGTCGGAGCGCTTGAGGCCGAGCTGGGCGGCGCGAGCGTCGATGAGCGCCACGCGGCTCTTCGGCTCCTTGAACCCGACCTGGCGCATCTCTTCCCCGAACTTCATGGGCCGGCCGGGCCCCGTGATAACAGGACCGCGCGGCTCGCTGGGAAGAATGCCCTGGGAGACGTACTTCTCCCATTGCTCAAGCTGCTCGGGCGTGATTCCGAACCGCTCCTCGACCTGTTGCGCGGACAAGGCCTTCATCTCTCCCCTCCCGATAAGCCGAGTTCCTTCAGCAAGAAATCTGCGGAGACGTCATCGCATTGCGACGAGACCTTGAAGTGGGTGCGCACAGAAGTCTCACACGCCCCTCTACCGCATTTTGTACAACGTCATCGTATCCCACGGATGCCGAGACCTGCGAGGAAATTCGTAAAACGTTATACATGGTCAGCCGTCCCCTCTCCGCTGACGTCAGGGGGCAACCATGCCTGACACACCGACCAGCAATTGCCGCGCTGCCCAGCAGAGCGGCGCCACCGCTCCGCACCTTTAGGAGCCGGTCAAAAAGAACACGCCGACCTGTCGTGCCCGCAAGTGGTGACAGGCACGGGCCGCACATTCTTCCGGCCAGCGTGTCGCCGGCTTCATGATTTGCCGACCTCCTTGCCACGCCCGAGCGCGTACAGCCCGACCCAGTCACCACTTGCAAGCCTCCGTCGCGGCAAATAAGACGAAGGGACCGTCCCCTTGTCTTATGCGAGGTCGATGAGGCGGCCGGCGACGTATTTACGGGTGAGGCGAGCGCCCTCGCTGCCGAGGTGGACGCAGCGCTCGAGGCGCTCGAGGGGCAAGAGGTCGCGCGGCCCGGCGAGCGCAGAGTCGTCGACCACCAGCGCGTCGAACTCGTAGCCTTCCTCGAACTTGCCGACGAAGCCGAAGAAGGAGCCGCCGCCCACGGTGGCGAGCCAGAAGGCTTCTTGCCAGGTGAGGGGCGCAAGCGCCTGGTCGACGAGGCGCCAGCGGAGCTTGGAGGCCGCCACGGCATCGCTCATCGCGCGCCACATCGAGAGACTCGCACCGCCGGCCACGTCGGAGCCGAGCCCGACCGAGAGCCCCTCGTCCAAATAGCGCCGGATCGGCGCGATGCCGCTGGCCAGCTGCGTGTTGCTCTGCGGGCAGTGCGCCACGTAGGTGCCCGTGCGCCGCAGCAGCTCGACCTCATCGTCCGTCGAGTAGACGCAGTGCGCCATGACCGTGCGGGGGCCCAAAAGGCCGAAGAAGTTATACGCCTCGCCGTAGCAGCTTGCCCACGGGCAAAGCTCGCCGACCCACTTGACCTCGGAGAGGTTCTCGGAAAGGTGGCTTTGAACCGGCACGTCGAACTCCTCGCGGATCCACCCGAGGTCCTTCATGAGGCCATCCGTCACGCTCGGCGTGAAGCGCGGGGTGAGGATCGGGGCCGTGCGCTCGTAGCGCCCAATGACGTCGTCCAGCCATCGACGGGTGGCGGCTGCCGATGCTTGGCTCGTCTCCACGAGCGAGAGCGGCGAGTTGCGGTCCATGTTGACCTTGCCGACGTAGCTCACGAGGCCTGTGGCCTCGAGTTTATTCATCAAGACCTTGGTCGCGGGCACATGGATGGTCCCGAAGACGACGGCGCGGCACGTGGCGCTGCGGCGCAGGTCATCGACAAAGACGGTGTACGCGCGCTCGGCATAGTCCAGGTCTCGGTAGCGCGCCTCCTCGGGGAAGGTATAGGCGTTCAGCCAATCGAGCAGCTCGCGGTCCATGCCGAGGCCGCGGAAGGTGTATTGGGGCGCATGCACGTGTATGTCGCTCATGCCAGGGACCACGAGGGCGTCGCCACAGTCAATGAGCGGCAGGCCAGCGTATACGTCGGGCAGCTCAGCCGCCTCCCACACGCCGGCGCATGTGCCGCCTGCGCACACGGCGCAGCCGCCCTCGACGCACTCGACCTCCGTTTTCGAGGAGCTCCAGCAGATGTTTCCCTTAAGAACGAACGACTCGCCGGCCATATGACCATCCCGTATTACTTGAGCCAACCCTTACACCAAGCTACCTCGAATCACTGCCCTCGATGACGCGAACCCGCTGGTAGAGCCAGTCGTTCGTCGGCGTGATGATGCCGTGGGCACGTCCGAGCTCGCGGATGGTGCCGGCGAACTCCTCCACCTCCGTGAGCTTTCCGTTCACGCGGTCCTGCGCCATCGACGGCATGCCGGCGGGGTCGAGCCCGCGCACAAGATCCACCATCGCCGAGAGGTCCGCCTCGGTGAGCCCCACGCCCTCGGCCTCGGCCACGGCCCGCGCCTCACGCATAGCGGCCACGAAACAGCGCAGCTGCTCGCCGCTCGGCTCGAGCACGCTGCCGTACGTCCCTCCGTAGACCATGCACGTCTGGTTGAGGCCGACGTTCAGCATGAGCTTCGTCCACAAGCGCCGCACGATGTCGGTCTCAACGGTGTGGCTGATGCCGGCCCGCGCGTACAGGTCGGCGAGGTCGTCCACTACGCCGGCCTCGGTACCCTCCGCCGCGCCGAAGCGAATCTCGCCGGAGTGCGTGTACGTCATGGCGTCGCCGATAAAGACCGCGTCCATGCCCTGCGCGACCGAGAGCACCGTGCGCCCCCAGCCGAAGCGCTCGGCGATCGCCCTCTCGCTGCGGATGCCGTTGCACAGCGACGCGATCCGCGTCTGCGGGCCGACGACCGCTTCCATGGTGTCAAGCGCCGCGGCGAGCCCCGTCGTCTTGATGGTGACGATGACCGCATCCGCCAACTGAGCCCTGCTCGCAGGCACCGTCGCGATGCCGCAAGGCTCGCCGTTGATGGTCACGGCATCGTCGGCGTGACGGGCGTAGCGCTCGCCGTCCATGACGAACTCGACCGTGCCCGCGCCCAGCGCCGACTCGATCATAGAGCCGTAGAGCAGGCCCACGGCACCCTTTCCGATGATGGCGACCTTCTCGATATGCATATACGCCCCCTCGTCTCTGCCCAGCGGCCGCCGAGCGGCCCGCGTACGGGTCCATCTTCGCATTCGGTTATGCTAGCGGGGATTGAGAAAGCGTCGTTTTTGCGAGAAGAGAAGCACTCGACTCGCGGTTCGGAGGTAAACATGGTCGATATCGTCAGCGCTGAGGAGGCCAAGCGCCTCGTGGCCGCGGCCAGCCCCGACCGCCAGATCGCCGAGAACGACACGCTCGCCGCCTCCGCCATGAAGTGGGCCATCCATAACGCCATCGGTCGCACCGATGCCCGCATCCGCACCTACGCGAGGTTCGGCAAGGCCCAGCTCTCGGTCAAGTTCGCCCCAAGCGACATCGACTGCGCAGGCGAGGGCAACTCCTTCTACAACGACCTCGTGGGCAACTCGAACACCTACGTGGCCGACGCCATCTGCGACATCATCTACGGCCGCGAGCAGGACATGATCAGCCCCATCCAGACCGCCCGTCTGCTCAACACCTATTCCACGCAGCTCGCCAAATTCGTGCGCGACCTCGAGCGCCTCGGCTACGCTGTGCGCGTAGGCAGCGGCGCCGAGAAGGGCAACGGCAAGATGGACGACTCCACCATCATCATCAACTGGGCGTAGGTCACCGCCTGCGGTTTGGGGCCGATTGGCACACCTATTCAGTATCGCTATTCCGTCTTCCTGGTCCCGTCGTTGCGCGTATCTGGTACCGGCGCCGAGCTTACCGACAGGGACGCGGTGCAAAGAAAAGGCCCCCGCTTGGTCCAATCGGGACCAAGCGGGGGCCTTTTCTTTGCAAAACCGACCAACGCGAGGCGTTTTCCTTGCAGGACGGACCAAGCGAATCCGTTTTCTTTGCAAGAAGACCAAGCGGCAACGTTTTCTTTGCGGGCGACGTAAACCTGCCAGCAGTGACTGGCTCGGACTGCTTGCGCGCGGGCGCGGCGAGAGGGACGGAGAGGCATTCCCCTTGAGGCCTAAGGCGCCCTACTCCTGCTCGCCGCAGGTGCCGTGGACGATCTCGATTGCGCGCTCAACGCCGTTGATCACGTTCTGGTAACCCGTGCAGCGGCAGAGGTGGCCCGAGAGGTTCTTACGGATCTCATCGCGCGTGTAGGTCTTGCCCGAATCGATCATCTCCATGGCGCTCATGATGATGCCGGGGATGCAGAAGCCGCACTGCACCGCGAACTCGTCAATAAATGCCTGTTGAAC
This sequence comes from Paratractidigestivibacter sp., assembly GCF_963660155.1. GTDB lineage: Bacteria > Actinomycetota > Coriobacteriia > Coriobacteriales > Atopobiaceae > Paratractidigestivibacter. Next base: position 17,986 of record NZ_CAVKWG010000026.1, on the reverse strand, counting down.
AGGGTTAAGTGTGCCGTCGGGTGCCTGCAGGCCCTCAACGGTCAGGATGTTTTTGCCCTCGGCCCAGCTCGTCAGGTAAAGGCAGGTGTCGATAGCGACGCCGTCTATGAGCACCGTGCAGGCGCCGCACTCCCCCACCTCGCAGCCGCGCTTGACGCTCGTGAGTCCGAGGCGGTTTCGCAAAGTGTCGAGCAGGCTCTCGCGCGGGTCGTAGCCCACCTGGGTCCGCTTGCCGTTGACGGTGCAGGTCAAGATCCTCATGTCCATCAGATGCTCGCCCCTCCCTTGCGCGCCGCATAGACCAAAGAGCGCTTAGACATCTCTCGGATAAGCTGCAGGCGGAACTCCTTGCTCGCGCGCCACGAGTCGCGCGGGTTCGTGCAGGCGGCAGCGAGCTCACCGATCCTCTCGGCGGCCTCGGCCACGTCCGCGCCGCGAACCGCGTCCTCGGCCGCGAGCGCCCGCATGGGCGTGGGCCCCGCCACGCCGAAAGCGAGACGGATATCGTCAATGGTACGCAGGTCAGAGCCTAGTTTAACCAAGCAGCAGCATCCCATGGTCGTGATCTCGAGCGCGCGTCTCTTGCCGTACTTGAAGTAGTGCCCGCTGAAGCCCTCGTAGTGGTCGCGGGGGATGCGGATGCCGGTGAGGACCTCATCGCGCGCCTTCGTGCTGCGGCCCGGGCCCGCGTACCACTCCTCGATGGGGATGGTCCTCTTGCCGCGCACGGACTCGACGTCCAGGAGCGCCCCGTAGGCGAAGAGCGTGGAGCCGGTGTCGGCCGAGGTCGCGGCCGAGCAGACGTTGCCGCCGATGGTGCCCGAGACGCGCAGCTGCGGGCCGCCCGGGGTGTCGCAGGCCTCGCCGAGCGTCGGCACCGTGGCCTGGATGACGGGGTTTATCGTCACGTGGTGGAACCAGGTGATCGGCCCCACCCAGACCATCCCGTCGTCCTCGAGCCGCACGCCGTCGAGCTCATCGTGCAGCTCGTGGATGCTTACCAGGTGAGCCGGCGCACCCTTGCCCTCGCGCAGCTTGACCAGCACATCCGTGCCGCCTGAGATGACCTCTGCCTCGGGGTCGGCGGCAAGCGCTCGGCAAGCGTCGGCCACGCTCGTGGCCTCATAAAGAGACTCGATGTCGTACATCAGATCAGCCCCGCTTCCTTAAAGCCCTCGAACAGGCGCTGAGGGGTCATGGGCTCCACATAGAACTTGACGCCCGTCGCGTTGAGGACGGCGTCGCGGATGGCGGCCGCCGGCGAGATAGCGGGCGTCTCGCCCACCGCCTTGTTGCCGTAGGGGCCCGTGGGGTCGGGCTTCTCGACGAAATCCGCCTTGAGGTCGGGCAGATCCATCGTGGTCGGAATCTTGTAATCGAGCAGGGTCGGGTTGAGCACGCGCGCGGTCTTGGGGTCGATCTGCAGTTCCTCGTAGAGGCCGTAGCCGATGCCCTGCGCCATGCCGCCGTGAATCTGCTGCTCGACCAGCCTCGGGTTGATGAGGCGCCCGGAATCCTGCACGTTGATGATGCGGTCCACCGTGACCTGCCCGAGGGGGATATCCACCGTGACCTCGGCGAAGGTGCAGCCGCCCGCGATGGCGTTGGTGTGGACGTTGACGGTCTCGTGGGCGCTCAGCTGGTCGGCCGCGTCCAGGTTGTAATACGCCTCGAGGGCGAAGGCGGGCAGGTCCCAGACCTTCTCGCCGTTACCGTCCCAAATGGCGTGGTCGCGCAGGTCGAGCTCGCCGGGGGCATCCGGCGAGAGGCGCCGCGCGAACGCGAGAATCTTGGCCCGCAGCGTCTCGCCGGCCTTCTTGACGGCCGTGCCGGACACGTAGGTTTGGCGCGAGGCATAGGCGCCCGAGTCGTACGGCGTCACGTCGGTGTCCTGCTGCGAGACGATATGGACATCCTCGGTGTCGATGCCGATGGCCTCGGCCGCCATCTGGGAGAAGACGGTATCGGCCCCCTGGCCGATCTCGGTCGCGCCCATCTGCAGCTGGACGGTTCCGTCCTGGTTCAAGGTGAGCTGCGCCGTGGCGGTCTCGAGGGCGAAGGGGGCTACGGCCGTCTTGTACACGAAAAACGAGACGCCCACGCCGCGGCGAATCGGCCCCACCTGGTTTGCGTACTCGGCACGTTTGCGGTCCCAGTCGATGTATTCCTTGCCCTTGGCCGCGCACTCCGGGATGGCGCAAGTGTGCGCGGCGATGACGCCGCCGGGCGTGAACTCGTCCACGAAGGCATCGGTGTAAACGTTCTTGAGGCGGAACTCGAGGCCGTCCCACCCATTGTCGTAGGCGATGTCTCCCATGAGGCACTCGGCTGCCCAGTTGCCCTCCGGCACGCCGTAGGCGCGCATGGCGCCTGTGTGCGGGCCGTTGGTGTGGATGGTATAGGCCTCCGAATGAGTGGCCACCTCGCAGGTGTGGTAGAGCCAGCGGAAGGAGTTCACGGAGTTGAGCACGAGCGCGTGGCCGTGGTGGATGTAGCCGCCGGTATTGGAGTAGGCCACGATCTTGCGGGCATGGAGCGCCATGTCGTCGCCGTAGGAGCACTCGACGTCGAAGGTCTTGGGCTGCCGGCCCGAGGTATCCCAGAAGAGCTCCTCGCGCGACAGCTCGAGACGGACGCACCGGCCGCCTAGCTGCTTGCAGATCCAGGCGTTCAGCGGCTCGTAGTGGACATCTTGCTTGGTTCCGAAGCCACCGCCGATATAGGGCTTGATGACGCGCACATCGCCCCAGGGGATGCCGAGCGCCTGGCCGATGACGCGGCGCACGACGTGCGGGATCTGCGTGGAGGAGACGCAGACGATCTTGTGGCCCTCCATGTAGCAGTAAGAGACGCAGGTCTCGATGTGGACCTGGCTCTGCTCGCGACTCTCGCAGTGGATGGACACGTGGTGATAGGCCGGGTCCTCGAGTGCCTGCTCGACCGTCTCGTAGCCGGCCTCGGCAAGCTTGTCGTCCGAGGTGCGCGCGCAGGTATGGGCCACGATGTTGTCGGGCTTGCGCGCCTGCACGGGCGGGTCCGTGCCAGCGAGGGACTCCAAGGCGTCGTAGACCACGGGGTACTCCTCGTACTCCACGCGAATCTTCTTGAGGGCGCGGTCGCAGGCCACGGCGTCCTCGGCAACAACGACGGCAATGTTGTCGCCGTAGATGCGCACGCGGTCGTCCAGCAGGCGGCGGTCCGCCTGGTCGCGCTTCGCGGCGGCGGAGTCCGCATACCACGGGTGCCCGGCCACTGGGTAGGCGAACTCGGGCACGTCGAAGCAGGTGTAGACCGCAACGACGCCCTCGACCTCGAGCGCCTCAGAGTAATCGATGGAGAGCACCCGGCCATTGGCGATGGTCGAGTGGAGAATCTTGGCTTCCAGGCACGGCTTCGGGCACAGGTCGTCGGTAAACTTCGCGCGACCCGTCACTTTGTCGGCGGCGTCGACACGGACCACGGGGCGTCCCACCTCACGGAGTTCCTGCATGACGTCTCCCCTCTCAAAGAAAGTCTTGCAGCCAAACTAATTTTACGGACGAATACCCGTAACGTTATGCCGTTATACGGCGAGCGGCCACGTTTCTCTCCAAACGGAAGGAATAGGGCTTTGAGCTGGTCGTTATAGTTTGGGATGGTTAACAGCTGTCGCCTAACGTCAGAATGAACCTAGTTCATTTCTTAATAATCACAGGCTCGATTCGCTTAAGGCACGACGGATAACTACGCAGCAAAAAGGGCAGGGCGCCGAAACGCCCCGCCCAAATGCAACGAGCCGACCGGCCCGTTATGTGCCGTCTATCCCTAGAGGGTGGACTTGATGGCCTCGACCTCAGCATCGGTGAGGAAGGAGCCGGTCTTGATCTGCTCGGCGTACTCGTCGATCTTGGTCTGGACGTCGGCCGGGATCTTGTCGGAGAACTTGCCGAGGGAGACGCCGCCGTTCTCCATGTTGGCGGTGATGGCCTTACCCTTGCCGAAGGTGCCGGCCTCGATCTCGTCCATGGCCTGGTCGATCTTCCAGTCGGTCACCGTGGAGGCGATGACGGTAGGCTGGGAGTCGCCGAGGATGTCGATGGGCTGGGAGATGTCGAAGTGGGTGTCGGCGCCGGCGGACTCGAGAGCCTTGCGCGCGCCGTTGTCGACGGCGGAAGCGTCGCCCCACATGACGTCGACGTTATAGGAAGCAATCCACTGCTCGGCAAGCTGGGTGCCCTTGGCGGCGTCGGAGAAGCCGGCCTCGAAGTTGTACTGGCCGGTGATGGAGGCGTCCATCTTCTGGGCCGCGGCCAGGAACGCGGAGTACTTGTTGAGCGTGGAGGGGAGCTTCATGCCGCCGATAAAACCGATGGACTTCGTCTGGGTCATGAGGCCGGCGATGACGCCCGCGAGGGAGCCGAGCTGCACGAAGTCGGGAAGGACGACCTCGACGTTGTCGGTGTTCTCGTACTCGGCGAGCTCCTGGTCGGCGTTGGTGTTGGTGATGAGGAAGTGCACGTTGGGGTGAGAGGCGGCGGCGTCGGCCACGACCTCGGCCCAAGCGGAGGCGAACTGGTTGCCGTTGCCGATGATGAGGTCGACGTCCTGATCGACGTAGGTCTCGGCCGCGGTGGCGTTGTCGGCGGAGGCGGTGTTCTCCTTGGGCTCGAGCATCTCCCAGCCCTCGTGGCTCTCGATGGCGCGCTTGAGGGACTCGTAGTGGGCCTGGTCCCAGCCGCCGTCGGTGACGGTGCCGGACATGATCATGGCAACCTTGCGGGTCTTATTCTCGGAGCTGGAGTCGGAGCTGGAGCTGGAAGAGGAGCCGCCGCAGGCAGCGAGGCCCATGGTGGCGGCAGCGGCGCCGGAGAGCCCGAGGAACTGACGGCGGTCGAGGTTGATCTTGGACATGGTTTCTTCCCTTCGGTTGTGCGGGCGGGTGCCCGCTTCCTATCCCGTCTCGCCCCTCGCGATGGCGGGCCGTGCAAACTACTGCGCGGGCTGAGGGTCGCCGAACAGCCCGCGCGAGATACCTACCTTAGCACTCGATGTGCCCCTGGTCGCTAGCGCGACTCGCGGAAATACGGCTTGCCGCAGGCCTTGGGGCCGCCGTGCCTTGATCCGAAGAACACGAGCGCGACGATGGTGAAAATGTACGGGATCATCTTGAAGAACATGACCGGGGCGGACTGGAAAGACGCCTGAAGGGCCACGTTGAGGCCGTCGAAGAAGCCGAAGAGCAAGCTCGCGAGCATGACGCCCACCGCGCTCCAGCGCCCGAAGATGACGGTGGCCAGGGCGATGAACCCGCGGCCGGCGACGATGCCGTCGGTGTAGATAGGGGTGTAGCAGATGGTGAGGAACGCGCCGCCCGCTGCCGCCAGAGCGCCGCACAGGGCGCAGGCGAGGTACTTGACCGCGATGACGTTGATGCCGAGGGTCTCGGCCGCCTGGGGGTTCTCGCCGACGGAGCGGAACGACAGGCCGAAGCGACACCGCTTGAAGAAGAACGCGACGAGGGGCACGAGCAGGAAGGTGATGTAGGCGAGTGCCGATTGGTTGAAGAGGCCGTTGCCGATGATGGGGATATCGGATAGGCCGGGGATCGCGATGCTCGCCATCTGGGCGCCCGTTGCGTTCTCGGAGTTGGAGCCGACGAACAGGTTGTAGCCGAACAGCGCGATGGCCGGGGCCAAGATGTTCACGGCCATGCTCGTGACCGTCTGGTCGGAGCACAGGGTGATGGCGCAGAAGGCGTAGATCATATTGATGGCCACGCCGGCGAGCATGCCGACGAGCAGGCCCAGCCAAAGATTGCCGGTGGCCTTGCCCACGGCGAAAGCGACGAAGGCGCCGACGGCCATGATGCCCTCGAGGCCGATGTTCACGAGGCCGGCCCGCTCGGAGAAGACCTCACCTAGGGCCGCGAGCAGGATGGGCACGGCGCCCATGGCCATGGCCCTGACGATGGTGGGGAGTGCGACCATGAAGTCCATTACGCGCTCACCTCAGCTTTCTTGTCCTTGGAGAACATCGCGGTGATAAAGGCCTTCACCTTGGGAAGCTTGACCATGGCCATGCCGGCCACTGCGAAGATGATGATGAGGCCGCGGATGATGTCGACGATGGCGGTAGGCACACCGATGACGGACTGCATCATGGTGCCGCCCGTGGAGAGCATGCCGAAGACGATGGCGACGACGATGGAGGCCGCGGGGTTGAGCTGGGCGATCAGCGCGATGGCCACGCCGTCGAAGCCGAAGCCGGAGCCGAAGCCGTCGGCCAGGCGGAAGGGGGTCTTGCCGAAAAGCTCCACGGCACCGCCGAGGCCCGCCACGGCGCCGGAGATGACGAAGGCGGCAAGAACCAGGAAGCGCACCGGGAAACCGTTGACGCGCGCGGCGGTGGGGTTTAGGCCCACGGCGCGGATCTTGAAGCCGAACGAGGTGCGAAAGATCAGGTACCACAGGAAGATGCCCAGGATAATGGCCACGATCACGCCGGCGTGCGCGGGGCCGATGTCCACGAGGTGGGCCGACTTGGGCATGGCCGGCGTCTGCGGCAGGCCCTCGTCGGAGTAGACGTTCTTGTAGAGGAACTCCATGAAGTACAGCGCGATGTAGTTGAACATGATCGTCGTGATCATCTCGTTCAGGCCGCGCGTGATCTTGAGGATACCCGGAAGAAGGCCCCACAGGCCGCCGAAGATGATGCCCATGACGAGGGCGACGAGCAGCGCCGGCACACCGTCGAGGCCGAAGGTGATGACCGCGTAGGCCGCCGCGCAGCCGCCCATGATGAACTGACCCTCGCCGCCGAGGTTGAAGACGCCGCACTTATAGGCAAAGACGGCCGTGAGCGATGTGAAGATGAGCGGGCAGGCGCGCTCGAGCGTCTTGCCGATCTTCGAGAGGTCGCCGACCGAGCCCTGTAGCATGGCCGCGTAGCCCTCGATGGGGTTCTTGCCGAGGCACACGATGATGACGGCGCCCACAATGAGGGCGAGCAGCATCGATACGACCGGGGTGAGCACCATGAGGCGCTGCTCGCGGCGCTGCTCTTCGTTCACGGCTCCGCGACGGGGCGTCTTCGGTTCCTTTTTGCCCTGGGAGAGGGCCTGGTTGTTCTTGATTTCTGCCATGTGTATCCCCTCCTACTTTCCGGCCATGGCGAGCGAGATCTCCTTGATGGGAGGGTTCGCGCCGGGGTAGGTGCCCATGATCTGGCCCTCAAAGAGGACGGCGATGCGGTCGGAGAGCTTGAGCACCTCGTCGAAGTCCGCCGAGATGAGAAGCACCGCGCAGCCCGCGTCGCGCTGGGCGATAATCTGATTGTGGATGAACTCGGTGGCACCGATGTCCAGGCCGCGCGTCGGGTAGACGGCGATGAGGAGCTTGGGGCGCGCATCGAGCTCTCGAGCGAGGATGACCTTCTGCTGGTTGCCGCCCGAGAGGCTGCGCGCCGTCTGCTCAACGGAGGTGCAGCGGATATCGTTCTCGTCGCGCAGCTGCTCGGCGTACTCGCGGATGGCGTCGAGCTTGAGCCAGGCGCCGTGGCCCACCGAAAAGCGGTCGGACTCGGTCTGCTTGAGGACGAGGTTCTCGGCGATGGTCATGTCGCCCACGAGGCCCATCTTGTTGCGGTCCTCGGGGATGTTGCCCATGCCCTGCTCGATGAAGTTCGAAGGGGTGTAGAAGCCGATGCTCGCGCCGTCGGGGCCCGCGACCTCGCCGCCCTCAGGCTTGATGAGGCCGGTGACCAGGGAGGCGAGCTCGGACTGGCCGTTGCCGTCAATGCCGGCAACGCCCAGGATCTCGCCCTTGTGGATGGCAAGGCTAACGTCGGTGAGGCCACCGTGTTTGACGCCCGGGCGGTAAGAGACGCCCTTGAGCTCGAAGGCGACGTCGCCGGGGTTCTCAACCTTGACGTAGGTGCTCTCGGTGAACTTCTGACCGATCATGAGGTCGGCGAGCTCCTGCTCGGTGGTGTCGGCCACCTTAACGGTCTCGACCGACTCGCCGCGGCGAAGAACCGTGACGTAGTCGGAGATGCGCATGACCTCGCGCATCTTGTGCGAGATGAAAATGATCGACTTGCCCTCGGCGGTGAGCGAGTGCATGATGTCGAACAGGCCCTCGACCTCGAGGTCCGTGAGAACCGCCGTGGGCTCGTCGAGAATGACGAGGTCGGCGCCGCGGAAGAGGACCTTCATGATCTCGACGCGCTGCTGCATGCCGATGGACATGGCGCCGACCTTCTCGTCGAGGTCGATCTCCATGCCGTAGCGCCCCATGAGCTCCTCGACCGTCTTGCGGTCGTCGGCGAGCTTAAGCAAAGGCGAGCCGTGGCGTTTGTCGCCCAAGATGATGTTCTCGAGTCCGGTCATGTCGTCGATGAGCATGAAGTGCTGGTGAACCATGCCGATGCCCTGCTCGACGGCGATGCCGGGGCTCGTGATCTGCACCTCCTGGCCATGCAGGAAAATCTTGCCCTCGGTCGGCTGATAAAGGCCGATGAGGACATTCATGAGCGTGGACTTGCCGGCGCCGTTCTCGCCCAAAAGCGTGTGGACCTCACCTTCCCCTACGGTAAGGTCCACATCCTTGTTGGCGTAGAACGAGCCGAAGCGCTTGCTGACTTTTTCCATCCTCAGCAGTTCCGCCACGTCATCCTCCTCTCCTTGGTAGGTTCTCGCGCAGCCCGCTGGTCGTCGGGATGACGCGCTTACGCTGATTCGTGCCTAAAGATAGCGTTCTAACGTGACGCTTCGGTTTCGGGCTTACACCCGTTTGACGCCAATTTGTTAAGCAAAAGTTGCAGGGTGTCTAACTGATTTTCTGATTTCCCAGTTAAACAGCGCGTCTGACGTCTGTGGTTTATACGACGGATGTAATGTGATTATTTTATGAGAGCGTAGAGCCTAGTCGCAAGGGTCGATTGTTGAACCCATGTATAAAACCGCAGGTCGTTGTAGTTAAGAATACGCAACGTTCCAAGGTCCGGTCGGCACGGACTCAGCCCCGTAATTTTCGGTTGTGGCCACGCCGCCCCTCGCGCGCCTCTTTTTTACGGTTGTGGCCACGGGCGTTGGCCACAACCGTCGGTTTCGGGGCTAATCTGACGACAAGAAGGCCACAAACGTCGGTTTCGGGGCTCGGAACGGCCGCGTCGGCCACAAACGACGATTGCCGGGCTCCCGAGGCCGAGCGCCGCCGCGCCGCCCTAGTCGCGGTGCGCGCGGCGGCTGTAGAACGTATCCGACAAGGGCAGGCTCGGCCGGAGCTTGCCGTCGAGGGCGAAATAAGCGTTGGCCACGGCGGGCGCGGCGGGGATCGTGGCGATCTCGCCGATGCCCTTACCACCGTAGGCCACAGGCAGCTGCTCGTCTTTCTCCACGTAGATGGCGTGGATCTCGGGGATGTCGTCTGCGCGGAAAAGCCCCAGCGTGCCGTACTTGGCCGTGGGCACGCAGTCCTTGAGCGGCCAGTCCTCGGTGAGCGCGTAGCCCATGCCCATGAGCACACCGCCCTCGATCTGGCCCTGGATGGCGATGGGGTTGATCACGCGCCCGGAGTCGTGCGCCGCGTGGAACTCGGAGGCGCGCCCCACCTCGTCCAGCACGCAGACGTGCGCCGCGAAGCCGTAGCAGATGTGGCTCTTGGCGTTCGGCACGTCGGCGCCCAGCTTATCGGTCTGCTCGAAGTACTCGTAGAAGAACTCGCGGCCCTCGAGCTTGGCGAGGCACGCCGCAGGGTCTGCCGGCACGCGGGCATGGCCGGGGATAAGCTCCTCGGCCGGCACCGTGTACTCGTGCCCGTCCTCGAAGCGGAAGGTCTTGCCGTCGCCGCCCGCGCGAACCTGGCCCATGGGGACCTCTTCCCCCCGCTCGACGGCAAGCATGGCGTCGCGCAGCAGGAACGCCGCGCCGCGCACGGCCTCGCCGGTGACGACGGTCTGGCGCGAGCCCGAGGTGGTGCCGGAGTCCGGGGCGTTCTCGGTCGAGCACTCCCCGTTGGCTATACAGCGCCTGGGCAGCCCGCAGGCCTCGGCGATGTCCTGCGTAAAGACGGTGTTGCATCCCTGGCCGATGTCGGAAGTGGCCGCATAGGCCACGGCCACGCCGTTCTCGACGCGGATGTTGCAGCGGCCCTTGTCGGGAAGGCCCACGCCCACGCCCGCATTCTTCATGGAACACGCGATACCCGCGCGCTCCTGGTTCTGGTAATAAACGTCCTTCACGGCCTCGAGGCACTCCTTGAGCGCCGTGGAGCAGTCGGCGATCTGGCCGTTGGGCAGCACCTCGCCCGGCTCGATGGCGTTGATGTAGCGGATCTTCCACGGGTCGATGCCTGCCTTCTTGGCAAGAACGTCGATGAGCGACTCGAGCGCGAACTCAGACTGGCACACGCCGAAGCCTCGGAAAGCGCCGGCCGGCGGGTTGTTCGTGTAGTAGCCGTAGCCGCGGATGTCGGTGTTCTGGTAGGTGTAGGGGCCGACGGAGTGCGTGCAGGCGCGCTCGAGGACGGGCCCGCAGAGGCTCGCGTAGGCGCCCGTGTCGAAGTTGATCTCGCAGTCCATGCCCGTGAAGCGGCCTTCTGTGTCGCAGCCCAGCGTAAAGGTGCCGCGCATGTAGTGGCGCTTGGGGTGGAAAACCAGCGACTCGGCGCGCGTGAGGAAGCACTTGACGGGGACGCCCAGCTTATACGCCGCGAGGGCCGCGAGATGCTGGACGCTCACGTCCTCCTTGCCGCCGAAGCCGCCGCCCACGAGCATGGTCTGCACGACCACGCGCTCGGGCGTCGCGTCCCATCCGAACATGTGGGCGCACTCCTTGCGGGTGTCGTAGGCGCCCTGGTCGGTGGACCAAATCTTGACGCCGTCCTTGTAGGGCGCGGCCACGCAGCACTCGGGCTCGAGGAAAGCGTGCTCGGTAAAGGGCGTGGTGAAGGTCTGGGTCGCGGTGAAGGCCGACTCGGCGAGCGCCTTGGCCGCGTCGCCGCGCGTCACGTGGCGCTGCTGGCAGATGTTGTTCTGCAGCACCACGTGGTTGCCGAAGGCCTCGAAGCTCTCGTGGATAAGGGGCGCGCCCTCGGCCGCGGCCTCGTCGATGTTGCGCACGGGCTCAAGCTCCTCGTAGGACACCTTGACGAGTTTCTTCGCCTTCGCGAGCGTCGCGCGGTCGCGGGCCACCACGAGCGCAACGGCGTCGCCCACGCAGCGGGTCACGTCGCCCTCGGCGATCATGACGTCCCAGTCCTGGATAAGGTGGCCCACCTGGTTTACCGGCACATCGGCCGCGGTGAGGACGGCGAGGACGCCGTCGAGCGCGCGGGCCTTCTCGGCATCGATGGAGAGCACGCGGGCGCGGGGGTACTTTGAGCGCACGGCCGACGCGTAGGCGAGGCCGGGGAAATCGCGCTCGTCGAGGTCGTCGGGGTATTTACCGAAGCCGAGGACCTTGCGGCGCACGTCGGTGCGGAAGATCTTCTTGCCGACGCCGTAGTCGGCGCCCTCCTCGGCCGCCGGGTCGATGGCCTCTTCGCCGCGCAGGATGGCCGCGGCCTTCTTGATGCCCACGATGATGCGCTTGTAGCCCGTGCAGCGGCAGATGTTGCCGCGGATGGCCTCGGCGATCTGGGGCGCCGTCGGGTCGGGGTTGCGGCGGATGAGCGCCGCTCCCGCCAGCACCATCCCTGGGATGCAGAAGCCGCACTGCACGGCGCCGACCGTGCCGAACGCATAGACAAAGGCCTCCTGCTCCTCGTGGGCAAGGCCCTCGATGGTCACGATCTTGTGGCCCACGGCGAGCTTGGTGGTGAGGACGCACGACTTGACGGCGCGCCCGTCCACGATGACGGTGCAGGTGCCGCACGCACCCTCAGAGCAGCCGTCCTTGACGCTCGTGAGGCCCAGGTCGTCGCGCAGGTAGCGCAGGATGGACTTGTTCTCGGATGTGACGTGCTCCTCGCCGTTGATGAGCAGGCGATATTCCTCGGCCATGGGTCCCTCCCTCCTACTTCTGCGCCAGGATGCCGAAGGCGTCGCGGATGACGCCACGCGGGCACTTGGCCGCGCACATGCCGCAGGCGATGCACGCGGACCAGTCGATGACGGCGCGGTTGCCGACCACGCGGACGGCGCCGGCGGGGCAAGCTCGCTCGCAGGCGCCGCAGGCGATGCAGCTCGAGGCGCACAGCTTGCGGGCGGCGGGGCCGGCGTCGGTGTTCGAGCAGCGCGCGGTTATGTTGAAGCGGCGCTCGACCATCTGGATGATGTCCTGCGGGCAGGCACGGGCGCAAAGGCCGCAGCCGATACAGGCGTCCGCGTCCACGCGGGCAACGCCGCGCTCGTCGAGCTTGACGGCCCCTTTGCGGCACGACGCCTCGCAGGCCCCGCAGCCGACGCAGCCCTGCTCGCAGAACCCGTTGCCCGTGCAGCCGCCGTTGCACATGACCACGGCGACCGGGCGCGGGCGGGAGGGCTTCTTTGGCTTGGCCGCGACGGCGGGCCTCGCGCCGGGAATCGCCTCGGGCGCCTTAGCAAAATCGCATTTCTTGTTGTCGTAGGCCATGTGAATCGGTCCCTCGGCAAGAAATAAATGGCTGGTAGATGCGTTAGCTCAAAATCGGACAACGGTCAGGTCGATTTCGGGGCGGCGAGGGCTGAGGCCCCCGCCGTCCCGTGGGGGGCTACTTAGCGAGCAGGTAGGCGTAGGAATCGCGCACGGCGCGGATGGTCAAACGCACCTCCTCGGGCAGGCCGCAGGCGGCGTCGTCGACGTCGTACGCGGCGCACGCGCCGCCGATGCGCACGAGGAAGGAGCCGTCGGGCTGCGGCAAGAAGCCCTGGTTCTCGGAGTTGCCCATATCCTCGGCGCTCCAGAAGAGGGTGAGCTTGTCTTTGTACGGACGGCCGCTCCACGGGCAGAACACGGCGCAGTTGCCGCACTCGTTGCACATGCCGTCGACGTGGACGACCTGGTGCTGGGCCAGACCCGGCACGGTAATGGAGACGTTCGCGCGGTTGGGGCAGACGTCGCAGCAGGCCTCGCAGACGGTCGCGCAGCCAAGGCAGCCGGAGCCGCCCTTGGAGCAGGCCTCGCAGCCGACGCGCAGCTCGCCCTTGGCGGCGTAGGAAGCGTCCTCCTGGCCGGCGCGGACGTTCGCTGCGGCGTAGGCCGAGAAATCGACGCCGAGCATCTGCTTGGCGACCTCCTGCGCGTCGGCGACGGCGTCGACGAAGCGCGCGGGCCCGCGGCGGCAGTCGCCCGCGGCCCAGACGCCCTCGACGCCCGTGGCCACGCCCGCGGGGCGGCCTCGGCGGTCGACCTCGACGCCCGCGCCCGCATAGAGCTCGCCCTCGATGTGCTCGCCCACGGCGCAGATCACGGCCGTGGCAGGCACCCCGACCGTCTCTCCCGTGGCCACGGGGCTTCGGCGCCCGGACTCGTCGGGCTCGCCCAGGGCCATCTTGTCGCAGGTCAAGACGCCGCTGGCCACGGCCTTCGGGGCAAGAAGCTCGCAGAGCTCCACGCCCTCGGCCAGCGCCTCGGCGAGCTCCTCCTCGTCGGCGGGCATGTAGCGCTTGGTGCGGCGGTACACGATGCGGACGTTCTGCACGCCGGGCAGGCGCTTGGCCACGCGGGCGGCGTCCATGGCGGTGTTGCCGGCGCCCACGATGACGACGTCGGAACCCAGGTAGGAGAGGTCCTCTCCCCTCTTGGCGGCCCCGAGGAACTCGAGGACGTCGATCTCGTCGCCGGACTCAAGGCCCACCTGGCCGGGCGCCCAGGCGCCGCAGGTCACGACCACGTCGGTGTAGCCGGCGGCCTTGAGCTCGGCCACGGAGGCCACCTCGATGCCCGTCTGCACCTTCGTGCCGTACGCCAGGCAAAGCTCGACGTCGCGGTCGATGTCGGCGTCGGCGATGCGGAAGGCCGGGATGATGTGGCGCGCCACGCCGCCCAAAGTCTCCTTGCGCTCGAGGATGGTCACGTCGGCGCCGGCACGCGAAAGGAAGAAAGCACAGGCCAGGCCAGCCGGGCCGCCGCCGACGACGGCGACCTTGTGAGCACTCGCGCCCGCGACTGCGCGCGGCCCCTCGGCCTTGATGGCCGCCAGCACCTCGTCGATGCCGCCGCGGGCGGCCGCGAGCTTGGACGCGCGGATGGCCGCGCCCTCGGGCTCGTAGAAGGCGCGCATGCACTTGGTGCCGCAGGGGTGCGGGCAGAGGTTGCCGGTGATGAAGGGCAGCGCGTTTCTCTCGGCCACGATGGCGAGCGCGTCGGTCAGGCGTCCCTCGTCAACGGCGGCCAGGTAGGCGGGGATGTCCTGCTCGATGGGGCAGCCGTTGCGGCAGGGAGAGGTAAAGCAGCTGGTAAGGGGAAGCGGCCAGTCGAGCTTGTGCGCGGGCACGGGCTTCACGGGCTTTTGGTACTTGTGGTCGGCCGCCACGGAGGCGTCGAGCGCGGCCACGGAGGCGACGTCCACGCAGTCCTTGCGCGGGGCGCCCGCGAGCAGGCCCGCGATCTGGCTGAAGCGCTCGTAGCCGCCGGGCTTGAGCACCGTCGTGGCCATGGTGATCGGCCAGATGCCGGCCGCGTAGAGCTCGTTGATGTTGCGGGCGTCGGCGCCGCCGGAGTAGCTGATGCGGAGCTTGCCGTCGAACTCCTCGGACACGCGGTGCGCGAGCGTGATGGTGAGCGGGTAGAGCGAGCGGCCGCTCATGTACATCTCCTCGCTCGGCAGCTCCTTGCGGGTGACGTCGACCGGGAAGGTATTGGTCAGCTTGACGCCGAAGGCGAGGCCGCGCTCGGCGGCGAGCTCGATCAGGCGGCGGAACATCGGCACCGCGTCGGCCCACTGCAAATCCTCGCGGAAGTGCTTGTCGTCGAAGGCCACGTAGTCGAAGCCGAGCGAGTCCAGGCGCGCGCGGGCGTAGTCGTAGCCGAGCAGCGTCGGGTTGCACTTGATGTAACAGTTCAGGCCCTTCTCGGAAAGAAGGTAGGTGGCGATGCGCTCGATCTCGGCGGGCGGGCAGCCGTGGAGCGTGGACTCGGTCACGGAGGCAGAGACGTGCGGGCTCACAGAGTCAATGAAGGCCTGGTCAACGTGGGTAAAGCGATCGAGGTTGGCGCTTGCCCACGCGCGGCACTCGGCCCACACGCCCGTGCCGCTCGCGTCCTTCATGTTCTCGATGTAGGAGTCGACCTTCTCGCTCTTGATGCCCTCGAGGTCGTAGCCCACGCTCATGTTGAAGACGAAGCCGTCGGCGTCGCCGAGCCCGAGCTCGCGCGAGAGGAGCTTGCAGGCCCACCAGGCCTTGATGTACTCGTCTTGGGCCTGCGCAACGGTGAGCTCCGTGGACCACTCGCAGTTGTAGCACTCATCCTCGGCCACGATGCAGGGCTTGGCCACGCAACGAGAGAGCTCCTCGCCGTCCATGATCTGCACGGTCTTGAGCTCGAAGAAGCGCGCGCCCGCCACGTAGGAGGCCACGATGTTCTGCGCAAGCTGGCTGTTGGGGCCGGCGGCGGGGCCGAAGGGCGTCTCGATCTTCTCGGCAAAGATAGGCTCGGCGCCGCCCTCGTGGCGGTAGACCTTGCGGATGCCGAAGATCGAGCCCTTCTCGGCATGCTCGGTGAGGATCCAGTCCATAAGCTGCGCGAACGGGATCGGCCTCATGACGTCGCTCATATGAGCTCCTCTCCTGCCCGGCCAAGACCGCGTGGACGGGCGGTTTTCGTGCCGCGTCCCCCGACGCGACGTTTGCGACCCCGCGGAGGTCGCGATCACACAAGCAATGCGCCGCAGGTCAGAAGGCCTGCCTCGCAAAACCTAGGCGTCAGGCGCCTACGGGCGCCCCTCTAGTACTCGCGCCCGTTCAGCGTGCCCCAGAGCTTCTTCGACTGCTCCATGGTCCACGCGTTGATCTTCTCCTCGTCGAAGGCGACGAACTCGCGGTCCTTGTACAGGACGCGGCCGTTGACGATGGTGGTGCGGCAGTTCTTGCCCATCATGCCGAAGAGCATGTGGCCGTCGATGTTCTCGTCCGAGAAGGGCGTGAACGGGTTGTAGTCCATGACGATGACGTCGGCCGCGGCGCCCGGGGCCAAGATACCCAGCGGGCGGCCGAAGTACTTGGTGGCCATGGCGGGGTTGTTCTTGAAGAGCATGTCCATGTCCTCGCACCAGCCGACGTTGGGCATGGCGGCGTTGTGGCGCTGGATGATGAGGAAAACCTTCAGGCTCTCGAGCATGTCGTGGGTGTAGGCGTCGGTGCCCATGCACACGGGGATGCCGCGGCGGAAGAACTCGAGCACGGGCGCGCAGCCCACGGCGTTGCCCATGTTGGACTCGGGGTTGTTGACGAGCCAGGTGCCGGTTTCCTTGATGATGTCCATCTCGGCGGGCGTGACGTGGATGCAGTGGCCGAGCATGGTGTCGGGGCCGAGCAGGTTGTGCTGCAGGAGGCGCTCGATGGGGCTAATGCCGCCGCGGTTCTGGCGAGAGTCCCAGACGTCGTTCATGCCCTCGCAGACATGGATGTGGAAGCCGGTGAGGCCGTTGTTGGCCTCGGCCATCATGTCCATGGTCTCGTCGGAGAGCGTGAAGGTGGCATGTCCGCCGAACATGGCCGCGACCATGTGGTTTCCCTCTTTGCGGGCATCGGCCGCCCACTGGGCGAACTCGGCGTTCTCGCGGATGGACTCGTCGCGCTTCTGGGTCCCGCGGCGGTCGGAGGTCTCGTAGCACAGGCAGCTGCGGATGCCGAGCTCCTCGGCCGCGTCCTTGATGGCGAAGAGCGAGCCCGGGATCTCGCAGAAGCTCGCGTGGTGGTCGAAGATGGTGGTCACGCCGTCGCGTAGCGAGTCCAGGATGGTGGCGTAGGCCGACGCGCGGGTGCCGTCGAGGGTCAGGTTATCGTCGATCTTCCACCACTGCTGCTCGAGGTTCTCGAGGAAGTTCGTGGGGTTGCAGCCCTTGATGGAAAGGCCGCGCGCGAGGCCCGAGTAGATGTGCGTGTGGCAGTTGATGAGGCCCGGCATGATGACGCCGCCGTGGGCGTCCACGTAGGAGCAGCCGATGGCCTGGGCGCGAAGCTTTGCCTCGGGGCCCACGGCCACGATGGAGTCGCCCTCGATGAGGACGGCGCCGCCGTCGATGTAGGGGTTCTTTGCGTCTCGCGTGATGACCCGTCCGTTGCCGACCAGAAGCATGGTGCTCTCCTCTCCTCGCCGCCGCGGTGCCGAGTGGCCCG
Source organism: Paratractidigestivibacter sp. (assembly GCF_963660155.1). Taxonomy (GTDB): domain Bacteria; phylum Actinomycetota; class Coriobacteriia; order Coriobacteriales; family Atopobiaceae; genus Paratractidigestivibacter. The sequence continues at coordinate 748 of NZ_CAVKWG010000026.1, read as the reverse complement.
TGATACGACCTTGTGCCAGTATTCCCGAGGTTTCTTGCCAAACGCCGCCCAATAGATCGGATTGCGGCCATCGGTGGGTTCGCGTCCGTGTGCGGGCGGCAAGAAACGAGGGTATAGCTGGATTGATTCTGCCTGAGCGCGGGCGCGCGCGGCACCACGACTCGACGAGCGCACCTGCTTCAGAAAATCTGTTATTTACAATGACTAATTGTTATATCTGCAGGTTTATGGGGTGTGATGGCCACTGAGCGAGGTGTTTGCTATTCGGTAAACGGTAGATGAACCCGCGGGCGGCGCGTGTTGCGTTGCCGCGGGCGGTGAGGCGCGTTGCCGCGGGCGGCGCGCCGGGGTTGCCGCGGGCGGCGCGCCGGGGTTGCCGCGGGCGGCGCGTGTTGCGTTGCCGCGGGCGGCGCGCAGCGTTGCCGTGTGCGGCGAGGCGCGTTGCCGTGTGCGCAAACTGAGGTGTTAATCTTTGCCTAACAAAAAGTTAGGTCGAGTGGGCTATCGTTGTATTTATGATGATTCAACGCCTACGGTGAGCTGCCGCGGGTTCGGTCCGGGCACCTTGCCCACGCTATATACGGAGTGTTTGCCATGCAGGAGAACCACCTCGACTTCTACAAGCGCCTCGGGCACGCCATCGCGCTGCAGTTCGGCAGCGGGTGCGAGGTCGTCATCCACGACCTCAAGGCGAAGGACCCCGACCACTCCATCGTGTGGATCGAGAACGGCCACGTGACCGGACGCA
>NZ_CAVKWG010000025.1:0-13981 GCF_963660155.1 Paratractidigestivibacter sp. | reverse complement strand
CGATGATGGCGTTCATGGGCGTGCGGATGTCGTGGCTCATGCTGTTGAGGAACGTGGACTTGGCTCGGTTGGCCTGCTGCGCGGCGGCAAGGGCCTCCTCCAGCAACTTCTTCTGCTCCGCCTCGGCCTCAACGACGTCGTCAACGTATCTAAAGCCAACGGCAACCAGGTCGGCACCTTCAACGGACACGTAGCGCATCTGAAGGTGATGGACCTCGCCCTGCACAAGGGCCCGGTAAGGGATGGAGAAGTCCGTGTTCGTCTCGATCTCGCCCAGGACGCGATTAAGCTCGGTCTTCTCCAGCATCATCTGCTGGTCGGGCCCGTAGACGCGCACCTGGATGTACTTGCGGATAAAGTACGTGTAGTCAAACCACGTGTCGGCGTACTCGTCTATGCCCTCGACGTTGTAGCTCTCCTCCTTGACGGTCTTGCCAAGGTTCTCCTTGAGCCGCACGAGGAACACGTTGCTGTAGTCGCGGCTGAGGGCGTCGTTGACCGCCATGGAGTCGCGAAGCCGCGACTGCACCTTGAGCAGGTCTTTCTTGTCCTGCTGCGCGACGGCGAGGGCCCCCTCCAGTGCCTCTTGCTGCGCAAGCTCGCGGTTCTTCTCCTCGGTGACGTCACGGTTGGCGAGAAGCACCACATCAAGGTTTCCGTTGGCGTCGTAGTGCTGCGGCACGAACATCGACTGCATCCAGCCGCCGCCCACCGTCTGGTACACAAACGACACGTACTTCTGCCCCTCGAGGCGCTGCGCGATCGTGCTCAGGTCCGTGAAGGCGAGCTGCCCCTCGAGATAGGGCTCAGAGACGTAGCCCTGCAGGATCTGGCCCCTTTGCTCCCTGCTCAGGGGGCCGATCTTGGCGGACCCGCCCTTCAGCGCGCCGACATCCTTTACGGCCTCCAGCTCAAAGGTGTCGAGGTAGCCCAGGTACATCGACGAGAAGACCCGGCCAATGGCATTGATGGTCTCCAGGCGCTTCTGCTCGATCATCATGAGCTCCTGCTGCGCAAGCTCGGTGGCCTTCTCGGCGCTGATGTCGCGGGCTACGTAGAGGACCTCCTTGGCCACGCCGTCCTCGTCGCGGCGCTTGACGATGAAACGCGCCTGCATCCACTGGCCGTTGACGGCAATGTAGTCGGCCGTGACGGTGCTCACGTCCGCAAGGCGCGCGGCCAGGGTGTTCAGGTCCAAGAACTCGTCCATCTGCCGCCTGAACTCCGGCGCCATGAACGACTCGATGATCATTGCCTTGGCGTCGTCGAAGTTTCCGCTGGTAGGGGCCATCTTGGCCATCTGCGGAATGCTGGTCAGGATGTCATAGGCGTGCGTGTCCACGTCCGCCCGGAAGATGGTGGAGTAAATCGTGGAGAGCGACTGGATGACCTCGACGTGCTCGCGCTGCTCGCGAGCGAGCTCGAGCTGCTGCTCGACGACGTCGTCGATGATGCGGAAGCCCACGACGATGTTGTGCGTGCCATCGACCCGACGAAACTCGTACTGGTAGGTGTGCTCCACGCCCTCGTCGGTACTGCGATAGGAGCCCGTGCTGCCGTCGCCTTCCTCAAAGACCTTGCGCAGGCTGGCCATGTTGAACACGGCGGCCATGCGCTCGCGGTCGTCCGGGTTCACGTTCTCAAGCAGCCAGCGAGACACCACGTCATCAAAGACGAAGGCCTGGCGGTTTGCGTCGCGCACCGCGCGCACGTGGTAGTCCTCGGCCAGCTTGATGACGCGAGCAGTGCCGTCGTCGAGGTTTGCCTCGTAGACGTTTCGGTAGTTCTTGGCCAGCGCGTTGACGATGGCGGCCTGCTCGTCCAAGGCGCGGCGATACTGCTGCTCGCGCAGCTTGTCCTTGGTGATGCGGCTGGTGCCGTAGATGACGTCGATGTAGTTGCCGTCCGCGTCCTTGTGGCCGCCGATAAAGACCAGGCGGTACCAGTCGTCCATCGTGGGGCTGTAGACCTCCAGCGTCTCCATGCCCGTCTGGGCCAGGCGCTCCTGCAGGGTGCCCGCATCGAGAAACGCCATGGTGGCGGTCTGGTCCTGCTCGCTGATGGTTTGAATGGCGTAGGCGCGCAGGTTCTCGAAGGCGTCGTTGGAAAGCTCGGCGGTGACGCTTTGGATGCGGTCGTTGGTCTTGACGTTGATGAAGCTGTGGTCGGCCAGGCAGATGAAGTAGCAGAAGTCGAAAATCTTGCCGACGACCTTCATCTGCTCGATTTGAGCGTCCTTGTCGTGCTCGGCGGTGATGTCGCGCCAGGTTGCGTAGAGCGCGGCCAGCGTGCCGTCGGCGCGGCGAACCAGCTTGCTTACGGCGTCAAACCAGCGGACCTGGCCGTTCTTGCAGACCATCGGGTGCTGCGTGTGCGTGATGTCGGGGCTTTCGGCCAGGTGCGCGACGTCGGAGAAAAGCTCGGTCAGGCGCGGGCGGTAGTCCTCGGGAAGCGCGCGGACCCAGGAGTCAAAGGTGTTGGGGAAGTCGTTCTCGTCCGTGTAGCCAAGAAGTTGGCGTATGCCGTCTGCCCAGTTGACGGAGGTGATGTTGCCCGCCTCGTCGAAGGTGACGGTGGAGACGCCGGAGCGGATGGTGCCCTCCAGCACGTCGAGGCGGTTTTGCAGGTCGGCGAGGGCGGCGTCGAGTGCGTCGGCGCCTGCGGGCGCGGCGTTGACGGCGGCGGCGCGTGAATCGCTGAACTGGATCTCTTCCTCGGAAAACTCCGAGACGCTTCTTCTTACCACGGTGTGCGCCCTTCGAGCTGTGTGCAGAGGCGCGCCGGCGTGTGGGCGCGGCGCGTAGATACTAGAAATTATATCCCCGGGACGCTCCCGCGCGTCGGGCATTTGGGCCTGCGCGGTAAACGAGTCACCGAGCGAGCGGCGCTACGCAACAAATAGCCCGCCCCCGGCTTCCCGAGGGCGGGCTTCTCTCAACCAGCGGTTTGCCGCCTACGATTTGGGGACAGTCCCCTTTTTGCACACGAGTGGCCACTGCGAACTTGTCGCCGAGCCATTGGGCGATTTGCTTGAAGCTGCGGTTCGTGTGCAAAATAGGGGACTGTCCCCAAACCGCAGGCCACGCGCCGAATTCACTCGAGGCGCTACGCCCCCTTGCCCTCCTTGCGGACCTCGAAGCAGGCGTAAAGCATGATGAGGTCGACGAGGACGTCGATGGCGATGGAGATGGTGAAGGAGCCGGTCGCGATGGCGGCGATGAGGTCGCCGACGCTCAGGATGGCGGTGATGCAGGCGATGACGGTCACGAAGCCCATCTTGGTGGGATTGTTGGCGCCGCGGATACCCATGGCCGCGACGAAGACGCCCCAGATGCTAAAGACGGTGAGCGCGATGGTGGAGACCTCAACCATCGCAATGGACTTCAGCGCGGTGGCAGAGGTCGCGGCAAGCACCGACTCGGGAGTCTTGACGCAGGAGACGAACGCCGTGACACCCATGATAATGGCGATGATGCTAAAGACGAGGTTGATGGTGGAGACGAACTTGAGGAGCTTGCGCGAACTGGACATGTGGGTGCCTTCTTTCTAGCTGCTCTGCGAGCGGTTTACTGTAGCAAAAGCGTAGCACACGGCCCCGCAGCTGCCGCAATCAACGCGCGACGGGCGCTCAACGCATGGTGAAGACGCGCTCGACGACGGCGCGGTACTCGTCGACGCGGCGGGCCTTGCGCACAGCGCGCCACACCGCGGCCGAATCGGCAAACGACTCCTTGGCATAGGACCACCACTCCTTCATGCGCATGACGGCGTTGCCGCCCATCTCGGTCTCGTAAGCGGCAAAGAGAGCGTCGTGGAAGCGGCGGAGCTCCTCGCGCGAGGCCGGCGCTCCCCCGCCGATCCGCTGGGCCAGCGACGGATCGGCAAGAAGGCCGCGACCAAGCATGACGTGGCGCGTCGCCGGGTAAGCGGTAAGAAGCGCGTCGAAATCGTCGCAGGTAAACACGTCGCCGTTGTACGCCACAGGAAACGGCGCGGTCTCGAGCGTGTAACCGTAGAGCTCCTGGCGCGGCTTGCCGTTGTAGGCGTCGGCCCGCACGCGCGGGTGCACGATGAGCTCGGCCAAGGGGCAGCGGCAGTACACGGCGAGGATGCGCTCGTACTCGGTATCGGCCTCCACGCCGACGCGGGTCTTCACCGAGACGGGCAGGGGCGAGCGGGCGCATATCTCCTGCAAGAAGGCCTCGAGCGCCTCCGGGTCGGCGAGCGCGCCCGCGCCCTTGCCGCGCGAGACCACCGTGCCGGAGGGGCACCCCAGGTTGAGGTTCACCTCGGCAAAGCCCCTCTCGGCAAGAAGCCCCGCCGCCCACACGAACTCGTCGGCGTCGCGGGTCAGCAGCTGCGGAATCACGTTGAGACCCTGATTGACCTGCGGGTCGATCTCTTCGCTTGCCCGGCGACCAAAACCCGAGCCCACGCGCGGCGGGCAGATGAACGGCGTGTAGTAGCGGTCCAGCGCACCGAACACGTCGGCGTGCGCGCGCCGGAACACGTGCCCCGTGATGCCCTCCATCGGCGCCAACGACAAAACCATGCGAACCTCCCAAGCTGCAAAGGGGACAGTCCCTTTTGCAGGTCCATTTTGCTCCAGCCGCGCGCATAAAGGGCGCCTAACGGCCCGACCGAAGCCTGACGACAACTTTTTCGAGATTCTGCGTGCTTTGTTAAGGGTTTTATGTGCCTTCAGCCATCGATCAACTGGGCAAACGCAAAACCTCCGTCCCCAATTGCGCCGCCGAGCACCGCGCGGAGACCCCGAAACGGCCTTTCGACCACGCACAATCTCGATTTTGTTGACAAGAAGCGCCCAAAACAGCCCCGATAGGCCTCGTCGCCGCCCCTTAACGTGCACCCGCCCGCAATCTGGGGACAGGCTCGCGCCTGCGGTTTGGGGACTGTCCCCTTTCCGCAGCGGTTTGGGGACAGTCCCCAAACCGCAGGTACGCCCGCCAGCTCGCCACCTGCAAAAGGGACAGTCCCCTTTGCTGGTTTGCGCGCGGCAAATCGCTAGAATACTGAAGCCCCATGTAAACACACCGAAAGAGCAGGCACCGCACATATGGCCACCTACGGTAACGACAGTATTCGCCAACTAAAGGACGAGGAGCGCGTGCGCCTTCGCCCGGCCGTCATCTTTGGCTCGGACGGCCTCGACGGCTGCGCCCACGCCGCCTTCGAGATCCTCTCCAACTCCGTGGACGAGGCGCGCCAGGGCTTTGGCAACCTCATCACCTTCACCGTCTTTGCAGACGGCTCGCTTCAGTGCGAGGACCACGGCCGCGGCTGCCCGCTGGACTGGAACGCCAAGGAGAAGCGCTTCAACTGGGAGCTCGTCTTCTGCGAGCTGTACGCCGGCGGCAAGTACGACAACAACCAGGGCGGCGACTACGACTTCTCCCTGGGCACGAACGGCCTGGGCTCGTGCGCCACGCAGTACGCCTCCGAGTACATGGACGTCACCGTCTGGCGCGACGGCAACAAGTACCAGCTGCACTTCAAGAAGGGCAAGGTCGTCGGCGCCAAGAAGAAGGCGCTGGCCATCGAGCCCGCGGACGACCCCACCCGCACCGGCACCACCATCCGCTGGCGCCCGGACCTGGAGGTCTTCACCGCCATCGACGTGCCCGACGAGTGGTTCCGCGAGACCATGCGCCGCCAGGCCGTGGTCAACGCCAACGTCACCTTCCGCCTGCGCATCGAGCAGGCCGACGGCACCTTCGCCGAGCAGGACTTCTGCTACCCCAAGGGCATCGAGGACTACGTTCTGGAGAAGGTCGGCGCGGACTACCTCACCGAGCCTTTCTTCATCGAGGCCGACCGCCGCGGCCGGGACCGCGAGGACCTGCCGGACTACAGCGTCAAGATCACGGCGTGCCTGTGCTTCTCGCGCACGTTCACGATGCAGGAGTACTACCACAACTCCTCCTGGCTGGAGAACGGCGGCTCCCCCGAGAAGGCCGCCCGCAGTGCCCTGACCAGCGCAATTGACGCCTACATCAAGAACCAGGGCAAGTACAACAAGAACGAGTCTGCCATCAAGTGGCAAGACGTCCAGGACTGCCTGGTGCTTGTGACCAACTGCTTCTCCACCCAGACCTCCTACGAGAACCAGACCAAGAAGGCCATCAACAACCGCTTCATCCAGCAGGCCATGACGGCCTTCTTCAAGGAGCGCATGGAGACCTACCTCATCGAGAACAAGGCCGCGGCCGACAAGATCTTGGAGCAGGTCCTCATCAACAAGCGCTCGCGCGAGAACGCCGAGAAGACCCGCCAGTCCATCAAGACCAACCTGCAGCAGAAGACCGACATGGCCAACCGCGTGCAGAAGTTCATCGACTGCCGCTCCAAGGACCGCGACCGCCGCGAGATCTACATCGTGGAGGGCGACTCGGCGGCAGGCGCCATCCGCACTTCTCGCGACGCCGAGTTCCAGGGCGTGATGCCGGTCCGAGGCAAGATCTTGAACTGCCTCAAGGAGGACTACCCGCGCATCTTCAAGTCCGACGTCATTATGGACCTCATGCGCGTACTTGGCTGTGGCGTCGAGGTCAAGGACAAGCGCATGAAGAACCTCGGCACGTTTGACCTGGACAACCTCAACTGGAGCAAGGTCGTCATCTGCACGGACGCCGACGTGGACGGCTACCACATCCGCACGCTCATCCTCACCATGCTCTACCGCCTGGTGCCCACCCTCATCGACGAGGGCTACGTCTACATCGCCGAGTCCCCGCTCTACGAGATCAACTGCAAGGACAAGACGTACTTTGCCTACACGGAGCTCGAGAAGAACAACATGCTCAAACAGATCGGCGACCAGAAGTGCTCGATCAACCGCTCCAAGGGCCTTGGCGAGAACGACCCTGACATGATGTGGCTCACCACCATGAACCCCGAGACGCGGCGCCTCATCAAGGTGGCCCCCGAGGACGTGAGCATCATGCAGGCCAAGTTCGACCTGCTGCTGGGCAACGACGATGAGGGCCGCAAGCGCCACATCGCCGAGCACGGCAAGGAGTACCTCGATGAGCTCGACCTGCAGTAAGGGATAAAAATGGCAACCAAGAAGACCAAGAAGCAGCTCAACAAGAAAAAGCAGGTCGACGCCTCCAACGTCATCGGACTCCACTCCGAGGTCGTGGAGCAGCCCATCACGCAGACGCTTGAGAGCAACTACATGCCCTACGCGATGAGCACCAACGTCTCGCGCGCGTTCCCGGAGATCGACGGCTTCAAGCCCTCGCACCGCAAGCTGCTCTACACCATGTACAAGATGGGCCTGCTCAACGGCGCGCGCCAGAAGAGCGCCAACATCGTCGGCCAGACGATGAAGCTCAACCCCCACGGCGACGCGGCCATCTACGAGACCATGGTCCGCCTGGCCACGGGCAACGAAGCCCTGCTCACGCCCTTCGTTGAGTCCAAGGGCAACTTCGGCAAGTACTACTCCGGAGACCTCTCCTACGCGGCCAGCCGCTACACCGAGGCCAAGCTCTCCCCCATCTGCGCGGAGATCTTCAAGGACATCGACAAGGACCCGGTGGACTTCATGGACAGCTACGACGGCGCCATGAAGGAGCCGCGCCTGCTGCCCACGACCTTCCCCAACATCCTGGTCTCCGCCAACAAGGGCATCGGCGTGGCCATGGCCTCCGACATCTGCGGCTTCAACCTGAACGAGGTCTGCGAGACCACCATCCGCTTCCTCAGCGATCCCAACTGCGACCTGCACGAGACCCTGCCCGCGCCCGACTTCTCCACCGGCGGCGAGATCATTTATCGCCGCGAGGAGATGGACAAGATCTACGAGACGGGCACGGGCGGCTTCCAGATCCGCTCGCGCTGGCGCTACCTGCCCGCCGAGCGCATCATCGAGGTCTTTGAGATCCCCTACACCACCAAGACCGACGTAATCATCGACCGCATCGTCAAGCTCTCCAAGGAGGGCAAGGTGCGCGAGATCGCCGACATCCGCGACGAGACGGACCTCTCCGGCCTGCGCATTGCCATCGACGTCAAGCGCGGCACCGACCCCGAGCAGCTGATGGCCAAGCTCTTCAAGATGACGACGCTGCAGGACACCTTTAGCTGCAACTTCAACGTGCTCGTGGATGGCTACCCGCGCGTCATGGGCGTGCGGCAGATCTTGCACGAGTGGGTGGCCTGGCGCATGGAGTCCACGCGCCGCCGCATCACGTTTGACCTGGGCAAGAAGAGCGACCGCCTGCACCTGCTTCGCGGCCTCGAAGCCATCCTCCTGGACATCGACAAGGCCATCAAGATCATCCGCGAGACCAAGCTCGAGGTTGAGGTCGTGCCCAACCTCATGGCCGGCTTCGGCATCGACGAGGTGCAGGCCGAGTTCGTAGCCGAAATCAAGCTGCGCAACATCAACAAGGAGTACATCCTCAACCGCACGAAGGACATCGCCAAGCTGGAGGGCGAGATCGCCGAGCTTGCGGCCACGCTTGCCAGCGAGCGCAAGATCAAGGGCGTCATCCGCGCCGAGCTTGCGGCCGTCAACAAGAAGTACGCGACGCCGAGAAAGACCGGGCTCGTCTCGCCGGAGGAGGTCGTGGAGGTTGACCTCGAGCCGCAGGTGGAGGAGTACCCCGTGACCATCATGGTCTCCGCCCACGGCTACCTCAAGAAGATGACCGACCGCGTGCTCAGCCGCGCCCAGAGCCTCAAGTACAAGGACGGCGACGAGCCCTTCATTGAGTTTGCGTCCAACAACACGGCTGAGCTGCTCGTCTTTACCGATAAGCAGCAGTGCTACAAGTGCAAGGTCGCACAGTTCGAGGACACCAAGGCGGCGCAGCTGGGGTCGTATTTGGGCACCGACCTGGACATGGACGCCGACGAGAACGTCATCTGGGTGCTCGACCCGGCCGACTACAAGGCCGACGCGCTCTACGTCTTTGAGAACGGCCGCGTAGCGCGCGTGGCGCTGGCCGGCTACGAGACCAAGACTAACCGCAAGAAGCTCAAGAACGCCATCTACGGCGGGGCGAAGCTGCTCTTCGCGCAAGTGCTCACCGAGGACCGCGACGTGGCGCTTGCCACCAATGACCAGCGGCTTATTAACTTCAACACGTCGCTTCTGGCCGCCAAGACGACCAACAGCACGCAGGGCATCCAGGTGATGACCAAGAAGAAGGGCCGCATCGTGGACGCCGTGGGCAGCGTCGAGGAGTTCCTGGGGCCGGACGCCTACGTGGAGAAGTTCCGCGCCGAGCGCCTGCCGTCGGCCGGCGCCTCCATCAAGGAGTCCGACATGAAGACCCTCTTCGACCTCGACACATAAGACGCGGGGACAGTCCCCTCTTCATATTCAGCCGGCAACTGAGGCGAGGCGCGGCCGAACGGGTAAGCTGAACTCAGGTTTTGCAAGCGAGCAAAGGAGCGAGCGATGATTGGACCTGGACCTGGCGGACCTGGACCTGGCGGACCTGGATTCGGCGGACCTGGACCTGGCGGACCGGGAGGCCCCGGCTTCGGAGGCCCTCACGGACCCGGCCCGCGCAGGGGCGGTTTCTGGCGCCCCGCTCCCCCGCCCCCGCCTCCCGGCGGCGGCTGCGGGTGCAACGGGTGCGGGTGCAGCGGCTGCTTCGCGCCGTTCGTGCTGGTCGTTTGCGTCGTTGTAATGGCCGCAGCAACCATCATCTAGGATCTAGGCAATAAGAGCGAACAAGGGGGCGCCTGCAATTTGGGGACAGTCCCCTTTTTTTGCACACGCGCGGGCGCTGCTGGCCCGTCGCAGAATCGTTGGGCGATTTGCCTGAAACTTCGGCTCGTGTGCAAAAAGGGGACTGTCCCCAAATTGCAGGCGCACGCCGCGCGCACTAAAATGAATATTTATATGCACAGCCAGATACGACGCAAACCCTACACCGCCTTGCTGATAAGGAGTTCTTGATGACTCGCTTTAATGTGGCCTCTACCTGCGGCTCATTTGCCAAGCGCGCAGGCCGCCTCGGCCTTTCGCTCGCCCTCGTGCTCTCGATGAACGGCATCGCGCCCGCCGCGGCCCTTGCCGCCGAGACCGACGACTCCACCACATCTCAGTACACCTATATCACCGGCAAGACCACGGACACGCAGTTCTCCCTGACCGACCCCAACGGCGACGGCGACGAGAGCGACAGCCTGGTCACCCCGGTCAAGTCCCAGAACCCCTGGGGCAGCTGCTGGGCGTTCGCCTCCATCGCCGCCTCCGAGACCAGCATCCTCGCCAAGCAGCGCGGCGAGGGCCAGGAAGCCAAGGCGGACAGCCTCGACCTTTCCGAGCTGCACCTCGCCTACTGGGCCTACAACATCGTGCCCGAGTCCTACGCCGGCTCCGAGCAGGCCGGCGAGGGCTACGCCACTGTTGAGGACTACAACGCCCTTATCGGCATCGGCGGCATACCCGAGTTCGCCAGCGCCCTGTTCGCGGCAGGCGCCGGCCCCACCACCGAGTCCGACGTCCCCTACATGCCCAACGCCGTAAAGGACGGCGACACCGCTAACATCTGGTACGTCTGCCGCGTCGTGTACACCGACGAGGCGCCTAAGGCCGAGGTTCTCACCGACGAGATGATCGAGGAGAAGAGAGCCGAGTCGAACGTCAAGAGCGTCACCAAGCTGTACTACTCCAGCGCCACCGCCGACAAGCAGACCGGCGAGTCCACCGGCGCCACGGACTGGTCGGTCCCCACCTCCAAGTACGGCGACCAGGCCTACGAGCTCGCCGAGAGCTACCTTCTGGGCGACATGGTGAACAAGGACTCGGAAGGCCACTACCTGAGCACCAACGAAGAGACCATCGAGGCCGTAAAGAAGCAGCTGGTCAATGGCCGCGCGGTCGTGACCGCCTTCCACGCCGACACCTCGCAGCCCGGCCAGGCCGCCGAGGGCAACTACATCAACTACGAGACCTGGGCCCACTACACCAACGACGACTCCGCGGTCAACCACGCGGTGACCATCGTGGGCTGGGACGACAACTACTCCAAGGACAACTTCCTCCACAACGACACCATCCAGGGCAACGGCGCCTGGCTGGTCAAGAACAGCTGGGGCTCCGAGACCGAAAACACCGGCGAGGACAGCAACGGCATCGACCAGAACCTCGGTCAGTGGGGCCTGCTGGACGAGAACGGCAAGCACACCGGCTACTTCTGGCTCTCCTACTACGACCACAGCATCAGCATGCTCGAGGCCTACGACTTCGACATCACCCACCAGCTCGCCAACACCATCGAGAGCCAGTACGACTACCTGGTGTACTCCACGATGATCCCGCTCGAGAGCGACACCCCAGTGAGCAGCGCTAACGTGTTTACGGCCGATCAGGACATTCGCCTGCGCTCGTTCACCTGCCAAACGGTGAAGCCCAACACGCACGTGACCTACGACGTCTACCTGCTCGACGACGACGCGGTCAACGCGGCCGGCGTCGTGACCGACCCGACCAAGGGCACGAAGGTGACCTCCCCGGGCGAGGAGCACACCTACGAGATGGACTACGAGACCGCGGGTTATCACCGTCAGCTGATCGAAGCAGAGGGCGATTGGATCGCCATGCGCAAGGGCCAGCGGTACTCGGTCGTGGTGACCCAGTACACCACCAACGAAGACGGCACCCCGCTGAAGTATTACCAGGCGGCCGGCGCCAACGAGGGCGTGAAGCCCACCACCGAGGAGCAGCTCGAGACCTGCCGCGCGAGGATCGAGGCCTCAATGATCCAGGACCGGTACACCAACTATGCGAGCTTCTGGATGACCATGTGCATGTCCGGCTACCAGAACGAGGAGGAGGCCGACGCGGCGCTGGCCACCTACGTTGAGCTCCTCATGGACCAGGCCGAGGGCGCCCTGACCAAGGAGGAGGCCGAGAAGGAGGCCGCGCAGTACAAGGAGTACCTGTGGCACGGCGGCATGAGCGAGGCGGACGCGCAGAAGGCCGGCGAGAAGTACGGCGAGGCGTTCGTGAGCACGAAGACTTTTAAGGCGGAGCTCAAGAAAGAAGTCGACGGGCTGATGGAGAAGGCCAAGGAGTGCGGCTACGTATCCAACGTGAATACCGGCGAGAGCTTCTCGTACGAGAACGGCGCCTGGACCGACTGGACCAACAAGGTCGCCGAGCTCAAAGAGGACAAGTACGCCGACTTCGCCATCGACAACGCGCCCATCAAGACCTTTGCCGACAAAGCCGACCTCGCGTCCGTCGATAGCCTCGACGCGCTGAAGGCAAAGATCGACGAGGCCAAGGCCGTGCTGGCCAGCGTCGTTATCAGCGCCGACGGCACCGATGTGCCTGCCGGGACGGCGTGGATGACGCAGGAGGCCTACGACGCGCTGAAGGCCGCCGTGGCGCGCGCCGAGGTCATCCTCGAGCAGGCCGGCAGCGACTGGCACAACGCCGTCGCCAGCAGCACGCCCGACCAGGACACCGTTGACGAGGTTCTCGCCGCCCTGACGTGGAAGGCCTCCGACGGCACCGCGAACGCGCAGCCCGGCAGACCCGCGGGCGGCTCCGGCAGCACCAACGGCTCCGGCAACTCCAGCGACTCCGCTGCGAAGACCAGCGCGTACGAGGCCAAGCGCAGCGTGCCCAAGACCGGCGACCCCGCGGCCAGCTACGCCACCGCCCCGCTCGGCCTGGCCGTCGCCGGCGCCGCCGCCCTCTGCATCGGCAAGAAGATCCGCGCCCGCTAACGGCCCGCTCGCGCGCCCCAGACCGACCGCACAGCAAGAACCCTGCAGTTAGGGTCACTTTCGAGCCCAAAAGTGACCCTAACTGCAGGGTTCTTTGCCGTACGCAGCCTAACGCCTGGTTTATGCCGGCAGCAGGTTGCTGTAGTACTGCGTGCGGCCGGCCAGGACGTCGTCGTAGAAGCCCTGCTTCCAGTCGATGTAGTCGATGCTGGCCTGGACCTCGGCGAGCTGGGCCACCAGGCGCTCGCGCTTCTCGGCGAGAAGGACCTTGCGCTCGGGGATGCTCCTCTCTCCCTGCAGGCAAAGCTGCAGGTACGCCTTCATTTCCTCGATGCTCATGCCGCACTTCTTAAGGCAGATGAGCCCCTTTATCCACTCAAGGTCACGCTCGTCGAAGACGCGGCGATTGTTCTTGTCGCGCTTGACGTTGGGCACGAGCCCCTGGTTGCAGTAGAACTTGAGCGTCTGGTAGGTCATGTTCGCCTCGCGGCAGGCCTGCATCATCGTGTACGTCATATGGAGAAGTTCCCCTCGCGCCAGCTTGTCTCTTTACCGGTTGTAACTATCGGTTGTTATAACCGCAATGTCAAGCAAAACCGGCAACGCGAAGGAGCAACCATGACTTTTGACCCCAGCAACATGATGTACGTGGAGCTTTCCTGCGGCGTGAAGATGCCGCAGCTCGGCTACGGCGTGTACCAGGTCACCCAGGACGAGTGCGAGCGCTGCGTGCGCGACGCCCTTGAGGTGGGCTACCGCCACATCGACACCGCGCAGAGCTACTTCAACGAGGAGCAGGTGGGCGCGGCCGTCGCAGCCTCGGGCATCGACCGCGCGGACCTGTGGCTCACCACCAAGGTCTGGCTTGAGCACTACGGCGAGGGCGCCACGCGCGCCTCGGTCGAGGACTCGCTGCATAAGCTTGGGACCGACTACCTGGACCTCGTTCTTCTCCACCAGCCCTTTGGTGACGCGTTCGGCGCCTGGCGCGACCTCGTCAAGCTCTACGAGGAGGGCAAGATCCGCGCCATCGGCATCTCGAACTTCTACGTCGACCGCATGGTCGAGTTCTGCGAGTTCAACGACGTCAAGCCCATGGTCAACCAGATGGAGCGCCACCCGTTGAACCAAAACACCGAACTCCAGGAGTGGGAGGCCAAGTACAACGTCGTCTCCGAGGCCTGGGCGCCCTTTGGCGAGGGCCGCGGCGGCCTCTTTGAGAACCCCGTGCTGGCGCAGATCGCGGCCGCGCACGGCA
>NZ_CAVKWG010000024.1:0-2618 GCF_963660155.1 Paratractidigestivibacter sp. | reverse complement strand
TGAGTAGTAAGCATTAGTGGTACCGACAGTCAGCAAATTCTGGTACCGGAGGTAAGCCAATGATGGTACCGCCCTAGAATCTGTGCGGAGCGTCCAATAAGGGGCGCCAGTCACAGAAAGGGGCATGCTTATGTCCAAGAACAAGCAAATCCTCCTGGCTCTATTGAAGGGAGGCTCCAGCCAAGACGCGATCGCGGCAACATTGCACGTCAGCAAGCGAGACGTTTCCGCCGCCGCAAAGGCGGTCTCGAATCACGGCCTCGGGTTCGCGGACGTCATGGCGATGGATGCGGCGGCCATCGACGACACGTTCTTCCCCAAGAGACAGGCCGGGCGCAAAAAGGATGACGCCTACCTCCAGCCTGACATGGAGGACCTCGTCGAGCGCAAGAAGAGGAACCGCAAGCTGCCGGTGAAGCTCATGTGGGGAGAGTATTGCGACATGGCGGCGTCCGCGGGGATGGCCGCCTACTCCTACCAAACCTTTTGCGACATGTTCGCAAAAGAGGCGGGCTCCACTGGCGCGGCAAGGCACTTCGCCCACGTCGCCGGCGAGAAAGCCTATATCGATTGGGCGGGAGACGCCGCCAAGCTGACGGATCGAGTTACTGGGAAAATCACAAAAGTGCACGTGCTGGTGGTGGCGTTGCCTCATTCCGCATTCTTTTGGGCTGGCGGTTTTACCGACATGAAGCAGGCATCGTGGCTTGACGGGCAAATGGAGGCATTCGAGGCGTTTGGCGGAACGCCCCGAATGCTCATTCCCGACAACTGCGCCACTGCCACCGACCGGGGGTCGGTCTATGTCACGCTCGTCAACAAGGACTACGGCAGATTCGCCGAGCACTATGGGGCGGCGGTGGTGCCCGCGCGGATTAGGGCTCCGCGCGACAAGGGCCTGGCCGAGTCAACCGTCAACCTTGTCGAAGAATGGGTGATAGCGCCCTCCAACGAGCTCATATTCTATACCTTGGACGAGTTCAACGAGTATTGCGCCGAGCGCGTCGCCTGGCTCAACGACAGGCCGTTTTCCGACAAGGAGGGCTCGAGGCGCGAGGCTTTTCTCGACAGGGAGGCCGAAGAGCTGCTGCCGCTCCCCGCGGAGCGCTTCGAGCTTTGCGAGTGGCGACGATGCAAGGTCGCGCCGAACTACCACGTCCGCATAGACTACATGCACTATTCAGTGCCCCACGCCCTCATCGGCAGGACCGTCGATGCGCGCGTGTCGGCCGGCGAGGCGCGCATCTTTGACGGCGGCGACCTCGTCGCCGAGCACGCGCGGCTGTTCGGCAGGAAGAGCCAGTACCCCACCGTCGTCGAGCATATGCCCGCAAACCACAGGGAGGTGGAATCGCCTTGGTCGCCTGACAGGTTCACCTCATGGGCGGCAAAGGTCGGGCCAGAGACCGAGGCCGCCATACGCGCGGTCTTGGCCTCAAGACCGGTCGTGGAGCAGGCCCTCGTCCCTTGCCGCAACATGCTGGGGCTTGCCAAGCAATATGGCCCCCGCTATCTCGAGCGCGCCTGCGCCAGGTCGAACGAGCTTGCCGCCGTCCCCAGCTACACAGGGCTCAAGAACGCGATATTGGCGATGCGGGACGCCGAGCGCCACGACGGAGCCGCCAACCCCCCTGCCGCAAAAGGCGCAAGACCGCGGGTCGTCGACAACGCGAAGAGCGCCGGCCGGCTTCGTGGGGCGGACGCGTACAGGCGGACAAAAGGGGGTGAGGCCGCATGCTGACCGAGGAGGACTTCGCCAGGTTCAAGGAGTTCAGGTGCACCGCCATGGGCAACAAGCTCAGAGAGATCATAGACGACCCCGCCTACGACTCGATGACGTTCGAGGAGAAGGTCAAGGAGATGATAGACGCCCAGGTCAACGCGAAGGTCACGAACAAGATCCAGAA
Source organism: Paratractidigestivibacter sp. (assembly GCF_963660155.1). Taxonomy (GTDB): domain Bacteria; phylum Actinomycetota; class Coriobacteriia; order Coriobacteriales; family Atopobiaceae; genus Paratractidigestivibacter. The sequence goes on along the minus strand of NZ_CAVKWG010000024.1, from coordinate 711 downwards.
GCTGAACAAGGCGGCCGGGTTCAAGCTGGCCGACGCCTGCGTCGAGGAGATAGTCTATCTGCCCGAACGGAAGCTGAGCAAGGACCGCATCACGCGCCTTGCGTCCTGCAAGTGGGTTGAGGACAACGAGGTCGTCGTCATAATCTCAAAGACGGGGTGCGGCAAAAGCTACGTCGCCCAGGCGCTCGGCAACGCGGCTTGCCGCAACCTTCATTCCGTCCGTTACCGCCGGCTTGCCGACATATTCGCGGACCTGAACCAGGCGCGCGCCGCCTGCGATGGGAGCTACTACGAGAGGATAGACGAGTTCAAGACGGTGAAGGTCCTCATAATGGATGACTTCATGACGACGCCGATAACCACGGAAAACGCCATAGACCTGTTCGAGATACTCGAGGCGAGGGAGGGGACCGGGGCGACGCTCATCGCCTCTCAGCTTGAGCCCAACGAGTGGTATCTGCGCATCGAGGGAGAGCTTATGGCCGACTCGATTTTGGGACGTACCGGTTCAACGGCGAGGTATCTTGACCTCGACGGGCCAAACATGCGTGAATACTTCGCCAAGAAAAAACAAGAGGAGGAAGCTAGTACCAACTAAAGCCGATTCGCGGTACCGTCATTTGCTGACTGGCGGTACCGCGAAGGCTTACTACTCACTCATGGGCTTTTTGCCGCCGAGTCCCGAGTATTTGCTCCGGATCGGTTCCGGGG
>NZ_CAVKWG010000023.1:0-2741 GCF_963660155.1 Paratractidigestivibacter sp. | reverse complement strand
GACATCCTGGTCATCTCCACGCCGACCGACCTGCCGAACTTCCGGCGCCTGCTGGGCGACGGCTCGGACTACGGCGTGTCGCTTGCTTATGCCGAGCAGCCCGAGCCGAACGGCCTCGCGCAGGCCTTCGTCATCGGCGCCGAGTTCGCCGGCGGCGACCCGTGCGCCCTGGTCCTCGGCGACAACATCTTCTACGGCAACGGCCTCTCGCGCCGCCTGCGCTGCGCCGTCTCGCGCGCCGAGGCGGGCCGGGGCGCCACGGTCTTCGGCTACCGCGTGGACGACCCCGAGCGCTTCGGCGTCGTGGAGTTCGACGCCGAGTACAACGCCGTCTCCATCGAGGAGAAGCCCGCCTGCCCCAAGAGCAACTACGCCGTGACCGGCCTCTACTTCTACCCGGGAGACGTCTGCGAGCGCGCCGCCAGGGTCGAGCCCTCGGCCCGCGGCGAGTACGAGATCACCGACCTCAACCGCATGTACCTGGATTCGGGCGAGCTCTCCGTGGAGACCCTCGGCCGCGGCTACGCGTGGCTGGACACCGGCACCATGGAGTCGCTCTTCGAGGCCTCCGAGTTCGTCCGCACCGTCGAGCGCGCCCAGGACCTGCCGGTATCGGTCCCCGAGGAGATCGCCTTCGAGAACGGCTGGGTCGACCGCGAGACCCTCGTCGCATGCGCCGAGCGCTACGGCAAGAGCGACTACGGCCGCCACCTCATGGACGTGGCCTCCGGCGCCATCGTCCCCGAGACCCACGTCAACGACTAGCAGCGAGGAGCTGACGCAAACATGGCAGAGGAGACCTTCTCCCCGAGGAACATCATCGTCACCGGCGGCTGCGGCTTCATCGGCAGCAACTTCGTGCACCACGTGGTGCGCGAGCACCCCGGCGTGCACGTCACGGTGCTGGACAAGCTGACCTACGCCGGCAACCGCGAGAACATCGCGGGGCTTCCCGCCGACCGCGTGGAGCTCGTCGTGGGCGACATCTGCGACGCCGGGCTGCTGGGGCGCATCGTGCCCGGCCACGACGCCATCGTCCACTACGCCGCCGAGTCCCACAACGACAACTCCATCGCCGACCCGGAGCCGTTCCTGCGCACCAACGTGGAGGGCACCTTCCGCCTGCTGGAGGCGGTACGTGCGCACGGCATCCGCTACCACCACGTCTCGACCGACGAGGTCTACGGCGACCTGGCCATCGACGACCCGGCCAAGTTCACCGAGTCCACGCCGTACAGGCCGAGCAGCCCGTACAGTTCCACCAAGGCGGCCTCCGACATGCTCGTCCGCGCCTGGACCCGCACCTACGGGCTTCGCGCCACGATCTCCAACTGCTCCAACAACTACGGCCCCTACCAGCACGTGGAGAAGTTCATCCCGCGCCAGATCACCAACATCATCGACGGCGAGCGCCCCAAGCTCTACGGCGCCGGCGAGAACGTGCGCGACTGGATCCACACCGAGGACCACTCCAGCGCCGTGTGGACCATCCTCACCAAGGGCGAGATGGGCGAGACCTACCTCATCGGCGCCGACGGCGAGAAGAACAACATCACCGTGCTGCGCATGATCCTGGAGGCCATGGGGAAGAGTCCCGACGACTTCGACTGGGTCCGCGACCGCCCCGGCCACGACCGCCGCTACGCCATCGACTCCACCAAGCTCCAGACGGAGCTCGGCTGGCGTCCGCAGCACACCGACTTCGCCGAGGGCCTGAAGCAGACCATCGACTGGTACGTGGCCAACGAGGCCTGGTGGCGCCCGGCGAAGGCCGCGACCGAGGCCCGCTACAGGGCCCAGGGCCAGTAGGGAAGAGGGAAGCAGGCAATGGCACAGATCGAGTTCGAGAAGCCCCTCTCCGTCCGCGAGACCCCCATCGAGGGCCTGCTCGTGGCCGACCTGCCCGTCCACGGAGACGCCCGCGGCTGGTTCAAGGAGAACTGGCAGCGCGCGAAGATGACCGCTCTGGGCGTGCCGGACATCCGCATGGTCCAGAACAACATCTCCTTCAACGCGCAGCGCGGCGTCACCCGCGGCGTGCACGCCGAGCCCTGGGACAAGTGGATCAGCGTGGCGACCGGCCGCATCTTCGGCGCCTGGGTCGACCTGCGCGAGGGCTCCGCCACCTACGGCAAGGTCGTCACGGCCGAGGTCGACGCCTCGCGCGCGGTCTTCACCCCGCGCGGCGTGGGCAACAGCTTCCAGGCCCTCGAGGACGGCACCGCCTACTGCTACCTGGTCAACGCCCACTGGTCGGCCGAGCTCAAGCGCACCTACACTTTCGTGAATCTCGCCGACCCGGAGCTCGCCGTCGAGTGGCCGATTCCGCTCGAGCAGGCCACCGTCTCCGAGGCAGACAGGAACCACCCGATGCTCGTCGACGTCGTCCCCATGGCGCCCAGGCGCACGCTCGTGACCGGCTGCAACGGCCAGCTCGGCCGCGCCGTGCGCGCGCTCGCCGAGGAGACGGGCCGCATCGGGACGTTCGACTTCTGCGACATCGACACCTTCGACATGGGCGACCCCGGCCAGTACCCCAAGTACGACTGGTCGCTCTACGGCGCCGTCATCAACTGCGGCGCCTACACCGCCGTCGATGACGCCGAGACCCCCGAGGGCCGCGTGACCTGCTGGGCCGCCAACGCCGCGGGCCCGGCGCTGCTTGCCCGCACCTGCGCCGAGCACGGCGTCACGCTCGTGCACGTGAGCTCCGACTACGTCTTCGACGGCACGCGAGAGCT
>NZ_CAVKWG010000022.1:0-52187 GCF_963660155.1 Paratractidigestivibacter sp. | reverse complement strand
GCGAGCGGACAAAGGGACAGCCCCTTTGTCCGCTTTCTTGGCCCCGGCGCTCCCAAAAACCCGAGCGATACCAACGGCGCGCCGCGAATCACTGGTATTGCTCGCGATTTGCGAACGCGCTACTTAGCCGTGCGGCTCAGCTTGCGGTAATCGCCCGGCGTCATGCCGTGGTAGCTGCGGAACAGCTCGTTGAAGTGCCCGACGCTGCGATACCCGACCGCCGCGGCGATGGCCTGCACGCTCATCTCGCTTGACGAGAGCAGCACCTCGGCGCGAGTCACGCGCGCGTCGGCAATAAGCTCGGTCGCAGTCCTGCCCGTGTGCGCCTTTATGTATTGCGTGCAATAGTTCTCGCTGTACCCGAACTTGCGCGCGATGGCCTGCACGCTCGCCACCTCACAGTGGTCGCGGATGAAGGACACCATGTGCATGGTCTTCGTGTCGACGCCGAAGTAGCTGTACGTCGGCGTTCGGGCGAGTCGGTCGAGCAGCATGAGGACGCGCCCTGCCAGCGCGTAGCTCTGCCGCATCCCTGCCTGCGAATACGTGCTGGCCAGGGCCGCCATCTCGCCAATAAGCGCGCGGTCGCCCGCATCGCTGAAGAACAGGTGCCCGCGTGCACCCTCGCCGCGCAGGAATTCCGACATGACGTTGTCCTCGTCCATGAACTCGCGGAAGATCCCCTCGAGGAAGAGCTTCGGCCGGATGCCGAGGTTGACGACCACGGCCTCCGAGTCGATGACCTCGAGCGTGTGCCGGGTGTTGAGGTTCATGACGCAAAGCGACCCCGGCAACATATAGAGACGCTGCCCGTCGACCACGTTGAGCACGATGCCGCCGGTCACGTAGCTGAACTCGTAGAAGTCGTGGCTGTGCAGCGGGGTGGGGGAGCTCATGTCGTGGGCAACCATGAACATGTCGTCGCTGGGAAGAAGGCCTGCCCAGTCGGCGACACGGCGGTCGGACAGGTGACCGCGCGTCTCCACTTGGAAGGCCTGCTCGATCTCGGCGGTCTCCGCGTTGTGCATGAGCCCCAGCGCGTCAAAGAATTCCGCGTTCCAGCCGCGCTCCTCGTTCACCGCTCCTCCTGCCGCTCGGCCTTGCCGGCTCTCCGTTCGACAACATAAATCGTATATCGATTTCTTGCATTTACCAGCACGTTCTAAGAATCGGGAACATTGAAGCGTTTTAACGGAACTATCGCGCTGAATAGCTCGGGTTTGTAATAGGTGCCAAGGAATCCTGCGGCCTAAAGCTGCAGGTAGGCTCGCTATATGCGAATCAGGAAAGGAAGGCACCAATGTCCAAAGACACCAAGGCAAGGATCGGCATCTTCTCGCTGACGCTGCTGTCGATGGCGTCGCTCGGCATCACGCCGTCGATCGCCCTCATCATGGCCGCGTTCCCCGAGTCGAGCGCCACCGAGGTCCAGCAGCTCACGGCGATCCCGAACCTCGTCGCCATCGTCATGGCCCTGCTCTTCTCCGTCGGCGCCAACAAGATCCCGCGCAAGGTCGTTGCCCTCGCCGGCCCCATCTTCGTCGCCCTCGGCGGCTTGCTGCCGTACTTCTTCGGCAACTCGCTCTCGTTCCTGCTCGTCTGCTCCGGGATTGTGGGCGCGGGCGTCGGCTGCGTCTCCAACATCACGCAGGTCCTCATCACCGAGCTCGTGAGCCCCGAGAAGCGCCAGGCGACCATGGCCCAGAACGTCATCTTCGTCAACATCGGCGCCATCATCATGACCACCTGCGGTGGAATGCTCGCGGCCGGCGGCTGGAAGAACAACTACCTCATCTACCTGGTCGCCGTTCCCGTACTGCTGCTCGTCGCTGTCTTCATTCCGTTCTATAGGCCCGACGCCGCCCCCGACGCCGCCCCTGCCGACGCCGCCGCTCCCGCCGGCCCCAAGCTCAGCCTTGGCGTGAAGCCGTTCATCGTCGCCGGCATTATCCTCACCGTCAACTGCGTGTACAGCGCCTTTGCCAACAACGCCTCGATCCTCATCATCAACGGCGGCCTCGGCGACTCCGGCGCCGTGGGCATCGTGAACTCCGTCTCCACCATCGGCGGCATGGTCGCCGGCGTCATCCTCGGCAAGATCCTCGAGAACCGCACCATTCAGCGCATGTCGCTCGCCCTCGGCCTCATCCTCATGGGCGCCGGCATGGTCACCATGGCCTTTGCCCCCAGCGTCGCCGTCATGTGCGTCGCCGCCTTCTTCATCGGCTTCGCCCTCTCCATCGGCTTCGCGCAGTGCCCGTTCGTGATCTCGCTCTCCGTCGCGCCGATGCTCATCCCGACCGCCATCTCCATGTACTCCATCGGTTCCTCCCTCGGCGGCACCATCAGCCCGACCCTGATCAACGGTATCGCCGGTTCGCTTCTTTCCGGCTCCGGCGCGGACTGTTGCCTCGTTGCCGCCGGCATCGCCTTCGTGGTCGCCGCGGCGCTGCTCGTCACCGGCTTCCAGGGCCGCATCATCGACAACGCCGCCCTTCCGCAGGGCGCCCAGGAGTAGGGGGACGCCATGACCCAGCGCACTTGGACCGCGGGCTGGATTGAGCCCGCGCAGGAAAGCACCACCCCCGAGCCCGCGTACTCGCTCTACGAGATGTTCGTGCTGCACGCCGAGCCTCCCGCGTGGACCCCGCCCGAGACCCGCCTTTGGCCCGCGAAGCTTATGAAGCGCGGCTTTGTCGTGGCCGATAAGCCCGTTCGCCGCGCCACCCTGCACATGACCGCGCGCGGCGTCTACCAGGCCTATGTCAACGGCGAGCTCGTGAGCGACGCCCTTTTTGCCCCCGACTACACCACCTACGACCACCTGCTCATGTACCAGACCTACGACGTGAGCGGCCTCGTCCGTGCCGGCGAGAACGTCTGGGGCGTCATCCTGGCCGACGGCTGGTACGCAGGGCGCATCTCTCAGCAGGGCAACGGTGCCCAGTACGGCGACCGCCTGAGCATCATGGGCGAGCTCGAGGTGGAGTACGCCGACGGCACGAGCGAGCTCGTGCGCACCGACGCCGAATGGCGCTCCACCACCGGCAAGTACGTCTACTCCGACATCCAGATCGGCGAGAAGCAGGACCTGCGCCTCGAGGACAAGGCCTGGGCGTCGACCGCCGTCGCCGAGGGCTGGGACGAGGTCGCCGAGGTCGCGGCGCCTGCCGCCGAGCTCGTGGCGCAGGTCGGGCCGCAGGTCCGCCGCCGCGAGGTGCTCGACGCCGTCAAGGCGTGGCCTGAAGGCGACGCCATCGTGGTCGATTTCGGCCAGGTCATCGCCGGCCGCTGCCGCATCGAGTGCGACCTCGCCGAGGGACAGGAACTGCGCCTCGAGCACGCCGAGGTGCTCGACGCCGAGGGGCGCTTCTTCATGAACATCATCGGCCGCAACAAGGACGCCGCCGACGCGTTTGTCGGCCGCGGCGGCCACGAGGTCCTCGAGCCCGACTTCACCTTCCACGGCTTCCGCTACGTGCGTCTTTCCGGCTGGGACGAGGCCGCCCAGGGCACGTTCGACCCCGCGTGCATCAAGGCCGTCGTCATCTACTCCGACCTGCGCGAGACCGGCCGCATCCGCACGTCCGATGCCCGCGTGAACCGCCTGCTCGACAACATCCTGTGGTCGCAGCGCGGCAACATGCTCTCCATCCCTACCGACTGCCCGCAGCGCGAGCGCGCAGGCTGGACGGGCGACATCCAGGTCTACGCGCCGACCGGCTGCTTCTTCATGGACCTGCACGACTTCCTCGTGCGCTGGCTCGACCAGGTCATGGCCGACCAGCTCGACGACGGCCAGGTCGTTGACTACTCGCCGGCGACCAAGGACCTCTTTGCGTCCGGCGAGTTCCTCGGCGCCATCTCGTCTTCTGGCTGGGGAGACGCAATCGTCCTCGTGCCGTGGCAGCTCTACCGCGAGTACGGCGACCGCGAGGTGCTCGAGCGCTGCTACGACTCGATGATGCGCTGGCACGATTTCTGCGTGAAGTCCGCCGCCGGCGCCTTCCTCGAGGAGGGCGAGAAGGAGGGCGACGCCCGCTACATCTGGGATACCAAGTTCAACTACGGCGAGTGGATGCTGCCGAGCTACGTTATGGGCAACGAGGGCGCGGGCCCCATTGAGGCGGCCGCCGTCACGGCGCCGACCATCGCTACGGCCTGGCTCGCCCACGTCTCCGACGTGCTCGCCGACATCTCTGAGCTGCTGGGGCATGGCGATGCGGCCGCGGAGCAGCGCGCTTACGCCGCCGAGGTGCGCCGCGCCTTCGCCGATCGCTTCTGGGACGGCAAGAAGCTCGACGCCGATTTCCAGGGCTGCTACGTCGACGCGCTCGCGTTCGACATGCTGCCCGAGGCGGAGCGCGCCGCCGCGGCAGACCGCCTGGTCGAGCTGATCCACGCCAACGGCGACAAGCTGGACACGGGATTCCTCTCCGTCTCGTACCTGCTCGATGTGCTCTGGGACTTCGGCCATGAGGACGTGGCCGAGACCCTGCTTTGGCAGGATGGCTGCCCGAGCTGGCTCTATGAGGTCGACCGCGGCGGCACCACCGTGTGGGAGAACTGGGGCGCTATCGCGTCCGACGGCACCGTGGGCGCGCTCTCGTTCAACCACTACGCGTTCGGCTGCGTGGGCGACTGGATTGTGCGCAAGGTCGGCGGCCTCGCGCTGCGCGAGCCGGCCTGGGCCGAGTTCGACGTGGTGCCGGCGTTCGTGCGCGGCTTCGAGTCCTGCGAGCTCGAGCACGAGACCGCGGCCGGCACCATCCGCGTCGCCTGGTCCGGCTCCGGGGCCGGCGCCCGCGAGGTGCGCGTGAGCGTGCCCGAGGGCTGCCGCGCCCACGTCGCCCTGCCCGGATCCGACGAGGTCGTCGTCGGGGCCGGCGAGCACGTCTTCGCCTGCTAGCCCCCTCCCTCGGGCGTCGGGCCCCCGGCCCGACGCCCGTAGCCGCGCCGACCGTGGGGCCCGGCACCCGCGGGCGCCCCGCGTTGCAGCGAGCGGACAAAGGGACAGCCCCTTTGTCCGCTTTCTTGGCCCCGGCGCTCCCAAAAACCCGAGCGATACCAACGGCGCGCCGCGAATCACTGGTATTGCTCGCGATTTTGGGAGCGCGCCGCGCTCCCGCGGGCCCCGCGCGGCCGTCGGGCGTTCGAAAAAATCGAGCAATACCGATCGCGCGCCGCCGGCCATTGGTATTGCTCGCGTTTTTCGAACATCCGGGCCGAAATGTTCGCGAATCGCGAGCGATACCAATGCCGCGCCGCGAATCACTGGTATTGCTCGCGATTTGCGAACGCGCTACTTGATGCGGGAAAGGCGGCGGTAGTCGCCGGGGGTCATGTTGCGGTGGAGCTGGAAGAGCTCGTTGAAGTGGCTGTAGCTCTTGTATCCCACGGCCGCGGCGATGGCCTCGACGCCCAGGTCCGTGCCGGCAAGAAGCCCCTCGGCCTTGGCCACGCGCGCCTCGGCGATAAGCTCGCTCGCCGTTTTGCCGGTGTGTTTGCGCAGGTACTGAGAGCAGTAGTTGGCCGTGTAGCCGAACTCGCGCCCGAGTGAGCGCATGGTCGCGTCGGCGCAATGTTCGCGCAGGTAGGCCAGCATGCGGAGCGTCTTGGGGCTGAGTCCGTAGTACGAATACGTCTCGGTTCGCGAAAGCTCGTCAAGCAGGAGCAGCACCTGGGCGCAGAGCGCGAAGCTCTGGTGAAAATCCGCGCGTGCGAACTCCATCACGACGGCGTCCATGTGGGTGAGCAGCAGCTTTGCCTGTGAGTCCGAGAACATGAGGTGGTCGGTCGTGCCCTCGCCGCGAAGGAAACGCGACATCTCGTTGTCCGCGGCGAGGAAGTCTGCGAAGACGCCTGACTCGAAGAGCGCGGGACGCAGGCAGAGGTTGACCACGACGGCGCCTTCGTCGACAGGCTCGAGCGCGTGGCGCGAGGCGAGGTTCATGACGCACAGCGTGCCGTCGAGCATGTAGATCTTTTGCCCGCCGATGATGTTCGCCACCGTGCCGTCCAGAATAAAGCACAGCTCATAGTAGTCGTGCACGTGCGGCGGTACCTTAAAATCCATGGGGTGAGCGACGACGAAGATGCTCTCGGTAAAGTCGACACCCGACCAGTCGGTGAGCATCTGGCTGGTCAGGAGGCCCTGCGCGGTGTGGTCGTACACCTGCTCGGCGGAAAGGCCGCTCGCCGTGCGCAAATAGCCGCTTTGCTCGAGCGTCTTTCCGCTTGCCATGGTATGAGACATTCCCTCTTCCGCCCTCCGTGAACGGCGGGCGCGGCGGCCCGACCGGTTCAGTTTTGCCTGCCTTCACGCATAAATTGTTGGCAGTTACCAGGATAAACGAACAATCCGGCAGATTGAAGCAATTATGCGGCACTGTTGCCCTTGATATTGAAGCGCTTAAATTCTAGATAAGAAGTTCCGCCCAAGTCAAAGACGCAGGTGAACACCGAATCTTGCAAGAGCGTCGCTGAGTAAGGCGAAACGTGTGAGGCACTAATAACTGCCTGAATTATCGCTCCAATCCTACGGAGGATTCCATGAACCAAGTAACCAAGGCGAAGATCGGCATCTTCGCGCTCACGCTGCTCGCCATGTCCACGTTTGGCATCACGCCCTCGATCGGCCTCATCATGGCTGACCTCGGCGCCGGCGCGTCCGAGGTCCAGCAGCTCACGGGCATCCCTAACCTGATGGGCATCGTTTCGGCCCTTATTTTCTCCGCCGTTGCCACGAAGGTGCCGCGTAAGGTCATGGCAATCGCGGCCCCAGTGCTCATCGCCGTGGGCGGCCTGCTGCCCGTGTTCGTCTCTGGCGGAATGCCGCTGCTGCTTGTCTGCGCGGGCATCCTCGGCCTGGGCGTCGGCCTTGTTACCAACACGGCAAACCTGCTCATCACCGACCTCATCCCGGCCGACCAGCAGGAGTCGATGATGGCCAAGAACGTCATCTTCGTTAACTTTGGCTGCATCGTGATGACCGTCGGAGGCGGCATCCTCTCGGCGGGCGGCTGGCGCAACAACTACCTTATCTACCTCATTGCCGTTCCCGTTTTGCTCCTTATCCTGATGTGCATCCCGTGGAAGACGGGCGAGGGACAGAGCGCCCCTGCCGCCGCAGCCGCTCAGGGCGCTCAGGCGGGTCCCAAGCCTGGTGTCGGCACCGTTGCTATTGTCGCTTCTGCGTGCATCCTTGCTTACCAGTTTGTTTACTGCGCCTTGCCCAACAACGTCTCGATCATCCTCACCGAGACCGGCATCGGCGACTCCACCATGGCGGGTATGGTCACCGCCGCCGGGACCCTGGCGGGCATCGTCTGCGGCGCTACGCTGAACCTGCTGCTCAAGAAGATTCAGAAGTTCTCCCTTGCCTTTGGCCTTATCTTCATGACGTTGGGCATGGTCATCATGGGCTTCGCATCCTCACTTCCCATGGTGATTGTCGCCGCTGTTCTTGTGGGCTTCTCTCTTTCCATTGGATTTGCCCAGTGCCCGTTCATCATCGCCATCGGCACGAACCCCGCGGCGATCCCGACCGCGATGGGCCTCTTCAGCGCCGGCGCCTCCATCGGCGGCTTCGTCTCGCCGACCATCCTGAACATGCTTTCCGGTGCCTTCATGGGCGGCAGCGCCCAGGGCTGCTGCGTCATCGCCGGCGTCATCGCGGCCATTGCTGCCGCGGCGCTTCTGGCCACCCGCTTCCAGGCCGGCGTTATCGACCGCGCCTTCGGCGGCCAGGCCGGCTCTCAGGCCGGCGCTCAAGCCGCCGGCCAGGTCCAGGGCAACTAACGGCCATCTCGTAAAGGAGAAACCATGACCTGCGAAAACGACTGGACCCCTGCGTGGCTCGAGCCCGAGCAGAAGACCGTGACCCGCGAGCCCCAGATCAACCTGATGGACATGTTCATGGGCAAGCCGATGCCTGAGTCCGGCCCCAACGAGGTACGTCTGCACCCGTGCCCCATGCTTCGCCGTGAGTTCACGGTGGCGGGCCCCGTGACGAGCGCGACCCTGCGATGCACGGCGCGCGGCATCTATAAAGCCCAGGTCAACGGGGCGGACGTGAGCGAAGCGCTCTTCGCCCCCGATTTCACGGCCTACGACAAGATCATCATGTATCAGGCCTACGACGTGACCGGCCTCGTCCACGAGGGCGAGAATCGCTGGGACGTCACGCTGGCCGACGGTTGGTACGCAGGGCGCATCGCGGTGCCGGGCGATTCTTGTCAGTTCGGCGACAGGCTCTCGTTCGCGGGCGAGCTGCGGATCGAACTCGCCGACGGCTCCGTGCAGGTGGTCGACACTGCAGACGCCGGTGCGTGGAAGAGCGGCCGCGGCAAGTACGAGTGGTCCGACATCCAGCTCGGCGAGAAGCAAGACCTGCGCCGCGAGGCCGTGTTCGACGGCGCGGCGGTACCGGTCGACGCGCCCGCGGCCGACGTGGTGCCGCAGGTTGGCCCCGCCGTCGTGCGCCGCGAGCGCCTTGAGGCCGTGGCCTTCTGGGCCGAGGGCGACGCGATCGTGGTCGACTTTGGCCAGGTTATCGCGGGCCGCTGCCGCATCGAGTGCGACCTTGCTCAAGACCAGGAGCTGCGCCTCGAGCACGCCGAGGTGCTCGACGCCGATGGTAAGTTCTTCATGAACATCACCGGGCGCAACAAGGACGCCGTCGACGAGTTCGTCGGCCGCGGCGGTCACGAGGTGCTCGAGCCCGACTTCACCTTCCACGGCTTCCGTTACGTGCGTCTTTCCGGCTGGGACGTGGCCTCGCAGGGCACCTTCGACCCCGCGTGCATCGTCGCGTTCGCCATCCGCAGCGACCTTACCGAGGTCGGCCGCGTCCGCACCTCCGACGAGCGCGTGAACAAGCTGATCTCCAACACGCTCTGGTCGCAGCGCGGCAACATGCTCTCCATCCCCACCGACTGCCCGCAGCGCGAGCGTATGGGCTGGGCGGGCGACATCCAGGTCTACGCGCCAACCGGGTGCTTCTTCATGGACCTCGACTCGTTCCTTAGCCGCTGGCTCGACCAGGTCATGGCCGACCAGGCCGAAGACGGCCAGGTCGTGGACTATTCGCCGATGCCGACGCCGGCCCGCGGCGGGGCCATCATGCCGGGCGTGTGCTCGTCGGCCGGCTGGGGCGACGCCATCATCGCCGTGCCGTGGGAGCTCTACCGCCAGTACGGCGACGTGTCCGTGCTCGAGCGCTGCTATGACGCCATGGTCCGCTGGCACGAGTACTGCGTCGCGTCCGCCGCTGGCGCGTTTTCCGATGGCGGCGAGAAGTCCGGCGATGACCGCTACATCTGGGACACGACGTTCCACTACGGCGACTGGATGCTGCCGAGCCTTCTTGCCAACGGGCCCATGGACGGCGCGATGGCCACGAAGGACTTCGTGGCGACGTGCTGGCTCGCGCACTCGACCGACCTGCTCGCGCAGGTGGCCGACGTGCTGGGACGCGACGGCGCGGACGAGCGGCGCGCTTACGCGGCCAACGTCCGCCGAGCGTTCCGCGGCCGCTTCGTTGCGGGGGAGGGCAGGCTCACGGCTGAGTTCCAGGGCCTCTATGTGCTTGCCCTTGCGTTCGACATGCTTGAGGAGAGGACGCGCCAAGCTGCGGCAGACCGTCTGGCGCAGATGATTCGTGACAATGGCAACCGTTTGGACACCGGCTTCCTTAGCGTGCCGTACCTGCTTGACGTGCTGGGCGACTTCGGCCACGCCGATGTGGCGGCCGACGTGTTCTGGCAGGATGGATGCCCCGGTTGGCTCTATGAGGTCGACCATGGCGCCACCACCGTCTGGGAGAACTGGCTGGGCGTGGCTCCCGACGGCACGGTGGGGACGTTCTCGTTCAACCACTACGCGTTCGGGTGCGTCTGCGACTGGATCGTGCGCAAGGTCGGCGGCCTGCGCCTGCGCGAGCCGGCTTGGGCCGAGTTCGACGTGGCCCCGGCGTTCGTGCGCGGGTTCGATTCCTGCGAGCTCGAGCACGAGACCGCGGCGGGCACCATCCGCGTTGCTTGGTCCGGGGCCGAGGCCGGCACGCGCGAGGTCCGCGTGAGCGTGCCCGCGGGCTGCCGCGCCCATGTGCTTCTTCCCGGCGCCGGCGAACAGGTCGTCGGTGAGGGCGAGCACGTTTTCACCTGTTAATCACCCCCTCTGTGCCGGACCTGCAAAAGGGACAGTCCCTTTTGCAGGTCCGCCCAACGTTACGAAACGGTCTCGCGCCCCGCCCCCCGCGCACCTGCGGCACTTTAGTATGCTAAAGTGCCATACGCACACGACCGCGCAAAACGCAGGAAGAAGGGACAGACCCGTGATTGCAGGCACCGCCAGAGGTTTCCGAGACATCCTCCCCAAGGAGGCGCTCGCCCGCGAGCGCATCACCGCCACCGTGAAGGAATGCTTCGCCGGCCATGGCTACCTGCCCGTCGAGACGCCCCTTTTGGAGGACCGCGCGGCGCTCGAGCGCGGCGGCCGCATCAAGAACACGCCGTTCCAGCTCTTCGATGCCGACGGCAACCTGCTCATGTTGCGCCCCGACCTCACCTTGCCCGTCGCGCGCCTGGTCGCGGGCCACGTCCGCGCCGAGGAGCTGCCCGCGCGCTTCCGCTACAGCGCGCCCGTCGTCCGCGAGCAGCAGTCGCTGCGCGGCCAGCCCCGTCAGTTCACGCAGCTCGGCGTCGAGCTCGTGGGCACCGACGGCGCGGCCTCCGAGGTCGAGGTCGTGCGCCTGCTCGCCGAGGCGATGACCACCCTCGAGGTCCCCGCGTGGCGCGTCGTCTTCGGCTCCGTCACGCCGCTGACCTCGCTTATCGCCAACTGCTCGCCGAACCCCGAGTTCTCGGCCGAGGTGCTTTCCCTCGTGCACGACTCCGACCTCGTGAGCCTCGACGAGCTCGTGGACGCGACGCCCGAGCTCAAGCCGTCGGCGGCCCGCGCCCTCCACGCTATCCCGCGCATGCACGGCGGCCTCGAGGTCATCGACCGCATCGACGCGCTTCTTGTCGACGCCGACGTGGCGCCCGCCGAGCGCGGATGCGCCGAGCTGCGCGCCCTTACCGAGCAGATCTCCGACCTCTTTGCCGAGGGCCGCGCGAGCTTCGATTTCAGCATCATCAACAGCTTCGATTACTACACGGGCATCATCTTCAAGGGCTACGCCGAGGGCATCGCCGCGAGCCTCGCCTCCGGCGGCCGCTACGACGCGGTGCTCGCCAACCTTGGCCGCCCCGGCCTCGCTGCCTGCGGTTTCGCGCTCTCGCTCGAGCGCCTGCAGGAGGTCCTGGGCGAGCAGGGCGCCTCGGGCGTCGTGACCCCGGGCGTCCGCGTGGCCGCCCGCCCGCTGCGCATCGCCGTGCCCAAGGGCAGCCTCTTCAAGGACTCGCTGCGCGTGCTCGAGGCCGCGGGCCTGCCCATCGACGAGTTGCGCGACCCCGGTCGCAAGCTGATCATCTCGGCGGGCGACGTCGAGTACATCATCGTGCGCGCCCAGGACGCCCCGGCCTTCGTGGGCGCGGGCGGCGCCGACTGCGGCATCTGCGGCAAAGACTCGCTGGTAGAGGCCGACCTCGACCTGCTGCAGCTCGTCGACCTCGGCTACGGCTGGTGCAAGTTCGTGGTGGCCGAGCCCGCCGCCAACGCTGGCCTCGCCGATCGCAACTACGAGTGGCGCGGCACCGAGCGCGTGGCCAGCAAGTACCCGCGCATCACCCAGCAGTATTACGATCGCATCGGCCGCCAGGTCGACATCCTGACCCTGCACGGCAACATCGAGCTCGGCCCCATCGTCGGCATGGCCGACCGCATCGTGGACATCACGGCCACGGGCACGACCCTTGCCGAGAACGACCTCGTGGTGGTCGATGACGTCATGGAGTGCACCGCCCGCTTCTTCGCGGGCCCCGCGGCCTACCGCTGCGACAAGAGAATCCGCGACCTGGCGGCGCGTCTCGCCGAGGTCGCTTCTAAGGAGGAGTAGGCGATGAGAGAAGTCATCCTTTCCGGCGGCCGCGCCCTCACGCAGGCCGACCTTAACCGCTCGGGCGCCCTGCCCGCCGAGATCATGGCGTCGGCCGAGGCCATCGTGGACGACGTCCGCGCCCGCGGCGACGAGGCAGTCCGCGAGTACTGCAACAAGTTCGACGGCGCCTGCCCCGACGAGTTCCGCGTGCCGGCCGAGCTTCTCGACGCGGCGCCCGACATAGTGGACCCCGCCTTCCTCAAGGCCCTCACGCAGGCCCGCGACCAGATCCGCGCCTTCCACGAGAAGGAGCGCGAGGAGAGCTGGTTCACCACCCGCCCCGACGGCACCATCCTGGGCGTCAAGGTGACGCCCGTGGCCTCCGCCGCCGTCTACGTGCCCGGCGGCCGCGCCCAGTATCCCTCCACGGTCCTCATGGACACCATCCCCGCCAAGGTCGCGGGCGTGGAGCGCGTGGTGATGGTCACCCCGCCGCAGAAGGACGGCAGCCTTTCGGCCTACACCCTGGCCGCGGCCAAGCTCGCCGGCGTGGACGAGGTCTACGCCGTGGGCGGCGCCCAGGCCATCGGCGCCGTGGCCTACGGCACCGAGTCCATTCCCGCTTGCGACAAGATCGTCGGCCCCGGCAACGCCTTCGTGGCCGCGGCCAAGCGCTACGTCTCCGGCGACGTGGGCATCGACATGGTGGCCGGCCCCTCTGAGGTCTGCGTGCTGGCCGACGCCACGGCTGACCCCGCCGTCGTGGCGGCCGACCTCATGGCGCAGGCCGAGCACGACCCTCTTGCCAGCTGCTACCTGGTCACGTGCGACGCCGAGTTGCCCGCGCGCGTCCTCGCGTGCGCCGAGAAGCTCGTCTCGCAGTCCCCGCGCGAGGAAATCACCCGCGCGTCGCTGGACAACCGCGGCGTCATCGTGGTGGCCGAGGACCTCGACGCCGCCATCGACGCCGTGAACGTCGTGGCACCCGAGCACCTGGAGCTGCACTGCGCCGACGCCATGGGGCTTCTCGGCAAGGTCAAGAACGCCGGCGCCATCTTCGTGGGCGCCTGGAGCTCCGAGCCACTGGGCGACTACGTGGCCGGCCCCAACCACACACTGCCCACCGGCGGCACCGCTCGCTTCTCCAACCCGCTCGGCGTCTACGACTTCCAGAAGCGCTCGAGCGTGATCTGCTACACGCCCGAGGGCATGCTCGCCGACGCGCAGGCCACGCAGGACATGGCGCAGGCCGAGGGCCTGTGGGCCCACGCGCTCTCGGTCGGCATGCGCCGCCGCCTCGCTGAGCAGGGCAAAGAGGGCTACGAGGACGCGCTGGCCGCCTGCGAGGGCGCCAACCGCGTGGCCTGGCCGGTCGACCTCGCCGCCCCCGGCGTGCCCTACCTGCCCGGCTATACCAAGGAGGCCTAGCGTGTCCGCCGACGAGAAAACCTGCAAAGGGGACAGTCCCTTTTGCAGGTGTGAACAAGAGCGACCTGCAAAAGGGACTGTCCCCTTTGCAGGTTTTGACGCGGTGAGCCGGGCGCGGAAGGCACTGCAGGGCTTCGAGCCGTACGACCCGGCCTTCACGCCCTGCCGCGTGAACCTCTCGGCAAACGAGAACACCCACGACGTTCCCATGGCCTTCTTCGACGCCCTGCGCGAGGCCATGGCGTCCACGCCGCTCAACCGCTACCCCGATCCCATGGCCGACGACTTGCGCCGACAGATCGCAGAGCGCCACGGCGTCGAGGTGGAAAACGTCCTTGTGGGCAACGGCGGCGACGAGATCCTCTTCAACCTGTTCTTTACCTTCGGCGGCCCCGGCCACGCGCTCGTCACTTGCCCGCCGGACTTCTCGGAGTACGCCAACTTTGCCAAGATGTGCGAGATGCCCGTGGTGAGCGCCTGGCGCGACCCCGAGACCTTCGCCATCGACGTTGACGCCCTCGTGGCCGCCGTCAACGACGTCCAGGCCGCCATGGTGGTCTTGACCTCGCCGAACAACCCCACGGGCGACCTCGTGGACCCGGCCATAGTCCGCCGCCTGCTCGACGAGACGGACGCGCTCGTGCTTCTCGACGAGGCCTACGTGGAGTTCGCCGGCGTCCCTGAGCTGCTGGGCGAGGACAAGTCCCTCGTTGGCTGGGTGGCCGAGAACCCGCGCCTCATGGTGCTGCGCACGCTCTCCAAGGCCTTTGGCCTCGCGGGCCTGCGCGTCGGCTACCTCGTGGCCGACCCCGCCGTCGTCGACATGGTGGGCGCCATCCGCCAGCTCTACTCCGAGGACGTCATCGCGCAGTCCGTGGCCGTGCAGGCCGTGGGGCACCGCGAGCTCATGGTGCCCGTCGTGGCCGACATCGTGGACCAGCGCGAGCGCCTCGCCGAGCGCCTCGCGGCCCTTCCCGGCGCCCGCGTGTGGCCGAGCAGCGCGAACTTCGTGCTTCTTCGTGTGCCCGGCGCCGCGACCGTCCGCGCCCGCCTGCGCGACGAGCACTCCATCCTCGTGCGCGACTTCAGCGCCGCGCCCGGGCTCGCCGACTGCCTGCGCATCACCGTGGGCACCGCCGAGGAGAACGATCTTCTCGTTGACGCACTTACCAGCCTCGTTAAGGAGACCGCATGACCAGGACCGCAAAGGTCGTCCGCGCAACCAAGGAGACCGACATCGGCCTCTCCATCGACCTCGACGGCACCGGCGCCGCCGACATCGAGACCGGCGTGGGCTTCTTCGACCACATGCTCACCGCCTTCAGCCGCCACTCGCTCATCGACGTGACCCTGCGCGTCAAGGGCGATACCTACGTGGACGACCACCACACCGTCGAGGACACGGGCATCGTGATGGGCCAGGCCCTGCGCGAGGCGCTGGGCAACAAGGCCGGCATCCGCCGCTTCGGCTCCGTCATGGTGCCGCTCGACGAGGCGCTCGTGTTGGCTGCCGTCGACATCTCCGGCCGAGGCGAGCTCTTCTGGGACGTGGCAATCGGCCCCGAGAAGGTCGGCACCTTTGACACCGAGCTTGGCCACGAGTTCTTCGCGGGCCTTGCGCGCGACGCCGGCATTACCCTTCACCTGCGGCTTATTTGCGGCGAGAACGCCCACCACATCCTTGAGGCCACCTTTAAGGCGGCTGCGCGGGCGCTTCGCGAGGCCGTGGAGGCAGACCCTCGCTCCGACGGCTCGGTGCCCTCCACCAAGGGGAGCCTCTAATGGGCGCGCCCATCGTCGTGGTCGACTACCACAAGGGCAACCTCCTCTCCGTCGTCCGCGGCCTGGCCGAGGTCGGGGGAGAGGCGCAGATCTCCGACGACCCCGAGGTCATCCGCGGCGCCGCCGGCATCGTGCTGCCGGGCGTCGGCAGCTTTGAAGACGCCATGAGCTACATGAACGAGTCCGGCCAGGCCGACGCCGTGCGCGAGGCCGTTGGCCGCGGCGTGCCGTTTTTGGGCATCTGCCTGGGGCTGCAGCTCCTCTTCGAGCGCGGCGACGAGCGCACCGACGGCAAGCTCCACGGGCCGAGCGACCCCGAGCGCTGGGTCAGCGGCCTGGGCATCCTGCCCGGCTCGGCCACCCGCCTGCGCTCCGGCCGCCTCAAGGTGCCGCACGTCGGCTGGGACCAGGTCCATCTCACCGCCAACGGCCGCGCCTGCCCGCTTCTGCGCGGCGTGCCCGAGGGCGCCAACGTCTACTTCACGCACAGTTATGCCTTGGACGACGACGTGGAGGCCGCCGACGTGACCACGCGCACCCACTACGTGAGCAGCTTCGCCTCGGCCGTGTGGCGCGGCAACGTCTACGGCGTGCAGTTTCACCCCGAGAAGAGCTCCGCCTGCGGCCTGCGCATCCTCACCAACTTCGTCGATATCGTGCGAGGTGAGGCCAAGTGATCCTCTTCCCGGCGATCGATCTGGTGGGCGGGCGCGCCGTGCGGCTGCAGCGCGGCGACCGCGCGAAGATGGACGTGTACTCCGACGACCCCGTGGCCGTCGCGCGCGACTTCGCGGCGCGCGGCACCGAGTGGATCCACGTGGTGGACCTCTCGGCGACCTTCGAGGAGGACGAGGAGGCGTGCGCGGCTAACGCGGCGGCGATACGCGCTATCTGCGAGGTCGACGGCATCAAGGTGGACTGCGGCGGCGGCGTGAGGTCGCTTGCGGCCGTCGAGCGCCTGGCCGGGCTCGGCGTGCGGCGCATTGCCATCGGCACGGCGCTCGTGCGCGACCCGGAGTTCGCCGAGCGCGCGGCCGCCGAGTACGGCGAGCTGCTCGTGGCCGACGTGGCCGCGGCCGACGGCGTCGTCAAGGTGAACGGCTGGCGCGAGGGCGCGGGCCTCACCGTCGACGAGCTGCTGCCGCGCCTTGCGGGCCTGGGCTACCGCCACCTGGTCTTTACCGACATCAACCGCGACGGCATGCAGACCGGCATCGACGTGGGCGCTTATCGCCGCGTGGCCGAGCTCTGCGGCTTTCCCGTGGTGGCGAGCGGCGGCATCACCTCGCTTGACGACCTCACCGCCCTTGCCGCGGCCGGCCCGGACGTCATCGAGGGCGCCATAACCGGCCGCGCCCTCTACGAGGGCAACTTCACCCTGGAGGCGGCGCTGAAGGCCCTGTCATAATGCTCTTTTTCCTGCCAGCCCCTGTTTGACCGCGCGCCCGTCCCCACCTGACGGGAAATCACGCGCTTCTCTGCTCGTAAGCCCAACAATCGCGAGGCGCCCCGGAAACTGTCTTTTGGGGCGATTCGCGCAGCGAGCGAACAAAGTGAGCGCTGAGCCCCAAAAGACAGTTCCCGGGGCGCCGCCCCCGCATTTTGAAAGGACTTCTCACATGTTGACCAAGCGCGTGATTCCCTGCCTCGACGTCAAGGACGGCCGTGTGGTCAAGGGCGTCAACTTCGTCGACCTGCGCGACGCGGGCGACCCCGTCGAGCTCGCCAGCAAGTATGACCGCGAGGGCGCCGACGAGGTAGTCTTCCTCGATATCACCGCCACCTCCGACGACCGCCGCACCACCATCGAGCTCGCGAGCCACGCGGCCGCTGAGCTGCGCATCCCGTATACCGTGGGCGGCGGCTTCCGCGACGTGGCCGGCTGCCGCACGATGATCGCGGCGGGCGCCGATAAGGTCTCCATTAACTCCGCGGCCGTCAAGGACCCGGGCATCATCACCGCCTGCGCCGACGCCTTCGGCAGCCAGGCAGTCATCGTGGCCATCGACGCCAAGCAGGTCGGCAACACCGACAAATGGGAGGTCTACCTGGCCGGCGGGCGCATCCCGACGGGCATCGACGCCGTGACCTGGGCCGAGGAGGCCGCGCGCCGCGGCGCCGGCGAGATCCTTCTTACCAGCATGGACCGCGACGGCACGAAGGACGGCTTCGACATCCCGCTGACCCGCGCCGTGGCCCGCGCGGTGAGCATTCCCGTCATTGCCTCGGGCGGCGTGGGCACGCTCGAGCACTTCGCCGAGGGCATCATCGAGGGCGAGGCCGACGCGGTCCTTGCCGCGAGCGTCTTCCACTTCGGCACGTACAGCATCCGCCAGGTCAAGGAGTACATGGCGAGCCAGGGCATCCCCGTGAGGCTCGATTTCTAAGACGGGGGCAGTCCCTTCGTCTTATCGGTGGCGCCGCCGCGGCTCGGCTGCACGTTAAGTTGACTCATTTTGTCCCGGAAGGCACCTGCGCGGGCCTCCGGGACAACTTTTTCGAGATTGTGCGTGGATTTCTCGGCGTTTTGACGGTCGTTCGGGGCGCCGGGAGACCTTTGGGACGGATTCTGAAGGCGACCGCCTCGCGTTTGCCCAGTTGGCGTGGAGCGGGACTTGCATCAAAACTACAACAAAGCACGCAGGAACTCGATTTTGTTGCACGCATGGCCGTCGCAAGCTCGCGAAGGCCGGGAGAAACCGCTGCAACGGCCGCCTTTTGGTCGTCGCTTGACTTGGAGCGTGCTCAAAGGGGTACGGTTGTCTTGTCAATAAACCCGACGTAAGGAGTGAATCATGGCAAAGAAGCTTGTGGCGTACTTCTCCGCGAGCGGCGTGACGAAGGACCTGGCCGAGCGCTTGGCCGCAGCCGTCGGCGCCGATGTGCTCGAGATCGCGCCCGAGGTGCCCTACACCGCGGCCGACCTCAACTGGCAGGACAAGAAGGCCCGCAGCACCGTCGAGATGGCCGACAAGTCCTTCCGCCCCGCCGTCGCCGCGTCCGTCAAGTCCGCCGACGTCTCCGGCTACGACGAGGTCTTCATCGGCTTCCCGATCTGGTGGTACGTGGCGCCTACCATCGTGAACACGTTCCTCGAGGCCCACGACTTCGCCGGCAAGAAGATCGCCGTCTTCGCGACGTCCGGCGGCTCCGGCATGGGCAACACGGTGGCTGAGCTCGAGCCGTCCGCGCCGGGCGCCGAGTTCGTGGGCGCGAAGCGCTTCTCGGCGTCCGCGAGCGCGGCCGAGCTCGCGGCTTGGGCCGAGGGCCTGGGGCTCTAGGCCGCAAACCGTGGGCTGCGGGCTGCGGGCCCGCCAACGTGTGTTGCGCAAAGAAAAGCGCCTCCTCGCATCGGGCGGGGAGGCGCTTCTTGCTGAGTGCTTTGGCCGCTGGGCTCGCGCTACTTGTCGAGGCGACGCTCGACCTCCTTGCGCACGCGGGCGTCGAAGATCGCGCCGACAAGGCAACAGACGACGTCGAGCGCGGGGACCACGGGCACGCCTGAGCCGGCGCCCGAGATCACCATGGCCACGACGCCGAAGAGGATGCCGAGGATGCACAGCAGCATATGGCTTCCGAGGCGGCTTGGGCGGTTCGCGCCGTGGATGCCGGTGATGGAGGCGCCGATGGAGAGCGCGCCGAAGAGGATGAACGCGGGCAGGTCGAGGTAGAGGCGCACGGTCTCGCCCCACTCGTGCGACTCCACGGACTGGTCGCCGCCCACCTTGGCGAGGATGGCGAGGACGATGACGCCGACGGCGAGGACGAACTGGATAAGGCTCACGATCTTGAGCACGCGACGGTTGGTGGACATGTGACCTTCTTTCGTGATGCGGGAATTAGGTTGCATTCAGTATAAAGGCTAGTCGAGCAACCCGTCATTTTGTGCAGCACCGGGTGACGGGTTCCCCGTGCTGCACAAAATGACGGGTTTGTCCGCCGGCGACGGCCCGCCTGCACCGGGTGACGGGTTCCCCGTGCTGCACAACGAACCTGTCACCCAGCGCAGGGGCGTATGATGAGCGGGAGAGGGGAGGCGTGCGATGGTTGAGGCGTTCACGTTGGATTCCGATGGGTTTACGTGCTCGCGGGTGTGCGAGGAGCCGGAGGTCTGGCGCGTGAAGCTCGCCATGGCGCGGACCTTCTTGCCGAGCGTGAACGTGCATGTGGTGCTGGACGCAGGTGAGGCGCTTATCGTCGACGCCGGGACCTGCGACGACTTCAACGACACGCGGCTCATGCGCGCCCTGGTGCGCCTTGGCGTAGACCCGGCGCGCGCGACCGTCTTTTGCACGCACTCGCACAACGACCACACGGGCCTCGCGCGCGAGCTCGCCGACACGGGCGCCAGGCTGGTGATGAGCAAGCGTTCGCTGGTGGATCTGCGCACCTTCTCGAGCTACGGGTGCCGCGATTTCTTGGCGGCGCGCCTCGCCGCGGAAGGCTCGGATGCGCAGCTGGCGCGCGAGCTCGTGTGCTCGCAGTGGGAGCGACGAGCGGACTTCACGCTCGACGGCGTGGCGGTGAGCACCGTCGAGCCGGGGGACCACGTGCGGTGCGGGCGCTGGTCGTTCGAGGTCGTCGCGACGCCGGGGCACACCCCCGGTCACTGCGCGCTGGTGCTGCCCGGGCGGCGGATGGCATTTACCGGCGACGCGCTCCTCTTTGCGTGCTCGTCGTTCATTTGTTTCTGGCCGGAGGTAAAAGACTCGCTTGGAGACCAGATGGCGACCCTGCGGCGCTTTGCGGATATGGGGCTTGAGCAGGTGTTTCTTGGCCACGGCGAGCAGGCTGGCGACTACGGTGAGCGTGCGCTCGTAAACCTTGCGCACCACGAGCGGAGAAGCGCCCGCGCGCTCGAGGCGATTCGCCGCGAGCAGGGACGCACGGGGCGCGAGCTTGTGTGCGACCTCGGGTGGCGCGCCATCGGCGCGGGCGGCCTCGACACCGTGTCGCTGAACACGCGCTGGTTTATCTGCGCCGAGAGCTTGGCGCACCTGGACCACCTCGTTGAGCTGGGGCTTATTGAGCGCCGCGCCGATGAACAAGGCGTTAACCGCTACTTCCCGGCGTGACCCGACCCCCGCGCCGCGCCTGCGGAAAGTCTGTCCCAGAACCGCTGCAGAAAGGGGACTGTCCCCAAACGGTAGGCGCCCGGGGCGGCTACAATTAAACATTACGAATAAGCGCGCGGCCCGGCCGCGCTGGCAGAAGGGGTACCCATGGCAATGGACGAGGCGGAGAAGGAGCGCATTCGCCGTGAGTTCGAGGCGTCGCGCAAGCAGGGGGCCCAGGCTCAGCAGCAGGCGGCCGCGGCGAGCGCACCGGCGGCCGAGCCGCTGGCCGACGGCGTGACCATCAAGCATGTCGTCGGCGTCGTGTCCGGCAAGGGCGGCGTCGGAAAGTCGCTGGTCACGGGCATTCTTGCCACCGAGCTCTCGCGCCGCGGCGCCAAGGTCGGCATCCTCGACGCCGACGTGACCGGCCCCTCCATCCCCAAGATGTTCGGCCTCTCGGGCGCCCACGCCTACGCGCAGGACAACCTGCTCGTCCCGCTCGAGTCCGCGGGCGGTATCAAGGTGATGAGCGCGAACCTCGTGCTCGAGAACGAGACCGACCCCGTGCTCTGGCGCGGGCCCGTGGTCGCCGGCGCCATCAAGCAGTTCTGGGGCCAGACCGCCTGGGGCGACCTCGACTTCCTGCTCGTCGACATGCCCCCGGGAACCTCTGACGTGGCGCTCACCGTGTTCCAAAGCCTGCCCGTCGAGGGCGTCGTCATCGTCAGCTCTCCGCAGGACCTCGTGCAGATGGTCGTGGGCAAAGCCGTGAACATGGCCAATATGATGGACGTCCCCGTCATCGGCCTCGTGG
Source organism: Paratractidigestivibacter sp. (assembly GCF_963660155.1). GTDB lineage: Bacteria > Actinomycetota > Coriobacteriia > Coriobacteriales > Atopobiaceae > Paratractidigestivibacter. Next base: position 31,123 of record NZ_CAVKWG010000022.1, on the reverse strand, counting down.
AGAACATGGCCTACGTGACCTGCCCGGATTGCGGCAAGAAGATCTACCCCTACGGCCCCTCGCGCCTCGCCGAGACGGCCGCGGCGTTCGACCTCATCGAGCTGGGGCAGCTGGGCATCGACCCGGCGCTGGCCGAGGCGTGCGACAAGGGCGAGTTCGAGTCCGCGCTGCCGGCGGGCACGTTGCCGCAGATGACCGAGACCGTGGTCCAGGTGGCGAAGTTCACCGAGTTCTTGGCGCGCGAGGGCGAATAGCCCGATGGCGAAGAAGGTCTCGAGGGCAAAGCAGCGAGAAGCACTGGCCGCGGCCGCGGCGGCGGTGCAGGTGCCGGAGCGTTGCGACGTCGTCGTCGTGGGCGGCGGCGCGGCGGGGCTTGTGGCCGCGGTGTGCGCCGCGGAAGCGGGCGCGAGCGTCGTCGTGTTCGAGCGTGAGCTCGAGTGCGGGCGCAAGATCTTGGCCACGGGCAACGGCCGCTGCAACTTCGCTCATGAGAACCTTGATGCGGCGCGCTGCAACAACCCGCAGTTCGTGCAGGGTGTTTGCGGCCTGGCCGATGCATGGCTCGCCGACGTGCTCGCGTTTTGGCGCGGGTGCGGCATGGCATGGGTGAGCGATTCGGGCCGGCTCTACCCGATGTCTTTGCAAGCGGCGAGCGTGCGGAACCTGCTGCTCGCGCGGGCGCGCCGAGCGGGCGTCGTGCTGGCGTGCGGGCGCGAGGCGGCGAGCCTGGGAGAGCTGCCGCGCGCCGCCGCGACGGTGATCGCCTGCGGCGGGGGAGCGGAGCTGGTGGGCGGCTTCGGGCTCGAGGCGCGGCCCTTCTCGCCGGTGCTGTGTCCTGTGGCGGCGCGGCCGGTGGATGCCGGCTTTGACCTAGCGGCGGTCGACGGCCGCCGTGCCCGCGCGCATGCGGCGCTTCTGCGCGGCGGCCGCGAGGTCTTTGCCGAGGACGGCGAGGTGCTCTTTCGCTCCTGGGGGCTCTCGGGCATCGTGATGTTCGATTTCTCGCGTCGCGTCGAGGCGGGCGACGTCATCCGGCTGGACCTGACCTGCGGCATGGGCGCCGAGAAGCTCGCGGGCCTGGTGCCGGAAGGCGTGCTCGACCCGCAGGTCGCCCGGGCGCTGGGTAAGGACGCGCTGGCTCGCGCGACTGCTCTCGACTTCCGCGTCGAGGGCCTTGCGGAAACAAATAAAGCGCAGGTCAAGCGTGGTGGGCTTCTTGCCAGCCAGTTCGACCCGGCGACCCTCGGGGCATGCGAGCGCCCTGGCCTCTTCGCGTGCGGAGAGGCGCTCGACGTGGACGCCGATTGCGGCGGCTTCAACCTCGCCTGGGCGTGGAAAAGCGGCATCGTCGCAGGTAGCGCGGCCGCCGAGTATGCTCTCTTGGCAAGAAAGGACAAAAACTGATGCTCGAGGTGTCCAACATCCGCGTGAGGCTCGCGCAGCTCGACGGCCGCGACGCGACGGAGCTCTCTGTGCTCAAGCGCGCCGCCGCCAAGAAGCTGCGCGTGCGCCCGGCCGACGTCGCGCGCATCGAGCGCCGCCGCCGCTCCATCGACGCCCGCAAGAAGAACGACATCATCGTTACCTTCACGCTGTACGTGGAGCTCAAGGGCGGGAAGGACGCCGAGAGCGCGGTCCTCGGCAAGCTCGCCCGCGCCCATGCCGACAAGGGCGTGAAGGTGGCCGAACCCGACGGGTTCACGTTCCCTGGACTCGTTCTTACCCGTCCTGACCTGCGGCCCGTTGTGGTCGGCGCGGGTTGCGCGGGCCTTTTCTGTGCGCTTTCGCTCGCGCGCGCCGGCTTGAGGCCGCTGCTCGTGGAGCGCGGCGACGACGCGACCCGCCGCGGGCAGATCGTGGCCGCCCACAACCAGACGGGCGTGCTCGACGCGCAGTCAAACATCCAGTTCGGCGTCGGCGGCGCGGGCACGTTCTCGGACGGCAAGCTCCAGACGGGCACCAAAAGCCCTGCTCACCGGCTCATTCTGAAGACGTTCGTCGAGGCGGGCGCGCAGCGCCAGATCCTGTGGGACGCAAAGCCCCACGTGGGCTCCGACGTGCTGCCGGGCGTCGTCACGAACATCCTGCGCCAAATCGAGGAGGCCGGCGGCGAGGTCCGCACCCGTTGCCGCATGACCGGCATCGACGTGTCCGACGGCCGCATCGCCGGCGTGACGCTGCTCTCCCAGGATGCGGACGGCGCCGAGCGAGAGGAGCGCGTCGCCGCCTCCGACGTGGTTCTTGCCACCGGGCATTCGGCGCGCGACGTCTTCGAGATGCTGCGCGACCGCGACGTGTCCATGGAGCGAAAGACCTTCGCCATGGGCGTGCGCATCGAGCATCTGCAGGCCAATGTGGACCGCGCGCTCTACGGTCCCGGCGCCGGCAACCCCGCGCTCGGAGCCGCGCCGTACAAGTTTTCCGAGCACCTGCCGAGCGGCCGCTCCGCCTTCAGTTTCTGCATGTGCCCGGGCGGGTTCGTGGTCTCGGCGGCCTCTGAGCCGGGCGGCGTGGTGACCAACGGCATGAGCTATTCCGACCGCGCGGGCGCCAACGCCAACTCGGGCCTTCTTGCCAACGTGTTCCCCGACGACCTTCCGGGCGACGACGTGCTCGCCGGCATCGAGCTGCAGCGTCGTTGCGAGCGGGCGGCCTTTGCCGCGGGTGGCGGCGACTTCGTGGCGCCGGCCCAGCTCGTGGGCGATTTTCTTCGCGAGCAGGCCAGCACGGCGGGCGGCGCGGTCGCGCCGACCTACCCGCGCGGCGTGGCCTGGGGCAGCGTTGACGGGTGCCTGCCGCCCTACATCACCCAGACGCTGCGCGACGCCATCCCGCGCATGGCGTACAAGCTGCACGGATTCGATGCCGACGACGCGGTGCTCACGGGCGTGGAGACGCGTTCCAGCTCGCCTGTGCGCGTGACCCGCAGCGACGACGGCCAGAGCGTGAACGTGCGGGGCCTTTGGCCCGTCGGCGAGGGCGCAGGCTACGCCGGCGGAATCATGTCCGCGGCGACCGACGGCCTTCTTGCCGCCCAGAAGCTCATCGACTCGCTCGGCGACCGCGCCTAACCGCCTCAACCCGCGGAATCCGCGGGGTTGGAGGGGCGTTTCCGGTGGCGTTTGCCGCCTCGTGTGCCGCATTGCCGCACAAACTTCAGCATTTGTGTGCCTTAATCGGCATCCGCGGAGTAGACAACGTCTATTCGCTTCCGTTCCTGCAGGAAAACAGCGTCTCTAAGGGCATGCCTACTCACCCCATTCTCCGCAAGACACTCAAATGCGTGAGTTTGTGAGGCAAGTGACGCGTACGGGGCCGAGGGTATGCTTTGGTCGCCATGGGTGACGGTCATTGGTGGCAGGTCCCCGTCGCCACATGCCCGGCTCGCCATTGGTGACAGGCGCGGGCCGTACATCGTCCCGGGTCCCGGGTCGCCGGCCTCATGGCGCGCGGCCTCCCTCGCTGCGCCCACGCGCATGCCGCCCGAGCCAGTCACCACTGGCAGGCCTCCGCCGCCTGCACGCACCAACTTGCGCGCTTTCTCTGCGGCGCGGCTCTGCTCGGGGACCCGAAGTCCAACCGAACATGTTGGTTGCCCCCGATCTTGCCCGCAAGCTCGCGGGCTGTTTCTTAAAGCGAAAACATGCCGGAAAAGCTGCGATTTCGTCAGCTGCCTGAGTGTGAGCTGCTAGACTATCTACCCAGTTGAATAAAACGAGGGCACGGTTCGAACAGCTGCTACGCCTAGTAGAGAAAAAGGATTCCGGTTCAACTCCGGATCAGTTGAATGACTGTGTTCAAGGCTCGCCCGCGCGCGGCGGCGCATCTGCGCGTCTCGCGGGGCAATGGCGGGGGCGCACCCCGCCGATCCTACCTGCCCTCCTTGAGTCCCGGAAGGGGAGAGGAGCGCAGGGTTCATGAAATCAAATAAACCGCTGGCAGAGCGCTTGCTCGCACTGCTGCTGGCCGGCGTCACCGCGTTCTCGTCGGTGCCTACCGCGGCGCTCGCGGAGGCTGTCGAGGCGCTTAACGAGACGGCGCCCGTAGAGGCCGCAGCCGACGTCGACCCCGCCGAGGGGGAGCAGGGCGCCGAGACGACCGCCAATGCCGAGAAGACCGAGGTGGCCGCCGAGGCTGCGCAGCCCGAGGTTCTCGAGTCCGCCGAGCCCGAGGCCGCCGAGCTCGAGACCACCGAGGCCCCGCAGGCCACCGCCCCCGTCTCCGCCGCCGATGCCGAGAAGGCCGCCGAGGGTTCCGACGAGCCTGCGGCCCTGTCCGTTGCCGATGAGTCCGTCGCCGTGGCGCCTGTCGCCACCGAGGGCGAAAATGATCTTCAGGTCGTCTCCAGCGACTCCATGGTTTCCGTGAGCTTCCAGCTGATCGGCATCACCGCTGATGGCGCTGACGAGGCCTGGATCACCAAGACCTACCAGGTGGAGAGGGGCTCCAACGCAGCCGACCTGATTGAGACCGCGCTGACCGATGCCGGCCTTACGCACACGTCCACCTATGACACCACGTATGGCTACTATCTGAGCGACATTACTTTCAAGGACGGCCGCAAGCTGGAATATGACGCGGTTACCGGCAAGTACTGGCAGCTCTTCGTCGACGGCGAGGCCTCGCAGGTCGGCGCCAGCTCCGTGTCGCTTTCTGCCGGCACTTCCGTTCTTTTGTACTACTCGTCGTATGACGTCGTCACTCAGAGCGCCTCCGTGAGCATCGTTGGCCCCGACGCCAGCGGCGGCGAGTCCCGTTGGGTCTCGAGCGCCAACTACGAGTTCGTTGACGGCGCCACCGCCGCCGACGCCATCGAGCAGGTCCTGGACGGCGCCGGCCTTGAGCACGAGGCCTCCGGCAAGGGCGCGGCCAGCTACTACCTCTCCAGCATCACCCGCGACGGCGTGACCTATGGCTGGGATGCCACCACGGGCAAGTTCTGGCAGCTCTTTTTGAACGGAAAGTGCTCCGAGGTGGGCGCCGGCGGGGTCACGCTCGCTGCTGGCGACCGCATCCAGCTCGTCTACTCCGCATGGGGCGACACGGCCGTGGCCAAGGCCTCCGTCGAGGTGATCGGCCTTGACTTCTACAACATGGCCGAGAGCTGGGGCTCGCTTTTCGAGTACTCCTTCCAGCGCGGCGAGGCCACGGTGGCTGACGCGTCCGAGGCCCTCTTTGCCAGTGCCGGCATCACCGCCGACTACGGCCAGAGTACCTGGGGCTGGAGCCTGAACTCCATCACCCACGACGGCATCACCTACGCGTACGACCAGACTACTGGCCAGTACTGGCAGCTCTTCATCAACGGCGAGGCCTCCAGCACGATGGCCGACGGCTACACCCTGCAGCCGGGCGACAGAATCGTCTGGGCGTACAGCTGCTACGGCGACGAGGTCCCCGAGCCCGGCGCCAAGAACGCCGTCGCCTCCATCGAGCTCATCGGCCTGGATGAGAACGGAAACGCCGCCCGCTGGGGAGCCCTGTCCGGATGGAAGTTCGAGGCCGGCGCGACCGCGGCCGAGCTTACCGAGGCGTTCTTCAAGAGCACCCCCGTCGCCGCGAGCTACGGCGACGGGGGCTACGGCTGGAGCCTCAACTCCGTGACCTCGCCGTTTGACGCCTCGATGACCCTCGGCACCGCGCAGGATGCGAGCGGCAACTGGCTTTACTGGCAGCTCTTCGTTAACGGCGTGTCCGCGGCGTCCATGGCCGACGGCATCACCCTCAAGGACGGCGACAGTGTCCAGTGGGTCTATTGCTCCTACGGCGATGACCCCGCCTCCGGCGTGATTGTCGATCCCGGCGCCGCCGCTCCCGACTGGGACAGCGATTGGTCGGGCTACACCTCGGCCGATAAGGTGACCGACGCCGCCACGCCGACCAAGGACGCCGAGGCCAAGTGGGTCGCCGAGGTCAAGAAGTCGAGCGACTGGACTACCTACGTCTCCGATCCCGTGCTCGCGGGCGATTATCTCTACATCGCCGCCGGCAGCGCGCTCTACAAGAAGAGCGTCGAGACAGGCGAGACCGTCGAGGGCGGAACCGCGGCTCTTGCCGAGAAGATCGACTCGACCTCGCGCATCGCCTACGCCGACGGCCTGATCATCGTGCCGCTTTCGTCCGGACGCCTCCAGGCGCTCACGGCCGATACCCTGGCCACTAAGTGGGTCACCCCGGCCGTCGCCGCCGGCACCATGGGCGCGCAACAGTCCCTCTCGTCGCTCACCGTACGCGACGGTTACGCCTACTTCGGCACCTCCGACGCCGATTGGTCGGGTACCTACGGCGGCTACCTGCAGTGCGTTCGCCTCTCGGACGGACACGTCATGTGGAGCCGCGCCAACGAGAACAGTGCCGGCTACTACTGGACGGGTGTGGCCTTCGCGGGCGGCTACGGCGTGGTGGCCGACGATTCCGGCACGGTCAGCGTGCTGGACCCGGCGACGGGCGACGTCGTCTCGACGCTCAAGGTGGCCGACCGCGTGCGCGCGACCACGCTCGTCGACGGCTCTGACATCTACGTGGTGAGCAATGACGGCGTGCTCCATAAGCTCACGCTCGGCTCGGAAGGCAAGCTTTCCGAGGTCGCCAGCACGCGGTTCGGTTACAGCTCCACCTCCACGCCCGTGCTCGCGGGCGGCAAGATCATCGTCGGCGGCTCCTCGACCGAGTTCTTCAAGGGCGGCTACCAGGGCAACTACGAGTACCACTACGGCCAGATCGCCGTTATCGACGCGGCGACCATGACCGTTGAGAAGACCGTCGACAAGGCCGACGGCAGCTACATCCGTCAGTACGGCTACGATGCGGGCGGCGACGTGAAGTCCCAGCCGGTCGTGAGCGTCCAGGACGGCGAGACCTACGTGTACTTCACTTCCAACAACGAGCCCGGCTGCATCTATCGCTATTGCTTGGGCGACGATGAGGCCGAGGTTCTCTACACGCCCGAGGCCGAAGGCCAGCAGTACTGCATGGCGTCCATCGCCGTGGGCTCCGACGGCGCGCTCTACTACACCAACGACTCCGGCAAGCTCTTTGCCGTCAAGGGCAACGGCAAGAGGGCCCAGCGCTACATCGTGTCGTTCGACCTCAACGGCGGCACGGGCGAGACCCCGGCGCCGCAGAAGGTCAAGGAGGGCTCGACGGCGACCAAGCCCGCCGATCCTGTGCGCGCCGGCTACAGGTTCTGCGGCTGGTACGCCGATACCGCGTGCACGAAGGCCTGGGATTTCGCCTCCGGCGTGACCTGCGACATGACGCTGACGGCCAAGTGGGAGGCCAAGGGCGGCGCCACGCCGGGCGGCGGCGCTGGCGGTACGGATTCCGGTGCCGGTGCCGGCTCGGACAGCGGCGGCGCTGACAGCACGGCCGGCTCGATCTTCCTTACCGGCAACGGATCGGCCAACGGATCGGCCAAGGGCTCCGGGAGCTCCTCGGCGACGCTTGCGGGCGCACTCAAGTCGAGCTCCGCGACGACGGTCGAGTCCTCCGCCACCGCAGCGGAGACGTTCGAGGGGTTGCTCGTCGGCTTCGCCTCTGGCGAGATGAGCTCGACGGCTTCCGACGACGCGGGCTCCTCGGCATCCGGGGCTGCCACGGCTGAGGCCGCCCAGCCCGCCGCCCCGCGCGGTGTTCCCATCTGGCCCTTCATCGGCATGGGCGCCGGTGCGGTCGCGCTTGTCGCCGTTGTGGCCACGAAGCGCAAGATGGAGGACGAGCAGTAATGGCAGATTTTAACGAGCCGCAGGTCAATGAGCCGGCAACCGCCAAAGCCCCCATCTGGCGTCCCATCGTCGGCGCCGTGGCCGCCGTGGCCGTGGCGTTTTGCGGCTGGTCGGCCTGGCAATACACGCAGGGCAACGATCCGCTCGCGTTTCTTGGCAGCTCGGCGTTCCAGACGGTCGCCGAGACCGATGACGGGGCGCCGCAGATAACCACCGCCTCGGACGCGGCCGCGACGACGACCACGATCACGGTCACCGCCGACGACGTCTGCGCGGCTGCTGCGACCCTCTCCTTCGATGGCGCGGACGTCTCGGTCGCGTCCGACCGCGTCGTCGCCGTCATCTCCGATGGCGGCATCTGGATCGAGCAGGCCACGACCGACGGCGCGGCCGCGATGGTCGAGGCCACCGCCCGCCGCGCCGCGGCGCTCGCGACGTGGGCAAACGGGCAGGGCGTCGGCTTCAAGCAGGTTACGTGGATCTCCGAGGACGCCAACGGGGCCGTGCGCATGGTCGTGCGCTTCGCCTGCGAGGGCGCGCCGGCCTCTGGCGACACCGCGGCGCTTCTTTCCAGCGCTTCCGGGTATGCCATCAGCGGCAACGCCTTCGCTGAGCTGGGCTCCGTTGCCTTTGCGCAAACGGGCGGCGAGGCACCGTCGCTTCCCGACGCGGCCGAGGTCCCCGTCATCGCGAGCAAGACCGCGGACGGAGAGGTCCTCACCGAGACCAAGGCGACGAACCGCGTCGTCGACGAGAACGGCGATGAGGTCTCGTCCAAGTCCTCGGTGTCGGGCGACGACGGCAACGTCACGGGCGACGAGGGCAACAGCTTAAGTGCCGACGATTCCGGTGCCGTGTCCGCGGACGCGGCGTCCGCGCAGCAGGCCGACACGGTTACCGTGACCATCACCGTCGACGGCTCCGCGGCGGGCGCCGGCAGCAGCTCGGCCACGCTCACGCTTGAGCCGGGCGCGACCGTCTACGACGCGCTGGCCAGCGCCGGCGTCGACTACAACGCCAAATCGACCGGCTACGGCATGTACGTGAGCTCCATCGCAGGCCTCGCCGAGAAGGACCACGGCAGCATGAGCGGCTGGATGTACTCCGTCAACGGCGTCACCGCCGGCGTCTCCTGCTCGAGCTACGTCCTTTCGGATGGCGACTCCATCTACTGGTGGTACGCCAACGTGGAATACTAGCCGCCGCTCCTCGATTTGAGGGTTTTGCGTCGCCGTGTTTGACGCCGGAACGCAAAACCCTCAAAAGCAGGAATAGATTCTCCTGAATTTAAGGGTTTTGCGTCCCGCGGCCTAATTGGAGGGCGCAAAACCCCTCATTTGAGGAGGCGGCATCGCCGACCACGTCCGCGGAGGCCCCAAAACGCCAGTAAAATGACCCCTGCGCCACACAAAGACAGGCCCTGCCATGGAAACCGGAGCCGCGGTTTGAGACGTATCGCACACATACCGTTTGACGCGTGCCACGTGTCGGTGCCCGCGGCCCTGTTCGCGGGCATCCTGATGCTCACGATGTTCTGCGTGCAGCCGGTGCTGGTGACAATCTCGCTCGTAGGGGCGCTCACGTTCTCGGCGCTCGTGCGCGGCGCGCGAGCGACGGCGCGGGGGCTTGCCTGGCAGTTGCCGATGCTCGCGCTCGTGTGCGTGGCGAATCCGCTCTTCTCGGCGTCGGGGTCCACGCTGCTTCTGCGCCTGGGGCCCGTGGCCGTCTACCTCGAGAGCTTTGCATACGGCGCCGTGATGGGGGCGCTCATGGTCGCCGTGGTCGTGTGGTTCGAGGACGCGTCGGCAGTGCTCACGCAGGACCGGTTGCTCGGCCTCGGGCAAGGCCGCGCGGCGTCCATCTCGCTCGTCATTTCCATGGCTGCGCAGCTCATGCCCCAGATGCTGCGGCGAGGCCGCGGGGTCGAGGCGTCGCTTGCGGCCTGCAGCGCGGCCGGCCCGCGGCCCGGCCTTCGCGAGCGGCTCACGCGCGAGTCGGGCCAGCTCATGGGCTGGGCGCTCGAGGACTCGCTCGAGCGCGCCGACGCGATGCGGGCGCGCGGCTGGGAGTCGGGCGCGCGCCGCACGAGTTACCGGCCGGATGCGCTGCGGGAGTCCGACGCAGCGGCGCTCTGCGGCATTGCGCTCGCGCTCGCGGCGTGTGCGTTTCTTGCCTGGGCGGCATGCTCGCAGTGGCGGTTCTATCCCACGATGCCTTCGCTTATAGCCTGGTGGGGATACGTGCCCTACGCTGCGCTTATGTTTGTGCCGACGGTCGCTGCGGCGGCCGAGCGGCTTCGCTGGAGGAGACTTTGATGGGCGCGGTACTCGAATTCGACAACGTGAGCTTCGCGTATGCGGCAAGCGGCGCGGGCGGCGAGAAGGCCGCCTCTGGCCTTGCCGCGGCGCCGGCGCCCCGCATCCTCGACGGCGCGTCGCTCGCCGTGCCCGAAGGCGCGTTTGCCCTGCTCACCGGCGCAACCGGTTCCGGCAAGTCCACGTTGTTGCGCCTCGCCAAGCCCGAGCTCGCCCCGGCGGGGGAGCGCGCGGGCCAGATTCGCGTGCTTGGCCGCGACGCCTCGGACCTCTCTCCCGTCGAGTCCGCCCGCGCCGTCGGCTACGTCTTCCAGAGCCCCGACGCGCAGATCGTCTGCGACACCGTGTGGCACGAGATGGCTTTCGGCCTCGAGAACCTCGGCGTTCCCGAGCCCGAGATGCGCCGCCGCGTGGCCGAGACCTGCAATTTCTTCGGCATGGAGCCGTGGTTCCGCGCACAGACGGCCGAGCTTTCCGGCGGCCAGCGCCAGATGCTCGCCCTCGCCGCCACGCTCGCCATGCGGCCGCGCGTGCTGCTGCTCGACGAGCCCACAAGCATGCTCGACCCCATCGCCGAGAAGGAGTTCCTCGGCCTGCTTTTCCGCGCGAACCGCGAGCTCGGCATCACCGTCGTCGTGGCCACGCACGCGCCCGCCCCCATGTGCGCCTATGCCACCTGCGCCTTCCGCCTCGAGGCCGGCGCTGTCCGCGAGGTCGCGACCGGCCCCCTCGCCGCCCCGCGACCCCTCGCCGTGGACAAAGGGACAGTTCCCTTGTCCGCTTCCGCCGCCGTCGAAGCGCGCGAGCTGTGGTTTCGCCACGGACGCGACTGCGATTGGGTGCTTCGCGGGCTTGACCTGCGGCTCGTTTGTGGAGAGGTGCGCGCGCTCGCGGGCGGCAACGGCTGCGGGAAGTCGACGCTGCTCTCGCTTTTGGCCGGCGTGGCCAGGCCGCAGAAGGGCCGCGTGAAAAACGCCCTCGCTGCGTCGCAGGCGCTGCTCCCGCAGTCGCCCAAGGCGATTCTTGCCTGTCAAACGGTGCGCGACGAGCTTTTCGAGTGGGGGAGAGGCGCCGGTTACGGGGACGCCGAGGTCGACGCCGCGCTGGCTGAGCTCGGCCTCGCCGATGCCGCCGCTCGACACCCCTACGATCTTTCCGGCGGCCAGCAACAGATGCTCGCGCTGCAGAAGCTGCTGCTCTGCCGGCCGCGGCTCCTTTTGCTCGACGAACCGACGAAGGGCCTGGACGACGATGCGCGCGCCTGGGTCGCCCGCGCCATCCTGCGAGCTCGCGACGCCGGCGCGACGGTGCTTCTCACCACGCACGACATGGCCTTCGTCGAGGCCGTGGCCGACCGTGTGAGCCTTATGTTCGACGGTCAGCTCACCTGCACCCAGCCCGCGGCGGAGTTCTTCGCCGACTCGTGGCTCTACCGGCCCTAAGGTGCGTCGATGAGCAATAAACCCCTCGTAAAACCCCTTGTTCCGCGCATTTTGTCGGCCCTTGAGGTGCCGGCGCTCCTTGCGGTGCCCGTCGTGATGGTGGCCACGGCCGCCGCGGGCCTCGACGCCACGGCCGGCCTCACGCTGCTCGTGGCCCTGCTCGCCGTGGGGCTCCTCTTCGCGAGCTTCGAGGCGTCGCGCCCGCCGCTGCGCCAGCTCATGCCCACTGCGGTGCTCGGGGCGACGGCTGCCGCGGGCCGCGTCCTCTTCGCGCCGATTCCCGACGTCAAACCCGTCTCGGCTATCGCGATCGTGGCCGGTGCGGCGCTGGGTCGCCGCTCTGGCTTCGTCGTCGGCTCCGTTGCCGCCCTCGTCTCGAACTTCTTCTTTGGCCAAGGGTCATGGACGCCCTGGCAGATGTATGCGTGGGGGCTTGTCGGCTACCTCGGCGGCGTCCTCGCCGACCACGGAGCGCTGCACCGCCGCGGCGTCCTTTACGCGTGGGGGTTTGTCTCGGCGTTGATGTACGGCGCCATCCTCAACGGCTATTACGTGCTCGGATTCGTGCGCCCGGTGACCTGGCCGGCCATCGTCGCGGCTTATGCGGCCGGGGCACCCCTCGATGTGGTCCACGGCGTGGCCACCGCGGCCTTCCTCGCCGCAATATGGAAGCCCTGGGGGCGCGCCATCCGCCGCGTCGTTGCCAAATACGACCTTTCGACCCGCTGAGGGCCGTCACGCGCGATCGTTTCGGTGCCCTTCGCCGACGCAAAAACATTTCGCGCGACTTTTCCGGGACTAAATGCGAAAACCCAGAGTATCCCTTATACGAGCAATTCATCTACCTGCGGCTTTGCAACCAATCGAGCCCCGTCTACTCGCCGAATCCAAATTTAGTCCCGGAAAAGTCGCCCGAGTTTAACGAGCATCCCGATTTCGGGCGATCGTCCCTTTGCGGACAGAGGGGGCGGCCCCGCCGCTACTCCTCAGGCGGCTTGCCCACGCTCTCGCGCTGCACAATCTCGGGCAAAACGGCGATGCGCACCACCTCGTCGCCGGTCTTGCCCTGGATGTGATCCACGAGCCTGCGCACCGCGAGCGCGCCCATGCTGGCCTTGGGCACGCGCATCGTGGTCAGCGGCGGGTTGCATGAGGCGGACGCCACCCCGTCGTCGAACCCCATCACCGAGATGTCCTCCGGCACGCGATACCCGTGGTCCTGCAGCGCGCGCATGCAGCTCATGGCGATAACGTCGTTGTCCGCATAGAACGCTGTGGGCAAGTACGGGTCGTTGTCCAAATACGCGCTCATGTCCGAGTACGCGCTCTCGAGCGTCGGCCCCACGCCCACGATGGCGTGCACGGAGTTGACGTCGGGGTCGATGCTGCGCGCCGCCGAGAGGTAGCCCTCGCGCCGCTCCAGGAAGTTGCGGATCTCGGTCGAGCTGTGCAGGTAGCCGATCTCGCGGTGCCCGATGTTGGCCAGGTAACGCACGGCCGACCATGCCCCGCGCGTGTTGTCGATAACGACGCTGTCCAGTCGCTTGGTGGGAAACCAGTTGTCAAGAAGCACGATGGGCACCCCGAGTCGCTCGAACTGCGCCACGTCGCCCGCGCGCATCTCGGTGGCCAGCAAGATGATGCCCGCGCACTTGACGGACTTGAGCGCCGCGAGCTGCTCTTCGCGGTCCTGCTGCGCGTAGAAGTACGAGACCGAGAGCCGGTGGTAGCCCTGCGCGTACGTCGCGTCCGAGACGCCCTTGATCAGGCTCTCGAAGAACGACGTGTCGGCGAGCACCCGCCCGTGCGACTTGTACACGATGAGCAGAAGCGTGCTCGTCTTGCGCGGCGTGTCGGGCACCGAGTACTCGAACCCCAGCTCGCGCGCCACAGAGAACACCCGCTCGCGGGTATCGTTGCCCACGCCGGGCTTGTTGCGGAACACCAGCGACACGGTCGCCGGGCTCACGCCAGCCGCCTTCGCCACGTCTCGCGCAGTCACTTTTGACATCCTGGCACCTCTCCAATCCGCGAATTTCCGACTAGTTTAGTACTAAAGATTTAGTAATCCACCCTCAGCCCGTCGAGCGGTATCTTTGGCTCTATCATGCGGAATTAGCAGGTAAAGCGCTATTTGCCAGAGGGTGTCGCCGGCAAGAGGACCAGCTAACCGGTTTAGTTGGCCACATCGGCCGGCGGCATAAAACAAGAGAGAGGGGTTCTAATGGATAACATCAAGCTCGGGTACGTGCCGACGCGCCGAAGCATCTTCAGCGCCCCGGACGCCATCAAGTACCGCGGCCTCACGGCCGATCGCCTGCGTGAGCTGGGCGTGGACTTCGTCGACATTGACGACATCAACGACGAGGGCCTGCTCTTCGACGACTCCCACATCGAACCCATCGTCAAGAAGTTCCGCGAGGCCGGCGTCGACGGCATCATGCTCTGCCACGCGAACTTCGGCACCGAGTACCTCTGCGCTCGCCTCGCCAAGGAGATGGGCCTGCCCGTCCTGCTCTGGGGCCCGCGCGACGAGCGCCCTGCGCCCGACGGCTCCCGCCTGCGCGACTCGCAGTGCGGCCTCTTTGCCACTGGCAAGGTCCTGCGCCGCTTCCAGGTGCCCTTCACCTACATGACCAACTGCCGCCTGACCGACCCCGAGTTCGAGCGCGGCGTCTGGGACTTCCTGGCCGTGTGCAACGTCGTCAAGACCTTCAAGCACACCCGCATCCTGCAGATGGCCACCCGTCCCTTCGACTTCTGGTCCACCATGTGCAACGAGGGCGAGCTGCTCGAGAAGTTCAACATCCAGCTTTCGCCCATCCCGATGACCGAGCTCGTCCAGGCCGTCCGCGCCGCCCAGGCCGATAAGGACGCCATGGACAAGATGCTCGCCCACATCAACGAGTCCTTCGAAATCTGCATCCCCGAGGACAAGGTCCCCGAGGTCGCGGGCCTGGCCATTGCCATGAAGAACCTCATCGACAAGTATGGCTGCAACGCCGGCGCTATCCAGTGCTGGAACGCGCTGCAAGACGAGCTCGGCATCATGCCCTGCGCCGCCAACGCCATCCTTAACGAGATGGGCATCCCCGTGGTCTGCGAGACCGACATCCACGGCGCCATCACCGCCCTTATGGTCGAGGCCGCCGACCTCGGCCGTCACCGCGGCATGTTCGCCGACTGGACCGTCCGCCACCCGGACAACGAGAACGGCGAGCTGCTCCAGCACTGCGGCCCGTGGCCCTGCTCGGTCGCCTGCTGCAAGCCCAAGCTCACCTACCCGCTGGCCTTCGACCACCCCGGCGCGCTGACCGCCGAGGCCAAGCACGGCGACCTCACCCTGGCCCGCTTCGACGGCGACAACGGCGAGTACTCGCTGCTCCTCGGCAACGCGAAGGGCATCGACGGCCCGGCCGGCATGGGCACCTACCTGTGGGTCGAGGTCGAGAACCTCAAGCGCCTCGAGGCCAAGATCGTCGAGGGCCCCTACATCCACCACTGCGTCGCCATCCACGCCGACGTCGTGCCGGTCCTCTACGAGGCCTGCAAGTACATCGGCGTCAAGCCCGACCTTTACGACCCCATCGAGGAGGACGTCAAGGCCTACCTGAGAGGAGAGAACTAATGGCTAGTATCCAGGAGCTCGAGCATCTTCGCTGGCGCTTGCGCCGCGACTGCGTCGACATCATCATGGCCGGCGCCGGCGGCCACATCGGCGGCGACATGTCCGTCATCGATGCCCTCATGGTGCTCTACAAGAACCACCTGAACATCACCCCCGCGACCGTCGACGACCCCGACCGCGACCGCTTCGTGCTGTCCAAGGGCCACGCCATGGAGGCCTACTACGCGGTCCTGTGCGAGGGGGGCTACCTCGACCTCGCCGATGTCAAGGCGCGCTTCTCCAAGTTCGGCAGCCCCTACATCGGTCACCCGAACAACAAGCTCCCGGGCATCGAGATGAACTCCGGCTCCCTTGGCCACGGCCTGCCCGTCGCCGTGGGCATGGCGCTTGCCGCCAAGATGGACGGCCGCGACTACCGCAGCTACGTCTTCATGGGCGACGGCGAGCTCGCCGAGGGCTCCGTCTGGGAGGGCGCCATGTCCGGCGGCAACTACCAGCTCGACAACCTCTGCGCCCTCGTTGACCGCAACCGCCTGCAGATCTCCGGCACCACCGAGGAGGTCATGAAGCAGGACTCCCAAGAGGAGCGCTGGGCCGCCTTCGGCTGGAACGTGCTCTCCATCCCCGGCAACGACCTCGCCGCGCTCGACTCCGCCTTTACCCTGGCCGCCCAGACCAAGGGCAAGCCGACGGTGATCATCGCCAACACCACTAAGGGCTACGGCTCCCCTGTCATGGAGAACAAGGCCTCTTGGCACCACCACCTCCCCAACGACGAGGAGTACAAGCAGATCATCGCCGACTTCACCGCCCGAGAGGGGGCCCTCAATGCCTAACAAGATCGCCAACCGCAAGGCCATCTGCGACGTGCTGCTCGAGCACGCGGCCACCGACAAGGACATCGTCGTTTTGTGCTCCGACTCGCGCGGCTCGGCCTCGCTCGCTCCCTTCTTCGAGCAGTTCCCCGAGCAGTCCGTCGAGGTCGGCATCGCCGAGCAGGACCTCGTCTCCATCGCGGCCGGCCTCGCCTCCTGCGGCAAGAAGGCCTTCGCCGCGAGCCCGGCGTCCTTCGTCTCGACCCGCTCCTACGAGCAGGCCAAGGTCGACTGCGCCTACTCCAACACCAACGTCACCCTCATCGGCATCTCGGGCGGCGTCTCTTACGGCGCCCTGGGCATGAGCCACCACTCCGCGCAGGACATCGCCGCCATGGCCTCCATCCCCAACATGCGCGTCTACCTGCCGAGCGACCGCTTCCAGACCGCCAAGCTCATCGAGGCGCTGCTGGAGGACGAGAAGCCCGCCTACGTCCGCGTGGGCCGCAACCCCGTCGAGGACGTCTACGACGAGAACAACTGCCCGTTCGAGATGGACAAGGCCACCGTCCTTTGCAAGGGCACCGACGTGGCCCTCATCGCTTGCGGCGAGATGGTCAAGCCCGCTTACGACGCGGCCGCCCTCCTCGAGCAGCAGGGCATCTCGACCACCGTGCTCGACATGTACTGCGTGAAGCCCCTCGACACCCTGGCCGTGGTCAACGCCGCGCAAGGTGCCAAGGTCGTCCTCACCGTCGAGGAGCACTCGCCCTTCGGCGGCCTCGGCTCCATGGTCGCGCAGGTCGTCGGCGAGAACTGCCCGCGCCCGGTCAAGTGCCTCTCGCTGCCCGACGCCCCTGTGATCACCGGCACCTCGCCGGAGGTCTTTGCCCACTACAGCCTCGACGCCCGCGGCATCGCCGACACGGCCCGCGGCTTCTTCGAGAAGACCAAGGCCTAAGCCATGGCCGGCCGTTCCCTTATCCTCGCCATCGACCAGTCCACGCAGGGGACCAAGGCGCTGCTCTTCGACGCCGAGGGCAACTTCGTGGAGAAGGCCTCGCGCCCGCACGAGCAGCACGTGAACGAGGCCGGCTGGGTCGAGCACGACGCCGAGGAAATCATGACGAACGTGCTCGCCTGCTCCCGCGACGTCTGCAAGAAGGCCGGCGTCGAGGCGGGGGAGGTCCGCGCGGTGGGCATCTCCAACCAGCGCGAGACCTGCCTTGCTTGGGACCGCGAGCGCCGCGAGCCGTTGGCCCGCGCCATCGTGTGGCAGTGCGGCCGCGCGAAGGGCATCTGCGACGAGATGTCCGCCCGCGAGGGCGTGGCCGATCGCGTGGCCGAGCTTTCCGGCATGGCGCTGTCGCCGTACTTCTCGGCGGCCAAGCTCGCGTGGCTGCTTCGCAACGTGGACGCCGTCTCCGCGGCGGCCGAGGGGGGCACGCTCGCCCTCGGCACCATCGACTCGTGGCTCGTGTTCAAGCTCTCCGAGGAGCACGCCTTCGCCACCGAGCCGTCAAACGCCTGCCGCACGCAGCTGCTCGATATCCGCACCGGCGCTTGGAGCCCCGAGCTCTGCGACGCGTTCGTCGTGCCGATGGAGGCGCTCGCCGAGGTCAAGCCCTCGGACTCCGTCTTCGGCCACACCACGATGGGCGGGCTCTTCGCCGAGCCCGTGCCCATCTGCGGAGTCCTCGGCGACTCGCAGGCGGCCCTCGCCGCCCAGAACTGCCTGAACCCCGGCGACACCAAAGCCACCTACGGCACCGGTTCCTCGGTCATGATGCAGACGGGCTCCGAGCTCAAGCAGTCCCAGAGCGGCCTTGTCTCCAGCATCGCCTGGGACTTCGGCGGCGAGCGCTCCTACGTGCTCGAGGGCAACCTCAACTACACTGGCGCGACCATCACCTGGCTCAAGGACCAGATGGGCCTCATCGAGAGCCCGGCCGAGGTCGAGGGCATCATTGCCGGCGCCAACCCCGCCGACCGCGCCTACTTCGTGCCCGCCTTCACGGGCCTTGGCG
Organism: Paratractidigestivibacter sp.; assembly: GCF_963660155.1. Lineage (GTDB taxonomy): Bacteria > Actinomycetota > Coriobacteriia > Coriobacteriales > Atopobiaceae > Paratractidigestivibacter. Next base: position 13,172 of record NZ_CAVKWG010000022.1, on the reverse strand, counting down.
CCCCTTGGTGGGACACCGAGGCCACGGGCCTTCTTACCGGCGTCACGCGCACCACGGGACGCGCCGAGATGGTCAAGGCCTGCGCCGAGTCCATCCCGTACCAGATCGCGGACGTCCTCGACGCCCTGCGCGCCGATACGGGCCTTGAGGTGGGGGAGCTGCGCGCCGACGGCGGCGTCACCGCCAACGGCTACCTCATGCAGTTCCAGGCCGACATGGCCGCCGCCGACGTGGTGGTCTCCAGCCTAAACGAGCTCTCGGCGGCGGGCGCAGGCTTCGTGGCCGGCCGTTCGGCGGGCCTGTTCGATCATAATGTTATCTATGAGAAGGTCAAGCGCCGCGCATTTAAGCCTCAGATGAGCAAGGCGGACGTCGCCGCCAAGCGCGACGGCTGGCACCTCGCCCTCAAGCAGGCGACTACGCGCTAAAGCGCTTGCCAAGCGGTTTATCCGCAAAATTTAGTAAACCCGCGCAGACACGCCACGTCTGCGCGGGTTTTTGCATGCCGAAAAGCTTAGTTACCCCTAACCTGCGGCTTTATATGTCGCTGAACAGTCGGTGAACGGTAGTTAAACATCTAAAACACTACTAAACGCGCTACTAAATCCATCGAGCAAAGCACTGCGTGCGTGTTGCGTGTAGATTAATCGTCAACAGAAAAGGCGCGTCGGTGAGAGGCCGGCGCAATGAGGGTTTTTCCGAAAGTTTTTTATTTAGAAGGTACTTCCGATCGTGCAAGGAAGAGGCACGCGGAAGTTGGGGATTGCTGTGCAAAGTTTCGCAGCAAATAGGGGAAAGGATCCCAGTATGTCAAGCATTTCTCGCCGCTCATTCATCGGCATGGCCGGCACCGTCGCCTCCGTCGCCGTCCTCGCGGGCTGCAACTCCGCTTCCAGCTCCTCGAGCAGCTCCTCGAGCTCCAGCGACTCCAGCTCCAGCACTGAGGCCAAGGTCCTCACCGGCGGCGGCTCCAACCTCGTCTATGTCATCACCCCGTCCGTCTCCAACCCCGCCTTCAAGTGCGAGGCTGACGCCGCTGCCGCCAAGGTCAAGGAGCTCGGCTACGAGGTCAAGTGCGTCTCCCACGACGACGACGTGAACAAGCAGTCTGAGCTCTTCGACAACGCCATCGCCGACAAGGCCGCCGGCATCATCTGCGACAATGCGGGCGCCGATGCCACCGTTACCCCGGTCAAGAAGGCCTACGAGGCCAACATCCCGACTGTCCTCATCGACCGCGAGATCAACGAGACCGGCATCGCCATCGCCCAGATCGTCGCCAACAACTACCAGGGCGCCGAGGGCATCGCCCAGGAGTGGGTCACCGCCATGGGCGAGGCCGGCGAGTACGCTGAGCTGAAGGGCAAGGAGTCCGACACCAACGCCGGCGTCCGCTCCGACGCTTTCCACTCCGTCATCGACCAGTACAGCGACCTCAAGCTCGTCGACACCCAGGTCGCTAACTGGGAGCAGACCGAGGCCTTCGAGAAGACCGAGACCATCCTTCAGTCCAACCCGAACCTCAAGGGCATCATCTGCGGCAACGACACCATGGCCATGGGTGCCATCGCCGCTTGCGAGGGTAAGGACATCAAGATCATCGGCGTCGACGGCTCCGACGAGGCTGCCGCGCAGATCAAGGCCGGCAAGATGGTCGGCACCGCCATGCAGCCCTTCTTCGTGATTGCCCAGACCGCCGCCGAGCAGCTCGACGCCTACCTCAAGAACGGCAAGACCGGCCAGGACGAGAAGCAGCTCATCGACTGCGCCATCGTCACCTCCGCCAACGTCGACAAGATGAGCAACTTCACCTTCACCGAGTAGCTCTTCGTGCCGTTATCCGCGGCTTAGCTTGACTGTTAGGGCCGTCCAAGGCGACTTGCGGCGGCCCTTCTTATCACCATAGAGAGGAGATACACATGGTTAAGAGCAACAAGCTCGCCCGCACCGTCGCCGCAGGGTCGCTCGCCGCGATTCTCGGCGTCTCCGCCCTCGGTATGGCCGGCTGCGTCACCGTCGTCAAGATCGGCGATGAGGCGGCTCTCACCGGCCAGACCACCTTCGACGCAACTGCCTACGTCGAGGAGAAGTGGTCCGGCGTCGTCGAGGAGATTTCGGGCGAGGCCACCGATCTGGCTACCCTTCTTTCCGAGTCCGGCGGCAAGCCGTCCTCCGTTGCCGACAAGTACGCCGTCGGCAGCTCCAAGAAATGCTTCGCCGTCAAGGGCACGGGCACCGTCGCCTCTGTCGAGGAGGGCAACAACGGCGCGCTCGTCGTGACGCTCGACGACTACGCCGACGCCCAGGTCACCATCCAGGTCGGCCCCATCTACAAGGGCTCGACCATCCGCGACGCGCTCAACAACGTCAGCGCCCAGGACTTCACCAACCAGGTCGAGTGGGGCGAGCTGAAGACCGCCCTCAACGCGAAGGTCGCCTCCGACGTCGTCGGCAAGGTCGACACTGCCTCGGCCGCCGGCAAGAAGGTCACTTTCTGCGGCACCTTTACCGGCGATACCCTCACCATCACGCCGGTTCAGCTCGAGCTCTCGTAGGGGAGGTCGATTTTTGTATGGCAGATTTCCAGATGGATGACTCCGTACTCATCCACGCAGACCACATCGACAAGATTTACCCCGGCACCAAGGCCCTCGACGACGTGTCCTTCGACGTCCTGCGCGGCAAGGTCAACGTTCTTATCGGCGAGAACGGCGCCGGCAAGTCCACCCTCATGAAGATCCTCGCCGGCGTCGAGCAGCCCTCGAACGGCAAGATCTACATGGAGGGGCGCGAGGTCAGCTTCAAGGACATCGACGCCGCCCGCGCCGAGGGCGTCTGCATCATCTTCCAAGAGCTCAACCTCTTCCCAAACCTCACGGTCTATCAGAACATGTTCATGGGTCGCGAGCAGCTCAAGGGCGGCGTGGTCGACAACAAGGAGCACATCGAGCGCACCAAGCAGGTCCTCGCGCGCCTCGAGAACCCCATCGACCCCTCCACCCTCGTCGGCGACCTGCGCATCGGCCAGCAGCAGATCATCGAGATCGCCCGTAACCTGGTCCAGGCCGACAACCTCAAGCTCCTCATCATGGACGAGCCGACCTCCTCGCTCGACAAGAACGAGGTCAACCTGCTCTTCAAGTTAATCCACGAGCTCACCGACCAGGGCGTCTCCATCGTCTACATCTCCCACCGACTCGAGGAGATTATGGAGATCGGCGACCACGTCACCATCTTCCGCGACGGCCGCTTCATCTCGGACGCCGACGTCAAGGACGTCGACGTCAGCTGGATCGTCGAGCAGATGGTCGGCGAGGACAAGAAGTACCCCGTCTTCGAGAACAACGTCGACTGGTCCAAGCAGGAGACCGTCCTCAAGGTCAGCGACCTGTGCCTGCCCAAGGCCGGCGGCGGCTACCTGGTCGACCACGTGAGCTTCGAGCTCAAGGCCGGCGAGGTCCTGGGCGTCTACGGCCTGCTCGGCGCCGGCCGCACCGAGATGCTCGAGTGCCTGATGGGCCTGCATCCTGAGTCTTCAGGCGAGATCGAGCTCTACGGCGAGAAGATCCAGCCCAAGAGCATCGCCGACCAGATCGACCGCGGCTTCGCGATCGTGCCCGAGGACCGTCAGGGCGAGGGTCTCATCCAGACCATGGACATCGAGCGCAACCTCGTGATCTCCAACCTCAAGCACTACACCCAGGGGCCGATGATCAACCAGAAGAAGCTCGACTTCGCCGCGCGCTCCCAGATCGACGACATCCACATCAAGGTCGCCGACAAGAAGCTCCCGATCCTCTCGCTTTCTGGCGGCAACCAGCAGAAGGTCGTTATCGGCAAGTGCATCCTCACGAACCCGAAGGTGCTGCTGCTCGACGAGCCGTCCCGCGGCATCGACATCAGCGCCAAGACCGAGGTCTTCGAGATCATTCACCAGTATGCCTCCGAGGGCCTGGCCATCATCCTCGTGTCCTCCGAGCTCGAGGAGATCATCTCCGTGACCAACCGCGTCCTCGTCCTTTCGAACGGCAAGCTCACCGCCGAGTTCGACAGCCGCAAGGTTTCCGACGACGACCTCGTACTCGCATCCTACAAGGGTCACCACGCCGACGCGTAGGCCCCCAAAGAAAGGAGAATCCAGCATGGGCGAGAAGAAGTCCAACAACGATCTTGTCATGCTCCTGCTCAAGGGGCGCACCCTCATCGTGCTGCTGGCCCTGTTCATCTTCTTCAGCATCGCGGCCCCCAACTTCCTGTCGGTCGCCACGATGCTGCTCATCGGCAAGCACGTCGCCCTCTACGGCATCCTCGCCGTGGGCATGACCTACGTCATCATTACGAGCGGCATCGACCTTTCTGTCGGCGCCGTGGTCGGATTCGCCGGTATGATCGTCGGCGGCCTGCTCCAGGAGGGCCTCACCATCGAGCCCCTCGGCGTGACGCTCTACTTCAGCGTGCCCGCCATCTTCGTCATCGCGCTTGTCCTGGGCGCGCTGATCGGCGCCGTCAACGGTCTGATCATCACCAAGCTCAAGGTGCCCGCCTTCATCACCACGCTCGGCACCATGTACGTGCTGCGCGGCTTCGCCAACCTGCGCTCCAACGGCGCCACCTATTCGAGCCTTGCGGGCAATGAGGCCCTCGGCAACACCGGCTTCGAGTTCTTCGGCTCCACCACCTTCGGCGTCCCCAACGGCCTGATCATCTTCATCGTCATCGCCGTTATCGCCGGCTTCGTCCTGTCCAAGACCTCCTTCGGCTGGCACACCCTGGCCATCGGCGGCAACCCCAAGGCGGCCAAGTTCTCCGGCGTCAAGGTCGATAAGGACACCATCATCGTCTACATCATCTCCGGCGCCTGCGCCGCCATCGTCGGCGTGATCACCACCTCGCAGCTCATGGCCGCCCACCCGGCCACCGGCGAGTCTTGGGAGATGAACGCCATCGCGGCTACCGTCCTCGGCGGCACCTCGATGTCCGGCGGCATCGGCACCATCTCCGGCACGGTCCTCGGCGCCTTCATCATCGGCGTCATCAACGACGGCATGGTCATGTGCGGCGTCTCCGAGTTCTGGCAGATGGTCATCCGCGGCGTGGTCGTCGTCCTGGCCGTCGTCATCGACGTCGCCCAGCGTCGCCTCCAGGCCAAGATCGCCCTGCAGGCCAAGGCCCCTGCGGTCCCGGAAAAGACCGGTGACGCGCCCGCCGAGAAGGCTAAGGAGTAACGGCTATGAAGCGCTCCGGAATCCTCAACGCCCAGCTCTCGCGCCTCATCGCCGCGCTCGGGCACAAGGACACCTTCATGATCGGCGATGCGGGCATGCCCATCCCGGCAGGCGTCGAGGTCGTGGACTTGGTCCTCGTCGGCGGCGTACCGACTTTCAAGCAGGTCGTCGATGCCGTGGCGGCCGACACCGTGGTCGAGCACTACACCGTGGCCACCGAGATCCACGAGAAGAACCCCGAGCTCGAGGCGTATCTCGCCGAGACCTTCTCGGGCGCGACCATGGATGAGCTGCCCCACGATGAGCTCAAGAAGATGTCCGCTTCCTGCAGGTTCGCCATCCGCACCGGCGAGTTCACGCCGTACCCGAACGTGATCCTGCGCGCCGGCGTCGCGTTCCCGGCATAAATCGAAGTTCCCTGGGGGCCGCCGGTTCCTCCTCCCTTCCCTTACGGCGACCCTCTTGGGCCGAGAGCCTACCTGTACGGCTCTCGGCCCTCTTCTGCAAATAATGGACAAAGGGACAGTCCCTTTGTCCACTCGTCAGGGGGTTTGTATGGCACAGGCAAAAGTTCTGAGCTTTGGCTCGCTCAACCTCGACTTCGTTTACCAGGTCGACCACATCGTGCTCGGCGGGGAGACCATCGACGCCGGCGAGGTGGCCACGCATTGCGGCGGCAAGGGCCTCAACCAGTCCATCGCACTGGCCCGCGGCGGCGCGGACGTCGCGCACGCGGGCATCGTGGGCGCGGACGGGCAGGCGCTTCTCGACATCTGCCGCGAGTCAGGCGTCGACGTCTCGCGCGTGCACGTGGACGAGGGACGCAGCGGCCACACCATCATCCAGGTCGATAAGCACGGCCAGAACTCGATCATCCTCTTCGGCGGCACGAACCGCGGCGTCACGCAGGCCTATATCGACGAGGCGCTGGAGGGTTACGGCGAAGGTGACCTCATCGTGCTGCAGAACGAGGTCAACATGCTGCCGCAGATCATCGAGTCGGCGGCGGCGCGCGGCATGCGCGTGGTGCTGAACCCCAGCCCCTTCGATGCCCGCATCGACGAGTGCGACCTTTCGCGCGTGTGGCTCTTCTTCGTGAACGAGATCGAGGGCGAGCAGATCACGGGCAAGAGCGACCCCGCGCAGATCCTCGACGCGTTCGCCGAGCGCTACCCGGGTTCGAACGTGGTCCTTACCCTCGGCTCAGACGGTGCAGTCGCGCAGTTCGGGGGCGAGCGCTTCGAGCAGCCTATCATCCCGACGACGGCCGTGGACACGACGGCCGCGGGCGACACGTTCTCTGGGTTCTTCTTGGCGGAGTACCTGCGCTCCGAGGACGTCGCGCAGGCCATGCTCTGCGCGGCGCAGGCGAGCTCCATCGCCGTCTCGCGCGCGGGCGCGGCCCCGAGCATCCCGGCTCTGGACGAGGTCCGCGCCGCCCTCGGCGCCTAGGGCCCTCGTTTTCATCGCCGGATCGCGCCACGCCCGGCGCAACTGAGCCGTTCTTCTCCTGTATTTAAGGGTTTTGCGTCCCTGGTTTTGGTGCCAGGGCGCAAAACCCTTTTTTCGCGGAAGAAAGTATCCTCGATTTGAGGGTTTTGCGTTGCGCGCCCAAAACGGAGGGCGCAAAACCCTCAAATCGAGGAGCGGTCGCCTGTAAATTGGACGCCCGGTGGTCCAGCTGCAGTTTGGGGACAGACACCTTTGCGCACGCGAACCTCGGCTTGAGCAAATTGGCCCATTGATTCGGCAACCGGCTTGCAACCGCGACGCGTGTGCGTAAAGGTGTCTGTCCCCAAACTGCAGCCGACCCCGTAGCTTTGCAATTAAAGAATTTAGAAATAGAGTCGCAGCTAACGTCAAAGTTACAATTAAATCCGTTAATAAAATTGCTAAAGCATTTAGTAAATCTCCGCCTGACCTTCAACTAACCTGTCGCGAACGCATTATTTACATCAGAAATTGCGCGTCGCCGGTAGGGGGAATCCCGGGGCGCGTCCGCTTAGGGTCAGGGTCGCGCCTGGCCGCAAGGAAAGGAAAGAGGGATATATATGGCCGTAGACAACCACCAGATTGCCGCCGACGTCCTGCCGCTCGTGGGTGGTGCCGAGAACGTCACCATCGCCACGAACTGCATGACGCGCCTGCGCCTCACGCTCAAGGACAACTCCAAGGCCGACCTCGAGGGCCTCAAGAAGGTCAAGGGTGTCCTCGGCGCTCAGTTCTCCGGCTCTCAGCTGCAGGTCATCATCGGCCAGAACGTGCCGAAGGTCCTCGCCGAGTTCGTCGCCATCTCCGGCGTCAAGCAGGGCGCTGCCGTCGACGAGAACCTCGACGACGCCCCGAAGGAGAAGCTCACCCCCAAGGGCGTCTTCAACGCGATCCTCGACTACCTGTCCGGCTCCATGACCCAGCTCATTCCGCTGGTCATGGCCGCCGGCCTCTTCCGCACGTTCGCCGTTGTGCTTGGCCCGCAGGTCTTCGGCGTCCTCTCCGACACGGATCCGACCTACACCTTCTTCAACACCACGCTGTATGAGGCCGGTTTCTACTTCCTCCCGATCTTCCTTGGCTACGCCTGCGCAAAGAAGATGGGCGCTAGCCCGATGCTCGGTTTGCTCACTGGCGCCATTCTCATTGCGCCGTCCGTCGTCTCTGCTGCGGGTGAGGGTGCCAACATCAGCGTCTACGGCTTCCAGATCGCCGCGGCTGACTATTCCCAGACCGTTCTGCCTGTCATGCTGACCATCCCGGTCCTCTATGTGGTCGAGAAGTTCATGAAGAAGCACGTGCCGGACGTTCTGAGCACCCTGTTCTCCCCGTTCTTCACCATGATTGTCGTTGTGCCCATCATGTTTATCGTGCTCGCCCCCCTCGGCAACCTGCTTGGCCAGGGTATCGCTGCCGTCCTCTTCGGCCTGCAGAACCTCGGCGGCGTCTTCACCATCCTGGCCATGATGGTTCTCGGCGCCTTCTGGCAGCTCTTCGTCGTCGCCGGCATGCACATGCCCGTGATCATGCTTGCTCAGGTGCAGATTCTCCAGGTCGGCTCCGACCCCTTCCTCTTCGTCGCCACCAACTGCGCCATGACGGCCGTTTGGGGCTGCGTTATCGGCTCCTTCTTCCGCATCCGCAACAAGCATGAGAAGGGCATGTGCGCCGGCTACATCGTCTCCGCTCTGCTCGGCGGCGTGACCGAGCCCGCTCTCTTCGGCACCGTTCTTCGCTTCCGCCGCACCATGCTCGGCATGATCATCGGCGGCGCTGCCGGCGCGGCGGTCTCCGCGCTGCTCGGCGTTACCCTGTACGTCGGCGCGATGGCGACTAACTTCCTGGTCTTCCTCGGCTACCTCCAGGGCGGCATGCAGAACACTATCTGCGCGATTATCGGCATGGCCGTTGCCTGTGTGGTCTCCGCCGTGGTCGTTTACTTCACCGGTTATTCCAAGGAGGAGCTCGCCGCGATGGACGAGGAGTAGGCCAACCTCGCCCCTAATGTTCACCCCGCCCGGATTTCCCCCATCCGGGCGGGGCATCTTTGCAAGGCCGGCTGCAAAGCCGTTCGCGGCCCGTTTGCCCGTCGATAAGCGCTTTTTGCCGCGCCGCTTTTTGCCGCGCCGGCAAGAAGAAAGCGCTTATCGTTAGGCAAAGGGGGGGCGCTCCCGCCGCGACCCCAAACATAAAAAGGAGCATCGCATGGGACTGGGAAAGCTGAGCATCAACGCTCGTCAGGACGGCTTCTTGCTGGACGGCGAGCCGTGGTTCTGGTTCGCCGATACCTGCTGGAGCGCTTTTACCAGCATCTCGCTTGAGGACTGGGACTATTACCTGGCCCGCCGCGCCGAGCAGGGCATGAACGTGCTGCAGATCAACACCCTGCCGCAGTGGGACCGCTGCACCCCCGACCTGGGCATCTGGCCCTATGCGAGCGAGGACGGCGTCCACTTCGACTGGTCGAGCGTCAACGCCGCCTACTGGGAGCGTGCCCGCACCATGTGTCAGATGGCCGTCGAGCACGGCATCCGCCCCGCCCTCGTGCTCATGTGGTGCAACTACGTGCCCGGCACCTGGGGCTCGCGCATCTCGACCTTGCTCGGCGCCGACGTCATGCCGCGCGAAGAGATCCGCCCCCATGTCGAGCGCGTCGTCGAGCACCTCGGCGACCTCGACCCGGTCTACGTGGTCACCGGCGACACCGACTTCGCCTCCGACGAGGCCATCGAGTACTACGGGGAGACCCTCTCCGCCATCTGCGAGCTCGCGCCCGACGCCGTGCGCTGCATGCACATCAACCGCGCGAACCGCAGCATCCCCGAGCAGTTCGTCGACCGCCTGGACTTCTACATGTTCCAGCCCGGCCACAACTACGAGGGCCAGACCGAGGCCTGGCAGCTCCCCGAGGACTTCCGCGCCAACTATCCCAAGAAGCCCATGGTCAACTCCGAGCCCTGCTACGAGCAGATGGGCGCCTCGCGCAACGTCTACTGGCGCTTTACCGCGCAGGACTGCCGCGCGAGCGTGTGGTCGTCCATTCTCGCGGGCGCATCGGCCGGCGTGACCTACGGCGCCCACGGCGTGTGGAACTGGCAGACCTCGCGCTCCACGGGCTCGGCTTTGGGCGAGGGCTTCGACGCGCCGTTCCGCTGGCAGGAGTGTCTGCAGTTCCCGGGTGTGTGGGACTTCGGCCTGATTCCGCACGTGCTCGGCCACCTTGGCGCAAGCTCTGCCGACGCCGCGGCTGCCGTCGAGCCCGCGCAGGAGCTTCTTGACGACGAGCGCGCCGCCATCCGCTGCGCCCGCATCGGCAAGAAGGCCGTGGTCTATGTGCCGCGCGCGACCAAGGTCAAGCTCAAGTTGGACGCGGCGACGTCCGCCCGCGCTCTCGACCTCGAGGATAAGCGCGTGGCGTACCTGCCCGTGAGCTGCGCCGACGGCGTCGTTACCGTGGCCCAGCACCCGTTCGAGCACGACGCGCTCGTCGTCGCCGAGTAGCCGCCGCGCTCAGCAAAGGAGACCCCCCCATGTCCACCTACGCAACCGTCGTGACCCTGGGCGACTTCGGCCCCTGGATCTCGAAGATCGTCGTCGACCTGCCCTGCGAGGTTCGCGCGAGCGAGGTCGCGGCCGATGCCTTCAACGTCTACTGCGCGCGCTTCGAGCCCACAGGCGAGCCGCTCATGCGCAAAGAGCGCGGTGCCGACCACGCCGTGCACACCGCCGGCTACGTGCCCGTTCTTGCCGCTTATCCTTGCGACGAGAAGGGCGGCCGCGCGTCCGCCGGCTCCCACGTGGCCCTTGAGGTCCCCGAGGTACGCCTCACCAAGCGCGTCGAGGGCGGCGTCATGGGATCGCGCTACGTCGAGAATCGCATCCGCGTGACGCAGCTCGCCCCCGTCTGCGGCGACGGCGACCCGGTGTGCGGCCTCGTGTTCGACGGGCTGCGCGAGGAGTACACGCCGCAGCTCGCCGGCTGGAAGAACGCGCAGCAGAAGACCCCGGTCGATGGCATCTCACTCGAGTACGGCTACTTCGAGCCGAGCTTCGAGCCGCGCCCCGTGCCTTTCGGCGAGCCTGTGCCCGTGCCGCAGAAAGCCGCGCTTCTCGTCTACCTGCACGGCGCCGGCGAGGGCAGGGGAGAAACGACGGGCGAGGGCCCTGCGCGCGCCTACACCGGCAACCGCGTCACGGCCCTCTCGCAAAACCCGATCCAGGGCTACTTCGGCGGCGCCGCGTGGGTGCTCGTGCCCCAGAGCCCGACGTTTTGGATGGACAACGGCAAAGAGCAGATGGGTCGCTCTAACGAGTCCATCTACGCCCCGGTGCTCAAGGCCTTGATCGACGAGTTCGTGGCCGAGCACGCCGACCATGTGGACCCCGACCGCATCATCGTCGGCGGCCTTTCCAACGGCGGCTTCATGACGCTTCGCCTTGTGCGCGACTACCCGGGCTTCTTCGCCGCCGCGGCGCCCTGTTGCGCGCCCTGGTACAACGCCACGGAGGAGGACGTCGAGCTTTTGGCCAAGACGCCCGTCTGGTTCACGCATTCCAAGGGAGACGAGCTCGTGGCTGTGGACGAGACGGTGCTGCCGCTCTACGCCGCGCTCAAGGCAGCCGGCGCGGACGTCCACTGCACCTACTTCGATCACGTCGAGGACCTCACCGGCGTCTACCGCGAGCCGGACGGCCGGCCGCTGCGCACCTTTAACCACGGCGTCTGGATTCACCAGTTCAACGATTTCTGCCGCACCGATATGGACGGCACGAACGTCGTCGTCGGCGGCGAGCCCGTCGGTTTGTGGGAGTGGTGCGCCCGCGTCTAGTCCTAAAGTGGACAAAAGGACAGTTCCTTTGTCCACTCTTTTTTTGTTAGGAGCCGCTCATGGAGAAGCACCGCGTCATCATCACCACCGACATGGAGATCGACGACATGAACTCCGTCGTTCACCTGGCGCTTTACCTGAACCTGCTCGACGTCGAGGCCGTCGTGTACACCTCCTCGCAGTACCATTTCCTAGGCGACGGGGCCCATACGCTGGGCGAGGTCACGTCGCATTGGCGCACCAAGGGCCGGCGCTCCTGCGAGTGGGAGGTCGTGCCGAGCGAGCCCGACCCGGAGGCGGGGAGCCTCACGAGTTATCGGCCGTGGCCCGTGCATTGGCTCGAGGAGCTGTGGACGGGCGACTACGCGGAGGCGTGGCCGTACCTCTGCGCCAATGCCGCCGCGGCTGGCGAGCCCGCGTTCCCGTCGCCCGACGAGCTTCTTGCCAAGACGTACGTGGGCAACGTCGCCTTCGAGGGAGACGTGCGCGCCGACACGCCCGGCTCCGACGTTATCCGCGCCGCGATCCTGGATGACGACCCTCGTGAGCTGTGGCTTCTTTCGTGGGGCGGGGCCAATACCATCGTGCGCGCCCTCATGTCAATCGCTGACGAGTACGCCGGCGGCCCCGAGTGGGACGCCGTGCGCGAGAGCGTGTATCGTAAGGTCCGCGTGGCCGGCATCGTGGACGGCGTGGGACAGGACAACTCCTGGGCCGACCACGGGCGCGAGCTCTTCGGCGGGCTCCGCCTTATGCGCGTGCCCTTCGTTTACGGTGGATACGTGGATGCGAAGCTCGGGCAGCCCGACACGCTGCCGCTGTTCCGCGCGCCGTGGCCGCAAGCAAACCTCGTCTGCGGAAACGGGCCGCTCATGGCACGCTACGCGCTCTACGGAGACGGCAGGGTGTACGAAGGGGAATGCGATCGCTTCCAGTTCGGGCGGCACGCGCGGCTTGACTGGGGCCTCGCCGGCGCGCCTGCCTTTCAGTTCGACCGCGGCGACTTCATGGCCGAGGGCGATTCGATGACCTACATCCCGCTTCTGCCCTTCGGCCTGCGCGGCGCCGACGAGGACGGCTTCGACACGCTGCTCGGCCCGATGTATCTCGACGGCGAGAAGCCCCCGGTCGAGTTCGCCCCGTTCACCGCGCCGGAGACAAACATCAATCCCTACCTGCGCGCTTATCAAGAAGACTTCGCCGCCCGCGCGCAGTGGTGCGCGAACGCGCCGGACGCGTGTAACCACGCGCCCGTCATCGCTGAGGTCTCGCCCGATACCGCGGCCGTGCCCGGCGAGCCCGTGGCGCTGCATGCCGTGGTGAGCGACCCCGACGGCGATGTCGTGACCTGTGTCTGGCGCCGCTACGGCGCGACGGGCGAGGTCCTCTGGGAGGCCGCCGGCGCGGACGCTGAGTTCACCGTGCCCGCCGACGCGATGGCGGGGGAGCGCATCGTGCTTACCCTCGTGGCCCGCGACGAGGCCGAGCGCCCCATGACCCGCTACGCCCAGCTCGCCGTGACCTGCCGATAGGGGGCAGTCCCCTTTCTGCAGCGGTTCGGGGACGGTCTTCGGCGCCCCGATGACCGAAGGCCTCCTGCTTTTGAGGGTTTTGCGCCGCGCGTTTT
>NZ_CAVKWG010000021.1:10661-27018 GCF_963660155.1 Paratractidigestivibacter sp. | reverse complement strand
AGCGGTTTTATGGTCGCGGGGGCAGGATTTGAACCTACGGCCTTCGGGTTATGAGCCCGACGAGCTACCAGACTGCTCCACCCCGCAATGTGTTGGGTGCGCGTTTGCGCAAGTAAGAACTATACGCGCTCGCCGCTCGCGGGTCAACGCGTGGGCTCGGCTTGTGAAGAAGACTCCACATTCGTCGCGGCGCCCAAATGGCGCGCCTTCACCGAACCCCGTCGAGGGTGCAGAGGGCCACGCGAAGCGCCCGGCTGTTTGCGGTTGTGGCTGTCGCGCCCGGCGGCGAGCCCTGTTTCTTGCGGTTGTGGCTGTCGCGCCCGGCGGCGAGCCCGGTTTCTTGCGGTTGTGGCTGCTTGCCATAGCCACAACCGAAAGAAAGGGGGCTCGAAGGGCCCGTCAGTAGCCACAAACGCAAAGAAAGGGGCTCGCCGCCGGGCGCGATAGCCACAAGCGTAAATAAAGGGGCGCAAGAGCCCCGATTCGGCGGCATCCAGCAACGGCGCGGCGAGAGGAGCCCCAATTCGGCGGCATCCAGTAACCGGACCCGGCCCGGCGCCCCGAATATGCGCCGTCCAGTAACGGGAGGTTGCTGGACGGCGCGGTTTCGGGGCTCGGGGCGGCGCGGCGTTGCTGGATGGCGCGGTTTCGGGGCTCGGCGCGGCCCGGCGTTGCTGGACGGCGCGGTTTCGGGGCTCGTCTGGGCCCGTGGCGGCCGGGCGCCGTGCCTACTCGGACGCGCTTGCGGCCGCGGCGTCGCTCCCGGCCGCGTCGCCCCCAGCCGCAGCATCGCCCCCGGCCGGGTCGCCCCCGGCCGCGTCGTCACTCGTGACAGCAGCATCGCCCGCGACCGCGTCCGGAATCTTGCTCGTCTCGCCGACGCCTTCGCGGATGCTTCGCAAGCAGACCTTCTCGGCGGCGGCCTTCTGCCCGGCCTCGCTGCACGCAAAGTCGATCCAGGCCTTGGCCTGCTCGAGGTTGGTCGCCCCGCGCACCACGGCCGAGCAGCCCAGCGCCACCGCGCACCCCTCCTTGGGATACACAACCTCTACCTGCGAGGTCTCGGCCTCGGCCGACCGCGCGGCCTGCTCGTACACGATGGCCGCCGCGGCCGCGCCGTCAACCACGTCCTGGATCGCGTCGGCGCTCGTGGCGCGCACGTTGCCCCCCGCCTGCGCCCAAACGGCGGAAAGAAACGCCTCGCCGCCGGGCGTCACGTTGCCTTCGTCGTCAGTCGTCGCGTACGCGGGCAGCGCATCGCCGGCAGCCCTCAGCTCCTCGGCGGCCGTCTTTGCCATCGCATCCGTCGTGGGGTCCGACACGGCAAGCCAGCCAGCAAACCTCTCGTCAGTCAGCGACTCATACCCGTCAATAGTCACGCCAAGCTGCTTTACCTGCGACGGGTTTATCGCAATAACGCACACCTCGCGCGTCAACGGCGTCGCATAGCCGTCGGTATTGCGACAATCTTTGATAACACCCGAGTTCTCGCCCGAGAGATACCTCGCAAAGCACTCGCTGCCCGCGGCATACCAGCCGGCGTCGCCGCCCCACACCACGTCGGCACCGGCGATGCCGCCCGCGACCTCGGCCGCAGCCTCGTCGCGACACGCCGCGGCGCTTCGCTGCACGACGTCAACGACCACGTTCGTCTGCTGCATGAACGCGGGCACGAACGCGTTGACCAGCGCCTCGTCGCAGCAGGTGTACAGGGTCATCTTGCCGCCGAGCTTTTTGCTGGACGCGTCCTCCTCCTGGGCGGCCGGCTCGGCGGGAACGTCCTCCTCGCCCTTGTCGCACCGAGAGACGCCGACGGCCACGCCGGCCGCCACGGCAGCAGCCGCCACCGCTCCGCCGACAAGCGAACGCCTAGTCAGATAGGGTCTTTTGAAGTCGCCAGCCGGCTCGGCGCCCGGATCGGTCGCGGCGTCGGCGCCCTGCCCGCCAGCCTCCGCCGCCGCACCCTCCGCCACTTCCCTATCGTCCATCTCCTCCTGCCTCACCGCGCTACCCCCGCAGGAATTCCGGCATCTCGCCGCACTTGGCTGCGCGCGCGATCTCGAGCAGCGCGTCGGCCACGGCGTCGTCCGCGCACGCGCCGATGTGGTAGCCCGCGGCCTCCTTGACCTCGTCGGTCGCGTTGGCCACGGCCACGGAGTACTTGACCTTGCGCAGGATCTCGAGGTCGTTGGCCGCATCGCCGAACACAACCACCTCGTCCTCGGCAAAACCCGTGGCTGCAAGCAGCGCATCGAGGCCGCTCGCCTTGCTCACGCCCTTGGGCATGATGTCGAACCACCCGGGAATCGGGAGAACAACGCGCAGGTCAGGGGCAACTTCCTCCACAATGCGCTCCACATCGGCCATCTGCTGCTCCATAGGCTCAGCCTCGCCCGGGCACGCGATGGTCGCTGCCACGAAGTCGACCTCGGGCACCTCGTCCACGCGTCCGCCGACGAACCCGAGGCGCGCCTCGTAGCGGTTCACCATCTCCTCGGACGGCGCGCCCACGGTGTAGACCGGATTCAGCAGGTTCGACTCGGTCGGGTAGCAGTTGAGGAACATCTCGCGGTCGCGCAGCGCGTCGGCGATGGCCACCAGGCCCTCATGCGGGATCAGCGTGAGCGAGACCGTCTCGCCGTCCGCCAGCACGCGCTTTCCGTTGGACAACACGCCGGTTTTGTAGCAGGTCTCGTCGGCGCGAAAGAAGCGGAAGAGCTCAACCGTGTCGCGGCCCGTCGCCGGCCCAAAGAGCACGCCGGCCTCCGTAGCTGCGTGAATGGCCTCGCGCATGCGCTCGCTGATGCCGCGCGCCCCCATGGGAACGATGGTGTTGTCCATATCGGAAAGTGCGAGCTTAATCAATTTCTTATCCTTTCGCGTTTCGCGGCGTTAACGGGCCTGCTGCGGCGCGTCGAGCGACACGTCGTCGGTGAGCGGCGCCAACACATCGAAGCGGTCGATGTGCAGCAAGACCTGCTCGATGTCGGTCACGCCATAAATGCGCACGTCGCGACCGTCGTTGAGGTGCACGTTGAGGTCGCGGTACCCCGATTTGCGGCGGATGCCCGACCAGTCCATCGCCACAACGTCGCTGTAAAAGAAGAACGCGTCGCGCCCGATGAACGGCGTCTGCACCGCGCGGTCCTCAAACAGCGAGATCTTGTAGCGGCACAGCGCGACCCAGCTTACGAACATGGTCGCGACGAAGCCGTCGACAAAGGCAAGGACCAGCTCCGGCGTCGAGTCGAACAGGCCTAGGACGCAAAAGATGCCCAGCAAAACGCCCGTGCAGCCCATGACCAGCATGGCCACGACGAGCGAGCGCATGAAGTCGGGCGGCACCACGTACGTGTCGTGGTGGGCGTGGTGGCGCTCGGTCAGGCGCATGGGGGCGGCGACGTGCTCGAGCAGCGTCGCGGCGACCGCGGGCAGAATCGCCAGGATGGAGAGGACAACCGCAAGCACGCGCTACTCCCCTTCCACGGCGGGCACGTCGCCGCCGCCGTTCGCGTCGCCGCCGCCGTTCGCGGGCACGTCGCCGTTCGCGGGCACGTCGCCGGCGACCGCCGCGAACTTGGCCACCAGCCGCTCGAGCATGTCGACCGTGGCCTCCATGCTGCTCACCGGTATAAACTCTCTAACCGAATGCGCGTTGTATCCGCCGGTAGCGAGATTGGGGCACGCAAGACCGCGGAACGTGAGCTGGGCGCCGTCGGTGCCGCCGCGGGCGGGCACGGCCACAGGCTCGATGCCCACCTCGCGGTTGGCCTCCATCGCGTAATCGACCAGGAACTCCTTACCGGCCAGTCGCTCGGCCATGTTGCGATACTGCTGGCGGAACTCGACCGTCACCGTGCCCTCGCCATAGCGGCCGTTGAGCAGCTCGGCGATCTGGGACAGCACGGCCTGGCGATCGGCGAACTTCTCGCCGTCGAAGTCGCGCACGATGTACTTGAGCTGCAGCTCGGACGCCGAGCCCTCGATGTCCGTCGGGTGATAGAAGCCCTCGCGGCCGCAGGTGTGCTCGGGGCGCTCCCACGCGGGCACGAGCTGCTGGAACTCGCTGGCCACCGTGATGGCGTTGACCATGATGTCCTTGGCGGCGCCCGGGTGGACCATCACGCCGCGCACGGTCACCGTGGCCTCGCAGGCGCTGAAGCACTCGTAGTTGATCTCGCCCAGGGTCTCGCCGTCCACCGTGTAGCCGTAGGCGGCGCCGAGAGCGTCGAGGTCGAGAAGCGACGCGCCGTGGCCGATCTCCTCGTCGGGCACGAAGGCGATCTTCAGCGTGGGGTGCGCGAGCTCGGGGTGCGCCACGAGACGGGCGAGCAGCGCGCAGATCTCGGCGACGCCGGCCTTGTCGTCGGCGCCGAGCAGCGTGGAGCCGTCCGTGACCACGATGTCCTGGCCAACGAATTTGGCCAGGTCAGGGACCTGATCGGGCGTGGACTGGATAGTCTCGCCGTCGACGACGCCGGCCACCAGGGCGCCGCCCTCGTAGGCGACGACGTGCGGGTGGACGCCCGCGGCCGGGGCGTCGGGCGCGGTGTCGAGGTGCGAGCAGAGCATGAGGGCGCCGGCCGACTCGGCGCCGGCGGAGGCGGGCAGCGTGCCCGTCACGTAGGCGTGCTCGTCGACCGCTACGTCGGACAGGCCAAGCGCGCGGAGCTCGTCGCCGAGGACGGCAGCCATCTGGTGCTGGCGCTCCGTGGAGGGCGTGACCTGCTCGTTATTTGGATCGGACTGGGAATCGACCTGCACAAAGCGCAGGAAACGCTCAAGAACGTCGCTCATCGCGGGAACCTTTCGGGCCGAGGCTGCAACGCCCTCGATTCTACCGCCAATGCGCAGCGGCAACGCCGCGCAAAGGGGGTCCAGAGGGGCGTCAAGGGGGGGCTACTCTGCAGGTTTAAATTTAACCATCGAAAAGTCGGGCGAGATTTGCGTTTTCCCACGTTTTGCAAATGTTCGGCCGACTTTTCCGGGTTTAAATTCGGAATCGCCGAGTATCCACCTCCCGGGCGGCCGGTTCCGGCCGGTTCCGGCGGGTTCCGGCCGCCCGAAACAGCCCTAAACAGCCCGAAACCCGCCGCGGCCGCCTAAAGCTCGGCGAAAAGCGGCTCCAGGTACGCCGCGACACCCGCCTCGTCGCAGGTCGCCGTCACGTGGTCGGCGCAAGCCTTCACATCGTCGGCCGCGTTGCCCATGGCCACGCCGTCGCCGGCCGCGCGCAGCATCTCGACGTCGTTGTCTCCGTCGCCAAAAGCCACCGCGTCGGCCACGTCGACCCCCAGGTGCCCGCAGAGCCAGCGCAGCGCCGACCCTTTGTTCACGCCGGCCCGCTGGACCTCGGTGTTCACGGGCAGCGAATACGTCCAGGCGAGCCCCTCCACACCGTCAACAGCCGCACGAACCGCCTGCTCAGTGGCCTTATCCGGGTGGAGCATCGTGAGCTTGGTCACGGGCCCCATCCGAAGCAGCTCGTCCATCGAGCCGTCCCACGGCGTGCGCAGCGTCGAGAGGAAACGCTCCATAACCTCGTCGCCGCCCGCCGCCTCGCGCATGATCTCCCAGCGGCTGCGCTCCAGGTAAACCTTGTTGCCGATAAACACGTCGAACGTGCAGCGCAGGTCGCGAACGGCCTCGTACAGGCGCGCGACCTGCCCGGTCTCCACGGCCTCGGCGTGGAGCGTCCGGCCGGAGCGCAGGTCGACCACCGAGCCGCCGTTGCAGCACACCGCGTAGCGCACGCTCGGCGCGCTCGCAATCTGGGCCGGGATGCCGCTCGAGTTGCGGCCCGTGCACGGCACGAACTGCACGCCCAGCTCCGCCGCCCGCTCGAGAGCGCGCACATTGCGCTTGCACACCCGCTTCTGCGAGTCCACAAACGTCCCGTCCAGGTCAATAAACACCAGCTTAACGGCCATATCTTCCCTTTTTTCCGTTGCTTGCAGCGCGCCTGCATTTGGTAACAGTCACCAACTGCAGGCGCGCTGCTGGCGGCACAAAGACGCGCTAGTCGACGACCGCGCGGGCCTTGATGTCGGCCAGGCGCTCGCGCTGCTCGGCCGTCAGGCCGATGCCGTAATCGTCGCCCCCGGCCGAATCGTCGTCGCCCACCAGCTTGAACCCGTCGCCGCGGTTGTTACGGTAGTTTTCCTTGGCAACCGAGATCATGAGCTTGATTCGGTTGAGCTGGTTGACCTCGGATGCGCCCGGGTCGTAGTCGACGGCCACGATGTTGCTCTCGGGGTGCATCTCGCGCAGGCGCTTGATGACGGCCTTGCCCACCACGTGGTTGGGCAGGCACGCGAACGGCGAGCAGCACACGATGTTGGGCGTGCCGGTCTCGATGAGGTCGCACATCTCGGCCGTGAGCAGCCAACCCTCGCCCATCGTGTTGCACAGCGAGAGGACCTGCCCGGCCTTCTCGGCGAGCTCCCACACGCTCGGGTACGGCTCGAAGCGCGTGGACACCTCGAGCATCTTGTTGATCGGCTCGCGGAAGCCCTCGACCAGCTTGATGCCGGCGCGGTGCGTGAGGCGGCTCGTGGCCTTGGTGCCCAGCTCGTCTTTCATGTTGACGGCGTTGGTCATGCCAAACAGGAAGAAGTCCACGAGGCCGGGCACGTTGGCCTCGCAGCCCTCCTGCTCGATGACGCGAACGACCTGGTTGTTGGCCGTGGGGTGGAACTTGACCAGGATTTCGCCGACCACGCCGACGCGCGGCTTCGTGCGGTCGTTGACCAGCGGCAGCGCCTCGAAGGCGTCGACGGTCTGCTGGCAGAGCTTGTAGAAGCTCGAGCGGTTGGCGCGGATAAGGTCGCCCTTGGCCTGCGCCATCATGCGCTCGTAGAGCGCGTCGGCCGCGCCCGCCTCGGCCTCGTAGGGGCGCACGCGATACAGCAGCTGCATGATAAGGTCGCCGTACAGCAGCGCGTACAGGGCCTTGACCAGCAGCGCCGGCTTAAAGACGTTGAAGCCGGGGTTGTCCTCGTCGAGGCCGGACGCCGCGGTCAGCGAGATGACCGGCACCTCGGGGTGGCCGCAGTCCTTGAGCGCCTTGCGGATCAGCGCGATGTAGTTGGTGGCTCGGCAGCCGCCGCCGGTCTGGGTGATGAGCACGGCCGTCTTGCTGAGGTCGTACTTGCCGGAGAGCACCGCCTCCATGATCTGGCCGGTGACGAGGATCGACGGATAGCAGATGTCGTTGTTCACGTACTTGAGGCCCGTGTCCACGGCGCCCTGGTCCACGGACGGCATAAGGACGCAGTTGAAACCCTCGTTCTTGAGCAGGACCTCGACGAGCTCGAAGTGGATCGGGCTCATCTGCGGCGCGAGGATGGTGTAGCCGGCGTCCTGCATCTGCTTGGTGTAGCGCACCTTCTTGAAGTCGGAGCTGGCGGCCTCACGGTACACGGGCACGCTGCCGTCGTCGGCGCGGCGGCGCTCGAGGTTGCCGTCGGCCAGGCGGACCTCCGAGACGGCCGTGGTGCCGTCGGCCAGGCGGTGCTGGCCCGGCTCGACCTCGGCCAGCTCGCCGGCAGCGGCGCGGGCCTCGAGGTTCTCGCCCTGCTCCTTAAGGGCGGCCATGAGCGAGCGGATGCGGATGCGGGCGGCGCCAAGGTTGCTCACCTGGTCCACCTTGAGCATGGTGTAGATCTTGCCGGAGGCCTCAAGGATCTCCTGGACCTGGTCGGTGGTCAGGGCGTCGAGGCCGCAGCCGAACGAGAAGAGCTGAATGAGGTCCAGGTCGTTGCGGGAGGCCACGAAGCGCGCCGCGCGATACAGGCGGCTGTGGTACATCCACTGGTCGACGACGCGGATCGGGCGCTCGGGCGTCATCTTGTGGGCCACGGAGTCCTCGGTGAGAATGGCGAACCCGAAGGAGTGCACGAGCTCGGGGATGGCGTGGTTGATCTCGGGGTCGTTGTGGTACGGGCGGCCGGCGAGCACGATGCCGTGGCCGCCGTTCTCCTCGATCCAGCGCAGGGCCTCGTCACCCTTGCGGTGCATCGCGTTGTGGAACTCGATGTCGGCCTCCCATGCCGCGTTGACGGCCTCGTCGACCTCGGCGCGCGTGATGTGAGATCCGCGCACGCGGCCGCGGCCCTCGGCGGCGTCGGCCTCGCGCTGCTCGCTCACGAGCTCGTACAGGCGGCGCTTGAGCTCGCTCTTCTTGTCGTAGGGAATGAACGGGTCGAGGAACTCGACCTTGGTGCCCTGGCCCAGCTCATCGACGTTGAGCTCGAGCGCCTGCGGGTAGCTCATGACGATGGGGCAGTTGTAGTGGTTGGTGGCGCCCATGTCCTCCTGGCGCTCCCAGCGGATGCAGGGCATCCAGATAAAGTCCGGGTCCTTGGCGATGAGGTTCATGATGTGGCCGTGGCTGAGCTTGGCCGGGTAGCAGACGGACTCGGAGGGCATGGACTCGATGCCGGCCTCGTAGGTCTTGCCGTTGGTCTGGTCGGAGAGCACGACGCGGAAGCCGAGCTTGGTAAAGAACGCGTGCCAGAACGGGTAGTTCTCGTACATGTTGAGCGCGCGCGGGATGCCCACGGTGCCGCGCGGGGCCTCGTCCTCGGCAAGCACGGGGCGGTCAAAGAGCAGCTTGTTCTTGTAGTCGAAGAGGTTCGGGGCGTCGTTCTTGGCGCGCTTGGAGCCGCCGGCGCCCTTCTCGCAGCGGTTGCCGGTGATGAAGCGGTGGCCGCCGCCGAAGTCGTTGACGGTGAGCAGGCAGTTGTTGGAGCAACGGCCGCAGTGGACGTTGGTGTGCTTGACCTGCAGGTTGTCGATGGCGTCGCGCGAAAGCAGGCCGGAGGTGCCCGTCTCGCCCGCGCGGTCGCAGGCAAGAAGCGCCGCGCCGTAGGCGCCCATGCAGCCCGCCACGTCCGGGCGGATAACGTCGCGGCCGGTCAGCAGCTCGAAGGCGCGCAGCGTGGCGTCGGACATGAAGGTGCCGCCCTGGACCACGCAGTACTTGCCGATCTCGGAGAAGTCGCGCAGCTTGATGACCTTAAAGAGGGCGTTCTTGATGACGGAGTAAGAAAGGCCGGCGGCCACGTCGCCGATGGTCGCGCCCTCCTTCTGCGCCTGCTTGACGCGCGAGTTCATAAAGACGGTGCAGCGGGAGCCGAGGTCGACGGGGGCGGTGGCGCGCACGGCGGCCTGCGCGAACTCCTGGACGGTCATGTTCATGGAGTCGGCGAAGGACGCGATGAAGGAGCCGCAGCCCGAGGAGCAGGCCTCGTTGAGCATGATGTGCTCGATGACGCCGTCCTTGACCTGCAGGCACTTCATGTCCTGGCCGCCGATGTCGAGGATGAACTCGACCTCGGGGATAAAGGCCTTGGCGCCGCGCAGGTGGGCGACGGTCTCGATCTCGCCGGAGTCGGCGCGCAGGGCCTCGATGAGGATCTGCTCGCCGTAGCCGGTGGTGGTCACGTGGCCGATAGTGCAGTCGGCGGGCATCTTGTCGTAGATGTCGTCGCAGATGATGCGGGCGGTGCCCAGGATGTCGCCGTTGTTGTTGCCGTACCAGGTGTAGAGGAGCTCGCCGTCCTCGCCGACGACGGCCGCCTTCATGGTGGTGGAGCCGGCGTCGATGCCGATGAACACGCGGCCGTGATAGCTCGTGAGGTCGCCCTTGGGCACGACCTGCTCGTCGTGGCGGGACTTGAACTCCTGGTAGTCCTCCTCGGTGGCAAAGAGCGGCTCCAGGCGCGCGACCTCGGAGCCCTGGGTGTCCTTGAGGTCCTCGAGCAGGCCGATGACCTCGGCAAAGGTGACGTGCTTGTCGGACTCGCCGGCAAGGGCGGCGCCCGTGGCCACAAAGAGGTGGGCGTTCTCGGGGACGATGATGTGCTCGTCGTCGAGGTTCAGCGTGATGTAGAAGCGGCGACGGAGCTCGGAGAGATACTGCAGCGGGCCGCCGAGGAAAGCCACGTAGCCGCGGATGGGGTGGCCGCAGGCGAGGCCCGAGACGGTCTGGTTGGCCACGGCCTGGAAGATGGAGGCGGCGATGTCGGCGGGGGCGGCGCCTTCGTTGAGCAGCGGCTGGACGTCGGACTTGGCAAAGACGCCGCAGCGGCTGGCGATGGGGTGGATCTGCGTGGCGGACTTGGCGAGCTCGTTCAGGCCGGTCGCGTCGGTGTGCAGCAGGCTCGCCATCTGGTCGATGAAGGCGCCCGTGCCACCGGCGCAGGTGCCGTTCATGCGCTGCTCGATGCCGTTGTCGAAGTAGATGATCTTGGCGTCCTCGCCGCCCAGCTCGATGGCGCAGTCGGTCTGCGGGATCAGGGCCTCGACGGCGCGCTTGGAGGCGATGACCTCCTGGACGAACTCGAGGCCGAGCCACTTGGCCAGCAGCATGCCGCCGGAGCCGGTGATGGAGACGCGCATGGGGGCGTCGCCGATGACCTTCTGCGCGCGGGCGAAGAGCTCCTTGGCCGTGGCGCGCACGTCGGTGTGGTGGCGCTCGTAGTTGGCGTAGATGAGGTGGTCGTTGTCGTCAATAACGGCCAGCTTAACGGTGGTGGAGCCCACGTCGATGCCCAGGCGCAGGTGCGCGTAGCTGAGGTCGTAGGGGTTCTTGGGGCTGAGCTCGGCGCCCTCTTGCTTGAGCTCGAGCGGCTGGCGGGCGGCCTTCTCGGCCTTGATGGACGCGGCGGTCTTATCGGACATTGTGTCTCTCCTCACAACGCATGATGGCCAAAGCAAAGCTGGGGATATCGAAGTCGATGGGCTTGCCGTAGAGGTCGCCCGGGCGGACGAACATGAGCGCCGTCATCAGGCGCGCCATGGCCTCCACGCTCTCGCGCATGCCCCCCTCGAGCCAGCGCAAGAGCACCCCGACCTCGGCGGATATGGCAAAGGTCAGGTAGTAATCGAAGAAGGCGCCCACCGCGCGGACGTCGATGCCGTCGAGCGCGCGGCCCACGACGGCGTCGTAGGCCATGGACTTCAGGCGCTCGGCGAAGGCGGGGTCGCCGCCCTGGCCCAGAAGCGGGCGCAGGTAGTCGCCGCGCTCGCGGACGGCGCGCAGGAGCTCCTCGGAGCCGGGGGCCGGCTCCTGGGCGCCGAGCGACTCGGCCAGGTGGCCGAGGTGGCACCGCGCGATCTTCTCCACGTGGGAGCGCAGGTCGGCGAGGGTTTCTTCCTCGATGTGGTTTACCAGGTCGGGAATGTCGCGGTAGTGGGAATAGAACGTGCGGCGGGTCACGCCGGCGCGCTCCGTCACCGCGGTGACGGTCACGCGGGAGAGGTCGCCGGTGGCGTCTATCTCCTGCGCGAGGGCGAGGCGCAGCGCGGCGCGGGTGCGCACGCTGCGGCGATCGGTGCTGAGCGCGAGCTCACAGGCAGGCATCTGGTCCCTTCGACGGTTTTTGCACAGCCTGCGTAGTATTGCACAACGTGTGCAGTAAATCTGGCCGTCGACGCGGGTTCACCGCACGCCCATAACCGGTTGAGGGGCCTCGGCAGGTGCCTTGGCCAACTCCGCGCGCACAAAAACCGGGATGGCGGCAGTTTTTCGCGCACCGCCCGAGTATCCAATTTTCGGACAGCTCGTCTACCTGCAGTTTTGTTGGGCATAGAGCGCGGGATACTCGGACGCTCTGCAGAAAACTGCCGCCATCCCCGATTTTTTGCAGCAGGCTCCGCGCGAGGGACCCTAAATCCGCCGCGAAAGCCCTAAATCCGTCGCAAGGGGCCCTAAATCCGCTTGACGGACTGGCGCTCGACGAAACTTGTGGAGAGGTGCGTGACGCAAGTGTAGTCGCGCGGCTCCTGGATGCGGTCGATGAGGCGGCGCACGGCGATCTCGCCCATCTCGCGGTTGGGGATGCGCGCCGTGGTCAGCGGCGGGTTGCAGATGCTCGCGTAGGGCAGGTCGTCGAAGCCGACCATACTGACCTCGTCGGGGATGCGGATGCCGCGCTCGGCCATGGCGCGCATGCACCCCAGCGCCATGATGTCGTTCTCGACGAAAAACGCGGTCGGTAGCTGCGGGTTTGTGGCGAGCCACGCCTTCATGGAGTCATAGGAGCCGTTGACGGTGGTGCCCACCTCGATGCGCCACCTGGGGTCGATGGGAAGCCCGGCCTCCCGCATGGCGCGGCGGTACCCGCGCTCGCGCAGCGGGAAGTTCTTGATGCGCGTGTCGCCCGCGATGTAGCCAATCTGGCGGTGGCCGTTATCGACGAGGTAGGTCACGGCGCGGAAGGCGGAGTTCTCGTTCTGCGTGACGACGCTCTCGAAGAAGAGCCGGTCGGACCACCCGTCAACCACCACGAGCGGCGCCGCGGAGTCGCGGAACAGCAGGTAGTCCTCCTCGGCCATCTCGGTGGCAAGAAGCACGATGCCGTTGCTCGCGTCGTGCGTGATGTCGTAGGCCTGCTTGGCCGCCGCCTCGCGGTTGGAGAGCTCGATGGTGGTAAAGGTGGTCTGCAGCTTGAGCTGGGCGGCAACGCGCTCGACGCCCTCGATGACGCCGGGGTGGAAGGTGCCCTCGTCGAGGACGCGGCCCGACTTGCGCGCGAGGACGAAGCGGATGTGGTTCAGGCTGTCGGAGCGCTCGTAGCCGAGCTCCTTTGCCATGCGGCGGATGGTCTCGGCGGTATCTTTGTTTACACCGCGCTTGTTGTTGAGGGCGTTGGAGACCGTCGCAGGAGAGAAGCCCGTACGCCTGCTGATCTCACGAACGCCCACGTTACGCATGGTTTCCTCCATTTTCCGAGGGGCTTTGGTCCAACCTGAACAAGATGCTAAACGCTTAAACAGTGTTTAGTTTCGGGTGACTCGACAGACGGCGCGTAAACCGCCGCCAACAGCCGGCGGCCGGCAGGCGGTCCCTTTGTCCGCAGAAGTCTGTCCCCTTTCCGCAGCGGTTTGGGGACTGTCCCCTTTCCGCAGCGGTTTGGGGACTGTCCCCTTTCCGCAGGTGGTATGATTCGCGCAGGTCAAAGGCTAGACGGCGCAGGGGGGTGCGAATGGACCGGGACGAGGAGTTCGCGCAGCGGCAGGCCGAGCGCACGGCAAGAAGATCAGCCCGCACCGGCGACGGGCGCGGCACCGGCGGCTCCGGCATCCTCTCCGCCATCGGCGAGTTTCTTGCCACCGTGGCGGGCCTGATCTGGCGCGGCCTTTGCGCCCTTGGCCGCGGGATCGCCGCCTTCGTGCGCGTCGCCGTCCCGTTCTGCCGCCGCTATCCCAAGCAAACGCTCGCCGGCGCGGGCGTCGTCGCCCTTATCGTAGCCGTGATCTCGATCCGCGGAAACATCGCTGCCGCGCGCAGCGACGCGTACAACGCCTCGGCCCTCGCCGGCGCCCAGCAGGACGCCCAGGCCCTCGTCGCCGAGCTCTCCGACCTCACGACCGACCTGGTCGAGCCCACGAGCACGCCCAAGGACCAGTGGAAGAAGGGCGAGATGCCCTACCTCTACCAGATCGACCCGCAGTACTCGCACGAGACCTACTCCGGCGGGCGCCTGCGCCACCAGGGATGCGGCCCCACCGCGCTCTCGATGATCTACGTCGAGCTCACCGGCCAGACCGACAAGGATCCCGTCGCCATGGCCGAGTTCTCGACCGCAAACGGTTTCTCAACCGACCAAGACGGCACGTCATGGGCGCTTATGACCGACGGCGCGGCCATGCTCGGACTCAACGGAACGCAGCTCGGAGCCAACGAAAGCACCATCCGAGCAGAGCTCGAGGCGGGGCATCCGGTTATATTCTTGATGAACCCTGGCCAGTTTACGAGCTCCGGCCACTTCATCGCCGTCGAGAAGCTCGACGAGGACGGCAAGGCAGTGGTGCACGACTCGAACAGCTGGGTCCGCAGCCACAAGACCTGGGACCTCTCTACCATCTGCAGCGAGGCCGCGACCTGCTGGAGCTTCACCTCAGCCGAATAGCGGACAAAGGGACTGTCCCTTTGTCCGGTCGCTAGCGCCCGGCGCGCTCGGAGGCGAGGAGCTTTGCGTAGGCGTCGGCGAAGCGCTGCGCCACGTCACCCGCGGCGTCGGCCGCCACCACCACACCGTGCTCGTCGCTACAAAGAAACGCCTGCTCAGGCACCGCGCCGGCCAGCACCTCGCCAAGAAGCGCCGCATCGCGCGACGCCTCGACCCCCAGCGTCTTTGCCAAGTCGGCCACAAGGCTCGCCGCGCCCGAGGCCACGGCGTCCCCGTCCGCGGCCCACACGAGCGCGCCGTCGCGCACGGCCCACAGGGTCTCCGGGGCCACGCCCGTCTCGCCGGCCTCGCGGCGCGACTCGCCGGCGCGCGCGGCGAGCGCGGCCACGTCGCGCGCGGCCAGCTCCGCGTACGGCCCCACCGACATCGCGGCGCGCCCCTGCTCGTCCATGGCGATCATCAGCACTCCGTCGGGGTTTTCCGCCGAGCCGTCGGCGAGCGTCCACTCGATGTGCTGCTTGGCCCAGCTCACCAGCTGCGTCGTGACCCCGCGCCCGGCCACGCGCCGGCGCGAGAGCGCCCGCAGGTGCCGGTTTTCCAGCGGCAGCCGCCCGCCCGCGATGCGCCAGCGACACACGAGCGCAGGCTCCCCCAGCTCGAAGTCCTCGACCTTCTGCGTGCCCTGCTCCATGCCAAACCTCTCGACGCGTTTTCCTAGAGGGATGGTAGCTGCTCCGCCATCGAATTTGCCACACCTCAGCCAGCCGCAACAAAAACTTCCACGCAGGCACCACCGATAGTCACGCCGTCGGCCCCCAAAACCCGACCCGAGCGCACAAAATCAGGGATGGCGGCAGTTTTTTGCGCACCGCCCGAGTAGCCAAATTTCGAGCATGCCGTCTACCTGCGGTTTTGTTGAGCGCAAAACGGGGGCTACTCGGCCGGTCCTCAAAAAACTGCCGCCATCCCTGATTTTTTGCAGCCGGTCGGCCCGAGCGCGTCGCCAGTCGTCGGCCAAAGGCTGTTTACCGCGAGCCATCGGCCTTACTGAACAAAAAACGAGCCCCTCCCGTGAGGAAGGGGCCCGCAAAAACGATACGGAAGTGTAGCCCCGCGCCTTACACCTGCTCGGCGAGCTTCTCGGCGCGCTCGGCGGCGGCCAGCGCCTCGATGACGTCGGAGAGGTTGTTGCCCAGCAGCACGCCGTTGTACGTGCCGTTGAAGCCGATGCGGTGGTCGGTCACGCGGTCCTGCGGCTGGTTGTACGTGCGAATCTTCTCCGAACGGTTGCCGCGGCCGATCTGCGAGAGGCGCTCGGCGCCCTGCTCGGCCTGCTGGCGCTCAAGCTCGGCCTCGTAGAGGCGGGCGCGCAGCATCTGCATGCAGACCTCGCGGTTCTGGATCTGGGAGCGCTGGTCCTGCGACTGCACCACGGTATTGGTGGGCAGGTGGGTGATGCGCACGGCCGAGTAGGTCGTGTTGACGCACTGGCCGCCGGGGCCGGAGGCGCAGTAGGTGTCGATGCGCAGGTCCTCCTGGTTGATCTGGATGTCGATCTCGTCGGCCTCGGGCATGACGGCGACGGTGGCCGTGGAGGTCTGGATGCGGCCCTGGCTCTCGGTTTTGGGCACGCGCTGGACGCGGTGGACGCCGGACTCGAACTTCATCACGGAGTAGACCTTGTCGCCCGTGACCTTGAACTCGATGGTCTTGAAGCCGCCGGCCTCAGAGGGCGACGACGAGAGCACCTCGGTCTTCCAGCCCTGGGAAGAAGCGAAGTTCTGGTACATCTTGAAGAGGTCGCCGGCAAAGATGGCGGCCTCGTCGCCGCCCACGGCGCCGCGGATCTCGACGATGGTGTCCTTCTCGTCGTTGGGGTCGCCGGGGATGAGCAGGACCTTGATCTCGTCCTCGAGGGTCGGGAGCTTGGCCTCGTTGGCGGCGATGTCCTCCTGGAGCATGGCCTTCTCGTCGGCGTCGGCGGCCTCGTGCAGCATCTCCTTGGCGGCATCGATGTCGTCGAGGGCGCCGAGGTACTCGCGGGCCTTCTCGACGAGCTCGGTCTGGCCGGCGTGCTCCTTGGCCAGGCGCGCGTACTCCTTGGGGTCCGAGGCGACGGCCGGGTCCATGAGCTTCTGCTCGAGCTCGTGGTAGGCGGCGATAATCTTTTCAAGCTTTTCGGGCATTGAACGGCTCCTTAGTCATAGTGCGGTGAGGTATGGAGAGAAGCGGCGACGCGAACGGCGGCGCGGCGGCCGCAGCGTGCGGCGACGGGGCGCGCCGACGGGCGCGAGGCGTCGGCCCAGCTAGAACTTGTCCATCCTCAGATACATGCGAGCCCTCCCGGCCCTGCGGGGCACGGCGCCCCAAAGCGCTTAACCTTGCCAGAATACCCCATACGAGCTGCGCTTTGCAGGTCGGACAGAAGGTCTCCATGC
>NZ_CAVKWG010000021.1:0-10590 GCF_963660155.1 Paratractidigestivibacter sp. | reverse complement strand
AGCGCGGAGCGAGAAGCCCCCACGCACAAAGCGGGCCCGCCGCCGCTGCGACGGACCCGTAAGGATCAAACCCATATGTTGGCCTTACTGGATAGTTGCGTCCTCAGTACCGAGGCGCAGGGCGCCGAAGGCGTAGTACTCGAGGGTGGAAGTGTAGTGCCAGTTGCACCAGCCGAACGCCGACTCGCTGTTGTAGTTGCGCAGCACATAAAGGAGCTGATCGTCAATCTTCTCGCCGGTCTTCACGTTAACGACCTCTCCATAGCAGGCGTACGTCTTGTAGTGCGAACCCCACCATCCGGACCCGCCGTCGACGCGAGGCCTCTTGACGTTGGTGACGACCCAATTCTCGGAGTCCGTAATCCGGGCGCCGACGCGGAACTCCGACTCTTCCTCGATCTCGTTGTTCTGGCTAGGATCGCCGAGCTCAATGGACTTGTTCGTAAGAGATGCGTACGGCGAGCCCCCTTCGTCGCTGGTTGTAGTCCACGATGGGAGGCGATCCACCCAGCCCTCGTGCTTAGCGAGCCGCGCGGCCCAGGTCGTGCCCTCCTCATCACCGGTCGTCTTCACGTTCTTGAAGCCCACGGCCTCCATTTCCTCGACGACGTCGTCAGCCTTCCGATCGGTGCCCTCCAACGTCGGGGCCAGCCCCGCGGCCTTCATGGCGTTGAACCGCTTGATCATCTCGCGAAGCTGGCTGCTGCTGAACGTGCTGTCAACGCTCCAGCTCGTAGCGACCTTATCGGCGTCGTCGGGCTTACCGTCCGCATACGCCTGCTCGAAGCACGCCTGCTTGTAGGCAGAGACCTTTGCGTAGGTGCCCTTATCGTACGTTTGGCCGTTGATGTAGCAAAGCACCTTGTTCTCGCCTTGCGGCTCAGCGCGCTTGACAAAGCCGTTCTCACCGTAGAGCGCCTCAGAAACAGCGGTCGCGCGCTCGCCAAGCTTATTAAGAGCTTCGTACACGTTGCCCTTGTCAGACGGGTCGCACGTAGCAAGTCTATAGTTCAGCACGATGTTCTCGGCCACATAGGCGTTCATGTACATCTGCCCCATCAAGGCGAGGAACTCCTTCTTGGTGGCAAAGGTCTCCTGATCCCAGTTGTAGCTATTGTCGAGAGCGTCAAATTGCGCCTTTACGACATTGTTGTCGCCGTCGCAAATTCGGCGATAGAGCACCCGCTCGATATTGACCGTGTTGGAATCATTGCCGCAAATTTCACGCGCCGAGTTATCCATATATTCGATGGCCTTGCTAAGCAGCAGCTGGGCTTGCTCGGGCATCCTTTGAGCGGGCGTCGACAGCGAGCACGGCGTGGTGGTCGAGCCGCCGTTCTCGTCCAGCTCGCAGTACTTCGGCAGCTCCTGGTCGAGGAACGTCAGCGCGTTTTTGAATCCCTCGTCATCGTTGCAAAGGAACTCTTTGAATCCGTCGATTTTGCTGAGCGCCGAATCCAGGTTTAGCTGAGCCATCGCGGTATTGAAGCTTGTCTGGAACTCGTATACCTGATTCGACAGCGAGGAGATCTGGTTCTCCATGTCAAACAGCTGGTGCATGAGCTGGTTGTTCGAATACTCAACAGGCTTGGTGCTAAATCCAAGAACCGCGGTGATGGCATTTCCGTAATTGCCCGTCCCAATCGCTCCGGCAAACGCGAACAGCTGCTTGATGGCGGCAATAGTGTCGTCGGTAGAAGTGGGGCCGTTGTAATCGCTCCACGGTCGTTTGGTCGCGGACCCCGACGCCTCGTTAGAAGAGGCCTCGGCGTTGTCCAGCTTCATCTCCTCGGGGGTCGCGGACCTGATCGCATCCGCGGCCGCCTCGAGCTTGGCCACGGAGTCAACGGTACCGATGGAAGCAAGTTCCGGCACGGCCTCTGCGGCAACGGCGACCAGGTCGGAGGTCGCCCCGGCCGCGTCGTCCGTAGTCGCCTGATCGGTATCGGTCGTGGTGGCCGGCTGGCCAACCTCCTCGGAGCCGTCGGTGGCCGTTTGGGCCACGGCGAGCGCCCGGGCATCTTGGATTTCCTCGGCGATGGCCTGAGCGGGCACGGCGCTCATGAGCATGAGACCCGATAGAACGGCGGCGATGGCGCGCTGGCTGACCGGACGGGCGTACTTGTTGGTCTTCTGATTCTTCATGATGTGCCTTCCTTAGCGACTGGCGCCTTGTGGGTTTTCGTGCTCCTCGCTTGGAGTGAGGACAGCTTACGGGGGCGAGCGCACCACTAACGCACCACAACGCAGCAAAGATGCGAAATTTTCGACTGAACCTCCGCGTTTGCGCAGGTCAAGCGGCGAGAAAACATCCTTAAATCCGACTGATTCGCGGAGTTTTGTAATACGTTGATGAGTTGGCAGCGATGCGGGCGCGCGGCGTCGCGGGGCTTCAACGACCGGCGCCGCCGAAACCGGGGCCGTGGCAGCCGAGCCTAAGGCCGTGGCAGCCGAAACCGAGCCCGCCGCGCCGACGACCGAGCTGAGCCGCCCCGAGCCGCTGGAGCCCACGGCCGAGCAGCCGGCAGTCGACGCCGACGACGCGGACGCCGCTGCAGCGCCCGCCGCGGACGCCGCCGAGCCCGCCGCCGCACCCGCAGCCAAGCCCTCACCTGCCGCCGGCGCACGCGAGTTTATCGTCGCCCACAAACCTCTGGCCATCGGCGCCGAGACGGACGCGAGCGTTTTTTGCGAGCCGACCGACGGCGTGAGCGAGGACAAGCTCCGCCAGAACGTGGCCGACCTGCTCGACCGCGCGGAACAGAAGCTCGGCTCCAAGACGGGCGAGCTCAGCCTCGCGGGCATCTACGCCGACGGCCAGGTGGACGTCGCCTCCAGCTACGATGCCGAGGCCAAGACCGACGCCGTTACCCTGACCTGCGCAAAGACCGGCGCCTTCGACTCCTGCGCGGGCCGGATCGCGCCCGCGTTCTCGTTCCGCTCGGTAAGCGGGCTGTGGGAGATCACGGACCTGAACGCGTCCGCGGACGCCAAGGCGCGCGGGTTCTCGCCGCTTCTGGCCACGTGAGCGGGCGCGTTCCAGACGCAGGACGCGGACGGCGGCAGGTGCCTCGCGGCCACCGAGTCGCCGCTCGCGATCAGCGTCTCGGCGCAGGAGGCGGGCAACGTGGACGGCAAGTGCGCCCAGCTCACGGGCAAGATCTCGTGCCTTTCGCACTTCCACGCGCAGCCGTCGCGCGACGCGCAGTCCACCACGGGCGACGAGGCGCTGACCGACGTGGCCCTCGCCGCGACCTGCACCGGCAAAAGCGGCGAGACGACCGTCTTTACCGGCACGCCGCCCGACCAGACCGGCGGCAAAGTGACGGTCGAGCTCGACCTCGGCAGCGCCGACGACGCGGGCGCCGCCACGGCCAAGGTAACGACGACCTTCCAGAAGGAGTCGTCGTTCCTCTTCATCCCCTACTCCGAAACCGTGACCTACACCGACACCTACCTGCTGCGCAAGCAATAAGCCGAAGGGACTGTCCCTTTGTCTTATCGCGACACAAAAAAGGGCCCCGAACCTGCGCGGTTCGGGGCCCTTCAATGCGCGATGAAGCGATGCGCTACTCGGCAGCAGCCTCGGTCTCGGCCTCGGCGGGAGCCTCGGCAGCGGCCTTCTCGGCCTCAGCAGCGGCCTTCTTGGCGTACTCGGCAGCCTTGGCGGCCTTGGCGGCAGCCTTAGCCTCAGCGGCGGCCTTGCGAGCGGCCTCGGCCTCAGCAGCCTTGGCGGCCTTGGCGGCCTTGGCCTCCTCGGCCTTCTTGAGCTGAGCAGCGGCGGCGCCACCGAACTTATCGGCGAAGCGCTGGACGCGGCCGCCGGTGTCGACGAGCTTCTGCTGGCCGGTGTAGAACGGGTGGCACTTGTCGCACAGATCGATGGTCATCTCGGACTTGGTCGCACGAGTCGTCCAAGTGTTGCCGCAGGTGCAGCGAACGGTGCACTCCACGTAGTTCGGGTGAATACCTTGCTTCATAGCAGGACTCCTGTTCGTCGGCCCTGGTTCCGACCAGGGCAGGGGTTTTGTCCTGGTTCCGACCAGGACAGTCAAGCTTTTCGAGTGTATCAGATGCCGGCGCGCGCGGTTCGAACGTTATGTGGAGATTTGCGCTACAGTGGCAAGAAACGCGGGCGCGGGCCCGCGAGGCTACGACGCCGCGAGCGAAAGGCTGCCCATGTTCTTGGCTATCGATGTGGGAAACACCCAAACTACGCTGGGACTTTTTGACGACGAGGGCGGGCTGGTCCGCGGCTGGCGCATGGTGAGCGACGCCGCACAGACCTCCGACATGCTGCACGCGCGCCTGTGGACGTACTTTGCCAAGGACGGGGTTGAGCTTGCCGAGGTGACGGATGCGGGCGTGGCCAGCGTCGTGCCTCCCCTGCAGCGGGCTTGGTGGGTCTGCCTGCGCGAGCTTCTTGGCCACGAGCCGCTGCGCATCGACGCGTCGACCGACTACGGCATGCCCATCGACATGCCCGACCCCTCGACCGTGGGCGCCGACCGCATCGCCAACGCTATCGCCGCCGTCGAGACGTACGGCGCGCCCGTCATCGTGGTCGACTTCGGCACGGCGACGAACATCGACGTGGTCGACCAGCGCGGGGCGTACCGCGGCGGCGCCATCAGCCCGGGGCTCATGCTGAGCGCGAACGCGCTGTTCAGCAAGGCGGCCAAGCTCGCGAGCATCCCGGTCGTGGCGCCCGAGCACGCGCTGGGCAACTCGACCGAGACGGCCATGCAATCGGGCCTCGTCATCGGCGCCGCGGCGCAGGCCGAGGGCCTCGTCGCGCGCATGAAGGCCGAGCTCGGCGCCCCCGACGCGGCCGTCGTGGGCACGGGCGGCCTCGCGCGCACCGTAAGCCAGGCGACCGACCTTTTCGACGCCGTGGACCCCGACCTCACGCTGCGCGGCATCCGCCAGATCTGGTTGCGGCAGCGCTAACGCGCTGCGGGGGTTCCTCGGAGCGATGCGCGTGCATCGAACTGCCCTCCGTGCGACGTGATTTCGGTTCAAACGGGCTGAAATCACGGTTCTTGAAAAACCTCAACTGGGCTTTTGTCAGTTTGAGTCGCCTGCAGGGCCAAATTTACGTCGCACGGAGTAAAGTTGGATGCACGCCGCGCGCGGAACCACGCGCCCCCAGGCCGGGCGCGCCCCATTCGAACTACCTGTATGCGCGCTACTCGGGCTCCTGCGGCGGCCGGCCTGCAAGGTTTGGCCGCTCGTGCGACGTTTCCGGCACCTTCGTGCAAGGTTTTGCCGCTCGTGCGACGTATTTTTCTTGCAAAACGAGGCCAAACGACGCAGCGGGCAATTCTCAACTGGGCTTTTGTCGGCTCGGGCATCGCTCGGACCCGAAATTACGTCGCACGAGCGGCAAAACCTTGCAGCGGTATCGCCCTTACGTCGCACGAGCGGCAAAACCTTGCGCGCGGCTCCGCGAATTCAGAATATAGGCGCGGGATGTGCTACGCGGCGGCCACGGAGGCCTGGCCTGGCGCGATCTCGACCTCGCGGCCGTCGTCGAGCTTAACGGTCACGCGGCCCCAGATGTCCATGCCGGCGAGCGCGCCCTCGCAAGCAACGCTGCCGTCGCGCCGCACGACCTTGACCACGCGCCCCATGAGCAGGCACGCATCGAAATAGTCCTCGAGCACGGCGGCGAGGGGGCCGGCCTTGCTGCCGGCAGCTACCGCTTCGCTCCACGCGTCAACGCGCGCCGCAGCGGCGTCGGCCACGGCGTCGCACGCCGAGCTGCCATCGAACTCGCAGGTAACGTAGATACCCTCGTCATCGTAGCCGGCGCGGCAAGTCACGCGCACGAGCTCGGCGCCCTCAGCGTCAACAACCGCGTTCGGCCACGCCACATGCGCGCCAAGCGACTCGGCCGCGCCGAGCGCCGCCACGTACACCGTGCCGTCAATGAACCCCATCGGCACCCGAGGGCGCAGGACCGCGGCGCTTACGCCCATTCAATCTCCCCCAGGTCGGCCGTCACGGCGCCCACGCGCTCCGTGCGCTCAGCTACGCGCACGCCGCCGTGCTCGAGGAAGCGCGCCGGGTTGTGCATGAGGTCCTCCATCGGAACGATCACGTAGTCGCGCTCGCCGAGGCGCGGGTGCGGCAGCGTAAGCTTGGCGCCCTGGTGCGTCTCGCCCTCGACCCAGATAAGGTCGCAGTCGATGGTGCGCGCCGTGTGGCCAGGCTTCTTGGGGTCGCGGTTGGGGTCGCGCTTGCGGCCGAGCTTGTCCTCGACCTTGAGCAGGTGGTCCATGAGGACAAGCGGATGGAGCTCGGTGCGTATCTCGGCCACGCAGTTGACCACCGGCGTGGAGATGCCGTAGGCCGGCTCGGTCTCGTAGGCGTGGCTCACGTTGGCCACGCAGGTCAGCGGAATCTGGTCGATGAGCTGCACCGCGCGGGTCAGGTTGGCCACGCGCTCGCCCACGTTGGAGCCCAAGCTCACGAAGCCCTGACGAGCGTCCTTCTCGGCGACGGCCCAGTAGGCGTTGACGGCCTGCGCGCAGCCGGCGACGTCGTGGACGCGCAGCACGCGCGAGCCGTTGGCCACGGCGGCGATGCACATTCCCTGCGTGGCGGCGTCGCGAAGGGCGGCCTCGTCCACGCCCGCGACGGCGCCGACGAAGCGCTTGCGGCTCACGGCCGTGCACAGCGGGTAGCCCATCGAAACCATGGAGCGCGTGGCGCGCTGGATGACCACGTCCTCGTCGGCGAACTTGTCGAAGCCGGGACCGGGATCGAGGCAGATGCGGTCGTGAGAGACACCCGCGCGCTGCAGGACCCGCGCCTGGTCGCCAAGAAAGCCCATAATCTGTCGCATGATCGGCGCTTGGTCGGGCAGGGTAAAGCGGTGCTGAGAGACGCCACCTCGGACCGCGAGCGCCACGGGCGCCGGGCGGGCAGGACGCGAGTCGTCGAGCTGGACCTCTTTACGGCCGGCGCCGGGGTGCGCGGGATGCGAGCCCAGCCCGCCCTGGTCCCAATGCATAGCGAGGCAACCGCAGTCGGTCTCAGCAGCGACCTTGACCATGGCGGGATCGGTAAAGCCGGTGACATCGTTGATGATGGCGGCGCCGAGACTGGCGCCCATGCGCGCAACCTCCGCGTGGCGGGTGTCGATGGAAACGACAGCGCCGCCGGCAACGAGGCCGCGGACCACGGGGGCAATGCGGCGAATCTCTTCCTCGGGGCTCACCGGGCGGTGGCCGGGACGTGTGGACTCGCCGCCCACGTCGATGATGTCGGCACCCTCGTCGAGCATGGCAAGGCCGCGCGCGACGGCGGCCTCGGAGCCGAGATTCTCGCCGCCGTCCGAGAAGGAGTCGGGCGTCACGTTGAGCGCGCCCATGATGCGCGGGCGCGCGAGGCTGATCTCGTGATTTCCGCAGCGCCAGACGGCGTGGTTTGTGTTGAGCATGGCGGTCCTTCTCCCGTGGTTCGTTTTTAGCACCCGTCAATTGTACCCGCCTGCGCCCCGACCCTCTCCCCCATAGTTCGGAAGGCTTCCAAACTTCAGAAGGCTTCCGAACTATGGTTGGAGAATGTATATGCGTAGGTAGATGCGTTGTTGAAGGCGCAATATCTGTGGCGGAATAGTTTGGAAGGCTTCCGAACTTTGAGGGGGCAGCGGGACGGGTGCGGCGGGCAGCGGGGCGACGGGGCGGGGCGGGTGCGGCGGGCAGCGGGGCGACGGGACGGAGGGCTAGAAGTCGAAGGCTTTTGCGATGTCGCAGGCGCAGACGAGGTCGGCGGCGGCGTCTTGTGGCGTCGGCTGCATGTTCACGATGGCGAGCTTGTTGCCGCAAAAGTACCGCACGAGGCCGGCCGCCGGGTACACCACAAGCGACGTGCCGCCAATAATGAGCAGGTCAGCACCCTTGATGGCCTCAACCGACGCATCGATGACGTCGCCGTCAAGGCTCTCGCCGTAAAGCACGACGTCGGGCTTGATGCGCCCGCCGCACGCAGGGCACACGGGCACGCCGCGCTCGTCCTCGTGCTCGCGCGCCACGATCCACTCGGCCGAATAGCTGGCGCCGCAGCGCTGGCAGATGTTGCGATGGACGGATCCGTGCAGCTCAAGGACGTTCTTTGACCCAGCAGCCTGGTGCAGGCCGTCGATGTTCTGCGTGATGACCGCCGTGAGCTTGCCCGCCGCCTCGAGCTCGGCCAGCTTGGTGTGCGCGCGGTTGGGCTTGGCGCCCAGCGCGATCATGCGGTCGCGATAGAACTCGTAGAACTCCGCCGTGTGCTCGCAAAAGAACTGATGGCCGAGCATCGTCTCGGGCGGATACTTGAATTTCTGATGATAAAGGCCATTCTCGCTGCGGAAGTCGGGAATGCCGCTGGCCGTCGACACGCCCGCCCCGCCAAAGAACACGACGCGCTCCGCCGCATCGACGCATGCCTTGAGCTGCGCCGCCGCCTCCATGGGATCCGTGATCGCCTGCGCCATGCGGGCCTCCTTTGTGTTTGGTTTGAGTGAAGTATAGGGCGCGCGCCTCCCCACGGCCGCCGCATTTGAGGTACACCATATTTATTGAACCCGATTCGAAAAGATGGAGCCCATCCCCATGGAAAAACTGACCAGCAATGTCTTCGGCTGCGCGCTCGTCTTCGAGGGCGGCGGGTACCGCGCCGGCTACACCGCCGCCATGGCCAACGTGCTGCTGGCAAACGGCATCTACTTCGATTACGTCTGCGGCCTCTCCGCCGGGTCGAGCAACACCGTCGATTACCTGAGCCGAGACCAATACCGCGTGGAGGCCGCATTCGCGTCGACCGATTGGGTCGAGGGGCACGTGGGCCTGCGCTCGCTCGCGCAGGGCAAGGGCTACTTCGACGCCGACGCGCTCTACGGCGGGGCGGTCGAGGACGGGCGGCTGCCGTTCGACTGGGAGACGTTCCAGGCGAACCCGGCGGGCCTGGGCATACAGGCGTTCGACCGCGACACAGGCCGTACGCTGCGGTTTTCTCGCGAGGACATGCCCGATATCGACGCCATGATGGACCGCGTGCGCGCGAGCTCCACGCTGCCGGGCGTCATGCACCCCAAGCCCGTGGATGGGCGCGTGCTCTATGACGGCGGCCTCGGCGAGGGCGCGGGCATCCCCGTGTGCATCGCGGAGGCTGCGGGCTACGAGAAGTTCGTCTTCCTCGCCACGCGCGAGCGCGGCTACCGAAAGAGCGAGCCGACGGCCGCCGAGCGCGCCGTCATAGCGCGCGCCGCGGCGGATTATCCCTACCTGCGCCAAGCGCTGCTCACCCGCTGGGAGCGCTACAACGCCGAGATCGAGCGCGTCGAGGCGATGGCCGCCGAGGGCCGCTGCCTCATCATCTATCCCGACCGCATGCCGGTGAAGAGCTCGACCGTCAACCCCGCCAAGCTGCGCGCTTCTTACCAGATGGGCTGGGACCAGGCGGTGCGCGAGCTGCCGCGGCTGCGCGAGTTCGTGTTCGGCGACGCCGACGGCGGGCCGCACGGGCCGGACGGCTGGGACGGATACATCACCATCGGGTAAGCTGTTGGGGCGGGCCGGCGAGGCGCGTCGCCGAGACGCGCCCGACGTTTGCGCCCCGATCCGCGCCGACCCCGCACACCGCCCGACGATAAGGATTGCCATGAGCGACGATACCCGCGACCTGCGGTTTATTTCTTGGAACGTGAACGGCCTGCGCGCCGTCGTAAAGAAAGACCCGAGCTTTGCCGACGTGTTCAGCGCCCTCGACGCTGACGTCTTCGCGCTGCAGGAGACCAAGCTCCAGGAGGGGCAGCTCGAGCTTGACCTGCCCGGCTACGTGCAGACGTGGAGCTACGCCGAGCGCAAGGGCTATTCGGGCACGGCGGTCTTCTCGCGCGAGGCTCCGCTGCAGATCGTGCGGCAGATTGGCTGCCCGTGCGCCGACGACGAGGGGCGCGTCTGCGCGCTCGAGTTCGAGCGCTTCTGGTTTGTGAACGTCTACACGCCGAACGCCAAAAACGAGCTCGCGCGCCTCGACGAGCGGCTCGAGTGGGACGCGGCGTATCGCGAGTTCTTGCGCGGGCTTGCCGCCAAGAAACCCGTTGTGACCTGCGGAGACTTTAACGTGGCCCACGAGGAGATCGACCTGAAGAACCCCAAGAGCAACCGCGGAAACGCCGGGTTTTCCGACGAGGAGCGAGCGAGCTTTACCGAGCTGCTCGGCGCCGGCTTTACCGACACGTTCCGCGCGCAGCACCCCGACCTCGAGGGCGCCTATAGCTGGTGGAGTTACCGCTTCAACGCGCGCAAGAACAACGCGGGCTGGCGCATCGATTATTTCTTGGTGAGCAACGACGTGGCGGATCGCGTGGCCGACGCGAGCATCCATAACGAGGTCTTCGGCAGCGATCACTGCCCCGTCGAGCTTCGGATCCGCCTTTAGGCGCCGTTGCTGCCCGCGTAACGGCGCCCTCGGGGCGGCCGACTGCAAAAAACCGGGGATGGCGGCAGTTTTTCTCGGACCCTCCGAGTATCCAGCACGTTGCGTCCAACAAAATCGCAGGTAGATGGACTGCACGAAATTCGTCTACTCGGACGG
>NZ_CAVKWG010000020.1:0-12536 GCF_963660155.1 Paratractidigestivibacter sp. | reverse complement strand
TGCTCTTTTTCATGATCTCATCCGCATACGCTTTGTCATATTTCTCAATCAGGACCTTTTTCATGGAACCCTTGAACATCCAAAAATAGAAGCCGTTGTACTTCATGCGAAGGAACCTCCTTGGTGGATTGGTTAAATTAGAGATGTCAGCCATCTGCCAAGAAAGTATAACGGTGATGTTGGGCTGCGCGTTAAAGCCAAACAGGCACGGCCCTGCGTAGGGGACGTAGGCGTTTGCGTCCCGAGTGCGCGCGCGTACATTTGTCGCGGCCGGAGGGCGCAAAAATGTGCGCCGCCGCACGCTCGGCGAAGCACCAGAGGCGCCTACGCGGACATGGTCGTGATGAGCCTGTTGCGCGACGAGTGGAAAGCTTGATCGGTTCGTCGATCCCGACGATGACGCAGGCGCGACACGGCGCCTAGCCTTTGCGGGCGTAGTCCAGGTAGCCGCCCACGCTGTAGTGGTCGGCTTCGTCCGACGAGGTGTAGTACCCGCCGATGGTTCCCAGGTAGCCCACCTGGGAAACGCTTTCATGCTTAAGCGCCTTCCCGTCGGCATCTACGACAAGGGCGTACCAGTGGCCGTATTCGTGCGCGGGCTTTCTGAGCTGGCACGAGAGGGCGAGCTTCGTCTCGCCATCTCGCTTGGTAAAAGCGCCGGCCTCCCGCAGGGCGGCGAGACGCTCTCCATCAATCCAGAAGCACATGAACGGCGTCTCGAGGACGTCCGTAAGGGCGTCGGTCTTGGTGTTGTATACGTAGCAGAACAGCACGCGGTCGTGCCCGTGTGCGAGAAGGTCGAGCTCGCGCTCGCTCAGCTTGAAGTAGACGGTCCTGATCGCTCCCGAATTGGTCTCGACCTCACCGACCTCGGTCATGGCGGTCTTTACCTGGAACAGAAACGTCTCCGCGGCAACCGTCGGGTCCTCGAGCCGCTGCTTGAGGTTGAGCGACACCACGTCGATGCCCATATCCGCCGGCGGGCGCAGGGCGTCGAGCCCGTGGCGGTACAGGGAGGCCATAAGCTGGTACTCGCCGGTGTAGCCGTTGTAAAGGCTGTCAAAAAACTGGTTGCTCATGGTGCTCCTCGTAGCTGTTCTCGCTGTTGTTCTGTTCTGGCGAGCGTCTCTCACATGGTAGCGAGACGGCACCCGCCCACGAAGGCGGTTCCAATTTTCTAGAAAAAAGTTCTTGACAGCGTTTTTGCGCCGGACGTATAACTCATTTACCCGCTAGGCGATTTTGGGGTCGCCATTTTAGGGGCTTGCATGGGGGCTGCATCGGCGGCCTTTGGTTACAAGTCGCGTTATCGCGGCGCCGTGTCACATGAAGCCTCACCCCTTTCTTACAACTTAACTAAGGCAGATTATTTGAGCAGGACTGGCCCTGAGCTGCGCATTTGTGCGCAGAAGGCGTCGGCGGTGCCAAGCATTTTGCGCTCAAAATTTGGGCGCAAGGCTACCGCGAGGTCCCGCTCGTGTAACTCCGCCGGCGCTGCGGCGCCACTTACGAAAGGACGCTCATGAGCACCTACCCCTATTCGCCACTCATCATGCGGGAGACCTCCCTTGGCCTCGAGAAGATCGACATCCGCGACGAGATGCTCGCCGACCGCGAGCTCGAGCTGTGCGGGCCCGTCGACGCGGACTCGGTGGCAGACATCATCCGCGGCATGCGACACCTGCAGAAGGCCGACCCGCAGGCGCCCGTCACCCTGTTCATCAATAGCCCCGGCGGCGAGGTGAGCTCGGGCCTTGCCCTCTACGACGTGATGTGCGCCATCAGCTGCCCCGTCCGCACCGTTTGCCTGGGACTCGCTGCCAGCATGGCGGCGCTGCTCTTTGTTGCCGGCGACACGCGCGACATGCTGCCGCACAGCCGCGTCATGATTCACGACCCGCTCATCTCGGGCGGCGTGGGCGGAAGCGCGCTTTCGGTGAAGGCGCGTGCCGACGACCTCATGCGCATCCGTGACGTCACGGCGCAGGTCATCTCCGAGCACACCGGCATGTCGCTCGAGCAGGTGTTTGACCTCACGGCCCGCGACACCTACTTCGAGGCCGACGAGGCCGTCGCCGCGCACCTGGCCGATCACGTCATCTGCGAGCTCTAGCCCACCGCCCTAAATCCCAGAGGAGAAAATACCATGCCTATCAAGGAACTCGAAGCCACCCAGGAGCCCACCTACGTCCTGGCAGACGAGCCCTTCTCGCCAAAGCCCGCCGACCGGAGCGCCTACCAGGGAAAGACCCTGCTCACCTCCAAGACTGAGCTGGAGACCGACACCTGGAAGACCGGCCTGAACAACAACGTGCTGGTCCTCGGTTGCTCCGGCGGCGGAAAGACCCGCCACCACGTGAAGCCCAACCTCATGCAGGCGCAGGGCTCCTACATCGTGATCGACTGCAAGGGAAGTCTCTACCGCGAGGTGGGCCCCTACCTTGCCGAGGCCGGCTACGAGGTGGACCAGCTCGACTTCACGCGCATTGGCGGCACGGTGGGCTACAACCCCATAGCCCATGTGCGCTTTGACGACGACGGCAGGCCGGTGTTCCAGGACATCATCACCATCGCCTCGGCAATCTGCCCGGTCGAGGACCACGAGTCCGACCCGTTCTGGCCTCGCGCCGCGGCCAACTACCTCAGCGCCTTTATCGCCTACGTTTTTGAGGCCCTGCCAAGCGAGGAGTGGCACATGGGGTCGGTGATCAGGGTGTTCGAGCAGTCGTGCGCCGGTCGCGTCGAAGCCATGTTTCAGCAGCTTGAGGAGGAAAACCCGGAGGCCTACTCGCCCGGGGTGTATCGCCGCGCGATGGTCACCTGCGGCGCCACGAAGATGCACGCGAGCATCATGGGCATCATCGCGGCAAGCCTCATGCCGTTTGGCTTCCCGGAGGTCATGGGTGCCTACCGCAATCCGCACCAGGTGGATTTCCGCTCGTTCGGATACAAGAAGAAGGCCCTGTTCGTCACCGTGAACGACATGGACCGGAGTCTGGACAGGCTTACGAGCATGTTCGTGCGCCAGGCGTTTTCCGCCCTGTGCGACATGGCCGACAACGACTACGCGGACCATCGCCTGCCGGTGCCCGTGCGCTTTGTGCTCGACGACTTTGCCAACCTCTACCTGCCGAACATGGATGACGTGCTGTCCGTGATCCGCAGCCGCGAGATCAGCTGCACGATCATCTGCCAGACCGTCAGCCAGCTTGAGGCGCGCTATGGCGCCGCGACGGCAAACTCGATCATCGGCAACTGCGACGCGCAGCTCGTCCTTGCCTTCCAGGACGAGCAGACCGCAAACTACTTTGCCGTTCGCGCCAACAAGCCGGCGAGCTCCCTGCTGGAGACGCCCGCCGGCATGTGGTGGGTGTTCGTCCGCGGCCAGCGCGGCCGCATGGAGCCGGCGTATCGGCTCGAGTCCAACCCGCACTACTCCGCCCTCACGAAGGCCGTGGCGCGCGCCGAGTTTGAGGAGGCCAAGAGGATCATCTCGGAGTGGGGCGGGGCCGTGCTGGAGGAGTGCCGCTGATCTTTCCTTGAGAACTGCGCAGCTAAGACTTGGCTGCGCGGTTCTATTGCGTTTCTTGGCAGTATCGAGCTTGCAATTTAGGGCTCTTTGCGGTGCTGAAATAAAAAAAGACGATAGTGTGTAGATAAAACCGGATGGGCAAAGTAGAGCCCGATTTTTCGCGATAAAACCCCAGTTGCCGTGAAGCGATTTTGCCTTGCTGCTCGGCCAGTTCGGTTTTATCTACACACTATCGTTCTGAATATTAATAAGGGATAGTTTTGGCGGGCCAAATTCCCGCCCACGGAGGCGAACATGAACCGAAAAGAGCTGGCCGAGTATATCCTTGCCACCTATGGCGTATGCGGCGATCGCCCTTGGATGGGGTCTCCGGAGTTCGTCGTCTATCGTCACGCAGACAACCAGAAGTGGTTTGCGCTGGTCATGGACGTACCGAGGTCGCGGCTGGGCCTTCCCGGAGACGGCATTCTCGATGTAGTGAACCTCAAGTGCGACCCAGCGCTGGTCATCTGCCTTCGCGATCAGGACGGATTCTTTCCGGCCTACCACATGAGCAAGACAAACTGGGTTACGGTTGCGCTCGATGGTTCGGTAGATGATGACCAGCTCATTGCGCTTCTCGACATGAGCTTTGACGCCACGGCAACAAAGACGAGAAGAAAATAGTTCCAACCCAACACGAAGCGCTATCCGTGTTGTTCAATTGCCCCTTTCTTCTCGGCAAGATGGAAACCGTCAAGCAGAGACGGCCGAGCGCCCGGAACCGCCGGGCACAAGCCATCACAAGAAGGAGCAACACCATGAACACCGACAAGATCTATGCCGAGCAGCTCGCCAACGAGTACGCCCCCAAGGACACCTCCAAGGTGGTCGCGCTGCGCAAGCTCGACGCGCGTGCCAAGCGTCCCGCCATGATCTTCACCTACACCCTTGGCGTGATTTCCGCGCTGGTCCTGG
The DNA here is from genome assembly GCF_963660155.1 of Paratractidigestivibacter sp. Classification (GTDB taxonomy): domain Bacteria; phylum Actinomycetota; class Coriobacteriia; order Coriobacteriales; family Atopobiaceae; genus Paratractidigestivibacter. Next base: position 8,047 of record NZ_CAVKWG010000020.1, on the reverse strand, counting down.
GCGTGGGCATGTGCCTTGCCATGGGCCAGATCGGCAGCGGCAGCACCTTCTCGTTTGTGGCGGGCATCGTCATCGGCATCATCGGAATCGTGGGCATGAGCGTCAACTACCCCATTTACAAGCGCATGCTCGAGCAGGGCAAGCAGAAGTACGCCTACGAGATCATGGAGCTTGCCAAAGAGATCAGCGAGAACTAGTTCATGCGGCGCACAAAGCCTGACTCCGATCGCGACGGCTTAATCAAGAGGGTCGCGGACACGCCCCTCGTTAGGCGCTACGTCACTGACCTGGCTTTTCGCGGAAACGTCAGCATCTACCAGGGTATGGTTGTCAACTTCATCTACGTCGTCTTCCGCGTAGCCCTCGGCATCTGGTACACATCGGTCTGGTTTATCTCCATGGCCGTGTACTACCTGGTGCTGGGGGTCATGCGCCTGTATCTTGTTGTGAGCTACCGTCGCGGGGAGCAGGTCGACCAGCTGCGCTGCTATCGTCGCACCGCGTGGTCACTTTTCCCGCTCAACGTGCCGATGGGCGGCATGATGGTGCTGATGGTGCTGACGAACTCGGGCTACACCTACCCCGGCTACGTCATCTACGCCTCGGCGCTGTACACTTTCTACACGTTGATCACTTCGATCATCAACCTAGTGAAGTATCGCAAGCTCGGAAGCCCGATCCTGTCCGCGGCAAAGGCGCTGAACTTCGTTGCGGCTTTGATGTCCATTCTCGGTCTCCAGACGGCGATGATCGCGCAGTTCTCCACGGAGGGCGAGGGCTACCGGATGCTGATGAACGCGCTGACGGGTGGTTTTATCTGGGCGTTTGTGGTTCTTATCGCCGTGTACATGCTGAGGCACGCGCGTGCGCTCGAGAAGGGCGAAAAGGAGGCTGGGGCTGTTGAACAAGCCGAAGAACAAGTCTGAGAGCAAGTACTTTGCCACGGCGGCCCGCATGGACGAGGCGTTTTTGGAGCTTATCGAGCAGAAGGACTTCGCCTACATCACGGTGAAGGAGATCTGTGCGAAGGCCGGCGTTAACCGTTCAACGTTTTATCTTCACTACGAGACGGTCGGCGACCTTCTTGCCGAGACCGCAGAGCACCTCATTACCCAGTTCGTGGAGTACATGGGCGCCGACCCGGCGACGTTTATCGCAAGGATTGGCGAGCGCCCGCTCGAGGAGCTCTATCTGATCACCCCGGAGTACCTGACGACGTATCTCTCCTACGTCAAGGAGCATCGCCGCATCTTTAAGGCGACGGTCGAGCACGCGGCCACGCTGCAGATGGTCGACGCGTACCGCGACTTGACCCGCTACGTCTTCATCCCAATCCTTGACCGCTTTGGGGTCCCGGCGGCAGACCAGTCCTACGTGATGCGCTATCACATCAGCGGCCTGATGGCGATCGTCGACGAGTGGCTGCGCGGCGACTGCGAGGACAGCATCGAGCACATCATTGCCGTCATTCAGCGCTGCGTGAAGCGGCGGTAGCGCGAACAGACGCGCCCTGCGAGCCGTACTTCCTCTTGTAGTCCTCGCCCCATTCGCGCAGCGACTTGAGGATGGGGGCGAGGCTTCGTCCGAGCTCGGTGAGCGAATACTCGACGCGCGGCGGCACCTCGGCATACACCTCGCGGTGAACGAGGCCGCTCTCCTCCATGGCACGCAGCTTCGCGGTGAGCACCTTTTGCGAGACGTTGCCCACCGACCTTCTCAGCTCGCCGAAGCGCTTGGTTCCCTCCATCAGGTCGCGCAGGATCAGTACCCTCCACTTGTCGCCGATAAGCGTGAGGGTGGTCTCGACCGGGCACGCGGGGAGCTGTGGTTTCGTGGTTGCCTGCGGGGTTGCCTTGGTCACCGCAATTCCTCCAAAAACTTTATTCTGTGCACTCTGCAGCAAAAAGCTTGCTAAAGGGCAATGGTTTCCTGCTGGTAATCGTAAATAGTTCCCGTTTGGTAACTACAGAACTTATTAGTACCTACTTTACTAAAAGAAGGTACCGCGGTTGTATGGAGATGCGAAAGGCAAGCAACGCTTTCGTAAACCCAAACCAGTTGGAGGTAACAAGATGAACAAGGTAGTTGAGTTTTTGCAGGCCAACCCCGTGCAGTATCTGGCCACCGTCGGCACCGACGGCAAGGCAAAGTGCCGCCCCTTCATGTTCTCGGGCGAGCTGGACGGCAAGCTGTGGTTCTGCACCAACAGCACCAAGGACGTCTACAAGGACATGCAGGCCAACCCCGAGGTTGAGCTCTCCGTTTCCAGCCCCGACTACGCTTGGATCCGCCTGCACGGCAAGGCAGTGTTTGAGAACGACATGGCCGCCAAGGAGATGTGCATCCAGAACCCCATCGTAAAGAGCCAGTACGGCGAGGCCACCAACCCCATCTTCGAGGTGTTCTACCTTGAGGATCCCCACGGCGTGATCGCCGACTTCTCCGGCAACCCGCCCTACGAGTTCTAGGCGCCCGTTACCAAACCCCGTTCTCATAGAACCGCGCGGCCCATGGCTTGGCTGCGCGGTTCTTTGCTTGCTGGCCGCATCCTCTGGTTCCGGGGTTAATCAATAGCAGCTTGAGTCTGTTCCCATGCTGTTGACGCTTCTTTTAGTTGGTTGCTTTTTGAAATTGCGAGAAAGCTCGCTACGACGTGAAGACGCAGATTGCGCTGCTGGTGCTATGGTTTTTCCGACATCATCGGTAATCAAAACGTGCAGAAAGCCTATCCCATGGACAAGCTTGCAAAGATTTTTGACAACGGCAAGAAGATCAACGTCATCAAGGACGTGGCAGTGCAAACGATCGGCGCCGAGGAGACGCAGCGCGCATGGGCCCAGGCACGCGGCATCCTGGCCGAGCTTCTGGCCAAATATCCGCAGCTCACGCCCAAGGAAGAAGAGCACACCGACCTGATCTTCTCGCACATCGCCGTCTATAGGGCGCTCATGGCCGCCCACCCCGACGTGGCCATGAAGATAATGGAGCAGGGTGAGGCCGTAACCGCAAAGCAGACGGGCGCGACGTTCCAGAAGGTCGTTCGCCTTCCGCTGGGCAAGACGCTCTTCTTCAAGGCCTTTGCCGCGGGCTGCAAGAGCGGGTTCGGGCCCGAGGCGGGTTTTGCCAACACGGTCCACACCGCAACCGCCTCGGAGTACAGGATGGATATGACGGCCTGCCCGTATGCCACTTATTGCACCGCCGAGGGCTGCCCCGAGCTTACGCACATCTTCTGCGACAACGACCTGTACGCCTACGCTCACCTCGACGGCATTCGCTTTGCGCGCGAGGAGACACTGGGCACCGGCGGAACCAAGTGCGACTTCTGGCTCAAGCGGGACTAGGCGTTATTTGTGTCTGACGGGCGCTTCGCACGGGGCTTGGGACGGGTCGTCCGAGCCGCAAAGGCCGCCAGGACGGCAACGGCAACCATGATCGAGCAGTAGTCGAGCATGCAGTGCCACGCGGGCTCGGCAAAGTCGATGATGGCAAAGTGGTTCTGCGCAAGCAGGTATCGAGGCACTCCGCGCGAGAAGAACGCCCAGGTACCGTATGCTGCCCACGCTGCTCCGACGACGAGAAGCGCGCGGCTGCGAACCTTGCCGGACCTTCGGACGACTCGCGTCATCAGACCGGCAAGGTTGAGACCCGCGTGCGCGCTCGCAAGCAAGAACGCCCAGTGCGCGGCGCTCATGTGCGCAACCTCAATCACGGGCGAGCCGAGTTGGGCCGACAGGGCGGGGAAGAGGTATCGCGAGGAAAGGACGCCGGTGACCATCGTGATGACCATGCTTGAGGCAAGGGCAACAACAACGGCGGTCAGCACCGTGCGGCGCGCCCGATACCTGCCCCTCGCAATCGCCCGGATCCATCCACGATTGAGCCACAGGTGGATCGCAAAGAGGCAACCGGTAAGCATCCCTGCGTGCTCGTGCAAGAGCTCTCCTGCGAGCGCATAGCACATGAGCAGCGGCAGGATGAGACACATTGCCATATCTACCAGGTGTTTGCTGCGACGCCTTTGCAGCGCCCGATTCTGACTAGTCCTCAAAGAGCCATCCCATGATCTGGGGGTCGCGGCAGAAGAGCGCGCCGCCGTGCCCGTGTTGGTTGCTCACCCCACCTGCCTCGAAGTAGCTGGCAGGCTTGACGTCGAGTGCAACAAGGTTTGCGACCTCGGCTTCGTCAAGGCCTTTTGAGCGATAGATCTCCTCGAGTTCGTGGGCGGCGCTCGTGGCCGGCTCCGAGCCGTAGTACTCGTCCGATTCGCCGACGACGAGGTAGACCGGCACGCGCGCGTCCGCCAGCACGTTCAGCTCACCGTCCCACCTTGAGGCGCAAAAGAGCGCCCGACAAAAGAGCTGCGGCCTCATGCCCATAACAAGCGAAAGCGTCTCTCCGCCGCCTGAGTACCCCTCAAGGTAAACGCGCTGCCGGTCAATAGCATAGGCGCGAAGCATCCACTCAACAAGCGCGATGGTCTGGCGTGCCGAGGTCTCTCCCCAGTCGGAGAGCTGGGGAGCAAGCACGATCATCTGCGTGTCGTAAGCCTGCGCCTCAAAGCCGAAGTCCTCGGTCCGCACGTTCGCGCCCACACCCTGGAAGTAGAGGCCCTGGTAGCCGGGCAGCGTCACAAAGAGCGCGACGCTGCCCGAGCCGTCATAGCCGTCGGGCACGTAGAGGTTGAAGTGGACGTCTCCCTCATCGGCCGTGTGCAGGACGTTGTTCAGAACAAACCCCTGGTAGACCTGCGTGCCTCGCGTGACCTCGGCCTCGGCCGCCGCCTTTCAGATGGACTTCGCCCAGCTGCGGACCTCGTCATCGGAGGCGCCGGACGAGAAGCGCTGGCCGCTCTGCCAGTCTCCGGTGCCGGCGGCGTCGGCCAGCAGCTGGCCGCTCTGGCCCAGACCCGAGGATGCGGAGGTGCAGAAGGGGATGACCTTCTTGCCAGCGAAGTCGTTGTCGCTTGCAAAGTGGTTGGTCGGCCATGCCGCGATGGCCCACCAGATGGGGTAGCCGAGAAGCACCGTGTCGTAGTCGGCCCAGTTGTCCGGGGTCGTCTGAGCCAGTGGCACATCGCGCAGGCTCTCGTCGTCGTGCTCGCGCGAGACGCGGCTGTCCGAGTTGCTCCAGGTGAGGTCGGCGTCGGTGTAGACCTCCTCGGGCACGATCTCAAAGAGGTCGGCGCCGAGCTCTGCGGCCGCGATCTCGGCCACGCGCTTGGTGTGGCCCTGCGCGGAGTAGTAGGCCACGAGGACCTTGCTGCCGGCGGTGGCGCCGCTGGCCGAGTTGTCGGCAGTGCTGCTGGTGCTCTCGGAGGAGCCGCTTGTCGTGCCGGCCGATGAGGCGCTGCTCTCGCCTGTGCTCGAGCCGCCGTTCGAGCCGCCCGCCGAGCACCCGCCAAGCGCGAGCCCAGCGGAGATGATGCCGGCCATCTTCAGAACGTCACGTCGCGTAAAGTTAGTCATACAAGCCTCCTACCAGTTCTTCTTGTCCTTGCGGTGGTCGTGGTTGGTCTTGCGCTCCTCGACGATCTGCGCAAACCACTGGATCATCTTGGGGTCGGCGTGGCTGAAGAAGCTCGAGGTCTCGGTGTCGAGAAGGGCAATCTGTGCCATCTCCTCGTCGCTCAGCGAGAAGTCAAAGACGTCGAGGTTCTGCTCCATGCGCTCGCGATGCACGGACTTGGGGATCACCACGACGCCGCGCTGGAGGTTCCAGCGTAGCATCACCTGCGCGGTCGACTTGCCGTGGGCGGCGCCTATCTGGGCCAGCACCTCGTTCTCAAAGAGGCCGCCGCGACCCTCGCCGAAGGGCGCCCAGGCCTCGGGAACCACGCCGTACTTCTTCTCCCACTCCATAAGCTCGGTGTTTTGGTTCAGCGGGTGGCGCTCCATCTGGTTGACCATGGGCTTGACCTCGTTGAACTCGCAGAACTCCACCATGCGGTCCACGTAGAAGTTGGAGATGCCGATGGCGCGCACCTTGCCCTCCTCGTAGAGGCGCACGAGGTCGCGCCAGGCGCCAAAGGCGTCGCCGAAGGGCTGGTGGAGCAGCACAAGGTCGATGTACTCGGTCTGAAGCTTGCGCAGCGAATCCTCCACGGAGGCACGCGTGGCGCCCTCGCCGTAGTGCTCGAGCCAGACCTTGGTGGTCAGAAAGACGTCGTCGCGGTCCACGCCGGAGGCGGCGATGGCGGCTCCGACTTGCTCCTCATTGAAGTAGGACTGTGCGGTGTCGATGTGGCGGTAGCCCACCTCAAGGGCGTCCGTCACGCAGCGCTCGCATTCCTCGGCGCCCACCTGGTACACGCCGTAGCCCAGCTGCGGCATCTTCACGCCGTTGGAAAGGGTGACATACATCATGTCGTTGGAATCAAAGGCCATGTTCTTCTCGCTTTCTCTTATGGCTGCTAATAGCTGAGGTTGGCGCCGAGAAGCTCGAGGAGCTTCTCGTCGTGGTGGTACGCGAGCGTGCTTGCGGTGTCCAGCAGCATGGTCGCCCCGCCCTCGTGCGTGTAGGGCTCCCACTCGGGCAGGCCGTCTGCGGCGGGCGCACCGCCACGTGCAAAGCTGACCCACGCCTCGCTCATGAGGCCGCTCATCTGCGCGTTGTCCGAGTGGCGGAAGACGAAGGGAATCTCCGCCCCGTGGGACGACGTGCCGTTTGTCATCACGTAGGCAAAGACCGGCGCCTCGGGCCGGCTGGCCTTGTGGGCGGCGATCCTCAGGATGCACGGGCGGATGAGCGTGTCCACGTGGTCCGCGGTGAGGCTCTCCACGTTGGGGTACGCCTCGGCCACGGCTGCCTTGAGCTCGTCTGTTTCCGTGACGAACGAGCCGCCGAGGGGAGAGACGGTCCATTCGTTGAGGTTGCTGCCGATGAGCAGGGGCACCTCGCGGCCGGCCTCGGCAAAGCCGTCCTCGGTCACGGGACCGCTTGGCAGGAAGTCGCCGTCAACGACGGGCTCCCACTCCATCTGGTACCCGCTGGAGAGCGGGGCCGGAATCTGGAACTCGTCGGCCGTCTTCTGCAGGGCGCTGGTGCTGGCCGATTGCAGCTTTGACACGTCGACGGACTGGAGCTGCTCGACGTCGTCCTCGGAGATCTGGAGCTCGGCGAGCAGGTTCTGCGTGAGGCGCGCGCTCGCCTCGCGCGAGGTGAAGGCCTCGCCCACGGTCTGGGTGGCGCCGCTTTCCACAATGCCGCGCTGGAAGAGGCCCCGGGCCTCGGGGATGCTCATGAGCGCCAGCACCTTGGCGCCGCCGCCCGACTGGCCAAAGACGGTCACGTTTGCCGGGTCGCCGCCAAAGGCGCGGATGTTCTCGCCGACCCAGCGCAGCGCGAGCACGATGTCGTCCATGCCGATGTTTGCGGAGCGGGCGTACTTCTCGCCATAGGCGGAGAGGTCAAGGTGGCCAAAGACGTTCAGGCGATGGTTGACCGAGACGACCACGACGTCGCCGGCGCCCGAGAGCGCCTCGCCGTCGTAGCTGGAGTCGTTGGCGGTGCCGGTGGAGAAGCCGCCGCCGTGAAGCCATACCATGACGGGGCGGGCAGCGTCGTCAAGCCCGGGGGTCCAGACGTTGAGGTTCTGGCAGTCGTTGTCTGTCCCGGACTGGCTGCCGGCGGAGAAGCCCAGCATGGAGCCTTGCGGGGACATGGGGCCGTAGGCACTGGCATCGCGGACGCCGTCCCAGGCGGGGGAGGGGTCGGCCGGCACAAAGCGCTCGTGCGCCTGGGCGTAAGGGATGCCGAGGAAGCGATGGACGCCCTCGTGGACGGTGCCCTTGAGCTGACCCTGGGCAAGGGCGACGGTCTGCCCCTCCTCGCCCGGGCCGGGCGTGGTGTCGGGCGCCATCACGCGGCGGAGGGCAAAGGCGCCCCCGACGCCCGCGACAGCAATGACGCCGGCGGCGATGCCTGCGCCCTTCAGCAGCTTGCGGCGGGTCATGGGCTTCATGGGATTCTCGTCTCCTCTTGCGGTTTCTGGACATTGCGGTTATAACAACCGATAGTTACAACCGGTAAAGAGACAAGCTGGCGC
>NZ_CAVKWG010000019.1:0-4153 GCF_963660155.1 Paratractidigestivibacter sp. | reverse complement strand
GGCGCCCCGATGACCGAAGGCCTCCTGCTTTTGAGGGTTTTGCGCCGCGCGTTTTTGGTGCAGGACGCATAACCCTCAAAAGCAGGAAAGGTTTCTCCTGTTTTCGGGGGTTATGCGTCGTGGCCCAAAACCCAGCGGCGCAAAACCCTCGAAAACAGGAGAGGGGAGGCCTGAACAGCGCTCACGCGGCACCCAAACGGCGCCCGAAACGCGTCACGGCCTAGCGGTAGCCCTCCCACAGCGGAAGCGGGAAGAGGACATCCTCCCACTTGGCCCACTCAGCCATGTAGTCTATCTCGTCGGGGCGCGCGAGCCAGCGCCCCTCGAGGCCGTACATCGCGGCCATGGCGCACGACGCCGTGAGCTGGGCATCAACGCCCGCGGGCACCGCCCAGTGGTGGTCGACCTCGGGGTTCGAGATGTTCCTGGAGCGCTTGTTAAAGTACTCGTGTGCGGGGCTCTTGGGCGATATCGCCTCGGTGTTCAGCACCTGGAAGAGCATGACGAGCTCGCGGCGGCCGGCGTTCTGCTCGACCAAAAGGCGGCAGTACTCCGGGATCTTCGGCTGCTTGCCCTCGAAGAGCTGCCCCGGCTCAAAAAGCTTGAGGTACTCCACGGCGCCGTCGTGTGTGTCGTAGTAATACTCGATGACCTCGTTGAGTAGGCCTTTCTTGCTGCCGACGTAGTGCAGGACGCCCGGCTGCGTGATGCCCACGCGGTCTGCCACGGCCTGTAGCGAAAGGCCGCTGTAGCCGTCCTCGTTGATAATCTCGACCGCCGCGTCGACGATCTGCTGCAGGCGTTCCTGCGCTGCGGCGCTTCTTTGCTTGGCCATCGGCCCTCCACTCGTAGCTTTCCAAAACCGATGCTACCCCTTTTGTGTCTTCAATATCGATACTGAAACGCTTCAATTTCCTGCTTAGTAACCACTAAGCGACTGATGTCGACCGTTCACCGCACTAAATGCTTACTAACCACTAACCACATTTATATTGGAGCCACGGAGTACTTACTAAGTACTAACTAAAAACGGAAGGAGATTAGGTTATGTCCACGCAAGACACAACGATCGACCCGAACACGATCGCCCCTGACACCGGCAAGCCGATGTCCAAGAGCGACACGCTTCGCTTCATGGTCGGCTTCATCATCTTCGGCATCATGTGGATGATGTCGGGCACCATCGGCTCCAACGTCCTGTTCCCCGAGCGTTTCAACAACCTAAATATCGGGATGTCCGGCGAGACCATCCTCGCCACCATGAACACCGTCGGCATGGTCTTCGCCCTCGTGTCCAACCTGGTCTTCGGCGCGCTCTCCGATCACTGTCACTCTCGCTTCGGTAAGCGTACCCCGTTCGTCATCGTCGGCGGCTTCATCTGCGGCATCGCCTTCTGGCTCACCGCGAACGCCGAGTCGCTCGCGACCATCGTCGCCTTCTGGTGCTTGTTGCAGATCGGCCTCAACTGCATGCTCGCCCCGGCAGTGGCCATCCTGTCCGACCGCATCCCGCTGAACAAGCGCGGCACGCTATCCGCCTTCTACGGTGGCGGCTCCACCGTCGGCCAGTCCGTCGGCACCATCATCGGCACCCAGTTCCTCACCAACCCCGTTCCCGGCTTCGTCATCGGCACCGTGGCTTGGTTCTGCACCGGCGTGCTCGCCATCATCATCTGGCCTAAGGAGAAGTCCGCCGCTCTTGCCGAGGGCGAGACCGCCGAGAAGCTCGAGCTCAAGAGCCTGCTCATGATGTTCGTCCCGCCGACCAAGAACTGCCGCGACTTCTACCTGGCCCTCTTCGGCCGCCTGCTCCTCATCTTCGGCTACTTCTGCATCAACGGCTACCAGCTCTACATCCTCGAGAAGTACATCGGCCTGGGCACCGTTGAGGCCGGCACCGTCCTCGCCTCCATGTCCGTGCTCATCATGATCGTTTCGTTCGTCGCCTCGCTCACCTCCGGCGCCATCTCCGACAAGATCGGCGCCCGCAAGCCGATCATCCTCGTCGCCACCATCCTCATGTGCGTCGGCGTCGCCGCCCCGTGGCTGCTCAAGTCCGTCTTCGGCATGTACGGCTTCGCCCTGTGCGCCGGCCTCGGCTACGGCATCTACTCCTCCGTCGACCAGGCCCTGAACATCGACGTCCTGCCCAACAAGGAGGAGGCCGGCAAGGACCTCGGCATCCTCAACATGGCCAACACCATCGGCCAGATCCTTGGGCCCCTCGTCACCTCGTCCATCGTCGTTGCCACTGGCTCCTACTTCCTCACCTTCCCGATCTCCATCGTCCTCATGGCCGTGGGCTTTATCTTCGTCATGATGATCAAGAGCGCCAAGTAAGAAACCAGTGCAATAAACCGCACGTCAAGGCACTACCGGCGCCGAGCCTACAGCGAAGCGCACCCAAGTTCGAGATCTTCCCTTTCCTTTCCCGCCGGCGGGTCCCCCTCCCGCCGGCGGGGCGCCTAGAATACCCGAGGACCCAAAGGAGGTTCTTATCATGCAGACCGTCGAGCAGTACAAGGTCTTTACCCTCGCTCTCGAGGGCACGTCCGACGGCAACCCCTACGCCGACGTCGAGCTCTCCGCTACCTTTACCCTGGCGGACGGCTCCGAGTCCGTCGTCGCGGGCGGCTTCTACAAGGACAACGGCAACTACGCCGTCAACTTCATGCCGCGCCTTGCTGGCACCTGGAATTACGTGACCGCTTCCAACGACCCGCAGCTCGCTGGCATCACGGGCAGCTTTGAGGCCACGCCCGCGACTGAGAACAACCACGGCCGCGTGCTTCTTGCCAAGGACGTTTTGCCCCACACCGACGTCTTTTCTACCGACGAGGACTTCAACTTCGCCTATGAGGACGGCACTCGTTATTACCCCTTCGGCACCACCTGCTACGCCTGGGTCAACCAAGAGCCGGAGTGCCAGGAAGAGACCCTGAAGACTCTTGCCGAGAATCCCTTCAACAAGATTCGCATGTGCGTCTTCCCCAAGTTCTACGACTACAACGTGGACGATCCCGCGATGTACGCCTACCAGGGCGAGAAAGGCAACTTCGACCACGCCCGCTTCAATGAGGCGTTCTGGGAGAATTTCGAGCACCGCGTGGCCCAGCTCGACGAGCTCGGCATCGAGTGCGACCTCATCGTGCTGCACCCCTACGACAAGCCCGAGGACTGGGGCTTTAGCCGCATGACCAAGGAAGAGGACATCTTCTACCTGCGCTACGTCACGCGCCGCCTGTCCGCCTACAAGAACATCTGGTGGAGCCTCGCCAACGAGTGGGACCTTCTTCCCTGGAAGACCGCCGAGGACTGGGACCAGTACGCACGCGTGATCATGGCCAACGACCCCTACGGCCACCTGCGCTCCATCCACAACTGTCGCGAGATCTTCGACCATAACCACTCCTGGATCACTCACGTGAGCTGGCAGCGTTGCGACCTGCAGCGCACTTCCGAGTGCGTCATCGACCTACGCCGCCAGTACGGCAAGCCGGTGCTTATCGACGAGGTCGGCTACGAGGGCAACATCAACTGGGGCTGGGGCAACTTGACCGCCGAGGAAGAGGTGCGCCGCTTCTGGGAGGGCTGCATGCGCGGCGGCTACGTCACGCACGGCGAGACCTACGTCGACCGCGGGCCCAAGCTCTGGTGGGCGCACGGCGGCAAGCTCTACGGCGACTCCCCGTCACGCATCGGCTTCTGCCGCAAGTTCTTCGAAAGCCTGCCGGGCGACATGGACTGGATGCCCGATGAGACTCCGTTTGCCGTTGGCACGCAGACCTGGGACATCACCGTCTACAGCAACGATCACGGTAAGGGCGAGGACGACGTCGTTATCTACCTGGGCTTCTTCCGCCCGGCGTACCGCGAGTTCGAGGCCGCCGAGGGCAAGAAGTACACTGTGGACGTCATCGACACATGGAACATGACCGTCGAGACCTTCCCCGGCACCTTCGAGGGCAAGTTCAGCATCGACCTGCCCAGCAAGCAGTACCTGGCGCTGCGTCTTCGCGTCGTCGAATAAGACAAGAGGGCAGCCCCTGCGTCTTATCGACCTGCCGATAGGGGACAGTCCCCTTTCTGCAGCGGTTTGGGGACGGTCTTCGGCGCCCCGATGACCGAAGGCCTCCTGCTTTTGAGGGTTTTG
>NZ_CAVKWG010000018.1:0-14739 GCF_963660155.1 Paratractidigestivibacter sp. | reverse complement strand
AAGGTGGCTATTCGGTTGTTCCGGCGCTGGAGCAACCGAATAGCCCTAGATGCTAGTCGGCCTTCGGCACGACCCTCACCCGCACGATGCAGGCCTCGGTGCCCGTGGGCCCCGTCCAGTGGTTGGTCTCCTCGCCGGTGTAGCCGTAGAAGGTGTATGTGTCGCCGTCGTGCGCTATCTTCCAGCCGTAGGCGGACACCTCGGACGAGGCCTTCTTGAGCGTCGAGCCCATCACGGCCTTGACGGCGAGCTCCTCGGACGACTCGAACTCGTAGCCGGCGTCGACTGTGGCGTCCACGACGTACTCGCCGTCTCGCTCGGGGTCGGCCTCCAGCTTGCCGACGCCCACGGCCGCCTTGTCGGCATCCGGGCAGGCGTAGCCCTCGTTCACGTACACCTCGATGTTTCCGCTCACGTGCGTGATGGGGTTGCGGTTCATCACCATCATGGCGAAGTTGTGCTCGGATTCTCCCACGACCTCGATCCTCAGGTCGCTCTCGTTCTTCACGTAGCCCAGCCCGCCTATGTCGCAGCGAAGCACGCCGGACCCGGTGAGCGGCTCGGACCACTCCTGCCCCAGGATGTCCGTGGGGGTGCAGGCGTTGCTCAGGTACCAGCTTCCGCCCGTCGTGTTCTCGCCGGTCACCGCGGGGCCGGTGCTCATGTTCTCGCCCGTGTCGACGATCCACTTGTTCCAGTCGGGCTCCAAGAACAGCGGCTCGCCGTCCTCGAAGCGCAGCGTGACATTCTCGCCCAGGTCTGCCGCCGTGAACAGTCCGCCGAACTCCTTCATGAGCACCGTCGACCCGTCCTCCGCCGTGAACCTGTCGCCGATGAGCATGCCCTCCAGCGTGACGGATCCCGAGGCGGTGACGTCGCCCAGCAGGAGCTCGCCGTTGAAGCTTCCTCCGTCGCCCATGTGCAGGTTGCCCGTCGCGTAGCCTTGGAGCACGCCCTCGACGTCCATGTTTGCGGCGGTGAGCGTGACGCCGTCGACCACGTCGAGCTGGGCGCCTTTGCCAACGTGCACGGTCCCCGTCACCAGCAGGTTGGCGGCGAGCGCACGGTGGCCCTCAACGACGAGGTCGCCCGTGAGGATGCCGCCCGCCTCGAAGGCTCGATCGCCTTGCTCGGAATAGAACGGCAGGTCGACGAACACGACGTCGTAGTCGCGGTCGCAGTACGTCGCCTTCGCGCCTGCGATGCCCGGTTTTCCGTCCGCAGTGAGGAGCGCGCCGCTCTCGGAGAAGCTCACCTCGCCGTCCAGGCGCTCCGCGAGCTGCTGCGACGTTATGGAGCCGTTCTCGGCCTGGGGCAGGTAGATGGCGCGGTGCGTGTTCACGTACGCGTCCACGCGCCTGCCGCCCAGCGCGTCGTATACGGCGACCTCGCCGCCATGCCCCGCGCCGGCGGCAAGGTGGATGCACTCCGCCTGTTCCTGCTTCTCGTACTTGCCCCACATCATGTTCCACACGATCTGGTTGCCGAACAGCTTGAACGCCGCGAACGCCCCGACCCCCAAGACCGCCACCGTCCCGAGCGCGATCATCGCTATGCGTTTCATCTGGCTCCCTTTCCGCGCTGCCGCGCAATCTCCGTGAACTCGTCGTCGAGAAGGTCGTAGCCCTGGCTGAAGTTCTTGTCCATGGCACCGCCCATCATCGTGACGGCGGTCTTCAGCGGCAGGATGTGCATGAGCTTGTCGAGCGTCGCGTCGCCCCTGCTCGTGAAGAGGTGCGGCCCCTTGCCGGCGCGCTCCATCACGTAGGCGGCGGCGTCGGCGGGCGTCGTGGCCTTGGCGGGCTTGTACTTCTCGCCGCGCTCGGCGGCGGCCTTGGCCTGCTCCTCCTGCACGCGCGCGAACTCGGGGGTGGCGATGGCCCCCACGGTGACGCCCGCCACGTCCACGCCGTACTTGCGCATCTCGTACCAGAGGCCCTTGGCCAGGATGAGCTCGAAGGACTTCACGCCGCCGTACACGGCGTTGTTTCCGCAGCCCACGGTGCCCGCCATGCTCGAGCACAGCAGGATGAGCCCCCGGTGCTTGCGCGCCATGTCGCGGCAGAGATGCCAGCAGAGCTCCATGGGCACCTGCGCGTTGCCGACGAGCTGCTCTTTGTGGCGCTCCTCGGCCACCTTGATGAAGAAGCCCACGTGCTCGATGGCTGCGTTGTACACGCACACGCCGATGTCCAGCCCCTCGATGTTGTCGACGATGGTCTGGGCGGCGTCCTCGTGGGAGATATCCACCACGAACTCCTTGGTCTGGATGCCGTACCTCTCGCGCAGCGACGCGCTCACCTCCTGCAGCTTCTCGAGGCGCCTCGCGCAGATGACGACGTTGCTGCCGCGCCTGGCGCACTCCTCGGCCCACGCCGCGCCCAGCCCCGTCGACGCGCCAACCACGAGCGCCCACTCGCCGTACTTCTCCTTGAAGCTCTCCATGCCCGTTCCTCCGTCCGTTCCTTGTTTTCTGTTCCGGTGCGCTCGAAGCGTTCTATAGGGCGGGGTCTGCCTGCAGCGCGGAAAAGGCGGCTGCCGACTCGGCGTAGAGCTCGTTCTCCGTCGCCGCGCACCCGTCGGCCACCCATTGCGCATAGATTCCGAACACCGCCCCTGCAACGACGGCCTCGCCGTAGGGACCGCGCCCCCCACGGCTACAGCTGCCTGTGATTGCCGACATCACGAGCCGGTACACCAGCGCGTCACGGTTCGCGGTGTGCAGGCTCTGCGCTATCGGCCTCAGCGCCACGAACGTGCGCACCAGGTTGCGGAACTCGCCCTGCGCGCTAGTCGGCGGGAACTCCTCCCACACGCGCTCCGCTACGGACGCCATGTGCGCGACCACGATGTCGTCGAGAGACTCGAAGTTGCGGTAGAAGCTCACGCGGCTCACGCCCGCCTTCGACGCCACCTCGGTCACGCCAATCTGGTCGAGCGGCTTCTCCTCGAGCAGGTCCACGAGGGCATCCGTGATGCTGCTGCGCACGCCCTCGTTCGCGGCCTTCCGGTAGTCCAAGCCTGCCACCCCCGTCTCTCGGTTCCTTAACGTGTTACAAGTGTAACACATGCAACAGCTGTATCAACCGAAGGAGCGTCCCCTCGAGAAGCGCCACGACGCGCTTGGCCGTCGCCGGGGTGCCCCTGCGGCCCGAGCGTGCGTCTGCGCACATTTGTCGCGGGTAGCACGTGCAAAAATGCGCGCAGCCGCACGCTCGGCGAGCCGCAGAGGTCGGTGGCCTAATGGCTACCTCCAAGTGCCGGGGGAAGTCCCCCGGCAATTTTTTACCGAGGCGTTTTCCGGGGAGGCGGGCCGTTCGATGACCGGCTAGCCGGATGCGGGGAGGCCCGCCGCCGCGCCGCCGCGCCCGTGCGGTTTGCGGTCGGACGCGAACGGGCTTTCCCTATAGGCCGTATACATGTCTGAGCAGCTCGACGCCCTCGTCGAGCGTCAGGGGAATGCGCATCTGCTTGAGGGGCACGCCCTCTGTGAGCACCTTCTCACAGAACTCGGCCATGTCGGCACGGATCGAGGCGGGCAGAGCGGACGACGTGCTTGGGGTGAAGAGCTGAGCAAGTCTAAAGACATCCTTCTTGTGTTTCTTTACGTCACTTGAATCCACCTTTTCGCCAGCGGCCCTACGCCTCGAAAGATCGAGGAACGCCTTTGCCTTGAATGGCACGAGGTGAACTTCGTCGAGTACTGCGACTCCATCGACTGTTTTGCGGCCGGATTTCATGTAGGCGTAGTAGTCGTCGTCGAGCAGGATGGCGGACAGGCTCGATATCTCGTCTCCCGCGGGCAGCGGCACGATGGCCAGCCCCTCCGGCTCTTCGATGAATGACGGGGCTTTGCTGAACAGCTCGATCATGCTCGGGAAACCAGGGGCGCTCGGATTGGTGAAGCGGTAGAAATGGACGTCCTCCGAGCTTCTCCAACCGCAGTCGTAGTTGCCTTCCTTTATGAGTTTCCATACCGCAGCGGCTGCTTCGGGCAGCCTGTTCTCAACGAGCAGAATGACGTCTATGTCCTTCGTGGCTCTGAAGTTGAGGTCTGCGTCGCTCAGGATGATGTCGCATGCCGTGCCGCCGATGACTGCATAGCAGTCCTCGAGGCCCTTCATGTATTCAGAGAAGCGATCCAGCCCATATACCTCGCTTATTGCCATAGCTCCTCCTCAAACAGCGTGTTTAGCTGGCTGATTACGCGCTCGTCCTCGTCTTGGACGAGCGACAGCGCGAGGGAGACGTCATCAACTGTGCTCCCTCCGGCCACGAGCGGGTTGTAGGACCAGATCTGTATCTCGACGGTTTCCGTATCGAGCAACTCGCCCAACTGGACCTCATCGAGAGAGCGGGTGATGAAGGCGTTTCTCGACGCTGCGCGCTGCTCCATTTTGGGAGGCGCGAGCATGCTGCGGCTTGCAAGCGCGCTCTCTCCCGCCAGGGGAAGCAGGCTCGTTTGGGCGTTCTTTCTTGCATAGATGATTCGCACAACAGGCATTCGCAAGCAGCCCTTTGCGCTTTTTACGAGGGCATTCTTGTTAACATCGCGGTCGATGATCACCTCGCGCCCTTCTTTTGACTTCTCGACCAGGCCCCTGCGCGCGAGGTCTTCGAGCGCTCGAGAGACGCTGGACGCGGGTATGCTGGTTGTCCTCATGAGGTCTTCGGACGAGCGGATTGCCGGGTTTGCGATTAGGGCGACCAGGACCGCCTGAGTGCTGGGGGCGAGGGTCTTTGTGAGCGGAGCCGGGTCTTGCTTTGCGGTTGCTGCGAAGCCGAGCATTGGTAGGAACGCCTGTCTGCCGGGCACAACGAAGGGTATCCGCTGGGAGACGAGCGCTTTGCGCTGCCGCGCATCGATCTGCGCGACGATTGCGACCTGCATGTCTGACCGTGCCGACACCTGGGACGCGATCCTCTTGAGCTCGGGGAGGGATGCTTCCTGCTTTACTTCGGCCGCGATGAATTTCGCTCCGTTGCAGGAGCACAGAAGATAGCTTGCCACCTTGGATAGAAACAGCGGCAGGCTGTCTGCCCCTCGCCACTTTCTGCTGGTGATGGATAGTCCCAGCTCATCCTTTAGATATGATTTGAAGCTGCTCAATCCTAGCTCCTTTTTGTATAATCCCATTACAGGTGGAATTATACAAAAAGGATTGAAATATTGCTTCTAAAATCCGCTGTACGCGGTATTCCGCTGGCACGCGCCTTCAGAAAGAGCTGCACAAGCAGTCCCTCCGCAAGATGGTCCAGGCGACTACCCGGGTGGCCGCGACCTCGTCCTGGCCACGGCGCGCGGGGTGAGCTCCTCGCAGGCAACAAGCCCCGCGCTCTTCTCGATAGGCCTCACCACCTGCGGTTTTGTTTATTGAGTGGGAATAAAAAGATGCACTGCCAGAGGGGGCCGGAAACGGTCTCCTCTCTTTGTTTGCGTGCGGTGAGGTGTGGCTCGTAACCTCACATATACGTGATATACGCAAGCCGCCCTCGACCGCCGCCTCGCTGCCGGGCGTCGTGGCCAACCTCAGCTTCAACGTGGAGCTGCTCCAGGATGAGGCGGCCTCCGGCAAGGTGCTGCCCGCCGAGTACGAGGCATGCGTCGAGGACTCGAGCGGGAGGGCCGTGTCCAACCGCGCCCGCGTGTTTGCCGACATCGAGCTCGCTGACGCCTCGAGGCATGTGATCAAAGTTGGAATTGACCTTCTGACCAGCGTTTCGTTTGATGCGGCGGAGGCCTATCGCCTTGTGGCGAGAAACGTTCGCACCGGCGAGCATAAGACGGTCGTGATATGGCGGCGGCCCTCAAGCTCATGGTCCCCGATAACCCCGACAATCCCGACGGCTCGTTTTCGCAGGGCTTCTCGCATGTAATCGAGCCGCTGCCTCTGATTGGCTCGACGGGCAAGACCAAGTCCCTTGAGCTCAACGAGTTGCTGCTCTACGGACGAAAGCTCGAGCGGGATTTCGGTGCCGGGAGGGGCGAGTGCGCAAAATGCGGGCCATGTTCTTCTCTCCTTGATGATTTTGAATCCGATGCCGAGAAGGGCGACCTTCTCGCCGAGATCTCCGGAGATATCGATATCTTCCACCTGAATATGCCTTGCCGCGAAGTATCTGGTCGACAATGGCAAAGTCGATCCTGTCGCTGTCGTGCGAGGCATTCTCGAATTGCGGATAGGGCACAACGATTTGATTCGCGACGTTGCCATCCTTCTTCAACGCGACCAGGCCCTTCTCGTACGTCACGGTGACGCGATGGCCCAACGCCTTTGAGGCGACGTTGGAGAGGCGCCTGTTGAGTCCCGTGAAGAACGACCCGCAGGTCCCCGATCAGCCGAGCGACGACCTTCTCGAGGGGGTCTCGGGCGGTGGGGTGGTGAAAGGCGCACGTATCCGCTGGGACGATGGGCTTCCGTGCCCGAAGTGCGGTTTTGTCGGTTATGACATGGCTAGACTTTCGCACTAATCGGCCGGCGCCGCGCTACAGCACCACAAGGCCCGCGCGGCGCACCTGCGCGATACCCTCAACGTCGCCGCCGTCGCAGATCAGCGCCTCAAAGTCCTCAAAGCGCCCGTAGCAATACGAGCCGTAGCTGTGCAGCTTGCGCGACTCGGCAACAATATAGTTGCGCCGCGTCCGTGCAACCGCCGCCTCCTTGACAATGCCGTCCTCAAGCGCGTGCGTGGTGACATCGGCCGATGCCGCGTCCACGCCGTAGCAGCCCATGAAGCTCAGGTCAAAGCGGTAGTTGCTCATCGCCTTCACGCACTGCCCGCCCACAAAGCCGTCAAGGCTCGGCCGCAGCACGCCGCCGGGGCACAGTGCTGTGACCGAGGGGCTTGCCGCAAGAATCGTCAGCACGCCGATCATTGTGCTCACTACGTTGCACCTGATCTCGGCTTGTGCAATGCAGCGCGCAATCTCAAGGTTGGTGGTTGAGATGTCGAGAAACACCGACATCTCCGGCTCGATCAGCTTCACAGCCTTTCTGGCGATGACGCGCTTCTCACTGGCATAGACGCCAATGCGGTCCGTGACGGCAAGCTCGACCTTGCTCTCGGCCTTGGTGGCCCCGCCATAGACGCGCTTGCACACCCCCGTCAGCGAGAGGGCCTTCAGGTCCTTGCGGATGCAGTCCTCCGTCACGCCAAAGCTGGCGGTCAGCTCGCGTACGGACACGCGACCGTGCGCGTCGAGAAGCTCGACGATGGCCTGGCGACGCTCTTCCTGGAACATCTGGGACCCCCCTTGCAAATCGGCTAGCCAAACTATAGATGTGACCGCCGCGCAATCAAATCAATACGAAACAATAATCGACGGGCGTTGTATTCAGAAAAGTCAATCACAAGTAGGAAGAAATATAACGCCTCACGTAAACCACTTCAACAAATTCAATAACGCATGCCAGCCAGCAAATGGTTGTCAGTGTCAACTACCGCTCGCCGGTATTTTGTTGCCACTGACAACAATTCAGGTCCGCAAAAAGTAGTTGATACTAACAATTACTCGCGAAATCGCGGCGCTCGTAATGCGAGGCCGCACACACGCGAGAAGGGACACCAGACATGCGCTATCTGCTCCTCGTCAGCCACGGCACCTTTGCCCCCGGTCTTCATAGCGTCGTTAAGATGCTCATGGGCGACCGCGACGACGTCTTGTCCGTCAGTCTCGAGGACGGCATGGGGGCCGACGTCTACGCCCAAAACGTCAAGGACACCCTGGCCAACGTAGCCGCAACCGACGAGGTCGTGGTCCTGGCCGACATCATCGGCGGCTCGCCTCTGACCTGCGCGCTCAATGTCCTGTCCGAGAAGGGCCTGCTCGGCTCCACCATCGCCTTCACCGGCATGAACCTGCCCATGGCCATGGCCGCCGTGATGGAATTGCAGACCACCGACATGGCCTCGCTGCAGGCAAGCCTGGGCGAGGAGGCCCGCGCCGGCATCATGGAGTACGTCATCGAGACCTCTGCGGACGACGACGAGGACGACATCTAGGCCGCCACGCGGTCGCAACCGCCCTGCGCCCCGCACCACACAAAAGCCCGTTAACACTCAAACAAAGGAGTGAGAAATGATTTCGTTCATCCGTATCGACGACCGCATGATCCACGGCCAGACCGTGACCCGCTGGTCCATCGAGTACCCCTGCGACGGCCTGATTGCCGTCAACGACGCCGCGGCCTCCAACCCCGTGCTCAAGCAGGCCTACAAGTCCGCCTCCACCAAGAAGACTTTCGTGTGGACCTTCGAGCACTTCCAGGAGGTCCAGGAGAAGGTCCTCAACTCCAAGGACAACTACTTCCTCATCACCAAGAACCCGCTGGACATGAAGAAGATCCTCGTTGACATGGGCTTCAAGCCCGGCGTGAACCGCGTCATCGTGGGCCCCTGCAACGACCGCCCCGGCACCACCAAGCTGGGCAACAACCAGTCCATCACCCAGGAGGAGGCACAGGCCTTCGAGGACATCACCAATGCCGGCTACACCGTTGAGTTTGCCCTGGTCAAGGAGAAGTCCATCGGCGAGTGGCCCAAGTTCCGCGGCCAGTTTGGCTTCTAGGCCGGCACGCTCGCAAGCGTACTCGCCAGCACCCACGCGCCGCGCCCGCATGCGCGCCCGCGCGCCGCAGCATCTGGTAATCCGGTCGGCGAGAAGCGCCGGCCTGAAGGCAAGGAAAGGTAGGAAGGTATGACAATCAATGCGTTCCAAGCCGCGCTGCTCGGTTTGTTCGCCTGCCTGGCATCTATGCCCGGTATGGGCGGCACGTCGTTCGGCAACTACACGCTCGGCCGCCCGCTGGTGGCCGGTCTTGTGGTCGGCATCATCATGGGCGACATCCGCTCCGGCATTCTGATTGGCGCCGCAATCCAGCTCGTTTACATCGCCCTGGTCACCCCGGGCGGCACCGTCTCTGCTGACGTCCGAGCCGTGTCCTACATCGGCATCCCGCTGGCCATTCTCGCGGTCAACTCCCAGGGCCTCGACCCCGCGTCCGCCGAGGCCTCCGGTCTTGCCGCCTCGCTCGGCGCTGCCGTCGGCACCCTTGGCACCGTCCTGTTCTACGGCACCGCCACCATCAACCTGGTCTGGCAGGGCCTGGGCTGGAAGTGGCTCGAGAAGGGCGACCTGCACAAGCTCTACCTGGTTGACATGGTCCTGCCCTGGATCGGCCACATCCTGTGCTCCTTCATCCCCACCTTCATCATCACCATGGGCGGCGCCACGATGGTCGACCTCATGAAGGTCTACATGCCCATGGACGGCATCGCGATGAAGACCCTGTTCACCGTCGGCTCGCTTCTGCCCACCGTCGGTATCGCCATCCTGCTCAAGCAGGTCATCTCCAAGCCCACGGACTTCCTGACGTTCTTCTTTGGCTTCACCCTGTCCGCCGTCATGGGCTGCAACCTCATCGCCGCCGCCGGCATCGGCTGCTTCTTTGCCCTGATCAACTTCAAGATCGAGTCCATGAAGATCGATCTGTCCAAGGTCCGCGTGTCCGGAGGCGCGATCGCAGCCGGCTCTGATGACGAAGAGGAGGAGGACATCTAATGGCAGAGAAGAAGCTTTCCAAGGCTGCCCTCGGCAAGTCCTTCCGCAACTGGTACTACGGTAACCTCACCTGCTTCTCCCAGGAGCACATGCAGACCTTCGGTTACCTCTGCTCCATGCTTCCGCTTGTCGAGGAGCTCTACGACACGCCCGAGGAGCAGAAGGACGCGCTGATGACCTACAGCGCCTTCTTCAACACCGAGCCGCAGCTTGGCGCCCTTGTCGTCGGCATCACCGCCGGCCTCGAGGAGGCCAAGGCCAACGGCGAGGCCATCGACGCCGACGCCATCAACGGCATCCGCGCCGGCCTCATGGGCCCTGTTGCCGGCCTTGGTGACTCCCTGGTCGTCGGCACCCTGATTCCGATCCTTCTGGGCATCGGCCTGGGCCTTTCCACCGACGGCTCCCCGTTGGGCGCCATCTTCTACATCGTGGTGTGGAACCTGCTGATGTTCTTTGGCATGAAGTTTGCCTACGACAAGGGCTACGAGCTCGGCGGCAAGGCCGTTGAGTCCCTGGTTGGCCCCACCGCCCAGGCCCTTCGCGACTCCATCGTGATGGTGGGCACCGTAGTTATCGGCGCCGTTGCCGCCACCTGGGTCTCCATTAGCTGCAGCCCCAACCTCACCCTGCCGGGCGGCACCACGTTCCAGAGCACGCTTGACGGCATCTTCCCCGGCCTGCTGTCCATGGTCTTCACCGTGTTCTGCTGGTGGCTGATGACCAAGAAGAAGCTCTCCCCGGTTGTCACCATGCTCATCCTTGTGGCCATCGCCTTTGTCGGCGTTCTTGTCGGCTTCTTCGATCCGGCCCTGAGCTACTAATGCACGTGACCTGCGCAGCTATGATGCGTGGGTAGCACAGCCCCGTGCGGGCGCAGCGGTTATGTCCCTGCGCCCGCATGGCCATAACCATCCAAGAAGCCAGAAGCCCCAGAAAGGCGGAAAAGCTCATGGCACTCGATACCTCCAACTGGACGGCAGACGACCTCATCAAGGAGGCCGGCATGCAGACCACCGCCATTCAGAAGATTAAGGTCTGGCAGCGCCTTGCCTACTCCGCCGTGGCCGTCGGGTTTCTTCTTGGCTGGTGGGGCTATTACGGCAGCGGCCCTCTGGCCGCGGGCATCGCGGGCATCGTGCTTCTTGTCCTAGGAGTGCTTTTTGCCGTACCCCTCAAGATCGGCGTGACCAATGCCACCAAGAACGTCGAGCGCATCCTGGCTGCCGCTGAAGCAAAGAAGTCAAACTAATGTGGAGACGCGCCTGCCCGGACGGTTACGCGCACAGGTGTTTTGATAGGATAGCCCCCGGTATGTAGAAGAGGTTGATTGTGCTTGGCCCGAGCAGCGCCTCATGGCCAAGCAGCACATAGGGTTATGAACTACGAGGACGCCGCAAATAAATTGATTAAGTACTCTAAGGCCCTGGCCAAGGGTTCCATGTCGGGTACTTACGGTCTCTCCATGGGGGAGAGCCCGGTTTTGGCGTACCTGTGTCGCAGCGAGGAGCCCCTGGGGCCCTCCACCATCGCAAAGAACCTGGGCTACACGCGCTCGCGCATGACGCGCATCCTGGACGCGCTGGAGACCAAGGGCCACATCCGCCGCGAGGCCGACAAGAACGACGGCCGCAAGGTCTTGGTCTACGTTACCCCCGAAGGCCGCAAATACTCCTCCGAGTCGCGCGCCGAGGGCGTGGGCACCCTGGCCGAGAGCCTCTCCACGCTTGGCGAGGAGGACACGCGCGCCCTGATCCGCGTCCTGGAGAAGGCCTACAGCATCACCTACGACCGCGAGGGCATCGTCGAGCCGACCCCCAAGAAGAAGTAGCGGCGAGAAGCGCGTTTGCGCCACGGGCCTCGCGCCACACGGCGACGAGCCCTTTTATCGATTTGCGCCGTATTTGGTTCCCGCGGGCCGCACAATCGCAGTAATGACTGCGAGGGAGGCGCGGCGGGAAAGCGGCGTCAGCCAGAAGCGGATGGCCGAGCGCCTAGGCTTCTTGTCCGTGACGCTCTCTGCGCTGGAGACCGGCAAGAACGTCTCATCGTCGAAAATTGAGCTCTACCTGCAGCGACTTGGCTACCGTGTTGTCGTGGTGTCCAAGTCCGCCACCGTCGAGGTCCGCGAATGAGTACGCTCGGGGCCTGGCTCGCGGGCCGGCGCGGGAGAGGATCGCGCGCCTTCGCGGGATTGGGTGGGGCAACGTAAGTGTTCGGCGCCATGGAGCGGCGCTTTCTTTGCATTTGGACAAACTCGACGGTGTTTCTCGGTGCCCCTGCTCGCGCGCGTCAGCGATCTTTCTGGCAGGCGGTCCCGGTGCCAAACGTGTAAATTAGCGTTAGTTAACTTACTGGGGCACGGTACACGGACCAATGAGCGGAGCGGTGAGGCAGATGGACAACCCAAGCGCGGTAATCGGCACCAACTCATGGGGGAGCGCCGCTTACGAGAAGATGATCCGCGGCAGCGTTGTGGACACCGAAACCCTTAGGGCGGCGATGGGCGCGGCCGTGAGGTCCGGGCTTCTCTTTGTGGACTCCGCGAGGGATTACGGCTTTGGCAAGGGACCGAAGCTCATTGGCGAGTGCTGTCCCGCGGAGATAAAAATCTCATCCAAGTACACGCCGTTCACGAGGTACAAGCCAGGGCAGGTGCGCGACTCGGTGAGCAAGGACCTGGCCGACTTCGGGCGTGAGAGCATCGACGTGTACTGGCTTCACATGCCAAACGACATCGCGCTCTACATGGAGGAGCTCATCGAGCTCCACCGCGAGGGCGTCATCGGAAGCATCGGCGTCTCCAATTTCAACCTGCGGGAATGCGAGCTCGCCAAGTCGATTCTGGACAAGGCGGGCATCCCCCTGTTCGGCGTGCAGAACCACTACAGCCTCATCGACCGCGAGTGGGAGACGAACGGGCTTCTTGCCTGGTGCCGGGAGAACGGCGTGCAGTTCTGGGCGTGGGCGGTGCTCGAGGAGGGTGTCCTGACGGGGCCGAAGAAGCAGGGCGAGAAGTTCGCCATCATGAAGGCTATCTACGGCGGCAAGCGCAAGAAGCTGGACCGTCTTTTCGCCGCGATGCAGGAGGTGGGCGACGCTCACGGCATGACCATTCCGCAGGTCGCGGTCTGTTTTGTGGCGAACAAGGGCATCGTGCCGATCTGCGGATGCCGCAAGCCTTATCAGGTGGAGGAGCTGGCCGCCGCTGCTGGCACGCGCCTCGCTGATGCGGAGATGACGTGGTTGCAGGAGGTCGCCGATCAGCTGAACGTGAAGGTGCTGGGGCCGGATTTGTTCCGTTTCGCCGTGAGAAAATAGGCTCCGCGGCGGGTTTTGTCGTTTTACGGCGCCGCGGTGAACAAAAAACAGGGATGGCGGCAGTTTTCTGCGGGCCGGCCGAGTATCCGATTTTTGCGCAAGCCGTCTACCTGCGGTTTTGTTGAGCGCAAAGTCTGGGATACTTGGGCCATCCGCGAAAAACTGCCGCCATCCCGGTTTTTTGTGCGGGGAGAGCGGAGGGATGCCCCGTTTGGGCACCTAGTCGAGCTGCGCCGGCGCTCCTGCCAGGCTCATCGCGGCGAGAAACCCGGCGAACATCCAGATGTTGCCCACGCTGACCCACGCGCAGGAGATTGCGTTGGCCCACGGCTGGTTGCCGAAGACGTTTGCCAGCACCGTCGCGGCCATGCCCACGAGTGGGCAGAACACCCAGCACCGCCTGGGGTAGGGGGTCATCCCCTTGGCGAAGGCCTAGATTTGCGTCACCGTTAGCAGTAGGAAGAATACCCAGAACAGCACGAAGGCCGGCAGCATGAAGTACGTCGCGCACTGTTGCAGGAGCTCCTCGGCTATGCCGTGCTTGGCCAGAAACACTAGGGCGCACGCTGGCACGCGGAAGCCGCAGGCGCCAAATATCATGAAGCCAAAGATGCCCGCGCGGTAGCGGTGCAACAGCTGCGGCACGCGCTCGGCCATCAGCTGGTAGGTGCCGAAGTAGCTCAGGGCCTCGATGGCTGTGCCGAAAAGCCCCAGCAGGGCCGCGGCAAGAAGGCCGCCGTCGGAGGCTCCGGTATAGGCGGGGAGCATCCGCGCAAGCCCGGCCAGCAGCCCGTCCTCGACGCCCCAGCCCAGAATGAGGTTTCCCGCCAGCGCGAGGAGCGCACCAAAAAGGCCAATGCGCAGCAGGTGAGAGACGCGGGGCCAGTCGAGGTGACGAGAAATGCCAATGCCGTTGAAATCGTCCATGTTGTGGCTATTTTCAGGCGTGACGGTAATGCTTTGAAGTTTACCTTGGATTACATTTGTCGGCCGCGGCGGCGTGCTCGGCCGTTTTTGCCAAGAAAACGCGGCGCGTTGGTCTGGATGGGACCAACGCGCGGCGATTTCTTGGCATTTGGACCAACGGGGCTGCGTTTCTTGGCAAGGGCCGCTCAACTAGACCAACGGGGCCGCGTTTCTTTGCACAAAGAAGGCGCAGCCCGGAGTTTTCGGTCCGCGCCTTTGTTCACCTGCTGTTTGTTTGGCCTAATAGATGCCGCCCGCGGAGTCCGAGCTGTCGCTGACGCCGCCAGTGATGAGTCCGCCGTACATGATCGTGGAGCCCTTGCCGTCGTACATCCAGTAGTAGCTGTCGGTTTCCTGGGTGGTGCCGCTCGCGGCGTGGTGCGTGCGGGTCTTGTTGTCGTAGAGCGTGCCGCGGTGCTCGGTGGTGGTGTCGCCGCCGTTGAGCATGTGCCCGTTCAGGTTGAGCGTGGCGGTGCTGGATTTGGGGATCGTCATCATGGTGATCGACCAGTCGCGCAGGACGTCGATCACGATGTTCCTCTTGTCTTCGGCATCCTTAAGGTCCGCGCTCAGGGCGCTTACGTTCGCGCAGTCCTTGGCGATGCCGTCGCTGGTCGGCCTGCCCCTCACCACGTTGCCGGCGTTGGCTTGCGCGGGCGCGTGAGCCAGGGGCGACGGTGGCCAGCGCGCAGGCCAGGACGGCTGCGACGAGTACGCGGGGGTTCGGGATGGCGGTGCGTTTGCGGTTTATTTTGGGATTCTAACGGCGGGAATTCACAGTTAAATCTATTATATGGTCGGCCGTGGCCCGGCGGGGTGTCGCCGCACAAAAAAAGAGGCTTCGTGAGTTCGTGTGGGTAGGGAGAGTCACGCCGTCGCCCTGCCCGGCA
>NZ_CAVKWG010000017.1:0-321817 GCF_963660155.1 Paratractidigestivibacter sp. | reverse complement strand
GGGCCCGATCGCCCCGCGCCCGCACTTCTCCGCGCTCGACCTCTCCAAGCTCGAGTCCACGGGCTTCTCGCCGCGTGACTGGGAAGACGAACTGGCCGAGTATCTTAAGGAACTTCGCGCGTAGATGGCTTCGACCGCTCAACATACATTCGCTGTCTGTGCATACGGTAAGAGCCCGTATCTTCGTGAATGTCTCGACTCGCTTCGTGCCCAGCGGGGCCCTGAAAGCGAAGTGTTCATAGCAACTTCGACCCCGAGCGAGTGGCTCGACGACATTGCTTCCGAGTATGGCCTCCCCGTTTACGTGAACACCGGAAAGAGCGGTATCGGTGAGGATTGGAATTTTGCCTACCTGCAGGCAAGCAGTCAATTTGTGACGATTGCCCATCAGGACGACGTCTATCTTCCCGACTATGCTCGAGCCGCCGTCGACGCACTCTCGTCCGATGTCGCTTCACTGATTTATTTTTGCGACTATGGCGAGCTTCGTTGCGGCCTGAGTGTCGACGATTCAGATTTTCTTACTGTAAAGCGTCGCCTGCTCAGGCGCCTCGCGAATCCTGCGAACGCGGCTAAGCGCAACGCTAAGCGCTCGGCGCTCCGTTTCGGCTCGGCTATTTGCTGCCCCGCCGTCACCTTTAATGCAAAGAACTGCCCGAATCCACCTTTCGTCGTCGGCATGAAGTCCAATCTAGACTGGGCTACGTGGGAGGTGCTTTCGCGGCTCGATGGCTCTTTCTTGTACG
The DNA here is from genome assembly GCF_963660155.1 of Paratractidigestivibacter sp. GTDB lineage: Bacteria > Actinomycetota > Coriobacteriia > Coriobacteriales > Atopobiaceae > Paratractidigestivibacter. The sequence goes on along the minus strand of NZ_CAVKWG010000017.1, from coordinate 321,071 downwards.
ACAAAGATCACATTCTTATGCGTCATCGCATCCACCCTGAGTCCACTACCTCTGAGCTGATCACATCCCGTAAGCGAGATGAGGAGGACCTGGAGATGCTCCAGAAATTCTGGCCGAATCCTGTGGCCGCCTTGATCGAGCACGTCTATTCAAGGGGGACAAAGAGCAATGAGCTCTAGCGACAGTCATCCATTGGTTTCCGTTGTGGTGCCCGTCTACAATAGCGAGAAGTACATTTGTCGCTGCTTGGATAGCATACTGGGGCAGACGTATCCCAATATAGAAGTCATTTGTGTCGATGACGGCTCTTCGGATGATTCTGCGGCCATTCTCGATCGCTACTCCGTCCAAGACCCGGCTCGTGTCATCGTCGTGCATCAAGTTAATGCTGGTGCCGCCGCCGCAAGAAACAACGGAGTCGCGCTTGCCTGCGGTAAGTATTTGACATTTGCGGATAATGACGATTGGCTTGATGCTGATTTCGTTGGGGAGTTGCTCGAAGCGGCCCTATCTTCTGGCGCCGATGTTGTGTGCAGCGGATATCGTAGGCCCGATGAGAGCGGCAAGATTGTTCTCGAGGCCAAGCCGAGACCCGATGATGAATGGGGGCCTTATGTTGCCGAGGCGGCGTGGGCCAAGTTATATCGCACTGACTTTATTCGAGATAATCATATTGAGTTTTTAAGCACCAATATTCTGGAAGACCTGTATTTCTCGCTCCCTGCTGTTGAGCTCGCTAACAAGGTTGAGGTCATTCGCTATTGCGGGTACAACTGGTTTTGGAATACACAAAGCGTCTCAAATACCAATCAACGCACGAGCGAAGGGCTTCAATTTGAGCAGACGCTCGATGCATTGCTTTCTTTAATGGGGGAGAAAGGCATTTCATTCACGCCCATTCTCCTGCACTATTTTGTTCGGCTTGTTGCCTGGTTTTTGCTATTTACCCGTAAAGGCGACGGGTGGAGCACGTCGCATAACAATCTTCAGCATTACATTGGATGGCTTGACATGAACGTGCCTTCTTGGCGAAATGACAGTTATGCAAAGCCTGCCCACCCTACGGGAGACGCCATGGCAAACCGGCTTGCTGTATTTCTCTTTGCAAAACATCCTAAGGCGTTTGTTGCGGCCTTGAAATGCTATGGATTGATTGGGTAATCATGGCCGAAGTTCAAATCCTTATGGCTGTTTATAACGGCGGTGAATATCTTCGAGAACAGCTCGACTCCCTACTTTCTCAAACATTTGAGGACTGGCAACTCCTTGTTTCCGACGATGTTTCCAGCGATGACTCCCTGGCGATTATCAATGAGTACTGCGGCCGCGATTCTCGTATAAAACGCGTTCTTAATGGCAAGCGGTACGGAGGTGCCAAGCAACACTTCATGGCTCTGTTGCGCCTTGCGGACGCTCCTTACGTGATGACGTGCGACCAGGATGATGTGTGGGACAGGGACAAAATTGACTTTACGCTTGCGGCCATGAGACGCCTCGAGTCGAAGTCGTTCAATCCGCTTCTTGTTTGTACCGACCTGCGCGTCGTGGATAAGGACTTGAATGTCATCTCTCCTTCGTTCCTCGCGTATTCCGGCATGGATGCAGGTTGTCGCGACTTCGGTTATTTTTTGGCTTCTTGTTTGGTTACCGGCTGCACGATGATGGTGAACAGGCCATTGTTGGAGCTCTTGCAGAGGCCTGTTGACGAGGATGCCATTATCATGCACGACTGGTGGGCGTCACTTATTGCGGCGGCTTTCGGCGAGGTCGTTCATCTCGACAAGGCAACCATCAGCTATAGGCAACACGGCGATAACTCTGTTGGAGCAGAGCGTTTCTCTGTTACGCGCGCACTTGCCGCCATTGGCGATAAAATCGCCACAGAGAATGCTGCTATCGATCAAGCTGCAGAGTTTGCTCGTGCTTTTGGCGCCGAGCTTAACAAAACGCAGGCTGCTCAGGCCGAGGCTTTTTTGAAGATTCGCGCCTCGTCGCGCATTGGGCGTATCGGGCTCCTTACGCGTGCTGGCGTTTGGCGAAAAGGCGCCTTGCGTAATGCGGGAACCTTGTTGGCGTTTCTTTCCATCGACCGCGCCTAATAAGCCTGCTTTAGGGTCACTATTTGACTATTCTCCGTGCGCATCTCGTAGGCGCTTCTCGAGAAGCGCGTTTTCTTGAGCGAGTTCGTTGACTCGATGCTTCAGCATGCTAATTTCGGAGGAATTCGCGAACATCTTTGCCATGAGCAGAACGAGAATTGCCATGAAAACGAAATTCGCGGGAGAGCTGATGCCCAAGAGCCCTGAAAAGAATATCGCGATACCAGGAAATAACGCCAGAATAATGAGCAGCAAAGAGAGCAACACCCAGAAAATGGCGTCCCCCATGAGAATCTTTGATTTATGAATTCTGTTTCCGATAAACGCGGATGCAAAAATGGCACCGGCGATAAGCAGGATCCTGAGTGAAATAGACATTATTTCCTACCTAAACCATTGGAACAAGACAATTGAGGCGCACATACGAGACATGTAACCCACAATGTGAGGAATGTCGAAGTAACTCTCGCCTCCCTGGCGGTCCCTCATCTCGGCGGAGATCTCAGTGATTTTTAAGCCCTTCCGAGCCATAAGGGCAACAGTGTCTGGTTCAGGCGAGATATCAAAATCATGGACAAAATGTTCAATCATCTTCCTGTTAAACAGGCGCATACCGCTCGTTGGGTCAGTGATTGTCGTACCGGTCGTGAGCTTTATAAGGCTGGATATAAGACGTGATCCGACACCGCGAGCGCCTTCAGGTTTCTTGCCGTCGAGATATCTCGAGGCAATCACGATATCGGCGTTAGATTCCTGCATCTCTTTGATCATTGCCGGAATAAAATCAGGTTTATGCTGGCCGTCGGCGTCGAATTGGATAACAGCATCGAAATCATGGCGCCAGGCGTACTTCATGCCTGTTCTAAATCCCGAGGCAAGCCCAGTGTTGATTGGGAGGCTTGCGATCGTGATGCCCTTGCTCTTGCAAATGGCCTCGGTGGAATCCCTTGATCCGTCATTGACCACGAGGTAATTAATGCTGGGGCATGTTGCCTTGAGCTCGGCGACGGTGGCCTCGATGCACTCTTCCTCGTTGAAGGCCGGGATGACTGCTAAGACTTTCACTGGATTCTCCTACGTATCGACATGATTGTTAGCTTAACACTGAGTTGGGTGATAATTCGACACGAGAAAAGGCCGGTGCCTTTTTGGTGAATAGCTGCGAGTTGTCCTCATACTATTGTTAGTTTTTGAAATTATTATTTGTTAAGTTTTGGAGGTGTTGGCTTCTTGACTTGGCTTTTATTTGCATCGTGTTTGCTGCTAGGCATATCCCTGCTAATTGCTCCCGGCTTTCTTATCGGGAGAATTTTTGGGGCTGACCGCGCCTTTTCTGCGGCATTTGCACCTGTTGCATCTACAGCTCTTTATGCTGTGCTCTCGGTGGCTTACGGATTCTTTGGCGTTCCGTGCGCGTTGCTCTCGTTGGTGCTTGTGCCGATGGCCTTTCTGCTTGCGTTGCGTCTCGCTTTGATTCGTAGTGGAGCGCGGATCCGTGAGCCTTTATCTTTACACGAATGTTTTGCTAATAAGCCGCTTGGGCACCCTCACCTCTCTTGGACGGGGCTTTGTATCATCGGTAGTTTTGCATTTTCTCTGTTCCTCACTGTAGTTTTCTATCTCTCGCCGTTGGGGAGTCCGGATGAGTTGCTGCCCATTTACGACAACGCCTTTCATTTAACGAGACTTCGCGCTTTTGTTGAATCTGCGAACTACTCGTCGCTATCAGGCGGCTTCTACCCTTCGGCGTGGCACTGCTTCAGCGCGTTGATTATGTCTACGACCGGTTGTGTCACAACGATTGCCGCCCAAGCGTCTGCCCTCTCCTTTGTTTTGTGCGCTTTTCCGCTCGGGATGTTCTGCTTTTTGGCCACCTTGTTCCCGGATAAGCCACGTAGAGTTCTTTTGGGCTCTCTTTTCTGCCTGTGCGCCTGGTTCTTTCCCTGGAAGATCCTGATTTCTGGCCCGCTTTACCCTAACCTGGCGTCTTTTGCGCTCATGCCTGCCTCTCTTGCCGTGTTTCTGAGGCTTTTCAGCAAGAATGCCGGTACCCGCGATCGAGTCGTTTGCGTCGCCATGTTTATAAGCGCCTGTGCTGCGCTGGTTCTTTCTCAGCCCAACGCGCTGTTCTTTTCGGCGATCTTTACGATACCGTTCCTTATGAGAGAGGTCCGCAAGAGTGTTTCTGGGGCCATAAAGAACAAGGCATCGGTGCCGGTCGGAATTTTCTGCGAGTTCCTGTTTCTCGTCCTTTGCGTCGTCGCTTGGGTTGCGGTGATGCGGCTTCCCTTCATGCAGAGCCTCGTGAGCTACGAGCAGGAGAAACGATTCACTTTGGCGCAGGCGCTTCCAAAGCTTTTGACTTTCCAGTTCATCATCTGGCGGCCCCAGTATCTCCTATTCGTTGCCCTGTTCATTGGCGCCGTGCGTGTTCTGACAGAGGGGGAGAGCCGATGGCTTACTTTCTCTTATGCCGCGGTCGCTATCGTCTACTTGGCATCGGTCGCCATGGATGGTGCGCTTCGCGGTTATATATCCGGTTTTTGCTATAACGACTGCAGTCGCACTGCATCTTGCGTTTGCATCGTCGCGGTGCCTTTGGTTGCAGCTGGGCTGGATACCGCTTTGACCCTTGTGACTCGAGGTCTCCAGCGCATGTCCGTTTATTTGCCGAAGGCCGTGTGCCATCGCGCCGCCTTGATTCTGCAAGCTGTGTGTTTGGTGCTATTTGCGGGATTCAATTATTTTCCCTTGTTCGATATCCCTCGGTTTGCTTCATGGGGATTCGATACGATTGCTTGGGAAACTCATGACTGTGCCACCAATAAAAAAATTAAATTCTATACAAATAAGGAAAGCAACTTCGTTAAGAAGGCAAGGGAAATCGTCGGTGATTCCCTTGTTATTAACCAGCCGTATGACGGTAGCGTCTTCAGCTACGCGATGGACGGCCTAAACGTCGTCTTTCCTCGTTTTGGATTCTTAAGCGAGGGCAGTGACGAGTCGTATCTTATGGCCAATCTCTGCAACATTGCCAGCGACGCATCTGTTCGGGATGCTGTCGACCGGTTGGGAATAAAGTACGTTCTTTTGCTGGACCAGGGCGACCGAAACGATGCCGGTCTAAACTTGCAGGGCACCTTCTATACCCTTGGATACAATTCTGACGAATGGACGGGCGTCGACACTATTCGTGACGACACCCCGGGATTTAAATCACTGCTTTGCGACGGTGATATGCGCCTTTATGAGATCGAGCTCTAGCTCCCGTACAGCGATTCGAGGGATTCGTTCATGTTGATAGTCCAAGACAACGACAAGCTTGTCAAAGACCCCGTTATCAGCGTTCAGTGCATTACTTTCAACCAAGTTGACTATATCGGAAAGGCACTCGACAGCTTTCTTGCACAAAATATCGATGAGCCTTACGAGATTGTTGTGAACGACGATTGTTCTACCGATGGGACCACTCAGGTGCTTCTTGATTACCAAGCAAGGTACCCCGAGGTTATGCGCGTAATTACCCACGAGGAGAACCAGTACTCAAAAGGGAAGAGTTCGATGGGCGATTTCGTCGTCCCCAATAGTCGCGGCGAGTTTGGCGCCATGTGTGAGGGCGACGACTACTGGACGGACCCCGACAAGCTCCGTATCCAGCTTCACATCATGCGCAATATGCCCCAAATCGCCGCCTGTGTGCACGCAAACGAGAATGTTCAGGCTGACTCCGAGAAGAGGCTATCGGTCATGCGCTACGCCGATCATGATTGCCTGATTGATGTTGCCGACGCGCTCTCAAACACACAATGCTACTCGACGAACAGCCTGCTGATTCGCATGAGTTCTCTAAAAGATTACTGCGGCTCCAGGCTTTACAGCCTAAAGTGCGACGGTGACCAGAAGATGCTGGTGTGCTTTGCCCTTAACGGGGGGATCTATTACCTCGACCGCATCATGAGCGCCTATCGCTTCATGGCCAAGAATTCGACCAACCGCTCAATGTTTATGAGCGAGGAGCATGCACATATCGCTGCGAAGAAGCGCGAACTGCGCTGTGAGCTGCTTCGTGCTGCCGACGAGATGTCTGACGGAGCCTACCATGATCAGGTTGCTGCGGGCATTGAGCGTATGGAATACCTGTATTACAAGGACCTCCGCGACGCAAGCACGCTTCGGCGTCGTTGGCCCAAGATGTTTAGTCGCGAGAGCCTCCCGGCCAAGCTCGACATCTGCCTATACGCGTACGCGAAGCCGCTGCATCGCGTCATCTTTTCGATGTACTACTAGGTTCGGAGCGCATGCATGTCCTCAAACGATGACCTTAAGAAAAAGACGGTATCCTCGCTGATCTGGAAGTTGTTCGAGCAGTCCGCGTCCTCCTTCGTAAGTCTCGTTGTGCAAATCGTCATGGCACGCCTTTTGGCGCCGGACGAGTTCGGCATGCTCGCGATTATGCTCGTGTTCGTCAACGTCGGCAACGTCATTGTCCAGTCGGGTCTCAATACGGCGATAATCCAGGGGCCAGATGTTACTGAGCGAGACTACTCTACGGTGTTCTGGATGTCCTTTGTTGTCTCGCTTGTTCTATACGTAATCGTTTTCGCTGCTGCACCAGCAATCGCCGCCTATTACGTGATGCCCTCGATCGTCGCCCCGCTGCGCGCGCTTGTCTTGATTCTCATAGTGAATGCGTATAACTCAATCCAAGAGGCGGTCGTTGCTCGCGCGCTCGAGTTCAACAAGACGGCCCGAGCTACCGTGATCGCCGGCGTGACCTCGGGCGCTTTGGGCATTATCTCGGCGGTGGCCGGCACAGGCATCTGGGCGCTTGTTGTCCAACAGCTCTTGTTTCAGGTAGTCAAGTCCATTGTTTTAGCCGTGCAGATTCCCTGGAAGCCGCGGTTTTTGTTCGATGCGGGTCGCGCGAGGCTCCTCTTCTCGTTCAGTTGGAAGCTCCTTGTCTCAGGTTTGCTTGAGCAGGGCTACCAAAGCCTGTCGGATTTGATGATCGGCAAGGTGTTCGATTCAAGCAGCCTCGGCTTCGTCTCGCAGGGCAAGAAGTACCCGCAGGCGCTCGGCCTCATGCTTGACGGGGCTATCCAGCCTGTCATGCTGTCGGCTGTGGCGCGCGTACAGGACAACAAGGAGAACGTTAAGCGCCTTGCTCGCCGTGCCCTTAAGACGAGCACGTTTCTTATCGCGCCGTCTATGGTCCTATTCGCCTTTGTGTCTAAACCTATCGTGCTGCTTCTACTCGGAGAGAAGTGGCTAGCCTGCGTGCCGTATCTGCGCATGTACTGCTTCGTATATGCGCTGCTACCAGTACACACGACCAATCTTCAGGTGCTCAATGGCGTGGGTCGCAGCGATCTTTATCTGAGGCTTGAGGTCATAAAGAAAATCATCGGAGTGTCGATCCTTTGCGTGACCGTTTTCGTGTTCCGGGACCTCACTGCGATTGTCTTCGGCTATGTGCTCTCTAGCATTATCTGTACCTTTGTTAATGCACACCCCAACAAGCGCGTTATCGGTTATTCCTACCTCGAGCAGATTCGCGACATCTGCCCGGCTTTTATTCTGGCCGTGGCCGCCGGTGCCGTTTCCTGCCTGGTGGTGCCGCTCAACCTTCCCGTATTTACCTCCATCGTTCTTCAGTCCGTCGTGATGACGGTTGCGTACCTTCTTCTCGCGTACATGCTCAAGATCGAGGAGATGACCTATCTGTTGGATATGCTCGCCAAACTACGCAAGTAGGTCGGACTTATAATTTGCCGATGTATCTCACGGATAGGAGTGATAGATGGCTAACGAACCGATTCTCGTGACCCGCTCGTCGATGCCCCCTTTTGATGAGTACGTTGAGGAGATCAGGTCTCTTTGGGAGACTCATTGGCTCACCAATATGGGCGACAAGCACCATCGGCTCGAGCGTGATCTCAAGTCTTATCTCGGCGTCGATAACATCGCCTTGTTCACAAACGGGCACAATGCACTTGAGTGTGTGATCGAGGCTATGGGCCTTACGGGCAATGTTGTTACTACGCCCTATACCTTCGCCTCTACGACGCACGCCATTGTGCGTAAGGGCCTTGAGCCCCGTTTCGTCGATATCAAGGAGTCTGACTACACGCTCGACCCCGACCTTATCGAGGAGGCGATCGACGAGAACACGTGCGCCATCGTTCCCGTTCACGTCTATGGCAATCTTTGCGACAACGAGGCCATTCAGGCTATTGCCGACAAGCATGGCCTGAAGGTTATATACGACGCTGCTCATGCCTTTGGCGTGGAGAAGAACGGGGTCTCCGCTGCTACTTTCGGCGATGCCTCAATGTTTAGCTTTCACGCCACCAAGGTGTTCAACACCATCGAGGGCGGTGCGGTCTGCTTTAGCGATCCCGCGCTCCTTGATTTGCTCAATCAATGGAAGAACTTTGGTATTACGAGCCCTGAAGATGTCGAGTACGTTGGCGGCAACGCGAAAATGAACGAGTTTTGCGCTGCTATGGGTATCTGTAACCTCCGGCATCTCGATGAGGAAATCGCTAAGCGCAAGATCGTGGCAGAGCGTTATTGGGAGAACCTCGACGGCGAGAAGGGCATCAAGGTCTGCCTGCCGACGCAGGGTGTCAAGGCAAACTACGCTTATCTTCCTGTGGTGTTCGAGGATGATTTCGGCGCAACTCGCGACGATGTGCTTGCCGCGCTCAAGCGTGAGACGATATTTGCTCGCAAGTATTTCTATCCGTTGGTCAGCGATTTTGCTTGCTATAGAGAAGAATACGATTCGTCTGCAACTCCCATTGCGGCCCATGCGGCCGCACGGGTGCTCACTCTCCCGATGTATGCTGATTTACCTATCGACGATGTTGACTACATCTGCAAAACGGTTCTTGATGCTCGTACAAGCAAATTGGAACTCACGTAGCAAATCTTTTTTCTCTTCTTAGGAGGATTTCTTGGGCGACACTGATATCACGCTTGCAATTAGGGTTGATGACATAACGCTGCTTGAACAGGCTTTCAAGGCCGTGAAGCCCATGAGCCAGGCATCTGGAATTGCCATGTCCATCGACAATCCCGAGAGCGTTTTTGATTTTGACGCAGAGAACAAGAGGACTGTTCTTCGGGCTGTGGTTACCATTAGGCTCGAGGCTGGCGAAAATGCCGGTAAGCCCGATTCCGATCCGGCACTTGTATTTGGGATAACTTTGGGCGTCGTGACGAGTGTGGCGGCCATGGAGAGCACTGCTGGCGCTGCTCGGCACATGGCTGGGGGCGATGACCCTGAGGCGCGGCGCGACGACAAGATGTCCCGCTCGCTTCTGCTCGAGGCCATAAAGGCGGCCCATGGTTTCGCCTCAGCAAAGCTAGCGGAGCTATCATCGCTGTCGCCTACGCCGAAGATTCTCCTGCCCGCGATTGATGCGGATACGCTTCTCATCGATCTTGAGCGCCGCCAGTCTGTTGGCAAGAACTAGGATCAAAGGTTTTTCTTGCATGAAAGCGAACCTTCGGCGGCTCGACAGTCCTGAATATATGCTAGTTATTGCGATTTGCGCTGTTGTCGCGTCGCTTTGTTCCTGCGCCGCCAATGTCGTTTTCGCCGTTGCAAAACCTGCCGTTGTCGACGAAGCGCTAGATGCGGTTGGCGCTTTTGCCAATGCTAACGTTGTCGTTGCCGGTGGCAACATCTACACGGGTTCCGAGGTGGAGCCGGCGGTTGTTGTTACATTGAATGGGGACGCGCTGCTCGAGGGCGTGGACTATGAACTGACCTATTCAAACAATGTGAACGCGGGGACGGCGAGCGTCAGGATAGCGGGCCTGGGCGTCTACGCGGGCTCCTTTAAGGTCGCAACATTTGCTATCGGGCGATTGCCGCTGACGAGCGCAAAGATCTCGCTTTCTCTGACGACGTTCTATTACAACGGCGCGGCGCAGAGGCCAGAAGTCGTCGTTATGCTTGGCAATAAGACTTTAAAGCAAGATGCCGACTATAAAGTAACCTATTCGGACAACATCCGGCCGGGTACGGCGTCGGTAACAATCAGCGGGGTCGATCCAAATGACGAGGCCGGGGAGGACGTGTTGGCTTCTTGCGTCGGCAATTACTCGGGTTACGCCAGCGCCCATTTTTCGATACTCAATCAAATTCAGATGATGCGCCTGTACAACCCCTACACCGGTGAGCACTTCTACACCGCGGACAAGGGCGAGGTCGAGAGCTGCGTGGCCACCGGCTGGAAGGACGAGGGTGGAGCCTGGGTCGCCCCGTCGAGATCCTCGAGGCCGGTCTATCGCCTCTACAACAGCTACGTCCCCGGTGGCGACCACCACTACACTGCCGACGAGAAAGAGGTCGAGGCCTGCAAGGCCGCCGGCTGGACCTACGAGGGTGTCGGCTGGTACTCCGACGACGCCGAGGGCGCGGCCGTCTACCGCGCGTACAACCCCTATGCCGCCACCGGCACGCACCACTACACCGCCGACGCCTCCGAAATCAAGACCGTCGTCGACGCCGGCTGGATGGACGAGGGCATCGCCTGGTATGGCATGAAGTAACCCGAAGGCGGCAATTCTTGCTTGACACGCGCGGGCACTACTGCCTAAAATTACCAACGCGCAAGAGCGCCTGGGGATGTAGCTCAGCTGGGAGAGCGCTGCCTTCGCAAGGCAGAGGCCGAGGGTTCGAATCCCTTCATCTCCACCAGGAATTAGCAGGCCCGGACGTCAAACGACGTTCGGGTTTTTTCTTTGCGCGCGCCGGCCGCGGACGCGCCGCGAAACCGAAAGGAGCCGTCATGGCGGACATGCTCACGCTCGAGGCGTTCGAGGAGGCCTCCGAGAAGGTTAAGGAGGTTACGCTCGAGACCAAGCTCGTCGAGAGCCCCTATCTTTGCGCCGCTACCGGCAACCGTGTGTGGCTCAAGCCCGAGAACATGCAGCGCACGGGCGCCTACAAGCTCCGCGGCGCCTATTACAAGATCTCGAAGCTCAGCCAAGACGAGCTCGACCGCGGCGTCATCACCGCAAGCGCCGGCAACCACGCACAGGGCGTCGCCTACGCGGCCACCCACGCGGGCGCGCGCTCCATCGTCGTCATGCCCACCACGACGCCGCTCATCAAGGTCGAGCGCACCAAGGGCTACGGCGCCGAGGTCATCCTTCACGGCGACGTCTTCGACGAGGCGGGGGAGTACGCCCAGAAGCTCGCCGAGGAGCAGGGTCTTACCTATATCCCGCCCTTCAACGACGAGACCGTGGCCACGGGCCAGGGCACCATCGGCATGGAAATCGTGCAGGAGCTCCCGCTCGTCGATACCATTCTCGTGCCTGTGGGCGGCGGCGGACTCTCCTGCGGCATCGCCACCTTCGCCAAGCTCTACAACCCCAAGATTCGCGTCATCGGCGTCGAGCCCGCGGGCGCTCCGAGCCTGACGGCCGCCCTTGAGGCCGGCCACGCGGTCAAGCTGCCGTCCGCAAACACCATCGCCGACGGCACTGCAGTCCTCGAGGTTGGCGACAAGGTCCTCCCGTACCTCAAGGAGAACCTCGACGACGTGCTTCTCGTCGAGGACGACGAGCTCGTCGTGAGCTTCCTCGACATGGTCGAGAACCACAAGATGATCGTCGAGAACTCCGGCCTGCTCAGCGTGGCCGCGGCCAAGCAGTTGCCCGCCGACGGCCGCCGCGTCGCCTGCGTCCTCTCCGGCGGCAACATGGACGTCATCACCATGAGCTCCGTTGTCCAGTACGGCCTTATCCAGCGCAGCCGCGTCTTTACCGTGAGCGTCCTTCTGCCCGATCGCCCCGGCTCCCTCGTGCGCGTGGCCAGCGTTATCGCCGAGCATAATGGCAACGTCATTAAGCTCAAGCACAACCAGTTCGTGACCACCAACCGCAACGCCGCCGTCGAGCTGCGCGTGACCATCGAGGCCTACGGCCCCGAGCACCGCCAGGAGATTATTGACGCCCTCTCCGAAGCCGGATTCAACCCCGAGCTCCCTTCCTTCCGCGAGGCCAATTAACGCGCGGGCGCCCTCTCATGTTCGTAAACGTGACAGCCTCGCAATGAGCCGCAGCTAGAAAGGCGGGAATAGCGAAGCGCATTCCCGCCCGCCACGTGCTTGAGGCGTCGCCCCTTGCACGGCGATGTTTTCTCAAGTTGCGTGAGGCTTCGCGGGCGCCGGGCGCGCTTGGGGGTTTGAAATGAGTACCGCATGAGCCGAACGTGACTTAATGTCACGTTCGTGCGAAGAGGACTGTCCGAAATTTCAAACACCCATGCGCGCCCGGCGCCCGCGAAGCCTTTCCACCGCACAGAAAAATCGCCGTCCCGCGCCAATAATGAACCCACCTTCATCAGGTGGGTGTCCGCATCGCGCGTTCCGGCTTTCTCGTCAACGGAGAATCCCCGTACTGAACACGAGATTTAGGACTCCCTAGTCGTGCTTGTCGGTTCACCCAGTTTAGGCGCGGGGCGACGACACCTTCAATATAGTCCAGCTATTCCGCAGGTAAAGCCTTGACTTTTGCCTTCTTTCCGTCATGTGGAGCGACAACGACGGCGAACGTCTCGCGCTCCCACGAACTCGCGCAGTCCTGTAAACTGAAATATGCTGTGCACAGGCGAGGAGGTCCGCGCTGACGCAATGACCGACCGACGAGCAAAGAGGGGAGAGGCAATTGAGCTACCACGTTCCTGACTGGATCCCCTTCTCCTGCCTTTTTCTCGCGTCTCTTGCCGCGTCGCTCCTCATGACCCCTGTCGCCCGAAAGATCGCCGTCGCCCTCGGAGCCATCGACAAGCCGACCGGCCGACGCGTCAACAAGGTCCCCATCCCGCGCATGGGCGGCATCGCCATCTTCTCGGGCATCGCCGCCGCCTTCGCGCTCCAGTACATCGGGACCATGAGCTGGGGCTGGCCTGTCGTCCTGGTGCCCTCGCCCAAGCTCAACGTCAACTACTGGATGCTCGTCGAGGCTTTCTGCGTCATCTTCGCCACGGGCCTGCTCGACGACAAGTTTTCGCTCAAGCCCAAGATCAAGTTCGCGGGTCAGCTCCTCGCGGCCATTATCGCCGTCGCGGGCGGCCTCGTCATCGGCGACATCTCGAACCCCTTTGGCCCGGGGTTCGTCAGCCTCGGCTGGCTCGCGTACCCCATCACAGTGATCTACCTCGTCGCCTACGTGAACATCATCAACCTCATCGACGGTCTCGACGGGCTTGCCGCCGGCATCTCCGGCATCGCGAGCTTCACCATGTTTGTGCTTTCGGTCATGGCCGGGCGCCTTGACGCGGCGGCACTCTGCATCGTCGTCACGGGCTCCTCGTTGGGCTTTTTGCGCTATAACTTTCACCCTGCGTCCATTTTTATGGGTGATTCCGGCTCGCTCACCTTAGGTTTCGCGCTTGGCTGCGCGTCGCTGCTATCGGTGACGCGCTTCGCGGGCCTCACTACCATCATCGTGCCCATCGTCATCGCCGCGGTGCCCATCCTTGACACTTTCTCTGCCATTGTCCGCAGAACCCGTGCGCACGTGAGCATAGGCCAGCCCGACCGCGGCCACATCCATCACCGCCTGCTCGACGAGGGCTTCGACCAGCGACAGGCTGTGCTCGTCATGTACGGCTGGACGCTGCTTTTGTGCTTCGGCTCCGTCGTTATGACGCAGGTCGGAACCTGGCCGCGCGTCGTCATCTTCGCCGCGCTCGCCGTGGTCTCGTTCCTCTTCGCCAAGCACCTGCACCTGTTCGAGCCCGTGTTGCTGCATCACTACAACCCGCGCACTGGCGAGGATGAGCTCATCACCCCGGCCGACGAGGACTTTGAGGCCGAGGCCGTAAAACGCTCCGAGCAGCACTGGCGGGAGCGCGACAAGTAGTGTCCGAGCAGGTTAGCCAGCCATCTGCGGCAAACGTCGCGCCCGAATCGTCCTTTGGTGAGGACCCCTACGGCGCCTGCGCCATCTGCCCTCGCCGTTGCGGCACCGACCGCACCCACGGCAAGACGGGCGTCTGCGGCATGACGTCGGCTCCGCGAGCCGCGCGCTCCGCCCTCCACTTCTGGGAAGAGCCGCCGATTTCCGGCGAGTGCGGAAGCGGCGCCGTGTTCTTCTCGGGCTGCACGCTCAAGTGCGTATTTTGCCAGAACCACGAGATCTCGACGGGCGGATTCGGCCTCACTGTCAAGCCCGAGCGCGTGGCGCAGATGATGCTCGAGCTTGAGGAGCAGGGCGCGGCGAACATCAATCTCGTAACCGCCCTCCACTTCGCGCCGACGGTGCGCAATGCGGTGCTTCTTGCTCGAGAACAGGGCCTTCACCTGCCTGTGGTTTGCAATACAGGCGGCTACGAGACGGTCGAGACCGTGCGGGCCATGGCCGATGTTGTGGACGTCTGGCTGCCGGATTTCAAGTATGCGGACGGCGCGCTCGCAGGCGAGCTCTCCGCGGCGCCCGACTATCCTGACATCGCCGCTGCGGCGCTCGCGCAGATGGTCGACCAGATACGTGCTGCCGGTGGGCGCCTCGTCGACGAACGAACCGGCCTCATGAAGCGCGGCGTCATCGTGCGCCACCTGCTGCTCCCGGGTCACGTGGACGACACCTGTGAGGTTCTCGGCCGGGTGTGGGATATCGCCGGCAACGACGCCGATCTCTCGCTCATGAATCAGTACACGCCCAATGCCCGCTGCCGCGAGGCCGGCGGTGACCTTGCCCGCGCTGTTTCCGAGGACGAGTACGAGATTGCCCTGTGCCGCGCTGACGACCTCGGCTTCGAGCGGATCTGGTGGCAAGAGGGCGGCACGGTCTCGGAGAGCTTCGTGCCTGGCTTCGACCTCACCGGCGTCCGCTGACCTGCAATGGGGACAGTCCCTTTTGCAGGTGTCCTCAACCTGCAAAAGGGACTGTCCCCATTGCAGGTCAGCGCGGTCCCCGCGAGGGGTCGCTTGGGTATAGACTTGTCAGATGACAAACAACCGTTTTGACGCGGAGGATCTATGGCAGACAACGAGGGCCTCACCGAGGCCGAGCGCGCCGAGCTCGAGCAGCTCCGCGCCGAGAAGGCCGCTCGCGAGGCCGCCAAGGCCCAGGCGGCCGAGCGCGCCGAGCTCGAGGCCCTGCGCGCCGAGAAGGCCGACGCTGCGAAGGCGACCGCCGCAAAGCAGTGCGCCCAGGCACAGGCGGCCCAGGACGCCGCCGATCTCGAGCGCGCCCGTAAGCTCATGGAACCTGACGAGGACGACCTCAAGATGCCCGTTGGCCAAAAGGTCGTCATCCTCGGCGTCGTTGTCGTTGCCGCCGTGTTCCTGCTCCTCGCCATTTTCCGCTAACGCAATCGCGCCGGGCCGCGCGTCTGTTCGCGGCCCGCACCCAACAAGGGATAGGGGATTCGCAATGTCGCTCACCGACCGCACCAAGCCCACCGACGTAAGCCTGAACACCGACCTCTACGAGCTCACCATGGCCCAGGGTTTCTGGGAGACGGGCCTCGGCTCGTCGGAGGCCTGCTTCAACGCCTTCTTCCGCGAGAACCCGTTCGGCGGCGGCTACGGTATCGCTTGCGGCACGGGCCAGATCGCCGACCTCGTCGAGAACTTCGTCTTTACCGACGAGGACATCGAGTACTTGAGCGGTATCGTGGCCCCTGGCGGCGGCCCGCTTTTCAAGCCAGACTTCCTTGAGTACCTGCGCGGACACCGCCTTGACCTCACTATCGACGCCGTTCCCGAGGGCGAGGTCGTCTTCCCGCGCGAGCCCATGGTGCGCGTCATGGGACCCGTGATCGACTGCCAGCTCATCGAGACGGCCCTGCTCAACTTGGTGAACTTCCAGACGCTCGTGGCCACCAAGTGCGCCCGCGTGGTCAAGTCCGCCGAGGGGCACCCCGTCTCCGACTTCGGCCTTCGCCGCGCCCAGGGCCCCGACGGCGGCCTCGCCGTGGCCCGCGCCTCCTACATCGCCGGCGCCTCCTCGACCTCCAACGTCCTCGCCGGCAAGATCTACGGCATTCCCGTGTTCGGCACGCATGCCCACTCGTGGGTCATGGCGTTCCCCACCGAGCTCGAGGCGTTTTGCGCCTTCGCCAAGTCCAGTCCCAAGAACTGCTGCCTTCTGCTCGACACCTACGACGTGCACCAGGGCATCCAGAACGCCATCGCCTGCGCCAAGGAGATGGAGAAGGCCGGCGAGCGCCTCTCGGCCGTCCGTATCGACTCCGGCGACCTCGCTCGGCTCTCCAAGGACGCTCGCAAGGCGTTCGACGAGGCGGGCCTGCCGTACGTGAAGATCTCCGTCTCCAACGACCTTGACGAGTACACCATCCAGTCGCTCTTCGCCCAGGGTGCGCCCATCGACTCCTTCGGCGTGGGCACCAAGCTCGCCACCTGCGACCAGCAGCCGAGCCTGGGCGGCGTGTACAAGCTCTCGGCCATCCGCGCCTCGGCCGACGAGGAGTGGCGCCCGGTCATCAAGCTCTCCGAGCAGGCCTATAAGCGCACCATCCCCGGCGTCCAGCACGTGCTGCGCTTCTATGACGAGGTCGGCTGCCCCGCGGGCGACATGATCTGCCAGGAGGGCATCGAGCCCCAGACCGACGAGATGATCGACATTCTGGACACCTTCCAGTCCTACGACCTTACCGGTGAGCCCAAGGAGCTGCTCGTGCGCGTGGTATACCACGGCCAGGCGGCCGCGACCTCGACCATCGAGGAGGCCCGCGAGCGCTGCAAAACGGCCATCATGCACCTCGACCCTGCCATCACGCGCTTTCTTAACCCGCAGACCTACCCCGTGGGCCTCGAGCTCGGTCTCGCGAAGCTTCGCCAGGACCTCTCGGCCGAGGAGCGCCGCAGCTCCGGCAAGGCCGTCATCTAGGTCGCGGGCCAAGGCCCCGCGCCCCGGTCCTGCGCGCCCACCGATGCCCCGCCCGCCATCTGGTAGAATTGCCAAGTTTTTGATTCGCCCTACGTTTGGAGAAACACATGCCCGATAAGCTCGAGGAACTCGTCCGCGCCGCCCTCGCCGCCGCCCAGGCCGCCGGCGACCTGCCCGAATTCGACGTCGCCGACATGGGCTTCGAGCGCCCGGCCGACTCTGCGAACGGCGACTGGTCCTCCACCGTCGCCATGCGCTCTGCGCGCCTCGCGCACTGCGCCCCCGCAAAGATCGCTGCCGCCATCCAGGCCAACATCCCGGCCGATCCCTGCCTCGCCAAGGTCGAGGTGGCGGGCCCCGGCTTCATCAACTTCTATCTCAACACCGCTTCGGCCAACGACATCTTCCGCCAGGTTCGCGAGCAGGGCGACGACTTCGCCCGCTCGAACATGGGCGCCGGCCAGAAGGTCCAGGTCGAGTACGTCTCCGCTAACCCCGTGGGACCGCTGCACATCGGCCACGGCCGCTGGGCGGCCCTGGGCGACTCGCTCTGCAACGTGATGGAGCTCGCCGGCTTCGACGTCGAGCGCGAGTACTACATCAACGACCACGGCTCCCAGATGGACGTCTTCGGGCACTCCATCTCCAAGCGCTACCTGCAGCTCGTTGAGCTGATGGGGGAGGGCAAGACGCGCGAGGACGCCGTGGCGGTGCTTCTTGCCGACCGCGAGGCCTACGTGGCCGATGAGGAGGACGAGCGCCCCGAGAGCCACCCCTACACCGATGCCTTCAACGAGGCCCTCGGCGGCAACGCCTATGCCGGCGACTACATCGTCGACCTCGCTGCCCGCTTCGTGGGGATCGACGGCGACGGCTTGGCCGCGGCCTCCGAGGACGAGCGCTGCGCCTCTTTCCGCGAGCGCGGCTACAAGATGATGCTCGAGTCCATCCGCGAGACCTGCCATACCGCCCGCTGCGACTTCGACGTGTGGTTCTCCGAGCGCAGCCTCTACGAGAAGGGCGAGGACGGCACCTCGGCCGTCGACCGCGCGCTGGCCAAGCTCGATGAGCTGGGGTACCTCTTTCGCGACGAAGCGGGCGCCCTGTGGTTCCGCTCCACCGACTTCGGCGACGACAAGGACCGCGTCCTTATCAAGACGAACGGCGAGTACACCTACTTCGCCTCCGACGTCGCCTATCACTGGAACAAGTTCCAGCGCGTCGACCACGTCATCGACCTGTGGGGCGCCGACCACCACGGCTACATCAAGCGCATCCAGTCCGTCTGCGAGGCGCTCGGCTACCCCGAGCAGTTCGAGGTCGTCCTGGGCCAGCTCGTCAATCTCCTGCGTGACGGCGTGCCGGTGCGCATGTCCAAGCGCAAGGGCACCATGGTCGCCTTCGACGAGCTCTTGGCGGAGGTCGGCCCCGACGCCACCCGCTACACCCTCGTGGCCAAGTCGAACAACCAGATGATCGACTTCGACATCGAGGCCGTTAAGCGCCAAGATAACACTAACCCCGTCTACTACGTGCAGTACGCGCATGCCCGCATCTGCTCGATTCTGCGCCGCGCCGCCGGAGTGAGCGTCAAGGAGGCCGCCGAGCTCGGCATGGACGCCGTGGCGGAGCGCGCCGTGGGTTCCGATTACGACCTCGGGCTTCTTACCGACGCCTCCGAGGCCGCGCTCGCCCGTAAACTCGCCGAGCTGCCGAGCCTCGTGGAGTCCTGCGCCCGCGACCGAGCGCCGTTCCGCCTCACGCACTACGCCGAGGAGCTGGCCGGCCACTTCCACTCGTTCTACGCGGCTTGCCAGGTGCTGCCCAGCGAGGGTCGGCCGCTCGACGCCGGCTTAAGCCATGCCCGTCTTGCCGTGGTAGACGCGACGCGCCGCGCTCTTGCCCTCACGCTGCGTCTTATCGGAGTCAATGCGCCGCAGGCCATGTAGGGTATCGGGGCTTCACCTACCTGTTTTTGGCTTGATATAGAGATTTATATTTCTATTTTATGTACCGTGCGTGGGAAAGTCATATTTCCCGCGCACGTTCCGTATAATTCCGTGCCGTTGGCGACCTTGCGCGCAGGGCCGCGGGCGCATGGCAAATTGTTTTATCAAATGGGGTACCACAATGGATCTTCGCGAGTACATGTCGGTGAGAAGGGCGTACAACATCGTTCGCCAGTCGATTGATTCCAAGAAGAGGCTGACGTTCGAGGAGTTCGCGATTCTCTGCAGGCTCGATGCGGCCAACGAGCCCGTCAAGACCTCCGCGATCGCCGAGTACCAGAGCGCGCTTCGCCCGACCATGACCCATCGCACGAACCACCTCGCGGGTCTCGCCTATATCGTGCGCGGCGAGGGCGAGAAGGATCGCCGCAACGTCGTCTGCAGCATTTCCGATGCGGGCCGCGAAGCCGTAGCCGAGCTCTCGACGCTGACGCGCGCCCAGATTCCGTCCGGTGCGGCCCTTTCCCGCACGTCGCCGGAGCGCATCTGCAAGTACGTCGACGCTATGGGTTCCGTGTTCTGCAAGGCCGGCGACTTGGTGCTTCTCGGTGTTTACGCAGACGATTCCGACTCGCTGAGCATCATGCAGCTGGTCGACGCGCTGGGCCTTCTGCAGCCCACCGTCTCTATGAGCGTCTCCTCGCTGGCGGACCTCGGGCTCGTCGAACGATCTCGCGACGCCGCGGGGCAGCACACCACGAGCGTCCGCCTTGCTCCGGCGGGCCTGAAGCGCGCCGAGGAGCTCTCCGGCATCATCGAGGACGTCGTGGTTCGCCGAAAGCTCCGTAAGCCCCGCGACTAAGCAGCTGCTTTTGAACAAAACCGCTCGCTAGAGAACCCCGTCCGCGCCCCGCGGGCGGCGGTTTTTTGCTAAGTATGCAAACAAACTGCCGTTTGATCGGTAGCTCAAGATCGGAAACCTCTCCTACCTGCGGTTTTTTAATTACTGCCCGCCGTATACCCGTCATTCACGATTTTGTTTGCATACTTAGCGAATATATTCGCAAGCATTCATGCGATTGGTCATTGGTCATATCGGCTGTTTGCGGAAATGTGCAGGTACTGATATAGTTGCCTTGGTTTTGGCAGGCGTGAACCTCACGCTGCATTGAATTTCCCTTTCTTAAATCAAAGCTCGCGTCACAGGTGTTTGCCGAATCCTATTTGCATATATGGCTGTGTGGCCTGCCTTAATGGCCGCTCTTTTCCAGAGAGGTATGTAACCTATGCCCAATGACGAAGAAGTCAAGGTAGCTACCGTGGCCACGGAGCCCGAGGCCACGGAGCCCGAGGCCGGGCCGAAGAAGCGCACGCGCAAGACATCCAAGAAGAAGACCGCTGAAGCAATCGTCTCTGCCGCCGAGGCCGTTGACGCTGCCGAGGCCCCCGCCGCCGAGAAGCCCAAGCGCCGCCCCGGCCGCCCGCGCAAGGCCAAGGCCGACGAAGCCGCAGCTGGTGAGGCCACCGTTGACGCTGCCGAGGCCCCCGCCGCCGAGAAGCCCAAGCGCCGCCCCGGCCGCCCGCGCAAGGCCAAGGCCGACGAAGCCGCAGCTGGTGAGGCCACCGTTGACGCTGCCGAGGCCCCCGCCGCCGAGAAGCCCAAGCGCCGCCCCGGCCGCCCCCGCAAGGCCAAGGCCGATGAGGGCGTTGTAGCCGAGAGCGCGGTGGCATCTGCTCCCGCTACGTCGCTCGAGGCGAACTACGAACCTGTTGCCGAGGCCCCCGCTGCCGAGAAGCCCAAGCGTCGCTCCGGCCGCCCCCGCAAGGCAAAGCCCGATGCAGGGGCCGAAGAGAAGACCGCGACCGTCGCCGACGCCATGATTCACGTGACGAAGGAGGCCACCCAGGCGGGCTCCGAATCTATGCCCCTGCCCGCCGTGGCTATCGCCGAGGCTGACGCGCAGGCTAAGGTCGCCGCGCAGGACGTTTCCGCCGACCAGCCCAAGGCCGCTTCCCAGTCCTCGGCCGACGAACCCCAGCCTGACGAGCCCCAATCCGACGGTAAGCGCGATGCCGACGCGGCTGACGGCGAGCGGGGCTCCCGGCGCGGTCGCCGCAACCGTCGCAACAAGTTCGACCCCGACCGCGACGGTGACCAGAAACAGGACAACAACCAGAACGGCAACGGCAAGCGCAACAAGCGCAACAAGCGCAATTTCAACGCTGAGCCCAGCCTCTCGAGGGAAGACATCGCGGCCATGAAGGTTGCCGATTTGCGCGCGCGGGCCGCCGAGCTCCAGATCGCGTACGTCGGCCTCCGCAAGCCGGAGCTCGTCGAGGCCGTCTATGCCGCCGCGGCCCGAGCCGAGGGTTTCCGCCCGGTTAACGGCATCCTCGAGATCGGCAACGACGGCTCGGGGTGGCTGCGCACCGGCAACTATATGGCGGGTGACGACGACTGCTTCGTCCACATTGCTATGATCCGCAACAACGGCCTGCGCCTCGGTGACCGTGTGGAGGGCACCGTCGGCCCCAACCGCAACAACGCCAAGTACCCGCCGCTCATCAAGGTCGAGACCGTCAACGGCCGCTCGCCTGAGGAGGCGAAGGCGCGCCCGCGTTTCCGTGACCTCACCCCGGTCTTCCCCAACGAGCGCCTGACCATGGAGTGCGGCAAGGATTCCATCACCGGCCGCGCCATCGACCTGGTGAGCCCCATCGGCAAGGGCCAGCGCGGCCTTATCGTCAGCCCGCCCAAGGCCGGCAAGACCACCGTCCTCAAGAAGATCTGCCAGTCTATTGCTCGCAACAACCCCGAGGTGCACCTCTTCTGCCTGCTCGTCGACGAGCGTCCCGAGGAGGTCACCGACATGGAGCGCTCCATCAAGGGCGAGGTCGTGGCTTCCACCTTCGACATGCCGGCGAGCAACCACACCCACGTCTCGGAACTCGTGATCGAGCGCGCGAAACGCTTGGTTGAGATGGGTGAGGACGTCGTGGTGGTCCTCGACTCCATCACCCGTCTAGCTCGCGCCTACAACCTGGCCATCCCGGCCAGTGGCCGTATCCTCTCCGGCGGCGTGGACTCCGCCGCGCTCTACCCGCCCAAGAAGTTCCTGGGCGCTGCGCGAAACATCGAGAACGGCGGATCGCTCACCATCATCGCATCTGCCCTCGTCGACACCGGCTCCAAGATGGACGAGGTCATCTTCGAGGAGTTCAAGGGCACCGGCAACATGGAGCTCAAGCTCGACCGCGACCTCGCCGACCGCCGCATCTTCCCGGCCATCGACCCCGTCTCGTCGGGTACCCGCAACGAGGACCTGCTCATCTCGCCCGATTACCAGCCTTTTGTTTGGGGCATTCGTCGTGTGCTCGCCAACATGAACAACGTCGAGCGCGCCGCGAACGCGCTGGTTAAGGGCCTTAAGGGAACAAACGATAACCGCGAGTTTCTTATCAAGAGCGCAAAGAAGGCGCAGCAGGCCGAATACATCTCGTAGGCCGTAGGCGTCTTCAATGGTCTAACGGACGGTGGGTCGCAAGACGCATGAGAGGACCAGCGGCCTGCCGTCTTTTAGGTCTTTGCAGAGATGCACCGTGATGTATGTCCTGCGATTTGATAGCTGCGGTATAGTAAACGCATAAACTTATCGTTGTAGCGGCAAACATATTTAAAACGAACCCAACCATAGCAGCTTGACTTTTCCATTTGCCCTCTCGTAAGGGCTCCATCTGGAGATATTCAAGGCAGGTAGTTTTAGGGCTCAATCGTGTTCGCCGCAGATGTTGCGGAGGTGCCCGGTGCATGGGCAAGAGGAAGGCCCGGCTGCGTTCGCAGGCATTGCTGGTCTCGCGGTTGCCGTTCCTCCCGTTCAGGACCCTTGCCGGCCACCCCGAGGTCATGGACACCGAGACCCATGTCGGCTATCTTATCAACGAGAAGTTCAGTCACAATTCCTCAACGGCGATGAGAAAGGCCGCCTGCCGCTTCCTGCGCCTGCCTGGGGGTGGTACGAGCTCCTCGAGGATCGGTGCCCTTTCTCTCTCGCACCAAGCTTCCCCCTCAGGGCAGGGCCATAAGCCCAAGAACTTCGCCAAGACCGAGCTCGCCATGGAGGCATAGAGGCGGATGACGGTTTGCTCACGACACAACTTGTGCGCTCGACTCGGGTCCCCGGCGTTTCGCTGGGGAGTTTTCCTCGCTCTGTGGTGCTGCTTCATCTGGGGGCATTCGCTTATCCAGGGACCTCAGTCGTCGTCGGAAAGCGGTTTCGTCTACAGCCTTCTCCGCCCCCTGTTCGATTCTCTTGGTCTCGCCGATGGCGATATCTGCACGTTCATCATTCGCAAGACGGCGCATTTCTCCGAGTACGCGATTCTTGGCGCGGGCGTGCTCAACTTCGCCAAGTCGCTTTACCGGGAGGGGAGGGCGACCGCCGGCGCACTGCTGCGCATCCTATTTGCCTTCGCGCTCGTGCCCGTGGCCGACGAGACCCTGCAACTCTTCGTTCCCGGACGCTCGGGCGCCGTGCGCGACGTCTGCATCGACCTTACGGGGTACGCAACCGGAATGATTATTGCGACAGTTGTCGTCAAACTTCGGCGAAAGGCCTGATTCAGTCCGCTAAGCGGCTATATATTACAAAATCATTTATTTATGTTTCGCTGTATTTAACCTAGCCTGAATCCTGTGGGCTTTGTGAGCTGCGGCTTTTATCCTCCTATGTGTTCAATGAGCGCGTTTACCCATAGGGGAGGAGAAGATTATGATCAACAACGTTTCCCGTCGTCAGTTCCTCGAGGTCTCCGGCCTCGTCGCCGCTGGCCTCGGCCTCGTCGGCTGCGGCGGCTCCGGCTCCGGCAGCTCCGACGGCTCCATCAAAGTCGGCGTCATGGGCCCGCTTTCCGGCTCCGTTGCCCAGTACGGCACCGCCTGCCGTGACGGCGCGCTGCTCTACATCAAGCAGCTCAACGCTGACGGCGGCATCAACGGCAAGCAGGTAGAAACCGACGTCCAGGACGAGAAGGGCGACGCTACCGAGGCCGTCACCGTCTACAACAAGCTCGTCGAGGAGGGCGTGACCGCGATTATCGGCGATGTCACCTCCAAGCCGACCATCGCCGTGGCCCAGAAGTCCGCTGAGGACGGCATGCCCTGCGTGACCCCCTCTGCTACCACCGCCGACGTCATCACCTACGGTGACAACTACTTCCGCGCCTGCGTGACCGACCCGTTCCAGGGCAAGGTCATGGCCGACTTCGCCGCTCAGCAGGGCTACAAGACCGTCGCCACCATCTTCGACTCCGGCGACGACTACGCTTCCGGCGTCGCCGAGGCCTTCAAGGCCGAGGCGACCTCCAAGGGCCTCACCGTCAGCTCCGAGCAGGGCTACGCCTCCGGCGCCACCGACTTCAACGCCCAGCTGACCTCCATCATCGCCACCAACCCCGACGCCATTCTCTCTTCCAACTACTACCAGGACGACGGCATGATCGTCACCCAGGCCCGTCGCCTCGGTTACGAGGGCGTCTTCCTTGGCGCCGACGGTTGGTCCGGCGTCATTGGCGGCGACCAGGACTACGCCTCCGCCACTGACCTCGAGGGCTGCTTCTACTGCTCCTCCTTCGTGGCCTCCAACCCCGATACCGCCGTCCAGAAGTTCATCTCCGACTTCACGGACGAGTACGGCTCCGCTCCCACCAACTTCAACGCCTTGGGCTATGACGCCGCCGCCATCGTCTGCGCCGGCATCAAGGCCGCCGAGGAGAAGGGCGGCACCCCCGGCTCCGACGACTACAAGAAGGCCGTGATCGAGGGCATCGCCTCCGGCAAGGTCGAGGGCGTAACCGGCACCATCTCCTACGCCGGCACCGGCGACCCGCAGAAGTCCACGCTCATCATCACCTTCAAGAGCGGCGTTGAGGAGATCGCGACCACCATCGAGGCTTAAACACAAGCGCTCGAGCCCGCGTTACCAAAAGGGCACCGAGAGAGGCTCTTCGCCTCCCGGTGCCCTTCTTTGCAATATCGGAACCCCACAATCGGAAGGGAAGTGCTTGCCGTGACGTTTATCACCCAGCTGCTCAACGGTCTCTCGCTTGGCAGCATCTACGCGCTCGTCGCGCTCGGCTACACCATGGTGTACGGCATCATCCTGCTTCTGAACTTCGCCCATGGCGACATCATCATGGTCGGCGGCTACATCGCCTGGATTTCCATGAGCGTCCTCGGGCTGCACCCCGCCATCGCGGCCATCCTTTCGGTCGCCGGCTGCATGCTGCTCGGCGTCGTCATCGACAAGATTGCCTACGCGCCCCTGCGCGACGCCCCGCGCCTCTCGATTCTGATCACGGCCATCGGCGTCTCCTACTTCCTTGAGAACGGCGGCCAGCTCGTGTTCGGCGCCGCGGCCAAGGTCGTGCCGTCCTTCGGCGACTTCGGCAACGTGAGCATCGCCGACGCCAACCTTTCCGGCCGCGCTATCCTCACGGTCCTCGTCACCGCCGCGGCTACGGCCGTCCTCACCTTCCTTGTCCAGAAGACCAAGCTCGGCAAGGCCATGCGCGCCGTCTCCGAGGACATGGGCGCCGCCCGCCTCATGGGCATCAACGTGAACAACACCATCTCGTTCACCTTCGCCGTGGGCTCCGCGCTCGCCGGCATCGGCTCGGTGCTCTACTGCATGGCTTACACGCAGGTCACGCCCACCATGGGCATCATGCTCGGCACCAAGGCCTTCGTCGCCGCCGTCCTGGGCGGCATCGGGTCGATCCCCGGCGCCGTCATCGGCGGCCTCATTGTCGGCTTCGCCGAGGTGTTCGTCTCGGCCATCGGCCTGTCTGTGTGGCAGGACGCCGTGGTCTTCCTGCTGCTTATCATCGTTCTCGTCTTCAAGCCGACGGGCCTCATGGGCCGTCCCATGACGGAGAAGGTCTAAGGAGGTGCTGCACACATGAAGGATTACTACAACAAGGGTGAGGAGCGCCCGGTGCTCACCGCCACGGCCGCTGCCTCTGCTAAGTACAAGAGCCTCTCCATGCCCGTGCGCTACGCCATCAACGCCGTGCTCGTGCTCCTGTTCCTCATCATCGGCGAGGCGATGATCTCGGGCGGCGTGGTCAACCGCTACCAGTCCGGCGTCCTCGAGCAGGTCGGCATCTACATCATCATGGCCGTCTCGCTGAACATCGCCACGGGCTACCTGGGCCAGCTGCCGCTCGGCCACGCCGGCTTCATGAGCGTCGGCGGCTACGCGGGTGCCCTCTTCATCATCCACATGATGCCCGTCTTCGGCGTGAGCACGAAGGCCATGGCCTCCTACGCGGACCCCGCGGCCATCGCGCTGTTCGCCTGCGGCGTCATCTTCGGAGGCATCTGCGCCGCCATCTGCGGCGTCATCATCGGCATCCCCGCCCTGCGCCTCAAGGGCGACTACCTGGCCATCATCACGCTGGGCTTCGCCGAGATCATCCGCGTCGTCATCAACAACATCGACGGCGTGATCGGCTTCGACTTGACCGGCGGTGCCAAGGGCCTCTCGGGCATCCCCGGGTACACGAACTTCCTGAACGTCTTCCTCGTCGTGGCCATCGTCATCTTCCTCATCCACACCATGATGAAGTCGCGCCACGGCCGCGCTATCCTCGCCATCCGCGATAACGAGATCGCGGCCGAGGCCTCCGGCGTCAACACGACCTACTACAAGACGCTCGCCTTCGTGGCCTCCGCGTTCTTCGCGGGCGTCGGCGGCGCCCTCTATGCCGGCTGCATCGGCGTCATGGACCCCTCCAAGTTCGGCTTCATGAAGTCCGTCGAGATCCTGGTCATGGTCGTCCTCGGCGGCATGGGCTCCATGCTCGGCTCCGTCGTTTCGGCCACCGTCCTCACGATCCTGCCCGAGGCGCTGCGCGCCTTCTCTGAGTACCGCATGGTCGTCTACGCCGTCGTCCTCATCATCGTCATGATCTTCCGCCCGCAGGGCCTTCTCGGCAGCTACGACTTCTCGCTCTCCCGCGTGATCGAGCGAGTCCTCAACCGCGACTTCCCGTGGAAGAAGAAACCCGTGCCTGCCGAGATCGCAAAGGAGGTGGGCAGCGATGAGTAAGTCCATCCGCGGCGACGTCAAGCTGGTTGAACCCAAGTCGCCGAACCTCATGACCGAGCGAGACGTCGACAAGCCCCCAGTGCTGGAGGCCAAGAGTCTCGGCATCGACTTCGGCGGCCTCACCGCCGTCGACAACTTCAACATCGCGCTCGGTCGCACCGAGATCGCCGGTCTCATCGGCCCGAACGGCGCCGGCAAGACGACCGTGTTCAACCTGCTGACCAACGTTTATCAGCCCACGCGCGGCACGATTCTGCTCGACGGCGTCGACACGGCCGGCAAGTCCGTGACCGACGTCAACCGCATGGGCATTGCCCGTACCTTCCAGAACATTCGCCTCTTCTCGCAGATGACGGTCGAGGAGAACATCCTGGTCGGCTACGGCAGCAACATGAGGACCAAGCTGATCGAGGACCTTTTGCGCCTTCCCAGCCACTGGAAGCAGGAGGCCGAGTTCCACGACAAGGCACTCGAGCTGCTCGACATCTTCGATATGCGCAAGTTCGCGTCGACCCAGGCGGGTAACCTCCCGTACGGCGCCCAGCGCAGGCTCGAGATCCTGCGCGCCTTGGCAACGAACCCGAAGGTCCTGCTGCTCGACGAGCCCGCGGCCGGCATGAACCCCGCCGAGACCGAGGAGCTCATGGAGAACATCCAGCGCATCCGCGACGAGTTCGGCATCGCCGTTTTGCTCATCGAGCACGATATGTCGCTCGTCATGGGCGTCTGCGAGGTCGTGGCCGTCCTCGACTATGGCCGCATCATCGCCAAGGGCTCGCCTGAGGATATCCAGAACAACCCCAAGGTCATCGAGGCGTACCTTGGCAAGCAGGGGGTGAACTAACGTGGCCGATACCCTTCTTTCCGTTGAGGACATCCACGTGAGCTACGGCGCCATCAAGGCCGTCCGCGGCATCACGTTCGAGATCAACCGCGGCGAGATCGTCACCTTGATCGGCGCGAACGGCGCCGGCAAGTCGACCACGCTGAACACCATCTCCGGCCTGCTCAAGCCCGACCAGGGCACCGTTGAGTTCAAGGACGAGTCGATCGTCGGCCTCAAGGCCCACCGAATCGTCGAGCGCGGCCTCGCGCTGTGCCCCGAGGGGCGCCGCGTGTTCCAGAACATGTCCGTCGCCGAGAACCTCGACATGGGCGGCTTCACCCGCACCGATGCCGAGAACAAGGAGACGCTCGAGGTCGTCTACGACCACTTCCCGCGCCTGAAGGAGCGCATGGGCCAGATGGCGGGCACCCTTTCCGGCGGCGAGCAGCAGATGCTCGCCATGGGCCGCGCGCTCATGAGCAAGCCCGACCTGCTCATGCTCGACGAGCCCTCCATGGGCCTCGCCCCGATTCTCGTGCAGGAGATCTTCGACATCATCAAGGAGCTCAACGCCGCCGGCACGACTATCCTTCTGGTCGAGCAGAACGCCAACATGGCGCTCTCCATCGCCGATCGCGCCTACGTGCTCGAGATCGGCACCATTATGAAGACCGGCACCGGCGCCGAGCTGCTCGTTGACGACGACGTCCGCAAGGCATACCTCGGCGGATAGCTCGCTTCCCGCGTGCTCACCCGCAAGAATAACCGCGCCCCGTCCGAACCAGACGGGGCGCGGTTTTTGCTGCCACCTGCAAAAGGGACAGTCCCTTTTGCAGGTTTTGAGGGGACAAGCGGTTTGGCTAGTTGAGCTCAACGGTGGTGCCCAAACTGTTCGCCGGCAGGTTGCGCACCCAGAAATCGGGGCGGGCATCGCGCAGCGCCGCTTCAACGGCGGCGGCGGTCTTCTCGCCGTCGGCCACGGCGAGCATGGTGGAACCGGAGCCGGAGATCATGAACGCGCAGGCACCGGCCTCGAGCGCGCAAGCCTTAAGCGGCTCGTAGTCGGGGATGAGCTTGCTGCGGTACGGCTCGTGGAGCTTGTCGTTGTTCGCCTTGGAAAGAAGCTCCGCGTCGCCCAGCTCGAGCGCGCGCACGACGGCGACGCAGCGGCCCATCTGCCACACGGCGGTGGAGGCGGGGACCTCGGTCGGAAGCACGCGGCGCGCGTCGGCGGTGCGCACCTCATACGGCGGCGCGATGGCAACGAAGCGCAGGTTATCGGCAATATCCATGCGCGTAGAGGTGGTCTGGTCCCCGTCCACGAAGGAGCTTACGAGGCCGCCCATGATGGCGGGCGCCACGTTGTCGGGGTGGCCCTCGATGCGCGTGGAGAGCACGAGGCACTGCTCGGCGTCATATGCCCCGAGGCCGAGAATCTGCGCCGCCGCCACGCCGGCGATGACGCACGTGGAGCTCGACCCCAGTCCTCCCGAGAGCGGGATGGGGGAGAGGATGGTGATGCGCAGCTTCTGCGGCTCGACGTCGAGCTCGCCGCAGGCCGTGAGGTAGCTCTGCCACACGAGGTTGGCCTCGCCGCGGAAGCGCTCCTCGCAGCCCTCGATGACGAGCTCGTCGGAGGGCGTCATGAGGAACGTCGCCGTGAGGTCGAGCGCGATGCCCAGGCAGTCGAACCCGACGCCGACGTTTGCCGAGGTAGCGGGCACGCGGACGATGGCAATAGGGCACGTCTGACCGTCGGCGCCGATCACTGGAAGACCCTCGCGCAGGCCGCCTCGACGAAGGCGCCCATGCCCTCACGGTCGTTCACGTCGGTGTGGAGCACTGCGGCGTCGCGCAGGCCGGAGAGCTGCGCGGGCGCAACGGTACTGGTCTTGGCGGCAAGCGCATCCATGCACGCGAAGCCGTTCATGCCGTCGATGTCCTCGTCGAGGGCGGCCAGCACGTCGGCGCTGAACTTATAGGGCGAGGCAGTCGAGAGGACGACGCGCGCCGATCCGTCGGCGGCCGTCTCGTCCAGGACCTTCTTGGCAACGGCGGTGTGCGGGTCGATGAGGACGCCGAGCTTGTCCCATGTCCCGCTGATCTGGGCGCGCGTGTCGTCGTCGTCCGCGCGGCCGCAGGCGAAGACGGACCGGATTCGTTCGAGGACCGTGGGCGGCACGGTGTAGGAGCCCTTCTCGGCGAGGTCCGCCATGAGGCTCGCCACGAGCTCGCAGTCGCCGTCGCAGAAGTAGTACAGCATGCGCTCGAGGTTCGACGAGACGAGGATGTCCATGGAGGGGCTGATCGTCTTGTTGAAGGGGCGCAGGCGGTTGTAGGTGCCGGTGGTGAGGAAGTCGGTGAGGACGTCGTTGGAGTTGGACGCCACGATGAGCTTTCTCACGGGCAGGCCGAGGAGCTTGGCGTAGTAGCCGGCGAGCACGTCGCCGAAGTTGCCGGTGGGCACGCAGTAGGTGACCTCGTCGCCGAGCTCGATGGCGCCCGCGCGCACGAGCTGCGCGTAGGAGTCGAAGTAATAGGTGACCTGCGGGGCCAGGCGGCCGACGTTGATGGAGTTCGCGCTCGACAGGACGCAGCCCTTCTCGGCAAGGCGCTCGGCCAGCTCGCGGTCGGCGAAGATCTGCTTGACCGTGGTCTGGCAGTCGTCGAAGTTGCCGCGCACGGCCGAGACGGCCACGTTGGCCCCCGCCTGCGTGGCCATCTGCAGGTACTGGATGTCGGAGACCTTGCCCTCGGGGTAGAAGACGGTGACGCCGCAGCCGTCGACGCCCGCGAAGCCGTCAAGCGCCGCCTTGCCGGTGTCGCCGGAGGTGGCGGTCACGATCATGATGTTCTTGCCGCCGGCCTCGCCGTCCTTGCTCGCGACGCCCATGAGCTGCGGGAGCATCTGCAGCGCGACGTCCTTGAAGGCGCTCGTGGGGCCGTGATAGAGCTCGAGCAGCCAGTCGTCGCCGAGCTTGGTCACGGGGCAGCAAGCGGGCGTGTCCCATTGCTCGCCGTAGGCCGCGGCCACGCAGGCCGAGATCTCGTCGGCCGTGAAGTCGGGGAGAAGCGCGCCCAAGACGAGCTCTGCCGTCTGCTGGAAGCCCTGTCCGCAGACACGGGCGAGGTTGAGCTTCTTCTCGCCGAGCCAGTCGGCGACGTAGAGGCCGCCGTCGGGAGCGATGCCGCGGAGAATAGCTTGCTTACTTGTTACGGAATCGGAATTGCTTCGCGTGCTGTGGTAGAACGAATTCACTGTTGGCTCCTTGCGTCCAGTCGTATACCACGGATGGATGCAAAACATGATAACCGCGAGGCCCGGAGCCCGGCCCCTGTGGACACAGACTTGAAAGATTGGACAACCTGCCCATGAAGATCGCCCTTCTCGGCTACGGCACCGTCGGACGCGGCGTCGACCAGATCATTTCCGATCGCGTCGGCTCCGTCGAGGTGGCCCGCATCCTCGAGCTCCCCGATCGCCTGAGCGACCCCCGCATGACCTCGGATTACGCCGCGATTCTCTCCGACGACCAGATCGAGCTCGTCGTCGAGTGCATGGGCGGCGTCGAGCCGGCCCACACCTATATCATGGGCGCGCTCGAGGCCGGAAAGCACGTGGTCACCTCGAACAAAGCTGTGGTCGCGGCCTGCTTCGACGAGTTCGCCGCCTGCGCCTCGGCGCACAACGTGGGCCTCTTCATCGAGGCTTCCGTCGGCGGCGGCATCCCCTGGATCGCCGGCATCGAGAAGGCCCGCCGCATCGACGAGATCTCGTCGTTCAAGGGCATCATGAACGGCACCACAAACTACATCGTCTACTCGATGCTCAAGGAGGACGCCGAGTTCGGCGACGTCCTCGCCGAGGCCCAGAAGCTCGGCTACGCCGAGCGCGACCCCTCGGCCGACATCGACGGCATCGACGTCAAGAACAAGACCCTCATCACGGCGTCGGTCGCCTTCGACGTTGCTTGCGTGCACGACCTGCCCGTTTCCGGCATTCGCAACCTCACCAAGGCCGACCTTGACCTCTTCGGCGAGCGCGGCCTTACGGTCAAGCTCCTCGGCCGCGGCGTCCAGAAGGACGGCCGCTACGCCGTGGCGGTCGAGCCCGTTGCCTGCGAGCTCGAGTCCCTCGAGGCCAACGTCCCCTCCAACTTCAACCTGGTAAGCCTCGACGGCGCGACCGTCGGCGAGCTCAAGTTCTACGGCCAGGGCGCGGGCAGCCTGCCTACCGGCAACGCCATCGTGCAGGACGTGCTCGACTGCGAGAGCGGCGCCCGCCGTCCCGTCTACGATTTCAGCCGCGGCCTAGAGTACGACCCGGCGCTTCTCACCGGCGACTACGTGTTCCGCTGCGCCGAGGCGCCTGCGGGCTCCGAGCCGTACGCTGACGGCGCCTGGCTCGTCCGAGGCATCACCGCGGTCGAGGCCCGCGAGGCTCTCGATGCCGCCCTCGAGTCCGACCCCACCAGCTTCATGGCAGCCCTCGTCTAGGAACGGAAAATCCCCACTATGATCAAGATCGCCAAGTTCGGCGGCTCCTCCGTCGCTTCCGCCGAGCAGTTCAAGAAGGTCAAGGGCATCGTCGAGTCCGACCCTGACCGCAAGTTCGTCGTCGTCTCCGCCTCTGGCAAGCGCTTCTCGGGCGACAACAAGATCACCGACCTGCTCCTGCTCGTCAACGCACACATCACCTACGGCGTCGACTGCACGAGCCTGCTCGGCGACATCGAGGCCCGCTACCAGGACATCGTCGACGAGCTCGGCCTCAAGTGGCCGCTCGCCGAGAAGTTCGAGGCTTTCCGCAAGAACATCAAGAAGCACTCTCCCGAGTACGTGGTCTCGCGCGGCGAGTGGTTCACCGCCAACCTCATGGCCGAGTACCTCGGCATGCCCTTCGTGGACGCCGCCGACGTCGTCGTGTTCCACCACGACGGCTCCGTCGACATGGAGCGCACCGCCGCCCGCCTCAAGGACGTCATGGTCCGCAAGGGCAGCTTCGTGCTCCCCGGCTTCTACGGCGCCACGGTCGACGGGCAGATCAAGCTCTTCCAGCGCGGCGGCGGCGACATCACGGGCGCCATCCTCGCGCGCTGCGTCGACGCGAACCTCTACGAGAACTGGACCGATGTCTCGGGCTTCCTCTCGGCCGACCCCCGCGTCGTCGACCACCCGCGCTCCATCCGCCGCATCACATTCGACGAGATGCGCGAGCTCTCCTATATGGGCGCCTCCGTCCTGCAGGAAGAGGCCATCTTCCCGGTCCGCGAGGTCAATATCCCCATCCAGATTAAGAACACCAATCGCCCGGCTGACGAGGGTACGATCATTCGCGAGAACGCCGAGGCGGGCGAGGACGAGCACCTCATTACCGGCATCGCCGGCAAGAAGGACTTCGTGAGCGTCCATATCAAGAAGGCCCACATGTCCAACGAGGTTGGTCTTGTGCGCAAGACACTCGCCATCTTCGAACGCTATGGCGTCTCCGTCGAGCACATCCCCACGGGCGTCGACTCCTTCGGCGTCGTGGTCAACCACGACGACGTGCGCGACTCCATCTACTCCATCGTCTCCGACATACGCAAGGAGATCGCCCCCGACGACATCACCATGGTCGATAAGCTGGCGCTTCTCTCCGTCGTCGGCCGCAACATGTCCAAGCGCTCCGGCACTTCCGGCAAGATCTTCGGCGCCCTCGGCGAGGCCGGCATCAACATTCGCATGATCACTCAGAGCTCGCAGGAGATCAGCATCATCATGGGCGTGAACAACGAGGACTTCGACCGCGCCATCAAGGTCATCTACGACCGCTTCGTGCGCGACGAGGTTATCGAGCCTAACGAGAAGTAGGACGGCCCCCCCGAAGCCTGAACTTCCGCGCATATGCGTCTGCGCACCTTAAACAAGTCATCTACCAGGGAGGTATTTGAATCATGGCAGGTAAGACCGTAGCAATTCTCGGCGCCACTGGCGTCGTCGGAACCCAGATGCTCGAGTGCCTCGAGGAGCGCGATTTCCCCGTCGAGAAGCTCGTGCCGCTCGCCTCCGAGCGCTCCGTTGGCAAGAAGGTCGCGTTCCGCGGCGAGGAGGTCGAGGTTCAGCTCGCGTGCCCCGAGGCCTTCGAGGGCGTCGACATCGTGCTCGGCGCCGCGGGCGACGCCACTGCCAAGGAGCTTCTCCCCGAGGCCGCCAAGCGCGGGGCCGTGTGCGTTGACAACTCGCATGCCTTCCGCCTGGACGAGGACGTGCCCCTGGTCGTGCCGGAGATCAACTCCGCCGACATCGCCGACCACCCGCGCAACATCATCGCGAACCCCAACTGCGCCACGATCATCGGCCTCGTGCCGGTGTGGCCGCTGCACCAGAAGGCCGGCCTCAAGCGCCTGATCGTCTCCACTTACCAGGCTGCCTCCGGCGCCGGCATGCCGGGCCTGAAGGAGCTCGAGCGCGAGAGCCGCGTGCTGGCGGAGGGCGGCGAGATCGGCGAGACCAAGCCGTTCACCTACCAGCTGGCCTATAACCTGATCCCACAGATCGGCGGCTTCAAGGACGAGATGTACACGTCCGAGGAACTCAAGATGCAGAACGAGGGCCGCAAGATCATGCACCTGCCCGAGGTCCGCGTTAACTGCACCTGCGTGCGCGTGCCCGTCATGCGCTCGCACTCCGAGTCCATCACCGCCGAGTTCGAGCGCCCGATCACGCCGGACGAGGCCCGCGAGATCCTGGCGTCCGCCCCTGGCGTCAAGGTCGTGGACGACCCTGAGCAGCTGCAGTACCCGATGCCGCTCGACACCTCTGACCAGGACCTCGTTTACGTCGGCCGTATCCGTCGCGACCTCTCGGCTCCCGACGGCGTTAACGCGCTCACCTTCTGGTGCTGCGGCGACCAGATCCGTAAGGGCGCCGCCACCAACGCCGTCCAGATCGCCGAGTACCTGGTCTAATGCCGCCCTAACACCCACCACTCTCAACTTACCCCTTAAAGTTCGGAAGGCTTCCAAACTTCGGATGCCTTCCGAACTTTTGTTTAGCTATCTATATCCGCAGGTAGATGGATAAATAAAAGACCTAACTAAAAGTCCATAGAGTTCGGAAGCCTTCCGAACTTTGGGGGATAATTGCTGCTGCGAGGGGTTTGCGTCGGGGCATGAAATAGGCGACGGTGAAGATCGAGCCTTCTCATGAGGTCTTCCCCGGAAGGCTGGATCATCAGCTCGCCGGACGGGTTTGGATGCTTTGGGCGATTGTGGTGAGGTCGGGCAAGTTTCTTACCCGTTCGTTATTCAGGGTGAACGTGTGCTAACCCATAGATTCGAACGCGTCTATTCTCCTGTCGTCGTTTGTCCAGGTTCCCTCGGGGTGATACATGAGGCTTTTGTACTCGCCAACTGTGTTTGCTTTCCCGATGAAGAAATCGGGGCGGATTGCGTCGACGCCAACCATGCGAGCGGCCTTCGAATCAAGGGGAATTTTTCTGTTCAGCTCAATGCCGCTGATGCCATATCCGCCATAGCCCACCGGAAGACTCAGTATCGCGTGAACCGCGGACTCCGCCGGCGAATTCGAGTTTTCCGCGGCGACTTCGAGCGCTTGCAGGCGCGGCTGCATGGCATACCCCGGCACCCGTTTCTTATCCTTAAAGGCCTGTTCAATCTGCGTTAGCGTGAGAAGCGGCGCACTTGTTCCGATGAATCCCGAGTCTGAGCGCGGTGAGAGAAGGTATGTCCCACAGAACTCGAGGATTAGCAGATCGATTGCCGCAATTCCGGCTCGCACCGAAGCTTGAGCGAGCGCAAGCTCCGGGGCGCAGACATAGATGTTCTCATCAAGCTTTATGAGGTCGCCAACCTGTGGTTGCTGCGCATAGTAGTGGTATTTGGCAAGAACTGAGTTCTTGCGATCGCCCGGCCCGGTGCTGAGCAAATGAAGCGGGGCGGGAAGATCTAGCTGGTCGAGGACCTCGACCACCCGCTTAAAGTGTTGGTCGTGTTTGCGTATCGTTCGCATGGATCGGACAAGGATTTCCTCGTAGCCGGGGAACTGGGCGCCGTTGGACACGCGATGGTAGTCGAGCGCGGAGTTTCCGCAGATAATCATGGTCGATTGATGGGACATATCGCCTCCTTTATCGGGTGGCGAAGATTGTTCCATGCGCGTTTGCAAGAATTCTTACCGCAGTCTTACAGAATTCTTCCCGGTTTTCATCAAAGCGCAGATACGGACTCTATGTAAGAATTACCAATCGAAAATTTCCTCATCTAATCCCCATCACCACCTTCCGCCATCCAAACAACTCCTTTGAAGTTCGGAAGGTTTCAAACTTTAGAAGCCTTCCGAACTTTGGTTGAAAATTATATAACCGCAGATAGATAAGCATATCGACTCTTCATCTAAACGTTTAGAAAGTTTGGAAGCCTTCCGAACTCTTGGAGAGAGGTGCGGAGGCGTGGCGGGTGGAGGGTGTGCGATACTCGTGAGCGTGAAATCTGCGTATGGTTGGAGAAGACATGGGGCTTTTGAGCAGTTATTACTTGCCGGGGATGTATGTGGAGGATCATTCGGTTGAGGTGCCGCTGGATTGGCGGGGGACCTCGCCGGCGGAGCTCGCGATAACGGGGGCGACGGCCTGCTCGCGCCTCGCGTCAGAGTCCGCGGTGCTAAAGCCTGACCCGGCCTTTGCCGACAAAAAGCTCAGTCTCTTCTATCGGACCATTTGTTTGCCCGAGAACAAGGGCCGTGACCTGCCGCTTATTGTGTATTTGCAGGGCGGTCCCGGCGGCGCCGGACCGCGCGTGCTCAACGCCTCGTCCGACGGTTGGATCGAGGAGGCGCTCAAGCATTTCCGCATCGTGCTGCCCGACCAGCGCGGCACCGGCCGCTCCTCGGCAGTCGACGGGCGCCGCATGGGGCTCGTTGCCGCCGAGGCGTGCGACCTTGGCCTTGATGAGGCAACCTACCAGGCCGAATACCTCAAGCGCTTCCTTGCCGACTCCATCGTTCGCGATTTCGAGTACCTGCGCCTCTCCGAGTTCGGGGCCGCGCGCTGGGTCACGCTCGGCCAGAGCTACGGCGGGTTCCTCACCCTTTGCAACCTCTCGACCTTCCCCGAGGGCGTCGCCGCGTCCTTCGTCGGCGGCGGCATCCCGCACGTGCCTGCTTCGGCGGACGACGTCTACGCGCACACCTTCCCGCGCATGGTGGCAAAAACAAACGCCTGGTACAAGCGTTATCCGGTTGACCGGGAACGCGTCACGCTTCTTGCCGATCGTCTGTCCGCCGGTGACGTGGCGCTGCCCGACGGCAGCCCCTTCAGTGTCCGGCGCATGCAGCTCATCGGCGGCGGCCTCGGCATGAAGCCCGCCCCTGAGCGCCTGCACAATATGCTCGACCTCGCCTTCTCAGAGGGCGACGGCTCAGCCGGCTCCGCGCTCGCGGCTGCTGACGGCGACGCCTCGCGCGTCAACGTGAACCGCGGCTTCGCCGAGGCCGTCCTCGCAAACACGGGGTCTTCCTCGAACCCGCTCTACTGGACGCTCCAGGAGTTCATCTACGCCGACGGCGAGCTCGACCGGCCGATCCGCTGGGCTGCTGCCCGCGAGGCGGCATCGCGCCCGGAGTTCTCGCCCGACGCCCGTCCGCTCATGATGTTCGGCGAGGCGATGTTTCCCTGGATGTTCGCCGAGGACCCGGCGCTTCAGCCCTTCGCCGCGGCGATGGACGTGCTTATGGAGGACACGCGCTTCGGCAAGCTCTACGACACGGAGCAGCTTGTTTCAAACGAGGTGCCGCTCCAGTGCGCCGTTTACTTCGACGACCTATATGTCGACTCCGGTCTGCAGCTCGACACGCTGAGCCGCGTGGGCCGCAGCCACGCGTGGGTCACGAACGAGTTCGAGCACGACGGCCTGCACGGCGACGTCGTCTTCAAGCACCTTCTCGAGGAGGCCCGAAACCGCGGCGACCTCGAGGGTATCCTCTAGGCTTGCGGCGGGCGGTGACGAATGGCCAGCAAGCAACTCGTGACGAGCCTCAAGCGCGAGGCCGCTCTTAGCAGCACATTCGATACGGGCAAGAGGCTCGCATGCAACTTCGCCGTATTCGATGTGAGCCGGCGAGAGGGGAGCATCGGCTCCACGGTCCGCATCGGCGGCAAGGTCGACGCTTCCCACGGCGGCTTCTACAACGTGACCGTCGACCTTGACCTTGCCGGCGACGAAGTCCTCGACTACACCTGCACCTG
The DNA here is from genome assembly GCF_963660155.1 of Paratractidigestivibacter sp. Classification (GTDB taxonomy): domain Bacteria; phylum Actinomycetota; class Coriobacteriia; order Coriobacteriales; family Atopobiaceae; genus Paratractidigestivibacter. The sequence continues at coordinate 282,960 of NZ_CAVKWG010000017.1, read as the reverse complement.
CCCCGCCGCCTACAGCTACCGGGGCATGTGTAAGCACGAGATCGCCCTCGCCCTTGCGTTCATGGGCCCCTACGAGGACGGTGAGGTGGCAGGCCGATACGCCGCGCCAGCGCCCCGCAAGGCCCCCGAGCTTCCTACGAGTAGCTCCATATCCGGCCTGCTCAGAGGGGCCGCGGACCGCCGGCTGCGCGATGCTACCGAGCGCCGTGCGCGCGTCTTGGCGCCCGAGCCCGCCGTTGCCGAGAAAGCGCGTCTCTCTGCCGCGTTCGTCACGCCTGCGAGGACGGCCGACGCCGGCTGCCTCGCCCTGAAGCTCACCGTGCACCGCGGGACCACGAAGTACATCGTCAAGAACGTGGCCGACCTTGTTAGTGCCTGGCGCGCCGGCGCTACGATGGATTTCGGCAAGAAGCTCAGGTTCGCGTGCGCCCGCGCGGCGTTCGACGAGCGCTCTTGCGCCCTGCTCGACCTGCTCGCGCGCGTCGTCGACACGCAGCAGGCCTTCTATCTCTCGCGCTGGGACTACGCCGACGGCGGGCGCGGCACCGAGGTCAAGGAGCTGCCCCTCTCGCCGGCCGACATCTGCGAGGTGCTGGACCTCATGCAGGGCTCCTGCGTCCAGCTTGGCGTCGACGAGGGCTCGGGCTACGACCGCTGGGGCTACCGGGTATCGAAGAAGAAGGCCCGCGAGTTTGCGGTCGGGGTGGGGGAGCCTGCGATCGAGTGCGAGATCCTCGAGGCAAAGAACGGCGGCTACGACATCAATTTGCCATCTGACCTGCGACTTATTTATCAAGGGGATCACTGCTACGCCACGTATGGCTCCCGGCTCCTGCGTACCTCTGAGGAGTTCGCGAGAGAGGCCGCCCCGGTTTTCTCGGCGCTTCTTGACGCGTACGGCACCGCCCACGTGAGCTCCAAGGACGCCCCCGAGTTCTGCCGATCGGTGCTGCCGGTGCTGCGCGCCTGGACCGACGTGCGGGTTCCCGAGTCGCTTGCCTCCGTCGAGCCGCCGGAGCCCGCCTTTTCTTTCACCATCGGCCTCGACGATGGCGAGCTCACCTGCGAGCCGCGCGTCGCGTACGGGGACTGGGCCATCAACCTCGGCCTTCGCGAGGGCCTGCCCGGCGAGCCTGCGCGCGACATGGCGGCCGAGTACCACGTCATGGACGTCCTCGAGGACTATTTCCCGCTCGTTGGCGGGCTTTACGTGTTCGATGAGGCGGACGAGGAGCTGCTCTATCGCCTTCTCACCGAGGGCTTGCCCGAGCTCTCCGGGCTCGGCGAGGTCCTCCTCTCCGAGCGCCTGAGCGGCATCAACGTGCGTCAGTCGCCGAACCTCTCGGTGCGCGCCACCGTCAAGAGCAACCTCCTCGACGTCGAGCTCGGCGCGAGCGGCATGACCCAGCGCGAGCTGCTCGAGTACCTCGACGGCTGGAAGCGCAAGCAGAAGTATGTGCGCCTCTCCTCGGGCGACATCGTCCGCATCGGCGGCAACCTCCACAAGGCCGACGAGCTCGCGGCGGGCCTCGGCGTGGACGTCGAGAAGCTCGTATTGGGCGACGCCGGGCTGCCGTCAAGCCGCTCGCTCCTCATCGACGCGCTGCTCGACCGCGCGGACGGCATCCGCCTCTCTCGCAACGCCGGTTTCCGCGCCATCGTCCGCGACTTCGACACCTACGCGGACGCAGACATAGAGGTGCCCGCCGGCCTCAACGCCACCTTGCGCGGCTACCAGGAGGACGGCATGCGCTGGCTCGGCACGCTCGAGCGCTTCGGTTTCGGCGGCATCCTCGCAGACGACATGGGCCTTGGAAAGACACTGCAGGTAATTGCCCATATCCTTGCGCAAAAGGAGGCCGGCGCGCTTGGCACAACCCTTGTTGTATGCCCGGCTTCCCTCGTGTACAACTGGGTCTCGGAGCTCGAGCGCTTCGCCCCGGGCCTCGACGCCGCCGCGGTCATCGGCACAAAGACAGCCCGTACGGCGCTCATCGGCGGCGCGGACGCCCATGACGTGCTCGTGACCTCCTACGACCTTTTGCGCCGAGACGTCGAGACCTACGCGAAGCATCGCTTCGCCCGCGTCGTGCTCGACGAGGCCCAGTACATCAAGAATCCGAAGGCGCAGGTCACCAAGGCCGTCAAGTGCCTCGACTCCGAAGTCCGCCTCGCCCTTACCGGCACGCCCATCGAGAACCGCCTGCAGGAGCTCTGGAGCATCTTCGAGTTCCTCATGCCCGGCTACCTCGGGAGCCGCGACCGCTTCGCCAAGCTCTACGAGGGCCCGGTCGAGGCGAGGGAGCACGGGTCGGCAACCCTTCTTCGCTGCGCCATCGGCCCCTTTGTGCTGCGCCGCCTCAAGTCGGAGGTGCTGGCCGACCTTCCCGAGAAGACCGAGAGCGTCGTCTACGCCCAGATGGAGGCCAAGCAGAGGAAGCTCTACCTCGCCTGCCAGGACCGCCTCGCCCTGCAAATCCAGCACGCCGGCGACCAGGAAATCAAGAAAGACAAGCTCAAGGTGCTCGCCGAGCTCACTAAGCTGCGCCAGGTCTGCTGCGATCCGAGCCTTTATTTCGAGGACTACGACGGAGGCTCGGCTAAGCTCGAGACCTGCATGGAGCTCGTGGCGCAGGCCATCGATTCCGGCCACAAGGTGCTCTTGTTCTCGCAGTTCACGAGCATGCTGGCGATCATCTCCGAGCGCCTGGCCGCCGAGGGCGTCTCGCATTTCCAGCTCACCGGGTCCACGAGCAAAGAGGAGCGCGAGCGCCTCGTCAAGCGTTTCCAGGCGGGCGGGGCCGACGTGTTCCTCATCTCGCTCAAGGCGGGCGGCGTTGGCCTCAACCTCACGGCGGCGGACGTCGTCATCCACTACGACCCATGGTGGAACACCGCCGCGCAGGACCAGGCCACCGACCGCGCGCACCGCATCGGCCAGCGCCGAGACGTCACGGTTTTCAAGTTGATTGCGAAGGATACCATCGAGGAGCGCATCCTTCAGATGCAGGAGTCCAAGCGCGGGCTCGCCGAGAGCGTGCTGTCGGGCGAGGAGGTCAAGTCCGCGCTGCTCACGCGTGACGATATCCTCGCGCTTCTCGGGGGTAATTAGCCGCGCCGTGCCTAGGACCCGCAACTTTTTTGAGTTTTGTCAAAAAAGTCCTTGCATCGCGCCGCCGGTCTTTGCATAATATACGAGCTGCCTGAAGAGGGAAGCGAATGGTGGGTGTAGCTCAGTTGGTAGAGCGACGGACCGTGGCTCCGTAGGTCGAGGGTTCGAGACCCTTCACCCACCCCATTCAATTGAATATGGATCGTTAGCTCAGCTGGTAGAGCAGGGGACTCTTAATCCCAAGGTCCAGGGTTCGAACCCCTGACGATCCACCATAGAGTGCAGGCGGGCGCCTTTGGGCGTCCGTTTTTTGTTGCCGGGCGGTGCGTACATCCTTCTTTCTACCGCTATAGTTGAGTCAAGAAGGAGGTCTTAATGGAGAAGATGCGGCGCGGCGGGGGCTTTATCGTCCTTGCCATAGCGGCGGCGATCGTCGTCGACCCGGGGCTCTCTCACGCTTTCTCGACCAGGTCGGCAGCGCGTCGTCGGACCAGGCGCAGCAAGGGGCCGACGACGGCCAGGGCGCCGCGGCCTCGAATCCGGGCGAAGGCGCTTCTTCGTATACCGGCAGCTCGTCCTTCAATGGAGCCGACGAGGACCCCGCCTCGGCGGGCGCTGAGGACGACGCCGACGCCGCCGAGCGCATCGAGAACATCATCACGGGGTGCGCTGCCAAAATACCGGCGACAATTAGAACCAGGACGGCGGCATGGCGTACTGCGGGAACGTCGCGCATGGCTATCTCGCGTAGCACCACGAGGGGACGATGTGGAACTCTGCGGCCCCCGTCTACGAGGGCGACGAGCTCGTATACCGCGGCGCGATCGCCGACATGAAGTCGTTGGATGGCAAAATCGGCCTCGAGGTCGAGGTGCACAACGCGGCCAACGGGCACTCGATCGGCTGCGCGACCGGCAAGTTCTACTCAGAATAGGGGAGAGATGAGGGAAGAGAGCCTTACGGCGATACGAGCTGCGCTCGAGCCTGACCAGCGCTTTTATGAGGATGTTGTCGCCGATGACCTTACATGGCAGGGAAACATCTTCTCGGCGCACCTACTCGATGTCGCTTTGAGCGACGGCTCGCTCGGCAAACGCGAAATTGTGCGTCATTGCGGCGGCGCAGGGGTCGTTGCCGTTGACGACGAGGGGCGCGTCTGCCTCGTCCGCCAGTATCGCGTGGCCGCCGGCCGGATGACGGTCGAGATTCCCGCGGGCAAGCTCGACGCGAGCGAGGGGGCCGAGATCTGCGCGGCGCGCGAGCTCGCGGAGGAGACCGGCCTTCACGCGGGGAGGCTCGAGCACCTGGTGAGCGACTGCGGCTCCATCGGGTTTACTGACGAGCATACGGAGGTGTTTCTCGCCCGCGACCTCGTGGCCGGCGAGGCCGATCCCGACGAGGGCGAGTTCATCTCGGCTTTGTGGATCCCCTTGGATGACGCGGTGGATTGCGTTCTCGCGGGCCTCATAAAGGACGGAAAGACGGTCGCCGGGCTTCTCGCGGCCAAAGTCGTCCTCGATAGATGCTAGAATACCGACTTACGCGCGCCCTTAGCTCAGTTGGATAGAGCCGCGGACTTCTAATCCGAAGGTCGGGGGTTCGAATCCCTCAGGGCGCACCATTACGCTTTGACGCGGGCCCCGGCGACGGGGCCCTTGCTTTTGACGGGCGGGCCGCCGCCCGGCGCCCTGAGGGACTCGAACCCGCGAGGGCGTGAGCGTAAAGGGGGCGCGGAGCGTCCCTAGCGAGCGGCCGGGGCCGCCGCGAGTCGGGTCCTAGTTGCAAAGAAATCGCGCCCGCTTGGTCCGATGGGGACTCAGCCGCAAAGAATTCGCGCCCACTTGGTCCGATTGGGGCCAACTCGAGGCATTTTCTTTGCAAACGGACCAACTCGAGCGGTTTTATTTGCAAGTGGACCACAGGCGGACCAAGTCGAGCGGTTTTCTTTGCGGGCGGAACACCGATGGACCAACTCGAACCGTTTTTTGCGGGCGACAGGTTAGGCATGGCGGCCCGTGTCTATTCGCGGCAATTTGTGAGCCGGCTCGCTTGCGTTGTCTCGCCGCTCGCCCGCTCGCCGAACTGATGTGTTGTGGATTGTGACTACAAACCAAAATGAGATGCGCATGAGTTCATTTTCTTGTGATTGAGGCATGGGGTTTGCGGCATACTTTAGCTTGTCGCATCCTGTCGGAAGGAGAACGCGTGATTTACACGATGACGTTGAACCCTGCCCTCGATTACGTCATGCACCCGCTGACGCTCGATATGGGCTACACGAACAGGTCCTCGAGCGAGGAGCTGCACTGTGGCGGTAACGGTATTAATATCTCGACCCTGCTCAAAGAGGTCGGAACCCCGAGCATCGCCATGGGCATCGCGGCCGGGTTCACGGGGGACTACCTTCTTCACCGCCTCCAGGAAAAGGGTATCTCGTCCAACTTCGTGTGCCTCGATAAGGGCTATACCCGCATCAACGTCAAGCTCAACGGCATCGTCATGACGATGTGCAACGGCATGGGCCCCAAGATCTCGGACAAGAAGATCGAGGAGTTGCTCGATCGCATGGATGTCATCGGAACGGGCGACACGCTCGTCCTCACCGGTTCCATCCCGAGCTGCCTACCTACCGACATCTACAACCAGATCATGAAGCGCTTTGCCGGCCGCGGTATCCAGTTCGTCGTCGACGCCCCCGGCCAGCTACTCATGGACTCGCTGTCCTCTCACCCGTTCCTCATCAAGCCCAATAACCATGAGGTCGGGCGCATCTACGGCGTGAACATCGAGGAGCCCGAGGAGTGCATGCCTTATGCGCATAAGCTCCAGGACGAGGGCGCGCGCAATGTCATCATCTCCTGCGGTGGCCACGGCTCGCTGCTTCTGGACGAGAACGGCGCCGAGCACATCGTGCCGACGGCCCGTATCCGCCTTGTCAACGCCACCGGCGCCGGCGACTCCATGGTCGGCGGCTTCCTGTCGATGGTCACCCGCGGCGCCGATTACGATACCGCCCTTGTCTTCGCCTCCGCCTGCGGCACCGCCACTGCCGCCTCCAAGGGCATCGCGAGGCGCGACAAGATCGACCGCGTCGTGACCGCGCTCTACAAGAAGATGGGCCGCGCGCTGCCCGGCATCATCGCCAACGATATGCAGAACGCCAAGGACGCCGCGGCCGCGCGCGCCGTCGAGGAGAGCCAGTCGCAGGCTGCCAAGGAGTTCAAGGCGTCGGCCGGCACGGCGGGGGAGAATTAGGTTCGGCTCTTTGCGCGGCCGGTCGCAAGGCCGCGTGGGCATATAAGGGAAGTGCCGCGAAAGCGGCAGACACGTAGGGGGATTACATGTACGAGGGAGTCAACGCATCTGACGGCATCGGTATCGGCGTCGCTCGCGTCGCCGTCGAGCCTGACCTCAGCTTCACGCCGCACGCGCCCGAGGACGCCGCGGCCGAGAAGCAGCGCTACGAGGTCGCCGTCGCCAAGTTCATCGACCAAACCAATGCCCAGATCGAGCGTATGACCGCAACCGTCGGCCCCGAGGCCGCGGCCATCATGGGCGCCCACATCGAGTTCGCCGAGGATGAGGGCATCAAGGAGATGGTCAACGGTTCCATCGAGAGCGGCATGTGCGCTGAGCAGGCCGTTTCCGAGGCTTACGACATGTACTACAACATGTTCTCAAACATGGAGGACGAGCTGTTCCGCGAGCGCGCCGCCGACGTCGCCGACGTTAAGACCGGCCTTCTCGCCGACCTCCTTGGCCAGGAGCTTGTCGATCTCTCCACGCTGCCGGAGAACTCCATCGTCGTCGTGCACGAGCTCACCCCGTCCATGACGGCCGATATCGACAAGGACAACGTAGCCGCTATCGTGACCGAGACCGGTGGTCGCACCTCCCACTCCGCCATCATCGCCCGTGCTCTCGAGATTCCCGCGGTCCTTTCCGTGGCTGACGCCTGCACCAACATCAGGACCGGTGACATGGTCGTCGTCGACGGCACCAACGGCAAGGTCGTCGCCAAGCCCAGCGACAGCGATCTCGAGCACTACCGCGGCAAGGCCAAGCTGTACGCCGAGGAGAAGGCCGCCCTCGAGGCTTATCGCGGCAAGAAGACCGTGACCGCCGACGGCGAGGAGAAGCTGCTCGTCGCCAACATCGGAAACCCCGACGACGCAAACGTCGCCGCCGAGCACGACTGCGAGGGCGTCGGCCTGTTCCGCTCCGAGTTCCTCTTCATGGACGCCAAGGAGCTCCCCTCCGAGGACGAGCAGTTCGCTGCTTACCAGAAGGTCGCCCTGCGCATGAAGAACCAGCCGGTCATCATCCGCACCCTCGACGTGGGCGGCGACAAGGAGATCCCGTACCTCGACCTCACCAAGGAAGAGAACCCCTTCCTCGGCTACCGCGCCGTCCGTTACTGCCTGGCCAACCCCGAGCAGTACAAGGTCCAGCTCACGGCTCTTCTGCGCGCCTCCGCCTTCGGCGACATCAAGATCATGGTCCCGCTCGTGACCAACATCGACGAGATTCGCCAGGTCAAGGCCCTCGTCAAGGAGTGCATGGCCGATCTTGACGCCCGCGGCGTGTCCTACAACAAGGACATCGAGGTCGGCACCATGATCGAGACCCCCGCGGCTTCCCTCATCGCCGACGACCTGGCAGCCGAGTGCGACTTCTTCTCCATCGGCACCAACGACCTCATCGGCTACACCATGTGCGCCGACCGCGGCAACGACAAGGTCGGTTACCTCTACGAGGTTTACCAGCCCGCCGTTCTCCGCTCCCTCAAGCGCATCATCGAGGAGGGCGACAAGGCCGGCATCATGGTCGGCATGTGCGGCGAGGCCGCGGCCGATCCGCTGCTGATCCCCGTCCTGCTCTCCTTCGGCCTGGGCGAGTTCTCCGTCTCCGCCCCGTCCATCCTGCGCACCCGGCGTATCATCTCCGAGTGGAGCAAGGCCGAGGCCGACGCTCTTACCGATAAGGTCATGCAGCTCAAGACGGCTGCCGAGGTCAAGGCTATGTTGCAAGCTTCCGCCAAGTAAGTTCCGTGCTTTAGCGCTCAACGAAGGGCCTCGAGTTCGCTCGGGGCCCTTTTTTGTCGCGCTTCATACGTTGTGCCTCGCCGCCTTCTTGGGGAAGATCACTTCGAGGGCGTGGGGTACGACCTCGATGGAGAACTCGGTCCCCTCGAGCTTCTCGCCGTCGACCTGGCATGGTGGCTCGGTCTCGAAGCGGAGCTCGGCCCGGGTGATTCGGCGCGACTCGACGGCCTTCGACACCGTGTGCTTTCCCGCGCGCGCAAGCCCGAGCAGGGCAAGCAGCTTCGGGAGCGAGGGCTTCTTGATGTTGTAGCAGACGTCGAGAAGGCCATCGGTCGGGTCTGCATCGGGGCAGATCTTGAATCCTCCGCCGTAGGTCGGTCCGACCTGCACGGCGAAGATTATGCTCTTGAGGTCGACGGGGTCCTCGTCGTCGAAGCTCGCCTTACAGGTATAGCCGTCGCCCGCCTTCGAGAGGATGCTCAGGGCGGAGCGCGCAAAGAGCTCCTCGCCTTTTTGCGTCGTGCCTTCGGCTCGCTTATTGGTGGCGTCGAGGGCAATGGCGGCGTCGAGGCCGAACGAGAGCGTCTGCATGTAGTAGCTGCCGTTGACGCGGCCGAGCTCACAGCTGCGCGCCTCTCCACGGACGAGCTGCGCAAGCGCCGCGGCCACGTTGTTTTTCTTGATGCCGAGGGTGCGTGCGAAGTCGTTGCCGGAGCCCATGGGAACGATGCCGAGCTGCGGGCGGTCGAGGCCCTTGATTTGCATGAGGCCGTTGACGACCTCATGGATGACGCCGTCGCCTCCGAGTGCGATCACGGTGTCGTAGGCGGCGGCGTTCGCGGCAATTCCCGTCGCGTCGCCCTGGGCCGCGGTGCGGACGACCTTAAAGCTGTTTGTGGCTGACTCGAAGGTGCTGAGAAACGACTCCGCGAACCGGGCGCCCCTCTCGCCCTCGCCGCTCTGGGCGGCCGGGTTGGCGATAATCAACGCCTTTCCAAGAGGGGAGCGAGGCATCTTCGGCCTTTCTGAAGCGTGTCGTATACCAGCCATTCTATACTCATCGCTTGCCCTGGGAAGGCATCTCGCGTATAGTGGTTATTCGGTTCCGGGGCGTGGCGCAGCTTGGTAGCGCATCTGCTTTGGGAGCAGAGGGTCGCTGGTTCGAATCCAGTCGCCCCGACCATTATATGCGGGTGTGGTTCAACGGTAGAACCTTAGCCTTCCAAGCTAATGACGCGGGTTCGACTCCCGTCACCCGCTCCAGTAAATGACAACGGATCGGTGCCCTCGAGCGTCGGTTCGTTTTCTGTTGCCGGATTGTGGTCCCGCTCAGCCTTATTGCGGCAAGCCTTGCAATAAGGCTGAGCCGTTGTTATTTGCTCGCCGTTTAGCGGCGCCATATGACCGTTCACCGGCCCCCCACACCCGAAAGACGTTAAACAACACGCGTCTGAGCGGGCCTTATGTACGCAATGTTTCTCAAATCGCGCGATAAAGTTACGACTTCGCGGACGAAACATAACGCGAAACACGACGTGCGTAACCTGTCTTCTTGGAATTACGGCCGCGCCGGCACACCGCCGGCGGACCCAGACGATAGGAGAGAACATGACGTATTGCGAGAACGTTCTGGCCGACCTCAAGGCCCGCTATCCCGAGCAGAAGGAGTTCATCCAGGCTGCCACCGAGATCCTGAGCACCCTTCAGCCGTCCCTCGACGCCCACCCCGAGTATGAGCAGGCCGCCATCCTCGAGCGCCTCGTCGAGCCCGAGCGCGTGGTCATGTTCCGCGTGCCCTGGGTCGACGACTCCGGCAAGGTCCAGGTCAACCGCGGCTATCGCGTCGAGTTCAACTCCGCCATCGGGCCCTACAAGGGCGGCCTGCGCTTCAACCCCACGGTCACCCTCGGCATGCTGAAGTTCCTCGGCCTCGAGCAGATCCTGAAGAACTCGCTCACCACGCTTCCCATGGGCGGCGGCAAGGGCGGCTCCGACTTCGACCCCAAGGGCAAGTCCAACAACGAGATCATGCACTTCTGCCAGTCCTTCATGACCGAGCTGTGCCGCCACATCGGCCCCAACACCGACGTCCCCGCCGGCGACTTGGGCGTCGGCGGCCGTGAGGTCGCCTACATGTTCGGCCAGTACAAGCGTATCCGCAACGAGTGGACCGGCGTGCTGACCGGCAAGGGCCTCTCCTTTGGCGGCTCGCTTGCCCGCACCGAGGCCACCGGCTACGGCCTGGTCTACTTTGTGGACGAGTACCTCAAGTCCAACGGCGACTCCTTCGAGGGTAAGAACGTCGTGGTCCACGGGTCCGGTAATGTTGCCATCTACGCCATCCAGAAGGTCTCCCAGCTCGGCGGCAAGGTCATCGCCTGCTCCGACACCAAGGGCTGGGTCGAGGACCAGGAGGGCATCGACTACCAGGTGCTCGAGCACATCTACAACAAGAAGCGCTCCGGCAACGACAAGGGCGTCTCGCTTGCTATGTACGTCGACGAGAAGCCGAACGCCGTCTGGCACGAGGGCGAGGGCCGCGGCTGCTGGCAGCTGGCCTGCGACATCGCGCTTCCCTGCGCCCGCGAGAACACCCTGCTGCTCGAGGACGCCAAGGCTCTCGTGGCCAACGGCTGCAAGGTGGTCGGCGAGGGCGCCAACATGCCCACCACCATCGACGCGACCGAGTACTTCCAGGCCAACGGCGTCGCCTTCATGCCCGGCAAGGCCGCGAACGCCGGCGGCGTGCTCGTCTCCGGCCTTGAGATGAGCCAGAACGCCGAGCACCTCTCCTGGACCTTTGAGGAGGTCGACGGCAAGCTTGAGCAGCTCATGCGCGGCATGTTCCACAACGTCGACGACACCGCCAAGAAGTACGGCAGCGAGGGCAACTTCGTCCTCGGCGCCAACATCGCCGGTTTCGAGAAGGTCGCCGACGCCATGCTTGCCCAGGGCGTCTGCTAAACAGGGTTTCTAGCAACGAATCTTGTTTGGGGCCCGGAGGCTCGCGTGTCCAAGTGCGCAAGCTTCCGGGCTTCTGTTATTCTTCGGAACACTCGAATCCCTGGGAACCTGCGATTGCCCTCTGATCTCGTTGATCTGCATCGTTTTGATGCGCTGCAGGGCGTAAAACCCTTATGGACAGGGGGATTGAGCCCTCGATCTGAGCGTTATGCGTCGGTCGCCGAAGAAAATCCGGGATGGCGGCAGTTTTTCGCGGACCCTGTGAGTTTCCTGCGCTTTACGCGCAATAAAACCGCAGGTAGACGAGCTGTCTAAAATTCGGCTACTCGGACGGTCCGCGAAAAACTGCCGCCATCCCGGATTTTGTGTGCACGTGGCCGCGACGGGCCCCGCGGATGAGGGTTTCGTGCCGCAAGTCGTCGGCGTTGAGCGGATGGCCATGGGCTATGGCCCTCAAATTGCGGTGCATAATTCGAATGCATGCGTATCGGGCTGCAACACCTTACAAATTGTTAGGCTTCCAAACACAGATTAATTCTCTGACCTGCAGTTTCTTATATGTAAAGTCCCTCAATCATCGATTATTCCTAACTGTTGGTCGCTATACTAGTCATCGACCTTTAAGACGGTACGAGAGACCGAAAAGGCGTCCACAACGTATTCGCGCACAGCCTTCTCGGAGTAGCGCCCTTTGGCGTGGCTCCGTTTTTTGAGGCGGGCCATCTGCCATGCGCGAAGCCCCTTGGGCGCAGACGGAAAGGACGGTGGCGCGTTGAACCTTCTGGTCGACGGCGGCAACACCTCTAAGGCGCTCCTGGCGCTTGAGGACGGCAGTTATTTCTTCGGGCGCTGCGCTGGCGCCGAGGGCGAGGCCTTTGGCGAGGTGGTCTTCAACACCTCCATGGTGGGCTATCAGGAGATCGTCTCCGATCCCTCCTACGCGGGCCAGCTCGTTACGTTGACGTACCCCCAGATCGGCAACTACGGCGTGAACGAGGTCGACATGCAGGCGCGCGACCTGCACCTTTCCGGCCTCATCGTGCACGACATGTGCTACGAGCCCAGCAACTGGCAGTCCGTCACCTCGCTGCCCGAGTTTCTGGCCGAGCGCGGCGTCGTTGCCATCGAGGACGTTGACACCCGCGCCCTGACGCTCAAGATCCGCGAGCACGGCGCCTGCAAGGGCTGCATCTCCACCGTGGACCTTAACCCGGAAAGCCTCGTCGCCCGCGTCAAGGCTTCCGAGCCCATCTCGCAGCACAACTACGTCGCCGACGTCTCGACCGACGACACCTATGTGGTCCCCGCAAAGGGTGAGCGCAAGCACAAGGTTGTCGCCTACGACTGCGGCGAGAAGGCCGGCATCGCCAAGCGCCTGGCCGCCGTGGGCTGCGAGGTCACCGTCGTGCCGTGGGACACGCCTGCCGAGAAGGTCCTCACCATGGACCCCGACGGCGTCTTCTTCTCCAATGGTCCCGGGGACCCCGAGACCGTTCCGCCCGTTGTCGACGCCGTCAAGGCGTGTCTTGGTAAGCTCCCCGTTTTCGGCATCTGCCTCGGCAACCAGGTCATCTCCATGGCGGCCGGCGGCCAGATCGAGAAGCTCCCGTACGGCCACCACGGCGGCAACGAGCCCGTGATGAACCTGCTCACCGGCAAGGTTGAGATCACGGCGCAGAACCACAACTACGGCCCCATCTTCAAGACGTTCGGCCCGCTTGTCCCCGAGCTCTCCGGCGGCTACTCCGACCACGTCGACGACCTGCGCTTCTGGAGCGAGAGGCACATCGCCCCGGTCGTCGAGACCGAACGCTACGGCCGCATCCGCCTTACCCACGTCAACCTCAACGACGGCACGCCCGAGGGCATCCAGTTCCTTGACGTGCCCGCCTTCTCCATGCAGTACCACCCCGAGGCCAAGCCCGGCCCCAACGACTCGACCTACGCCTTCGCCGCGTTCGCGCGCCTCATGGACGGCGAGCCCGATTACCTTGCCATCGACGTCCGCGAAGGGAGGCGCTTCTAATGCCCAAGCGCACCGATATCAAGAAGATCCTCATCATCGGTTCCGGCCCCATCGTCATCGGCCAGGCCTGCGAGTTCGATTATTCCGGCACCCAGGCCTGCAAAGCGCTTCGCCAGGAGGGCTACGAGGTCGTTCTCGTCAACTCCAACCCGGCCACCATCATGACCGACCCCGAGACGGCCGATCGCACCTACATCGAACCCATTACCGCAAACTCCGTGGCCAAGGTCATCGAGAAGGAACGCCCGGACGCCCTTTTGCCCAACATGGGCGGCCAGACGGGCCTTAACTGCGCCGTCGCCCTCGCCCACGCCGGCGTGCTCGACAAGTACGGCGTCGAGGTCATCGGCTGCGACGTCGACTCTATCGAGACGGGCGAGGACCGCGAGCTTTTCGCTGCGGCTATGAAGGACATCGGCATCGACGTCGCTAAGTCCGAGATCGCTCACACCATCGAGGAGTGCGAGGGCGCGGTCGACGCGGTCGGCGGCTACCCCGTGGTCATCCGCCCGTCCTTCACCCTCGGCGGCGCGGGCGGCGGCATCGCCTACGACCACGACGACCTGCTGCGTATTTGCGAGCAGGGCCTGGCTCTCTCGCCCGAGACCGAGGTCTTGGTCGAGCAGTCCATCGAGGGCTGGAAAGAGATCGAGATGGAGGTCATGCGCGACGTCGCCGGCAACGGCGTCATCGTTTGCTCCATCGAGAACCTCGACCCCATGGGCGTCCACACCGGCGACTCCATCACCGTGGCTCCCTGCCAGACCCTGAACGACTTCGAGCTCCAGCGCCTGCGCGACTACTCCATCGCTATCCTCGAGCGCGTCGGCGTCGCCTGCGGCGGCTCCAACGTTCAGTTCGCCGTGAACCCCGAAGACGGCCGCGTCATCGTCATCGAGATGAACCCGCGCGTCTCTCGCTCCTCGGCACTTGCCTCCAAGGCCACCGGCTTCCCCATCGCCAAGATGGCGGCGCTCCTCTCCGTGGGCTACACCCTCGACGAGATCCAGAACGACATCACCCACTCCACGCCGGCCTGCTTCGAGCCGTCCATCGACTACTGCGTGGTCAAGGTCCCTCGCTTCGCCTTCGAGAAGTTCAAGGGTGCGTCCGACCGCCTCTCCACGCGCATGAAGGCCGTCGGCGAGGTCATGGCCATCGGCTCTACCTTCGAGGAGGCCATGCAGAAGGCCATGCGCTCGCTGGAGCAGGGCCACGCCGGCCTCGGCGCTGACGGCAAGGACGACTTCGACGAGGAGAACTTCGCCGAGAAGGTCTCCACGCCGACGCCCGAGCGCATCCTCTACGTCGCTGAGGCGCTGCGCCGCGGCTGGTCGGTGGAGCAGGTCTTCGCCGCCACCAAGATCGACCAGTGGTTCCTCCACCGCATCAACGACATCGTCAAGGCTGAGAAGGCCATCGCCGGGCTCGGGCTCGGCGGCCTCGACGCCGAGCACATGCTCGCCGCGAAGCAGATGGGCTTCTCCGACGTGCAGATCGCCCATCTCACCGGCCAGCGCGAGGACACCGTCCGCGCCATCCGCGAGGTCTTGGGCGTCCGGCCGCTCGTCAAGACCGTCGACACCTGCGCAGGCGAGTTCGCGAGCCGCACGAGCTACCACTACTTCACATACGAGAAGGGCGGCGCCACCGAGTTCCATGAGGCCGACAAGCCCCGCGCGATCATCCTCTCGGCCGGCCCCAATCGCATCGGCCAGGGCATCGAGTTCGACTACTGCTGCTGCCACGCGGCCTATGCCTTGCACGCCAAGGGCTACGAGACCATCATGGTCAACTGCAACCCCGAGACCGTCTCGACCGACTACGACACCTCCGACCGCCTCTACTTCGAGCCGCTCACCTTCGAGGACGTCATGAACATCATCGACGTCGAGAAGCCCGAGGGCGTCATCGTGACACTCGGCGGCCAGACCCCGATCAACCTCGCCAAGCGCCTGAAGGCCGCGGGCGTCCCCATCATGGGCACCCAGCCCGAGGCCATCGACCTGGCCGAGGACCGCGACCGTTTCGCCAGCCTGCTCGACCGCCTCGAGATCGCCTATCCGCCCTCCGAGACCGCCGAGACCGTGACCGACGCCAAGGCCGTCGCCCGCCGCGTCGGCTACCCGCTGCTCGTACGGCCGAGCTACGTGCTCGGCGGCCGCGGCATGGGCATCGTCTACGACGACGCCGACCTCGTGACCTACATGGAGGAGGCGACTAAGGTCTCCCCGGACCACCCGGTCTACCTGGACGCCTTCCTCGAGGACGCCATCGAGCTCGACGTGGACGCCCTGTGCGACACCGAGGAGTGCTACGTGGGCGCTGTCCTGGAGCACATCGAGGAGTGCGGCATCCACTCCGGCGACTCCGCCTGCTGCTTCCCGCCGTTCTCGCTTTCCGACGCGATTGTGGCCAAGGTCCGCGACATCACCCGCAAGCTCGCCCTTTCCTGCAACATCCGCGGCCTGCTGAACGTCCAGTACGCCGTTCGCGACGAGCAGGTCTTCGTCATCGAGCTGAACCCGCGCGCGTCGCGCACCGTGCCTTTCTCGTCGAAGGCCACGGGCGTGAGCCTCGCCAAGTACGCCGTGCGCGTCATGAGCGGCGAGAAGATCTGCGACCTCGGACTTCCCCCCGAGGACTCCGACCGCGGCTACTACGCCGTCAAGGAGGCCGTCATGCCGTGGAGCCGCTTCCCGGGCGCAGACGTCACGCTTGGACCCGAGATGAAGTCCACCGGCGAGGTCATGGGCCTCGACGTCACCTTCCCCAAGGCCTACGCCAAGACCCGCGAGGCCATCGACTACGACGTGCCCCAGTCCGGCACCGTGTTCCTCTCGGTCTGCGACCGCGACAAGCGCTCCGTGGCCACCGTGGCCCTGGCACTTCGCACCCTGGGCTACGACCTCGTCGCCACGAGCGGCACCGCCAAGACGCTCAAGGCCGCGGGCATCACCTGTGAGGTCGTCAAGCGCATCTCCGAGGGCACCCCGAACATCGGCGACATGATCGCCGAGGGCAAGATCAGCTTCATGATCAACACGCCCAAGGGCCATAGCTCCCGCGGCGACGGCGCGATCCTTCGCTCCGAGGCCGTGAGCCGCGGCATCGACATGGCCACCACCATGTCCGGCGCCGTAGCCCTCGTCCAAGCCATCGGCTCCTTGCGCCAAGGTCCCCTGGACGTCTACGCCCTCCAGGACATCTCCTACTAACAGACGCGCTCATCATCAACCAAGAGGCGGCCCTCGTCGAAAGACGGGCCGCCTCCCTTGCATCCTAGCCCTCAACCCCCGCCATCCAGCAATCCACCGCTGCTAGATTCCGCAATCCCGGGGCATTTCCCCGTATTCCGTTACTGGATACCGCAATTCCGGGGCAAGAACTCCGCCCCCATTACTGGATAACGCAACTCCAGGGCTCTCGTTACCCAAACCTCCCGCGGGGGCCGCCTCGGCGCAGCCGAGCGCCCCCCGCCAAACTATGTCGCGCCCGCGCAGCGGACGCACACATTTCCCTCCCTTCCCAGCACCCGCCGCAAATAATCCCGCCCTCCACGCTCAGATGCCCCACAACCGCCGCCCGCGCGCCTCTTGCCCCTGTCAGGCGATTTCGCGCCAGCGAGCGAGCGAAGCGAGCGCTGAGCCAGACAGGGGCAAGAGGCGCGCGGGCGCCCCCCGTAGGGCAATTCCGCTCCAGCACCCGAGCACTGAACCGATCATTCGAGAGTCGAGCCCGCCGTTGCCCCTGTGATTCTTCCATGTCATTTGGGCTATCCGTCCTTTTCTGGTATTATTTAAAGGCTGTGCGACCCATGCGGGCGTGGCGGAACTGGTAGACGCGCTGGATTTAGGTTCCAGTGGGGGAGACCTCGTGAAGGTTCGAGTCCTTTCGCCCGCACCATCGCGCACCCATACGCAATCGAATCGACGGGGAAGGCCCGCCGAAGCACGAGACACTGGAGGAACGTTGAACATCACCGTTACCGCTGAGCAGCCTAAGGACAACAAGGTCTGCGCCAAGGTCGTCGTCGACGCCAAGGACGTCAACGCCGCCATCAAGAAGACCTACAGGGACATCGCCGGCAAGTACAACTTCCAGGGCTTCCGTCGCGGCAAGGCCCCGCGCCCCGTCATCGATGCCATGATGGGCAAGGAGGGCGTCCTCGCCCAGGCCACTAACGAGCTGCTGAACGACCTCGAGCCTGCCGTGCTCGAGGAGCTCAGCATCACCCCGGTCGGCCGTCTCTCCTTCGGCGACGAGCCGGCGCTTCTCGTCGAGGGCTCCGAGTACGAGGCCAACGTCGAGGTCGGCGTCCGTCCGCAGGTGGAGCTCGAGTCCTACGACGCCCCCGAGGTCAACATGCCCCCTGAGGAGGCCACCGACGCCGAGGTGGAGTGGCAGGTCAAGCAGCTCCTCTCTTACCAGACCTCCTATGAGGATACCGACTCCGAGGCCCCCGCGGCCGAGGGCGACGTCGTCAACGTGACCATCGGGAACGTCGAGGGCGCTTCCCACCTCGCCGCCGAGAACCGCACCCTTTTCCTTAACGGCCAGCAGGTCCCCGCTGAGCTCCAGGCCGGCATCGAGGGCATGAAGAAGGGCGAGACCAAGGACGTCGAGTGGACCCAGAGCCACGAGCACGACGGCGAGACCCTCTCCCACGACTTCAAGGTCAAGGTCACCCTCAATGCCATCAAGCAGGCCGTGACCCCCGAGCTCACCGACGAGTTCGTCAAGAACTCCTTCGGCTACGACGACGCCGCCGCCTTCAAGGCCGCCGTCAAGGAGGAGATTGAGGCCGACAAGAAGCACACCCTGCCCGACCTCAAGGAGGACCGCGTCGTCGAGGCCATCGGCAAGCAGGTCAAGCTCGATGAGGTTCCCGAGGACTATAAGAACGAGATTTTCAACGAGCTTGCGCAGGAGTTCCTCGCTCAGCTCCAGCGCCAGAACGTGTCCCTCGACATGTATCTGCGCGCCCGAGGCGTGAAGTCCGATGACTTCATTGCCGATCTACACGAGCAGGCCGACGAGCGCGCTCGCCAGTCCCTCGCCCTCGACGCCGTTGCCGCCAAGCTTGGCCTGGAGGCCACCGACGAGGACGTGGACAACGAGTTCGCCCGCGCCGGCATCGAGGACGTCAAGTCCACCGTCGCCCAGTGGAAGAAGGAGGGGCGACTGCCCGCCATCCGCGACTCCATCAAGCGCACCAAGGCCCTCGACTGGCTGGTCGAGAACGCCAAGGTGACCGTCAAGGACGAGGTCGCCGAGCGTCTCGCCGAGGCCGAGAAGGCCGAGGACGCCGAGTAAGCGCCAAGCTAAGCGTCCCGTATCTATGCATTCTCACGCCCCGAGCGAGCAGATCAGCCCGCTCGGGGCGTCGTGTACGCGCAAGGAGAAACCATGCACAACCCCACGAACATCCCGCTGATCCCCTACGTCGTCGAGCAGACGCCACGCGGCGAGCGCAGCTTCGACATCTACTCTCGCCTGCTCAACGACCGCATCGTGTTCCTCGGCGAGGAGGTCACGCGCGACTCCGCGAACCTCGTCATCGCCCAGCTCCTCTTCCTCGAGAGCCAGGATCCCGATAAGGACATCTCGCTCTACATCAATTCGCCCGGAGGCGACGTGTACGCCGGTCTCGGCATCATCGACACGATGAACTTCATCAAGCCCGATGTCTCGACCATCTGTGTTGGCATGGCGGCCTCCATGGGCGCAGCCATCCTCGCATGCGGCGCCAAGGGCAAGCGCCTCTCGCTGCCGAACTCCATGGTGCTTATCCACCAGCCTAGCTCGGGCGTCTCCGGCCAGCAGACCGACATCCAGATCGTCGCCGACGAGACCCGCTGGATTCGCGAGAAGCTCAACCAGATGCTTGCCGACGCCACCGGTCAGCCCATCGAGCGCATCAACGCCGACACCGAGCGCGACAATTACATGCGCGCGGCCGAGGCCTGCGAGTACGGCCTCGTTGACCGCGTCATCGCGTCCCGCAACGACCCGGCGACCCAGGAGTAGTCGATGGCATCCAACAACGGAGGATATTACGGCGGCGGCTACGGCGGCTTCGAGTTCGGCGACGAGGGCACCGGCGAGATGTGCTGCTCCTTCTGCCACAAGACGCGCTCGCAGGTCAACAAGCTCATCGCTGGCCAGGACGGCGTGTGCATATGCGACGAGTGCGTCGAGATGTGCCGCGACATGATCGACGGCGGCGCCATGGGCGACCCCTTCGACTACGACGCGCCCGCCGCTGATGCGCTCGCGGGCGGCGAGCTGCCGACCCCGCACCGCATCTACGAGGAGCTCTCGCAGTACGTGATGGGCCAGGAGCAGGCCAAACGCGCCATGTCCGTGGCCGTGTACAACCACTATCGCCGCATTCTTTCCGGCAACGACGGCACCTCCGCCGACGGCGAGGATGTCGAGATCGCGAAGAGCAACATCTTGCTGCTCGGCCCCACGGGCACCGGCAAGACACTGCTCGCCCAGACCCTCGCGCGCTTCCTTGAGGTCCCGTTCGCCATCGCGGACGCCACGTCGCTCACCGAGTCCGGCTACGTCGGCGAGGATGTTGAGAACATCCTGCTCAAGCTGATCACCGCCGCCGACGGCGACGTCGCGCGCGCCGAGCGCGGCATCGTCTACGTCGACGAGGTGGACAAGATCGCCTGCAAGGCCGAGAACCTCTCCATCACCCGCGACGTCTCGGGCGAGGGTGTCCAGCAGTCGCTGCTCAAGATCCTCGAGGGCACGGTGGCGAGCGTCCCGCCCCAGGGCGGCCGTAAGCACCCGCAGCAGGAGCTCATCAAAATCGATACCACGAACATCTTGTTCATCTGCGGAGGCGCGTTCGTCGGCCTCGACAAGATCGTGGCCGACCGCATCGGCAAGAAGGGCATCGGCTTCAACTCCGAGCCCATCACCAAGGTGAACGAGGCCGACATCGACCTGCTCTCCGAGGTCATGCCCCAGGACCTGCACACCTTCGGCATGATCCCCGAGTTCATCGGCCGCCTGCCGGTGATTACCTCAACGAAGGCCTTGACCGTCGACGACCTCGTACGCATTCTCGTCGAGCCCAAGAACGCGCTCGTCAAGCAGTACAAGCGCATCTTCGAGCTTGAGGGTGTGGAGCTTGAGTTCGAGCAGGATGCCCTGGCCGAGGTCGCCGAGCAGGCCCTTGCCCGCAAGACGGGCGCCCGCGGCCTGCGAGCCATTTGCGAGGCGACGCTGCAGGATGCGATGTTCGACGTGCCCTCCGACCTCGACGTCACCAAGGTCGTCGTGACCAAGGAGTCCGTCGGCGGCGCTGAGTCTCCCCGCATAATTCGCAAGATGCACTAATTTTTCCGTCGCTTCGTATTTTTGATCTGAATCGCCCCTCATCCCCTGCGAGGAGATGAGGGGTTTGTTGCCATGTAGGCCTTTTCGAACCTTGTGTGCGGTCGAATGGCGAGAAGTTCCTCCGGTTTACCCCATGGCGCAAGTAGACTTTCGTCATGGGGGGAAATTCGAACGGCCGCGCTGCGGCCCCTAAAGGAGAGGATTCTCATGGCCAAACCCGCTAAGCTGCTTTTGGAGCCCATCAAGGTAGGCCCCATCGAACTCAAGAACCGCATCATGTTCCCGCCGCTGACCACCGGCTACGAGGAGCGCGACGGCTCCATAGGCCCCCGCAGTCTCGCGTTCTACGAGCGCCTGGCCAAAGGAGGCGTCGGCTACATCGTCATCGGCGACGTTGCCCCCGTCATGACCGCGAGCCCCACGCCAAGGCTCGCCTCCGACGAGCAGATACCGGCTTTCACCAAGCTCGCCGAGACCTTGCATGCCCACGGCGCCAAGGTTGCGCTGCAACTCTTCCACCCCGAGTACGACGTGCCCGGAGTCGGCCGCATGGTCATGCTCTCCGGCGCCGCCGCCCGTGCCGCCCAGGAGGCCAAGGCCGCAGGCGACATGGCGACCTTCGAGGCTAAGATGGCCGAGTCCAGCCGGATCCGCACCGATGCCTACGCCAAGCTCCACCACGACATGCAGCACTTCGTCTCCGAGGCCTCGGTCGAGCAGCTTCACCAGATTCGTGACGCCATCGCCGCGGCCGCGGGCCGCGCGAGCAAGGCTGGCATCGATGCTATCGAGGTCCACGGTGACCGGATCGTGGGGTCGCTGTGCTCGGTGGTTCTCAACCACCGCACCGATGAGTACGGCGGCTCCTTCGATAACCGCGTGCGCTACGCCCTCGAGGTCGTCGCTGCTATCAAGGCCGCGGCGCCAGATCTCATGCTCGAGTACAAGCTGCCCGTCGTCACGCGGAACGCGGACGGGATGTCGCGAGGCAAGGGTGGCCTTGCGCCTGACGAAGCCTGCGAGCTTGCGAAGCTCCTCGAGATCGCGGGCGTGGATATGATCCAGGTGGCCCAGGCCAACCACACCGGCAACATGGGGGACACCATCCCGCCCATGGGCACGGTGCCCTACAACTGGACGCTTCCCGTGGCTGAGCGCGTGAAGGCACTGGTCGGCATCCCGATCGCCACCGTGGGGCGCGTCGTCACCGTCGAGGCCGGGGAGAAGATCCTGGCCGAGGGCAAGGCCGACGTCATCGGCTACGGCCGCTCGCTTCTGACCGACCCCGACATTGCCCTCAAAGCCGCTTCTGGCGAGCCTATCCGCGAGTGCCTGAATTGCAACAAGGGCTGCGTGGACGCTATCCAGAACCGCCGTAATGTCTCCTGCGTCCTCAACGCCGAGAACGGCGACGAGGCCACGATGTCCGTGAAGCCCGGCGAGGGCCCCAAGAGGGTCGCCGTCGTGGGCGGCGGAATCGCGGGTCTGGAGGCTGCGCGCGTCTGCGCTCTGCGCGGGTACGACGTGACCGTTTACGAAGCCGCTGACAAGCTCGGCGGCCAGGTCAACCTCGCGGCGGCGCCTCCGCGCAAGTCCGAGATCCTGCGCGCCACCGAGTACTACGAGAAGGTCCTGCCGCGCCTCGGCGTCAAGGTCGAGCTCGGCCACAAGGCGGGGCTCGAGGAGGTCAACGCCGCAGATGCCGCCATCGTGGCCGTGGGCGCGCGCGATTTCTCGCTGCCTGTGCCGGGCGCTGACTCCGAGAAGGTCGTCTCCTCCTGGGATGTGCTGTCCGACGCCGCCAAGGTGTCCGGTAGGGTGGCCGTGATCGGCGGCGGCCTTGTGGGCACGGAGACCGCCGAGTATCTGCTTCGCGGGGGCTGCGAGGTCACCATCGTCGAGATGTTGGACAAAATCGCGGCAGGGGAGTCCTCCACCATCCTGCCGAGGATCATGGCCGAGTTTGCTGAGAAGGGCGTCGAGGAGCACGTCAACACCAAGCTCGTCGCAATCACCGACGAGGGCGTCGAGGCAACCTGCGGCGACGATGCCGTGAGGATCCCATGCGACCACGTTGTCATGGCCGTGGGTTCCAAGGCCGTGCCGTTCGACGTCGATGGCGCGAAGGTCCCCGTGACGCTCGTGGGCGACTGCTCCGGCGAGCGTACTGCCGACATCGCGAGCGCCATCCGCACGGCATACGAGGCGGCGAACGCGCTGTAGCGGCGGCGACCAACGAACAGCGACCGGGCTCCGAGGTCATTTCCTCGGAGCCCGGTTGTTTTGCGGCTTATGCTGTCTCGGCGCTTCTCGGTGAAGACTCCTAAAGGCTTCTGGTCTACAGGTTGTGCCCGCCAAGCGCCCCGTAGCCCTTGATGATGACCCTGCGGCGCTTCGTGCCGCCGGGACAGGTCTTGTCGAAAGCGGGCATGATGCCCTTGTACAGCACGATGACCTGCAAACGCTTGGCCAGACCCTTGGCAGTTGCCCGCGAATCCTCGAGCTGCGCGCGGATCTCCTCGAGGTAAGGGGAGCGCTTGGCGTAGCTCCAGAACAGGTCGGCGCCGTCGGCGTCGGGGTAGAGCCAGGGGCGGTTGTCGGGACCGGCGAAGTGAACGATCTTCGGGTCATTGCGAGCGGCCTCGTACTCGTCGCGCACATCGGCGGGCGCGTTCGCGATGATGTGCGTGCGGCGCAGGTGCTGCCAATCCATGAGGTAGTTCCAGTTCATGGGGATTCGTGCATACTCGCCATTGACCACCTTGTTCAGGACGTCCTGGTCGAGCCAGCGCCACATGCGCTCGGTGCTGATGCGCAGAAACTCTTCCGGGGTGATGGTACGGCGCAGCTCAGCGAGGTTCATGAGCAGGACGCCCGCCTGGAAGTAGTCGTGGGGGTCGTCCATGCCGAGCTCGTCGTGCAGATACGGCCCAACGGTCTCGTCGTAGCCGTCGATCTGGCCGATGGTGTCGGCGTCGCGGGTCGCGCCGATCTTGTAGCCCTCCACGTCGTAGTCATAGAGCTCGGCTATGTCGGCATTGACGATGAGGTCGGAGTCGAGATAGATAGCCTTGTCTACGTTGGGGAGCAGCTGAGGGGCGAGGAGGCGGAAGTACGTCTCGGGGCGGAAATGCCCGTGATGGGGGAGCTTGATGTCGCCGAGGGCGGCGTCGACGTCGAGAAAACCGATGCCGACGTTTACGCCCTTGGTCTGGCGCGAGAGGGTGATCATGCTCGTCGGCGAGAGGTCGCGCGTGAGGACGATGATGTCGTAGCGGCGGTCGCTGCTCGCGTTGTCTACGATAGACTGCGTGGCGACCGAGAGATAAGGCACGAAGTTCTCGCTGCACGCGAAGACGACGACCACGTCCTCGAGGGGCAGGTCGAGCTCCGCCGACGACGTGGCGAGCATGGTGTGCGAGAGCGGCGCGCAGGCCGTCTGCGCCTTGCGGGCAGGCATTCTGAGGTGCTTGATCAACTGGCCGAACCTTTGCTTTCTGGCTGTTATACAAACCTTGACTTTACCACCAGCGGGTACCTTGGAAGCCGGGTTTGCCTGAAGCCCCACAAGCTAACAGATGAGCTCGCGTGAGTTGGCCAGGACAAGGGCTCTGACCTCCTCGGTGTCGACGCCGCGTGCGGCGGCGATTCCGGCGACGGCGCGCTGCACGGAGGCGAGGTGCGCGGCGGCGTCGACGCAGGTGCCCGGCTCTTTTGGCAGGTCCGTCTCGGTAAGAAGGCGGCCCGCCGGGATCTGCCGGGCGTACTCGCGGCCTCGGCGGGTAGCGAGGCTCCTCTCGCCGAGGGAGAACCTGCAACCGGCACGCACGGCGCGGCTGAGCTCGTCGGAGGCACCGGAGAACCAGTGGAAGACGCAGCTGCAGCGCCCGGAGGCGCCCGTGGCCTCGAGGATGTCCAGCACCTTGTGGCCTGCGCCCACGCTGTGGATGGAGAGGACGGCGCCCGGCTGGGCGGCCTCGCACATGGCCGTGAAGGCGCGGGTCTGCGCCTCGGCCGTCTGCGCGTGCTTCTTTCCGAGGTCGAGGCCGATCTCGCCGACAAAGCGGGAGCTCTCGGCGGCGGCGACGGCGGCCTCGAGGTCGGCGCCGTCCGCCCACCAGGGGTGCAGCCCCGCGGCGAGGGCCCAGGCGCCGTCCGCGTCGGGCGCAGGACAGTTTGCCAGGTTCTCGGCGTCTACGGTGCAGCAGATGCCGCCGAGGCCCAAGCTGGCAGCGTCGGTCATGGCGGACGCGGGGTCGGCGTACCAGCTCATGTGGACATGTGCGTCGAAGTAGCGCAAGGCCTCCATGCTGCGCATCCTTTCCATGCGGGCCGTGGTATTCTCATAGGTTGTTATACCTGCATTCAAAGATGTTTGCCACAGCGCAACGCGAGGAGATACACCGTGGAAGAGATGCCCAAGACCTACGACCCGCAAACCCAGGAGCCCGAGCTCATCCAGAAGTGGATCGACGCCGGCTGCTACCAGCGCAACAAGGGCGTGGGCGACTGCACCGTCGTCATCCCGCCGCCCAACGTCACCGGCATCCTGCACATGGGCCACGCCATGGACGACTCCATCCAGGACACCTTCATCCGCTACAACCGCATGCGCGGCCGCTCCACCCGTTGGATCCTGGGCACCGACCACGCCGGCATCGCCACCCAGACCAAGGTTGACAAGAAGCTCAAGAGCGAGGGCATCTCTCGCCTCGAGATCGGCCGCGAGAAGTTCCTGGACGCCTGCTGGGACTGGACCCACGAGTACGGCGGCACCATCGTCAGCCAGATCAAGCGCATGGGCTGCTCCGTTGACTTCAACGACGAGAAGTTCACCATGAGCCCCGAGTTCAGCCGCGCCGTGCGCCGCGTCTTCTGCGACTGGTACCACGAGGGGCTGATCTATCGCGGCAAGCGCATCGTCAACTGGTGCCCCAACTGCTGCACCGCCATCTCTGACGACGAGGCCGAGTACCACGACGAGAAGGGCCACCTGTGGTTCCTCCGCTACCCGCTGGTGGAGCCGGTGGACGGCGTGGAGTACGTGACCGTTGCCACCACGCGCCCGGAGACCATGCTCGGAGACACCGGCATCGCCGTTTCCCCCTCCGATCCCGAGAAGGCCAAGCTCGTGGGCGCGCACGTCATGCTACCCATCGTCAACCGCGAGATCCCTATCTTCTCCGACTGGCACGTCGACGCCAACTTCGGCACGGGCTTCGTCAAGGTGACCCCGGCCCACGACCCCAACGACTACGCCATGGGCCAGACCCACGACCTGCCGCAGATCAACGTCTTCGACGAGCACGCCGTCGTCGTCGAGGGCTACGGCGAGTTCACCGGCATGGACCGCGACCAGGCCCGCGAGGCCATCGTGGCCTGGTTTGAGGGGCACGGCCTTCTCGACCACATCGAGGAGCTCGACCACTCCGTCATGCACTGCTACCGCTGCGACTCCGCGCTCGAGCCTTGGCTCTCTGAGCAGTGGTTCGTCGCCGTGGACAAGCTTAAACAGCGTGCTACCCAGGTGGTCCGCGACGGGCAGATCAAGTTCCACCCGGCCCGCTGGACCGATACCTACCTCACCTGGATGGACAACCTCAAGGACTGGTGCATTTCTCGCCAGCTGTGGTGGGGCCACCGCATCCCGGTCTTCCACTGCGACGAGTGCGGGTGGGAGGACGCCCTCATGGAGGACGTGGACACCTGTCCCAAGTGCGGCCACCACGTGCACCAGGAGGAGGACGTCCTGGACACCTGGTTCAGCTCCCAGCTGTGGACCTTCGCCACGCAGGGCTGGCCTGACGACACCTCGGAGTTGGCCGAGCACCACCCCACGAAGGTCCTGGTCACCGCCCGCGACATCATCGCCCTGTGGGTTGCCCGCATGATCATGAGCTCGCTGTACTGCACCGACGAGATCCCCTTCGAGGACGTCTACATCTACGCCACCATCCTTGCCAAGGACGGCAGCCGCATGTCCAAGTCCAAGGGCAACGGCGTTGACCCCATGGAGCTCATGGACAAGTACGGCGCCGACGCCATGCGCTACAACCTGCTGACGCTCATCACCAACAACCAAGACGTCAAGTTCGATGCCAACATCGACAAGAAGACCAAGAAGCTCATCGACAGCCCGCGCACCGAGCAGGCCCGCAGCTTTGTGACCAAGATCTGGAACGCCAGCCGCTTCGTCCAGATGAACCTGGACGGCTACGTGCCCGGCGCGCCCGTGGCAAAGACCGCCGAGGACGCCTGGATGCTCAGCCGCCTTGCCCGCACCGTGGCCGAGGCCACCGAGCAACTGGAGACCTACAACTTCGGCGACTACGCCCGTAACATCCAGAGCTTCTTCTGGGGCGACGTCTGTGACTGGTACATCGAGCTGTGCAAGGGCCGCCTGCTTGACGGCACGGCAGACGAGAAGCTCCAGGTTCAGCGCAACCTCGTCTACGTGCTTGACGTCTCCATGCGCCTGCTGCACCCCGTGATGCCGTTTGTGACCGAGAGTGTCTGGGACGCGCTGCCGGCCTCCGGCCTTGACGCCCACGACGCGCAGTTCCTGATGGTCGCCAAGTGGCCCGAGCCCGAAGATCTCGCCGGCTTTGTCAACGAGGCTGCCGAGGGCGACTTCGAGCTTGCCAAGCGCGTCATCTCTTGCGTGCGCTCCACCCGCGCCCGGTATCGCCTCTCGCCCAAGGCCGAGCTTGCCGTGGCCGTGCGCTGCGATAACAATGACGAGAAGGCTCTATATGGTCTCTCTTCGTTTATTCGGTCGGTTGGTGTCTTGACCTCTATTACCGTTAACTGCCCCAAGCCTATTGGATCTACTACCATTATTGATGGTGGGCTTGAAGTCAGCATCGAGCTTTCTGGCGTGATAGATATCTCTGCAGAAGTTTCCCGCCTCAAGAAGGAGCTCGCGAAGGCAGAGAAGGAGCTTGCCGGCGTCGAGCGGACCCTTGGCAACGATGGGTTCGTCGCCAAGGCGGCGCCTGCGGTCATCGAGAAGAAGCGCTCCCAGCAAGTAGAGCTCACCGCCACGATCGCGCAGCTCAAGGCTCAGATCGCGGACTTCAGCTAGGCTCAACTGGAAGGGCGCTCCCTCGTGGGGTTTTCTTCTGCCCAGCCCTCGGCACTAAGAGCGCACTTGCTAAGGTCGCCCAGGGAAAGCCCGCGAGGGGGTGCCTGCGGGCTTCTCGCCGCAGAAGCGAGGCCGGTGGGACGTCAAAGCCGCACGCCGCCTCGAGGCGGTTTCCACAATAA
Organism: Paratractidigestivibacter sp.; assembly: GCF_963660155.1. Taxonomy (GTDB): domain Bacteria; phylum Actinomycetota; class Coriobacteriia; order Coriobacteriales; family Atopobiaceae; genus Paratractidigestivibacter. The sequence goes on along the minus strand of NZ_CAVKWG010000017.1, from coordinate 255,188 downwards.
CGTACCGAGACGGAGCCGGGGGCGATCGCGCCCGCACCTCGAAGAACCTGTTGTCCTGCTGCGCGCTGTCGGGGCAAGCTGCGCCCCGATGTCGTCTACGGCGGTTTGGCCCCCGGCCCGGCGCATACCCGCATGCGGCGGGCTGAGCGCACAACCCGCTATGCTGCCAATCCTTCCAGACGAATCGTTTGCCTCGAGGCGCGCGGTGGGGGAGGCTGACATGGTCGAGGTTTCGCAGGGTTTCTTGGGCGAAGGCAAGGAGTTCGGTGAGGAGGCTTTTTTCAGCGCGTATTTCGAGCTGTTGGAGCGCGTCTCGAGCACCGCGAACCTTGCAAACGAGGCTGAGGCTCGGGTAAACAGGCCGATCTTGGGATCATTGCCCCTGAGGCGAGCTGGGTCGCGGGCGCAGACGCCGGCCGCCGAGGCGGCGCTGACGAGCATGGGTTTCCCCTCCCGAAGTCGTAGGAGGGCGAGTGTTTCTCGGTGCTCGACTACCAGACGGGCGAGTACGGCCAAGCCGCCGAACCAAGGGAGGCCATCGCCATGCGGGGCCGCGGGCGTTCTTCGGCAAGGTTGAGCCTGGGGAATTTGAGCTCATGCCGGACGGGGGGTCACGTGGCTGGGGGTCGCGCGCAACTGGTCGCAGTCGAGCTGGGACGCCTTTTATGAAGAAGAGCGCAGCCTCGAGGAAGATCTCGCGATCGCCGGGCTGGGCGAGGAGGCGCCCTTGTGCCGGGACGCATCCCGAGCGAGCTTGCGCAGGGACAGAACTGAGGAGGAGCCCAGGATCTCGGCTCGGGTTCTACCGTGACGGGGGATTGTTGCCCTTCACACCGCATCACGACTATGACCAGGACCTCTTCCTCGACGCGGATCGGCTCACTCGAGTCCGGGGGAGTGAATCGAGTGCGTCGTGCGCTCCTTCACCTGCAGCGGAGGGGATGTCGGGTCGGTGCCCCTGGACTCCCGGCTTCTGCTGGCGCGCGTACTCCTGTGAGGTGAGCGTCTACAAGGAGAACGAGCGGGCCGGGCCCTGGGGTTTTCGCCCGCCTTTGGCTGTTAAGGCGCGTTTCGTTGCACGCTTGCCGGCATAGCCAGGTCTTCTTGCCGACGTTTGCAGAACTTTTACCTTGGCTACCTTGGGTCGATCAAAACATCACCGTTGGGTATCGGTTTCAACGGTGATGTTTACTCCCCGGTTTTCCGTTGCGCGTGGAAACCGTTCGCGTTTCGTGTCCAACCGTTTAACGGATAACGTGAGTAGGTTACAAGACACGATAAACGGCGATGTTATCGTACCCGCAAGGAAACGCCCGAGAGCTTGTACATAGCCTGGGCAGGAAGGAAAGGAAGCGTATCATGGAAATGTCACGTCGTACGTTCCTGCAGTTTTTCGGTGGCACTGCCGCCACGGTGGCCGGGCTCGGCCTCGTCGGCTGCAACGGCTCCGCGGGCAGCGATGCCGGTGGTGACTCCGGCGCCGACACAGGGGATGCCGTCGCGAACAAGGACAAGCCGGTCGTCTTCTGGAACCGCCAGCCGTCCAACTCCACCACCGGCGATCTCGACATGACCTCGCTTAACTGGAACAAGGACACTTACTACGTCGGCTTCGACGCCAACCAGGGCGGCGAGCTCGAGGGCACGATGATCGCCGACTACATCAAGGCGCACATCGACACCATCGACCGCAACGGCGACGGCATCATCGGCTACATCCTCGCCATCGGTGACGTGGGCCACAACGACTCCATCGCCCGTACTCGCGGCTGCCGCAAAGCCCTCGGTACCGCTGTCGAGAAGGACGGCGCCATCGTCTCCGACGCCGCCGGCACGAACCTCGACGGCTCCTCCACCGTCGTCCAGGACGGCACCCTCGAGGTCAACGGCAAGTCCTATATCGTCCGCGAGATTGCCTCGCAGGAGATGAAGAACTCCGCCGGTGCTACCTGGGACGCCGCGACCGCGGGCAACGCCCTGGGCTCCTGGGCTTCTTCCTTCGGCGATCAGATTGACGTCATCGTCTCCAACAACGACGGCATGGGCATGGCCATGTTTAACGCCTGGTCCAAGGAGAACAACGTCCCGACCTTCGGCTACGACGCGAACTCCGACGCCGTCGCCGCCATCGCCGAGGGCTACGCGGGAACCATTTCCCAGAACCCCGCCGTCCAGGCCTACCTCACCCTTCGCCTGCTTCGCAACACGCTCGACGGCGTGGACATCAACACTGGCATCGCGACTGCCGATGACGCCGGCAACGTGATCTCCGCCGACGACTACAAGTACTCCGAGGCCGACCGCTCCTACTACGCGATGAACCTCGCCGTCACTGCCGAGAACGCCGACAAGTTCGCCGACGCCACCGCCATGTACGAGACGGCTCAGGCTCAGCTCGAGGAGGCAACGAGCCCGAGGAAGAAGGTTTGGCTGAACATCTACAACGCGGCCGACAACTTCCTCTCCTCCACCTATCAGCCGCTGCTCCAGAAGTACGACGACCTGCTTAACCTCGACGTTGAGTACATCGGCGGCGACGGCCAGACCGAGTCCAACATCACCAACCGACTCGGCAACCCTGACGAGTACGACGCCTTCGCCATCAACATGGTCAAGACGGACAACGCCGCGTCCTACACCGCGCTTCTTTCCTAAGCCCGGCATGACGAACGCTGCATAGCCTCTGTACCGTAATCAGAGCCAGGTAGGAGGGAGGTCTTCTCCCGCCTAACTGGCTTATTTGGCGGCTCAGTTCAGGAACTGAGAACGGTCCTGCGTGCCTCGGCGCGCATCGACTTAGATGGATTGAGGGGTGATAACAATGGCTGACGGGACCGAGGACTATGTCTTGCAGATCAAGGGCATGTCCAAGTCGTTCGGGCGCAACCGCGTTCTCGACCACATCGATCTCAACGTGAGGCGCGGCAGCGTCATGGGTCTCATGGGCGAGAATGGTGCCGGCAAGTCGACCATGATGAAGTGCCTCTTTGGCACCTACCAGAAGGATGAGGGCAGGATTTACCTCGACGGCGAGGAGGTCAGCTTCTCTGGGCCCAAAGAGGCGCTCGAGAACGGCGTGGCGATGGTGCACCAGGAGCTCAACCAGTGCCTCGAGCGCAACGTCGTCGACAACCTCTTCCTCGGCCGCTACCCCGTGAAGGGCGGCGTCGTCGATGAAGCCAGGATGAAGAAGGAGGCCTCCGACCTCTTCCGCAAGCTCGGCATGACCGTCTCGCTCACCGCGCCAATGAAGACCATGAGCGTCTCTCAGCGGCAGATGTGCGAGATCGCGAAGGCCATCTCCTACAACGCCCGCGTCATCGTCCTCGACGAGCCCACCTCCTCGCTCATGGCGCAGGAGGTCGAGAAGCTCTTCCAGATGATGCGCATGCTGAGGGAGCAGGGAATCGCGCTAGTCTACATCTCACATAAGATGGACGAGATCTTCGAGATCTGTGACGAGGTCTCCGTCCTGCGTGACGGCAACCTCGTCATGTCCAAGCCCGTCGCCGAGACGAGCATGAACGAGCTTATCTCGGTTATGGTCGGCCGCTCGCTCGACAACCGCTACCCGGAGGTTGACAACGAACCCGGCAAGTCGTTCCTCGCGATCGACCACATCTCGACGAAGTATGCCCCGCACCTGCAAGACGTCTCGTTCGACGTGCGCAAAGGCGAGATCTTCGGCCTCTACGGCCTGGTCGGGGCCGGGCGCACCGAGCTGCTCGAGACGATTTTTGGCATCCGTACCCGCGCCGCGGGGCGCATCTACCTGAACGGGCACCTCATGAACTTCTCGAGCGCCCATGACGCCATGGAAGCAGGTTTCGCGCTCATCACCGAGGAGCGTAAGGCCAACGGCTTGTTCATCAAGGGCGACCTCGTCTTCAACACGACGATCGCCAACCTTGAGCATTACAAGAACGGCGCGATGCTCGACACCCAATTGATGCGCAAGGCGACGACCAGGCAGATCAAGACCATGAACACCAAATGCATGGGGCCCGACGACCCGATCGCGTCGCTTTCGGGCGGCAACCAGCAGAAGGTCATCTTCGGCAAATGGCTTGAGCGCTACCCGCAGGTCTTCCTTATGGACGAGCCGACGCGTGGCATCGACGTCGGCGCCAAGTACGAGATCTACGAGCTCATCATCGACATGGCGAAGAACGGCACGACCGTCATCGTCGTTTCTTCCGAGATGCCCGAGATTCTCGGCATCACGAATCGCATCGGCGTCATGTCGAACCACCGGCTCTCCGGAATCGTCAACACCAAAGAGACGAATCAGGAAGAGCTGCTTCGCCTCAGTGTCAAGTATCTCTAAACAAAGGGGGGATTGATTAGTATGCCAGCAAACAAGACGGCGATTCTCTCCGCGGACGCGGAAGCGGCGCTGCTCAAGCCTATCGACGCATACATCGACGCCATCCAGGACAAGATCGACGCGTTGCGGCTCGAGGGCACCGACAAGGTAATCGCCCTCTCGAGCGAGATTGAATCGGTCAAGCGGGACCGCTCGATCTCTAAGCAGGAGGCGGCCGAACTCGTGGCGGGCTATACCAAGGAGCTTGAGGTCGCCAAGTCCGTCGAGGCGGCGAACAAGTCCCAGGTGGACACCCTCATCGTTGAGGCACGCGCCTACCTTAAGGACCACTACGAGGCAGACTACCTCTCCAAGGTCCGCGCTTCCTGTGCCGCCGAGAAGATTGTGGCGAAAGACAACCACGACGCGGCGCTCGCCAAGCTCGCAAAGGAACACGAGGACCTGCTCGCGGGGCTTGCCGACTCGGCCGAAATCAAGGACGAGAAGATCGTCTACAAAAACCGCCAGTTCGACGCCAAGGTCAACTACCAAAATGAGTTGCAGCGCATCAGGGACCGCGGCCACGACGCCTTCAGCTTCCAGTATCGCATCATCGACCAGCTGACGATGTCCAAGTTCACGTTCCAGGAAAATCTCGCACAGCGCTGGGAGAACTACAAGTACACCTTCAACGCGCGTACCTTCTTGCTGAACAACGGCCTTTACCTCGCTATTCTCCTCATCTTCATAGCCTTGTGCATCATCACGCCGGTCGTCAAGGGCTCCCAGCTTCTCACGGCCTCCAACGTGCTGAACATCCTGCAGCAGGCATCGCCTCGCATGTTCCTCGCGCTCGGCGTCGCTGGCCTTATCCTGCAGTCCGGCACCGACCTCTCCATCGGTCGCCAGGTCGGCATGGGCATGGTCGCCTCGACGATCATCATGCACCAGGGCGTGAACACCGGCACGTTCTTCGGCATCGTCTTCGACTTCACCGGGCTGCCGGTGGTCGCTCGCGCCTTCCTCGCGCTCGCCGTCTGCATCATCCTCTGCACCTTCTTCTCGGCGATCGCCGGCTTCTTTACCGCCAAGTTCAAGATGCACTGGTTCATCTCAACGATGGCCAACATGCTCGCGATCTTCGGTATTGTGACCTACGCGACCAAGGGCGTTTCGTTCGGCGCCATCGAACCCTCGATTCCGGCTATGTTCATCCCGAAGATCGGCGGCTTCCCGACGATTATCCTGTGGGCCCTCGCCGCCATCATCATCGTTTGGTTCATCTGGAACAAGACTACCTTCGGAAAGAACATGTACGCCGTGGGCGGCAACACAGAGGCGGCGACCGTCTCCGGCATCAACGTCTTCGCCGTCTCCATCGGCGTCTTCATCCTTGCCGGCATTCTCTACGGCTTCGGCGCCTGGCTCGAGAGCCTGCGCATGGTCGGCTCTGGCTCCGCGGCGTACGGCCAGGGCTGGGAGACCGACGCCATTGCGGCTTGCGTCGTCGGCGGCGTGTCCTTCACCGGCGGGATCGGCAAGATTTCTGGCGTCGCCATCGGCGTCTTGATCTTTACCGCCCTGACGTACTCGCTCACCATCCTCGGCATCGACACGAACCTCCAGTTCGTCTTCTCCGGCATCATCATCCTGCTCGCAGTCACGCTCGACTGCCTTAAGTACGTGCAGAAAAAGTAAACACCGAGTCGCCGGCCCGGTCCCTTACCCCAGCTCGGGCCGGCGACAAGGACGGGCCGGGTCGGTTACCCCTGCACGTCTTTCCCTGGTCTCGACCCTCTTTGATCGGCTTGGCCCCCGCCCCTCGCCCGAGCACAACGGGCGGGGGTTTATGCTTGCGTGACAGCATGGCGAAGAATAACCCCGGCCTGCAAAAAGATGCAGACCGGGGCCGGGCGTGGCGACGGGCCAGGTTGGGGTGGCTAGAGGGAGTCGGTGAAGCGTTTCTGGGCGGCGCGGCCGGCCTTGTCCCACTTGAAGACGCCGGCGTCCTCGAGGACGTGGCCGAACACCTTGCCGACTTCCTCGTGGAGGATTCCGGTGGCGTTGTTCTGGTCCAGCTCGGGGTGAGCGGACGCGACGCTGCGGGCCCAGGCGGCGTGAGGAGCGCTCGCGGGGTCGTCGTCGAGCGCCTCGAGGCTGTGGTCGAGCAAGTGCTCGGCGACGGCGTCGAGCTCGGACACGAGACGCGCCGGGAGGATCGCCAGGCCCATGACCTCGATGAGGCCGATGTTCTCTCGCTTGATGTGGTGCCACTGCGCGTGGGGGTGGAAGTCGCCCAAAGGGTTCTCTTCGCTCGTCACGTTGCAGCGTAGGGCGAGGTAGCACTCGAAGGCCTCGCCCCGGCGGCGCACGACCGGCGTCACGGTGTTGTGCGGCAAGCCGTCCGCCTCAAACGCTCGCACGCCCACGGACTCGTCGGTCCAGGCGCGCCAGGCGTCGATGACGTGAACGGCTGCCTCGAGCAGCTGGTCTCGGTCACAGGACGCCAAGCGAAGCACGCTCAGCGGCCACCTCAGGACCTCGCAGGAAACGCTCGGGAACCCCTCCATACAGAAGGTGTCCGCGACCTCGGCGCGCATCATGGGGAACTCGTGGTCGCCGCCCTGGTAGTGGTCGTGCGAGAGGATGGAGCCGCCCACGATGGGCAGGTCTGCGTTGGACCCGATGAAGTAGTGGGGGAGCAGCTCAACGAAATCGAGAAGATGCTCCAGGGCGTCGCGGTCGATGTGCATCGGTCGGTGGGTCGCGCTCATGGCGATGCAGTGCTCGTTGAAGTAGGCGTAAGGGGAGTACTGCAGGCCCCAGCGCTCGCCGGCGAGCTCGATGGGGACTATGCGCAGGTTCTGGCGAGCCGGGTGCGCGCCCCCATCGGCCGCTGCGGCGCGCCCGGGGTACCCCTCGTTCTGGATGCACAGCTGACAGGCCGGGTATTTCTCGCTGTCGTTTTTGGCGGCGCCTGCGGCTGCGATCTCGCGGGGGTCCTTCTCGGGCTTTGAGAGGTTGATCGTGATCTCCAGGTCGCCCCATTCGGTCGCGGTCTCCCACTTGACGTTGCGGGAGATCGCGGCGCGGCGCACGTAGCCGGCGTCGCAGCACGTGCGATAGAAGTCGTCGGTGGCCTTGCGCGCGTTGCCCTCGGCGATGCTCTCGCCGAAGCGGCGGCATACCTCGGAGGTCCTCGGCATGAGGGCGCCCATCACCCGCATGGCGATTCGGTCGCGACCGCTCGCGGTGTCGTCCTCGGCGCCGTTTTCCACGGATGCGTCCCCGAGGGTGAGAAGCGCGGCATCGAGGTCGAAGCCCTCGGGCTCGGCTGCGGCGTCGGCCAGCAGCCAGGGCTCATCCGGTGCCGGGCCTTTTGCCCAGATGCAGTCGAGCACGGTGTTGTAGGCCCAGGCGCGGTCCTCGGCCTCGATGAGGCCGCGATTCTCGCAGTAGCCGACGAGCTGCTGGATCGTCTCGTTTAGAGCCATGTCGCGCACGCCCCTTCCTCGCAGATCTGGTACTTGCGGGCCGAGCCGTCGCCCAGCCAGCCGTTCATGCGGCCGGCGAACGTCTCGACCATGTCGGTGGGAACGAAGGCCTGGATTGACCCCCCGAAACCGCCGCCGTGTATACGGACGGCGCCCTTGCCGCAAAGGATCCTCTCGGCGAGGCCCAGCGCGTACATAGCGGGCTGGAAGGCGCCTGCGGTGGAAACGTTCTGCAGGTACATGGCCGAGCTCGCGCCGGACGCGCGCGTAAGGGCGAGGAAAGAGTCGATGTCGCCGGCTCGGAGGGCGGCCCAGCGGCGCTCCACGAGGTCGTCCTCGTAGTAGTAGTGGACGGCGCGCAGGCAGGCGCGGTCGCCGAGCTTCTCGCGCAGCGCGGGCAGGGCCTCGTCGAAGGCGGCCTCGTCAACCTCGCAGAGGCGCTTCTTGCCGAACTCGGCCGCGACCTGCTGCATCTCGACCGGGACGGCCGCATAGTCGGCGGTGAAGGGCGCGTGGTCGCACCCGACGTCCACGAGGCAAAGCGAGTAGCCGAAGTCCTCGAAGTCGAGCGCGAGCTTCTCGGCGGTCGGGTTCTCGGCGTCGGCGAAACCCATGTGGGCAAGCCCGCCCAAGCAGACGCTCGCCTGGTCCATGAGGCCGCACGGCTTGCCGAACCACTCGTTCTCGGTTCTCTGGCTCATCTTCGCGAGCCCAATGGGCGAGACGGGCGCGACGTCGCCCTCCCAAAGCGCCTCCATGGCGCGCCCGAGCGCGGCCTCCATGGCGGCCGAGCTCGAAAGGCCGCCGCCGGAAGGGACGGTGCTGGTAAAGGCCACGTCGAAGCCCGAGACGGGCTTGCCGGCCTTGGTGAGGGCATCCGCCATGCCGCGCACGAGGGCCGCGGTGCTCACCTTCTCGGCCTCAACGGGGGCGGTGCTCGACAAGTCGATCTCGAAGGACCCGTGGCCCTCGCTCGCGACGCGGACGGTGGAGGCGGTGCCGTTGGCCGCGGCCACGCCGTCGATGGCGACGTCGAGCGCGCCCGCGATCACATGGCCGCCCTCGTGGTCGGTGTGGTTGCCGGCGATCTCCGATCGACCCGGCGCGTGGACGCTCAGCAGTTTCCGGGCGGTGCCCGTGCCGTACGAATCCTCGAAGAGCCGCAATGCTTTATCGGTTGATGCCATAGGTCGCCTTCCTGTAAGTTTGACGTTGCTGCAATGTTAACGTACTCATAGCCGTTTACCAGTGAGAATTTCGCTATACTCCATCACGTGTCCACGACGATCAGAAAAGGGTATCTGCGAATGGCGAGAAGAAGCCCGGCCCAAAGCGGCCGCCCCGTCTCGATGGCGGACGTCGCCGCGCTTGTCGGCGTCTCGCAGCAGACCGTCTCGCGCGTCGTGAACCATGTGCCCAACGTGAGCGAGGCCACCGCGGAAAAAGTCGAGCGCGCCATCGCCGAGCTCGGTTTCCGCCCCAATTTCGCGGGTCGCTCGCTTCGGACCGGCAGGTACAAGACGGTCGGCCTGTGCGTCTACGATCTTTCGCAGGCGGGCAACCTCCAGACCCTCGAGGGCATCTCGGCCGCCGCGCGCGAGAACGGCTATGCCATCACGCTCCTTACCCTCGAGGAGGGGGAGGGGACTTCGCTTTCCAAGGTCGCACGCCGCATGGCGACGCTGCCCATCGACGGATTGATCGTCCGCGTGGCCTCGATGCCCGACGATTTCTACGAGTTCGAGCCTGCCCCCGATGTCTCGACCGTGCTTCTCTCCATGTACTCGCATCCCCGCTGCACCACGGTCGAGAGCGACCAGTACGCCTGCTCGACGCTCGCGCTCGAGCATCTCGCGGCATACGGCCACAGGCAGATCCGCTTCGTCTCGGGGCCCGCGGACGCCATCGACTCACAGTATCGCGAGGCTGGCTGGCGAGAGGGACTCGAGGCCATGGGCGTCGCGCCGGCAGACCCGCTTACCGGCGACTGGGGCGCTGATTCGGGCTACGAGATCGGCGCGCGGCTCGCTGCCGACCGCTCGATGACGGCGGTGTACGCGGCCAACGACTCGATGGCCCTGGGCGTCATCGAGGCGCTTCGCGACGCCGGCCTGCGCGTCCCTGAGGACGTGAGCGTCATCGGCGTCGACGACTCGCTGACGGGCACGGTGCCGAACAACTCGCTGACCACGGTGCGCTTCGACCTCGGCGGCGTGGGGAGGATCGCCTTCGAGTCTGTTCTCGCGGGGCTCGATGAGGGCAGGGGGGCGCAGACGGTGCGACTTTCCTGCGAGCTCGTCGAGCGCTCGTCCGTAGCGAAGGCGCGCCCGCGGGCGTAACTTCATCCGTTTAGGCCCGCAATCGCCCGCACAAAACCGCTTACGCGCCGCCCGGCTGCAAATAATCAGGGATGGCGGCAGTTTTCCGCGGGCCTTCCGAGTATCCCGTGCGTTGAGCCTAACAAAACCGCAGGTAGGAAGGCTGCGTAAATTTCGGCTACTCGGACGGACCGCGGAAAACTGCCGCCATCCCTGATTTTGTGCGAACGGTTTCTCTGCGGACCCTGCAAATTAGGCTCTGCGCCGCAAAAAGGCAACCTTATGCGGGACGCCCGTGGCCTTAAATCCGCTTAAGCGCCGTTTGCGGCTTGGCGCAGATTTTTTCTCCACGCGACGACGCCGGCGTGGGAGATCGCGAAGTTGACGAACCACCCGAGCGGCACGACCCACCAGGTCACGGCGACGCCGAGGCTCGGCGCGAGCAGGTGCGCAAGTCCCACACGAAGCCCGAGGTTGATGATGTTCGCCCAGGTAAAGATACGCGTATCACCGAGGCCGCGAAGCATCCCGTCGGCCACGTTCTTGAGCCCGATAAGGGCATAGCACCAACCGACGAAGCGCATGTAGTCGACGCCGACCTGCATGGCCGCAGGCGTTGCGTCCGACCCAAGGAATGCGGCAATGATCTGTTCGCAGAAGAGCTGGTAGACAGCAAAAATGGTGATGGCCGTGACCGCGACCAGGCGTTGGGAGACGCGATACCCCTCATCGGCACGCTCATCTTGGCCCGCGCCCACGTTCTGCGACGCAAAGGACGAAAGGGCGCTTCCCAGCGCGATCGTCGGGACTGTGGCCACGTTCTCAACGCGCATAGCGGCCGAGAAGCCCGCGAGGTACGATGCTCCGAAGCCGTTGACAACCGACTGCACGAGCATGAGGCCGATGGCGATGGTCGATTGCTGCAGGACTGAGGGGACGGCCAGGCGCTCGATGGGGAAGACAAGGCTTTTGTCCAACATCGACTTGCCATCTGACCAGCGGCGGGTTCGATTCCAGAGGATGAGCGCGCCGAGGACGGCGACGACGTACTCCGCGGCCACGGTCGAGACCGCGATGCCCGCGACCCCCATGCCGAGAAACGCCGTCGAGGCGACGTCGCCCGCCACGTTGATGAGCGCCGATACCGCGAGGAGCGCGAGCGGCGTCCTCGAGTCCCCCACGGCGTTGAACATGGCCGAGGTCGCGTTCAGTGAGAAGAGCGCCGGCAGGCCGAAGAAATAGACGGCCATGTAGGCCACGGAGTCGGCAAGCGCCTCGGCAGGCGTCCCCAGCGCCTCGAGCACGAGGTCAGCCAGCGGCAGCCCCGCCACGGCAAGCACCAGACCCACGGCCGAGAAAAGCGCGACCGAGGTCCAGATGACCCTCGCCGCACCGGCGCGCGACCCCTCGCCGTAGCGCCTCGCGGCGAGCACACCCGCGCCGATGCCGCAGCCGATGGCCGCGTACACGAGCACGTTGCACAGCGAGAAGGACGCGCCCACGGCAGCCACCGCCGTCTCGCCGAGGAAGTTGCCGGCAACGATGGAGTCCACCATGTTGTAGAGCTGCTCGAGCAGGCTCGAAAGGGCCATCGGCACGGCGAAACCGACGATGGCGGCAAGCGGCTCTTCGCTCAGCAGCCTTTCCGAGCTGGTGCTCGTTTCGCTTGCTCGCGCCATGTTCTATTTCCAGCCGAGAAGGTCGCGGATCACGCGGCTCGCGATCATCTGGCCCATGATGGGCGGGAAGTAGCTCATCGTCCCGAGGAGGCTGCCGGACTCCATCCACTGCTCGTCGGAGATGGCCTCCATCTTGACGGGCTGCTCATCGGAGTAGAGGACCTGAAGGCCGCGGATGCCGCGTCGGCGGCACTCCTTGCGCATGATGCGGGCAAGCGGGCAGTTGACAGTGTCCTCGATGGTCGAGAACTTGAGGCGGCAGGGGTCGAGCTTATTGCCGCCGCCCATGGCCGAGATCTCTCGGATGCCCTGCGCCTGGCACCACTCGGCGAGGCGCAGCTTCTGCGCGACGGTGTCGATGGCGTCGACGACGTAATCAGGCCGGGGAAGCTCGCCCAGCTGCTCGGCGATGCGGTCCTTCTCGAGGAAGGCGTGGACGGCGCAGACCTCGGCCTCAGGGTTGATGTCCTTGACCATCGCGTCCGTCACCTCGGCCTTGACCTGGCCGATGGTGCTGGTAAAGGCGATGGCTTGGCGGTTCACGTTCGAGGGGGCCACGACGTCTCGGTCCAGCAGCACGAAGTGCCCGACGCCGCCGCGGGCGAGCGCCTCGACGCAGTTGGAACCCACGCCCCCGAGGCCGATTACCATGACAGTCGCGCCCGCGAGGCGCATGAGGCCCTCCTCGCCCAAGATCAACTTGAGGCGGTCGGTGGTCGTCTCGGTCTTCTGCTGCTCGCCCATATCCCTCTTTCCTTTGTGGTGCCGCCAAAGATGGTACACGACGGAAACGCACGTGCCGTATAGTTATGGTTTTGAGTGACCAAGAAAAGGAGGGCCCATGGCCGAATACAAGTCCGACATCGAGATTGCCCAGGAAGCCCGTATGCTCCCCATCTCCGAGGTCGCCGCCAAGGTAGGGCTTAGCGAGGACATGCTCGAGCACTACGGCAAGACCAAGGCCAAGGTCGATATCCATGCGCTGTCCGATAGGCCCCGCCGCGGTAAGCTCGTGCTGGTCACGGCCATTAACCCGACGCCCGCCGGCGAGGGCAAGACGACCACCTCGGTCGGCCTCGCGGACGCCCTGAACGCCATGGGCAAGCAGGCGATGCTCTGCCTCCGCGAGCCTTCGCTCGGCCCCGTCTTCGGCATCAAGGGCGGCGCCGCGGGCGGCGGCTATGCCCAGGTCGTCCCCATGGAGGACATCAACCTGCACTTCACCGGCGACTTCCACGCCATCGGCGCGGCCAACAACCTTTGCGCCGCCATGCTCGATAACCACATCAAGCAGGGCAACGCACTGGGCATCGACCCGCGCCGCATCGTGTGGAAGCGCGTCGTCGACATGAACGACCGCCAGCTCAGGCAGGTCGTCGACGGTCTCGGCGGCATCGCCAACGGCATGCCGCGCGAGGACGGCTTCGACATCACCGTGGCCTCCGAGGTCATGGCGGCCTTCTGCCTCGCCTCCGACCTCATGGACCTTCGCGACCGCCTGGGCCGCATGGTCATCGCCTACACCTACGACCGCGAGCCCGTCACGGTGGCCGACATCAATGCGCAGGGCGCCATGGCCGCGCTGCTCAAGGACGCTATCAAGCCGAACCTCGTGCAGACCCTCGAGGGCAACCCCGCCTTCGTCCACGGCGGGCCCTTCGCCAACATCGCCCACGGCTGCAACTCGCTCGAGGCGACCGATTGCGCCCTGAAGCTCGCCGACTACGCCGTTACCGAGGCCGGATTCGGCGCCGACCTCGGTGCCGAGAAGTTCCTCGACATCGTCTGCCGCGCGGGTGAGCTCACGCCCTCCGCGGTCGTGCTCGTGGCCACCGTGCGTGCCCTCAAGTACAACGGCGGCGTGCCGAAAACCGAGCTCACCTCCGAGAACCTTGAGGCGCTCGAGGCCGGCATCCCGAACCTTCTGCGCCACGTGTCCAACATCAAGGACGTCTGGGGCCTGCCAGTCGTCGTGGCCATCAACGCCTTCCCGACCGATACGGCCGCTGAGCTGGCCCTCGTTGAAGAGGAGTGTCACGAGCTCGGCGTCAACGTGGCGCTCTCCGAGGTCTGGGCAAAGGGAGGCGAGGGCGGTCGGGCGTTGGCCGAGGAGGTCGTGCGCCTCTGCGAGCAGTCCAACGACTTCGCCTTCGCCTACGAACTCGACCAGCCCCTCAAGGCAAAGATCGAGGCCATCGCCAAGAAGGTCTACCATGCCGACGGCGTCGTCTTCGAGCCCAAGGCCTCCCGCATGCTGAAACAGCTCGAGGAGCAGGGCTTCGGCGGCCTGCCGATCTGCATGGCCAAGACCCAGTACAGCTTCACCGACGACCAGACCAGGCTCGGCGCGCCCGAGGGCTTCACCATCACCGTGCGCGACGTGCGCGTGTCCGCGGGCGCCGGCTTCGTGGTCGTGCTCACCGGCTCGATCATGACGATGCCCGGCCTCCCGAAGGTCCCCGCCGCCGAGAAGATCGACGTGACCGCCGACGGCAGAATCGTCGGCCTGTTCTAAATAAGACAAGGGGACAATTCCTCGTCTTATTAGGAGTTTGATATGTCTTTAACTGATCTGAGCTGCGACGCGTTTAGCAAGAAGCTCTTCTCAAAGGAGCCGGTGCCGGGCGGCGGCGGCGCGGCGGCCCTCGCAGGTGCGCTCGCCGCGTCCCTCGCCGGCATGGTGGGCAACTACACGAGCGGCAAGAAGGCCTACGCCGCCTACGAGCCCGAGATCCAGGCCGCGCTCGCCGCGTCGGAGGCCTCGCGCGCCGCGCTTATCTCGCTCGTGGGTGAGGACGCCGAGGCGTTCGAGCCGCTGAGCCGGGCCTATGGCATACCGAAGGGCGCCGAGGGGCGCGAGGAGGCGCTCGATGAGGCCACCCGCTCGGCCCTCCTGCCGCCTCTCAAGATGGCGCGCGAGATCGCCTTGCTCGTCGACGAGCTCGAGGTCCTCGGCGAGAAAGGCTCAAAGATGCTGCGCTCCGACGTTGGCTGCGGCGCTTATCTCGCCGCGGCCGCCCTGCGCTGCGCCGCGATGAACGTCTCCGTGAACACCCGTTCGCTCGCCGACCGCGCCTATGCCGCCGAGGTCGATTCCGAGGTCGCTTCCCTGCTCGAGGCGGCCGACCACGCAGACGCCCTCGGCGCGGCTGTGGCCGCGAGCTTTGTTAAGGAGGACTAACGTGGCTGAACTCATGCTCGGCCTGCCCGTCGCCAAGGCGATCAACGAGCGCCTGGCCCCGCGCATCGAGGCCTTGAAGGCCGTCGGTACCATACCTAAGCTGGCCATTGTTCGCGTCGGCGCGCGAGAGGACGACCTCTCCTACGAGCGCGGCGCCCTTAAGCGCTGCGCCGCGCTGGGCATCGAGGCGGAGGTCATCGAGGTTTGTGCCGACGAAGCCACGACCGAGTCGATGGTCTCTGCGCTTGAGGACCTGAACGCCCGCGGCGACGTCCATGGCGTCCTCATGTTCCGCCCGCTGCCGAAGTCGATCGACGAGGCCGCTGTCTGCGCCGCGCTCGCGCCGGAAAAGGACCTCGACTGCATGACCCCGACGTCGCTTCTCACCACGCTCTCGGGCCGCGGCGCGGGCTTCGCGCCCTGCACGGCCGAGGCAGTGGTAGAGCTCCTGGATTTCTACGGTGTGGAGCTCGACGGCGCGAACGTGACCGTCATCGGGCGCTCGCTCGTCATCGGCAAGCCCGTATCGATGATGCTGCAGGCAAGAAACGCCACCGTGACCATGTGCCACACGCACACCCTCGATCTCGCTGCAGCCTGCGCCGCCTCCGACGTCGTGGTGGCGGCCGCCGGCCATGCCCGCACCGTGGGCGCCGATGCCGTCCGCGAGGGCCAGGTCGTCGTGGACGTGGGGATCAACTGGGACGAGGCCACAGGTAAGCTTGTGGGCGACGTCGACTTCGACGCGGCCGAGCCCAATGTCCGTGCCATTACCCCGGTGCCGCGCGGCGTCGGCTCCGTGACCACGGCGGTTCTTGCCAAACACCTGGTGGAAGCAGCAGAAAGGACCCTCTCATGAAACTGAGCGAGAAACCCTCCTCGTCCTACAGCGGCGCGATGACGCCCGCGTCGATCGAGCTCAAGGCCGAGCGCGTCGCCGCCACAAAGGCCGCCACCGAGCCCGCGCCTGCCTTCGCGCTCGCCATCCTTGCGGGCCTCTTCGTCGCCATGGGCGCCACCTTCATGCTCGTCGTCAAGTGCGACGGCACGCTGCCCTTCGCCGCCACGCAGCTCCTCGGCGGCTTCTCCTTTACCCTCGGTCTCTTCCTGATCCTGGCCGCGGGAGCCGAGCTCTTCACGGGCAACTGCCTCATGGTCATGGGGCCGCTCTCAGGCCGCTTCGGCTGGGGCGGCCTGCTCAAGAGCTGGCTCGTCGTCATCGTCGGCAACCTCGTGGGTTCCGTGCTCGCCGCGGCCCTGCTCATCGGGGCCGACGCGGCTTCTGCCAACGGTGGCGCCTTCGCGCAGGCGGCCATCTCGGTCGCCACGGCCAAGACGTCGCTGCCCTGGCTCACGGTGTTTTTCCGCGCGATCCTCTGCAACGTGCTCGTTTGCCTGGCCGTCTGGTGCGGCCACGCCTCCACGAACGTCGCGGATAAGTTCTTCGCCGCGCTGCTGCCCGTCATGGCCTTCATGGGCGCGGGCTTCGAGCACTGCGTGGCCAACATGTTCTTCTTGCCGTACGCACTGATGCTGCAGGCCACAGGCGTGGCCGGCGCGGTCACGCTCGGCGGATGCGCAATGAACCTCTCGGCCGCCATCCTCGGCAACGCCGCCGGCGGCGCTGCGCTCGGTGCCGCCTACTGGTTTGTCTACGGACGCAAGAGGGGAAAGGAGTAGGCGCATGTCCGAGCAGCTCAACGCTGAAGGCCACACCAGTGCGACCGTGCAGGTCAAGCTTGGTCACTCCCGCCCCATCGACAAGCCCCGCATCGAGGCCGCGGTCCGCGAGTTCCTCATCGGCATCGGCGAGGACCCCGACCGCGAGGGGCTTCTCGGCACGCCTGACCGCGTTGCGCGCGCCTGCGAGGAGGTCTTCGGCGGCCTGCAGGAGGACCCAGGCGCCTACCTGCGAAAGCAGTTCCATGAGCCCGGTAACGAGGAGATGGTCGTCGTGCGCGACATCCCCTTCTCCTCTATGTGCGAGCACCACCTGCTGCCCTTCGTCGGCAAGGCGCACGTCTGCTACATCCCGCGCGACGGCCACGTGACCGGCCTCTCCAAGATCGGCCGGTGCGTGAGCGGCTATGCGCATCGCCCGCAGCTGCAGGAGCGCCTTACGGGCCAGATCGCCGACGCCGTCGTCCGCGAGCTGAACCCGCTCGGCGTCCTCGTCGTTCTTGAGGCCGAGCACACCTGCATGACCATGCGGGGCATTCGCTCGGCCGGCGCCGTCACCGCGACCTCCGCCGTGCGCGGCTGTTTGCGTGAAATAAAGACCAGGCAGGAGGCCATGCGCCTCATTCAAGGCCGCTGACGCCCCCCGAGGAGATTCTATGTACCAGGTTCCGTTCGAGTTCGAGGCCCTCGACTACGAGGGGTCGCTCGCAGAGCTGCACTCGGCCCTGCGCTTCGGCATCTGCCCCATGCTCGAGACGGTCGAGGACATGCTCGCCGAGCTCGCCGACCCCGACCTCGCCTTCGATTGCGTGCAGATTGCCGGGACGAACGGCAAGACCTCGACCTCGCGCTACACGGCGGCCATCCTCGCCGGCGAGGGCAAGAGGTGCGCGCTCTACACCTCGCCCGAGCTCGTGAGCTACACCGAGCGGATGGAGGTCGCGGGCACCCCGGTGTCCGAGGCCGATTTCGCCTACGGCATCTCGGCGGCCGCCGAGGCGGGCCGCCGCGTCAACGCGCGCCGGGCCGCAGCCGGCGAGCGCCCCTATGACATCACCGAGTTCGATACCCTGACTGTGGCCGCCATGGTCGTCTTCGCGCGCGCGGGCGTCGACGTCTGCGTGCTCGAGTGCGGCATGGGCGGCCGCTGGGATGCGACCTCCGCCGCCAAGTCCATCAGGTCGGTGGCCGTGACCGGCATCGGGCTCGACCACATTCGCGTCCTCGGCGACACGCTCGAGGCCATCGCCGGCGAGAAGGCCGCCATCATCAAGCCGGGGCGCACCTGCGTGTTGGGCAGCGGCTGCGCCGAGGCCCCCTCGGTCGAGGCCGTTTTCCTTGAGCAGTGCGCCAGCGCCGGCGTGACTCCGACGCTGGTGCTCGAGACCCCGGCCGACGACGCCCAGACCCCGGCCGACGACGCCCAGGCCCCGGCCGACGCGGCCCTCCCTCGCGCGGCCTTCCGCGTGACCAAGCGCCCCTCCCGCCTCGGTGCCCCGCTCGAGCTCGACGTCACGACCTCGCGCGCCGACTATCACGAGCTCGCGGCGCTGAAGCCCAGCTATCAGGCCGCCAACATCGCCTGCGCCGTCGCGCTCTGCGAGGACCACCTCGGCCGCGCACTCGATGCCGAGAAGCTCTACCAGAGCGTCATCGCCTGCCCGACCCCCGGCCGCTTCCAGCTGCTGCGCCCCGAGCCGCCGCTGCTCATCGACGCCTGCCACAACCCCCAGAGCGTCCAGGCATTCCTCGCGAGCCTTTCCGAGATCACCTTCGTCGACGGCTCTGAGCCTCTCCTTCTGTGTGCCGTTCTCGCCGACAAGGACGTTAAAGGCATCGTTGAGCAACTTAGCCCGCGCTTCCCAAAGGTTGCCTGCACCCAGACCTCCTCGCCGCGCGCGCTCGCCGTCCGCGAGCTGGCCGAACTCTTCCGCGACGCTGGCTCCGAGATCGTGGGGGAGTACGCCGACGTGCCCTCCGCTTTGTCCGCACTCTGTGAAGAACCGCTCATTGTATGCGGTTCCATAACTCTTGCGGGAGAGGTCGCCGCCGAGTTCGCATAAGCTCTGCTACAATACAGTCGTTTGTGCTTGCCAGGTGTCCCGGCAACGTGCGTTGATATAGATAACGAAGGGGTCCCACTTATGTCGGAACTGATCGACCAAATCCTTACGCCTGAGGTCCGCATGGTCCTCTACCTGATGGTTGTTTGCGTCGTCATGCTTTACATCCTGTCCATCGTCTACGTCGTGCGCGACGCCCAGCGCCGCGGCGCCGAGCCTTGGTGGATGTGGGCCATCATCTCGGCCATCCCCATCGTCGGCCTGCTCGCCTACGTCATCCTGCGCCCAAGCTCCTACATCATCGACCGCGAGGAGCAGGACCTCGACATCGCGCTTCGCGAGCACCAGCTCTCGCACTACGGCATCTGCCCCAAGTGCGCGGCGCCCATCGACCGCGACTTCGTCGTCTGCCCGATCTGCAACACGCAGGTGCGCAACGTCTGCCCGACCTGCCACCGTCCGCTCAACGCCGACTGGAAGGTTTGTCCCTACTGCCGCACTCGGATCCAGTAGCCCAACGTGACGAACAAGCCCCTGCTTCGGCAGGGGTTCTTTTGTTGCGTGGGTTTCTAGCAGCGATTATTTGTGGTAAACCTATACATGTTGAGCAACGAAAGGTCCTGCAGCATGTTGAACATTCCCGCGCTCGTCGCGCGAACTAACACTATCTAGGCACCTGCCCCACACCCGCGGCCAGCGAAGCCGTGTGGCAGGCGCCACATATCGCCCCCGATGCCGCAAGGCGCCGACGGGCGTTTTTCGTGCTGAGCACCCGCGTCACGTATTCGAGGGAGAGTTTTTCAAATGAAGATCCTGCAAAACGACGGTCAGGTCATCGAGTGCCCCGAGGACGAGGTCACTCACGTCGTCCGTCACTCCGCTGCACACATCATGGCCCAGGCCATCGCGCGCCTGTACCCCGGCGCCGACTTCGCCTACGGCCCCGCGACTGACAATGGCTTCTATTATGACGTCGACCTGCCCGAGGGCGTCAAGGTGAGCGAGGATGATTTTGCTGCCATCGAGGCCGAGATGAAGAAGATCGTGAAGGAGAACCTTAAGTTCACGACCTTCGAGCTGACCCGCGACGAGGCCGTCAAGCTCATGAAGGAGCGCGGCGAGAAGTACAAGGTCGAGCACATCGGCGACCTCGCCGACGATGCCCGCATCACCTTCTACCAGCAGGGCGCCTACATCGACATGTGCGTCGGCCCCCACATCTGCTACACCAAGGCGCTCAAGGCCTTTAAGCTCACGGGCGTTTCCGGCGCTTACTGGAAGGGCGATAAGAGCAACAAGATGCTCACCCGCATCAACGGCACCGCCTTCGCCACCAAAGACGAGCTCGACGAGCACCTGCGCCTCATCGAGGAGGCCAAGAAGCGCGACCACCGCAAGATCGGCCGCGAGATGGACCTCTTCATGATGCGCGACGAGGCCCCCGGTTTCCCGTTCTTCCTGCCCAACGGCATGGTCCTCAAGAACACCCTTCTCGACTACTGGCGCGAGATTCACCACGATGCCGGCTACGTCGAGATTTCCACTCCGATGATCATGAACAAGCAGCTGTGGAAGACCTCCGGTCACTGGGACCACTACAAGGACAACATGTACTCCACGATCATCGACGACGAGGAGTACTGCGTTAAGCCCATGAACTGCCCGGGCGGCGTTCTGGTCTATGCGGCCAAGCCCCACTCCTACCGTGAGCTGCCCATCCGTGCCGGTGAGATTGGCCTTGTGCACCGCCACGAGATGCGAGGCGCCCTGCACGGCCTCTTCCGCGTGCGCTGCTTCAACCAGGACGATGCGCACCTGTTCGTGCGCCCCGACCAGCTTACCGACGAGATTGTGGGCGTCGTCAACCTGATCGATTCCGTCTACCAGAAGTTCGGCTTCAAGTACCACGTCGAGCTCTCCACCCGCCCCGAGGACTCCATGGGCTCCGACGAGGACTGGGAGCGCGCCGAGCAGGGCCTCAAGACTGCCCTTGAGCAGCTGGGCATGGACTATGAGCTCAACGAGGGCGACGGCGCCTTCTACGGCCCCAAGATCGACTTCCACCTTGAGGACTCGCTCGGCCGCACCTGGCAGTGCGGCACCGTGCAGCTCGACTTCCAGATGCCAATCAACTTCGACCTTGATTACGTGGATGCCGACGGCGAGAAGAAACGCCCCATCATGCTCCACCGCGTGTGCTTCGGCTCCATCGAGCGCTTCATCGGCATCCTGATCGAGCACTTCGCCGGCAAGTTCCCCACGTGGCTCGCGCCCGTGCAGGTCGACGTCCTGCCCGTCTCCGAGAAGAGCCGCGAGTATGCGCGCGGCGTGGCCGAGAAGCTCGACGCCGCCGGCATCCGCGTGAAGCTCGACGAGCGCGACGAGAAGATCGGCTACAAGATCCGCGAGGCGCGCTCCATCGACCGCGTGCCCTACATGCTCATCCTCGGCGAGAAGGAGGTCGAGGCCGGAAACATCTCCGTGCGCGACCGCACGAATGAGACCGTCCCCATGGACGTCGACGCCTTCGTCGAGCAGCTCAAGGCCGAGATCGCCGAGCGCCGCTAGGCTTCAGGGCCGTGGAACTCAAGAAGACAGACGAGAAGGGCCCCGATCTCGGGGTCCTTCTTTGCATGCAGGAGCAGATGGGGGCGGGGGAGTGGCGTATGCGCTCCGACGCGGCCCAGGTCATCGCCAACTACCTGCGCTGCCACCCTAAGGTGGCCGAGGTCCGCTACCCGGGTCTCACTAGCGACGCGAGCTATCACGAGGCGTCGTGCACCCTGCGCGGAGGCTTCGGGCCTTATGTATGGCTGCGACTCGGATCGCAGTGGTTCGTCCTTGACGCGACCGCTGAGGACGTCAAGGACCAAGTCCTCGACCTCGAGCGCATCCTCAGCAAATAAGACGAAGGGATAGTTCCTTTGTCAACAACGGGCTGTCCCACTTGTCAACAAAGGGGCTGTCCCCCTGTCTTATCAGAGTATCTCGACGTCGGCTTCCTCGCAGCTCTTGAGAAAGTGCTCCGAGAGCTTCCCGTCGGACACGACCACGTCGACGTCCTCGAGACGGCAGATCCTGAAGGTGCTCTTCTGGCCGAGCTTCGTCGAGTCCATGAGGACGACGGTCTTCTCGGCGCGGGCGATGAGCGCGCGCTTGAGGGCCGCCTCGTCGTCGGACCCGCAGGCGAAGCCCGTCGCCGATGCATAGGACGTCACGCCAAGGAAGAGCACGTCGAACGAGAGGCCCGAGATCCCCTCGATTGCCTTGCCGCCGTTCAGGCTCATGGAGTAGCGGTTGAGCGTTCCGCCGACGACGATGGTCTTGAGCTCTCCCAGGCGCGCGAGCTCGGCGGTGCAGCTCAGGCTGTTGGTGAAGGCGATGGCCCGCGTGTCCTCGATCGAGCGGGCGAGCTCTGTGGTGGTCGTGCCCGAGTCGAGGAAGAAGGTCGTGTTCGGGCGAACGAGGCCCGCGGCTTTTTTTGCGATAACGGCCTTTGCCTCGGTGTTTCTTGCCTGCCTGTTGAGCAGCAGGTCGTCGGTGCCTACGACGTACTCGACCGAGCGGGCGCCGCCGTGGGTGCGTACGATGCGCCGCTCGGCGTCGAGCGTCTTTAGATCCGTGCGCAGCGTCATATCGGACACTTCCGAGAAGTTTGCTTTTACCTGCGCAAATGTAACCGTGCCGAGCGAATTGACCAGCTCGACGATAGCGTCGCGGCGCTCGTTCATGTTCTGTGACACGTATGCCTCGATTCGGTCTTGCCCATCTTTCGGGCTCAGTAATCTGCTTCGCCCATTCTAGCAAGGCCCCGAAGCATCGTCGCCTCGGGGCCCCTTGCGGTTTTATTTCGAAAGCTGGCGTTTCCGCGATTAGTCGATGGCGTCGAAATTGGCGAGCAGATAGCGCTCCGCCTCGGGGCACCACAGGCCGTTGTTGCCCTCGACGATGTCGGCGAGACCGGCGTAGCGCTCGTCGTCGGCGGCCTTCTCGCGAAGGTCGGTGAGGGCGGTCAGCGGCATCGAGACATGCGTGTAGATGAGCTTCTTGCCGCCCGGGATCTTGGGCAGGTTGAGCGTCGTCTCGGCCGCGGCGTCGAGGCCGCCCACATGCGTGACCATGACGGCGGGGTCGATGCGGCCAGCGGCCGTGAGCTCGAGCGACTCGATCTCGTCGGCGGTGTTGCCGCCCGTCGTGCCCATGACGTGCGTGGAGCCGTAGTGGACCTCATAGAAGTTCATCGGGGCCGAGAACTTCTTGTCGGTGGGGCCGGCGAAGAAGTTCAGGCAGCCGTCGCGGCCGAGGAGGTCGGCCGAGAGCGTGACCACGGGCGCCACGGGCGCGTAGCAGAGCACGTCGTCGAAGCCGGTGCCGCCAGAGATCTCGCGCAGGCCGGCCACAGGGTCCTCCATCTGGCCGTTATTGGCAAAGACGAGGTCGATGCCGCACTCCTCCTTGATCTTCTCGGGCGGGAAGAGGGACGCCGCGCGGTCCAGGCGCTCCTGGTTGATGTCGGCCACGACGACGAGGCCGGGCTTGCGGTCGCAATGCAGCGCATAGGTGAGCGCGCCCAGGCCCATGGGGCCCGCGCCCGCGACGATGGCGAGCTTGCCGCCCTCACGAATGCCCATCTCGTGGGTGTAGACGCCCATCTGGGTGTGGTAGGCCGCGTGGAAGGCTCCGATCGAGCAACTCATCGGCTCGGCGAGCGATGCCTGGTAGTAGGCCTCGCCGGTGTAGGCGAGCAGGCAGTCGCACTCCATGACCTCGGCGGGCAGGATGCAGTAGGTCGCGTCTCCGCCGCAGAACTCATAGGAGTAGCCGGGGCTCCACATGGTGCCCTTGTAGTTGAGGGCAGGCTGGATGGTGAACTTCTGGCCGGGCTTGAAGCGGTCGGCCCACTTGGCGCCGACCTCGACGATGTCGCCCGCGAACTCGTGGCCCATGATGGCGGGGTGATCGGCCACGTCCTCGTGGACGCGCTTGTGGTCGGTGCCGAGGGTCGCGCACTTGTAAGTGGACATGCAGATGGAGTCGCTCACGACCTTGACGAGGACCTCGTCGTCGGCTATCTGCGGGAGCTCGAAGTCATCCATGCGCAGGTCGTTCGCGCCGTGAAGGCGTACTGCTTTGGCTTTCATGATGAAACCTTTCGGATTGGTGGGGGAGTGGCCACGGTTGTTTTTTTGTTAGGCGAGCTCCTCGATGGTTACCTGGTCGATGAGGCCTTGGACGGCCTCGAGCTCGGCCGCCTGCGTGCCGGAGCACATGACGTTGGCCGACCCCGTCGCCACGGCGAGGCGCGCCGCCTCCTCAAGGGGCATGCCGAGGCCTTCTGCATGGGCAAGCGCTGCGACGACGGAGTCGCCCGCGCCGACCGTGGAGCCGACCTTGACCTTCGGCGCGTGGGCAAAGAGGACACGCGCGGCCGTAACGAAGAGGGCGCCCTCGCCGCCCATGGAGACGACGACCCGCTCGATGCCGGACCCAACGAGCTCCTTGGCCGCGTCGACGATCTCGCCCACGTTCTTCAGCTCATGCCCTACGAGCCCTGCGAGCTCGTGGTCGTTCGGTTTGATGAGGTAGGGGCGGGCCTTCAGGGCGCGGCGCAGCGGCTCGCCGTCGGCGTCGAGGAAGACCTTCGCGCCGAGCGAGCGCAGGCTCTGGACCAGCAGAGCATAGGTGTCCTCGCTCGCCCCCTTGGGAAGGCTGCCCGCAAGGACGACAACGTCGCCTTGCGAGACCCCATCGGTGAGGTGTTTCGCGAAGGCCGCGAGCTCAGTCGCCGAGACCTGTGGACCCGGCTCGTTCACGTCCGTGTTCGTGTGGTTTCGCGGGTCGACGATCTTGAGGTTCGTGCGAGTCTCACCGGCCACCTCGAAGGCGCGGGCCTCGATACCCATGGCCTGGATCGCCTGCTCGATCTTCTTGCCGGTCTGGCCCGCGAGAAGCATATGGGCGAGTGAGGCGGTCCCCAGCTTCGCGCAGACTTTGCTCACGTTGATGCCCTTGCCGCCCGCGTCCTCGCGGAGCTCGGTGATACGGTTCACCGCGTCGATCGCGAAGCCGCCCACGGTTGCCGTTTTATCAAGCGCGGGGTTGAGCGTGACGGTGTGCAGCATTGCCTCTCCTTTCGTGACGACATCGAATAGTTGTTGCGGCGAAAGTCAAAACAGATATTAACGCATACAAAACTGTTGTCAAGAAAGTGTCTGAACTTTTGAAATGATGGTCAATTTCGACCGTTTACCGCTTAACAGCCACCGTCCGCAGCTATTTCAATCTATTTAGAAGACTGTTGAAACGAAAGTCGTTATTGTTTGTTGTCAGCGAAGCGAAAGTCACGCGCCCCGGCGCATACTAGTAAAGGAGAGGATCGCCGCACGTCGGCGACCATAGTTAGGAAGGGAAAGGCCATGTCATCTGTTCGAGACGGTCTCTCTCGGTTCGGTAAGTTCCTGAGCGGCATGGTGATGCCCAACATCGGCGCCTTCATCGCCTGGGGTTTCCTCACCGCGCTCTTCATTTCGACCGGCTGGATCCCCAACGAGGGCTTCGCCAGCGTCGCGAGCCCCATGCTCACCTACCTGATCCCCGTGCTCATCGCCGCTCAGGGCGGCTACCTCGTCGGCGGCGACCGCGGCCGCATCGTCGGCGCCATCGCGGTTATCGGCTGCATCGCCGGCGCCCCCGACACTACCATGCTCATGGGCGCCATGGTAATGGGCCCCGCGGCCGGCTGGCTCATCAAGAAGTTCGATGAGCTCATGGACGGCCGCACGCCCGCGGGCTTCGAGATGCTCATCGACAACTTCTCCGTCGGCATCCTAGGCATGCTGCTCGCCATGCTCGGCTACCTGATCATCGGCCCCGTGATGAACGCCATCCTTGCCGTCCTCATGGCCGGCGTGGATGTCCTGGTCCAGTACAGCCTGATGCCGCTGCTTGCCATTTTTATCGAGCCCGCCAAGGTGCTTTTCCTCAACAACGCCATTAACCACGGCATCTTTACCCCGATCGGCATCACGCAGGCCCAGGAGACCGGACGCTCCATCATGTACCTGCTCGAGGCCAACCCCGGCCCCGGCCTCGGTGTGCTTCTTGCCTACTGCTTCTTTTGCAAGGACGCCAAAACCCGCCAGTCCGCCCCCGGCGCCGTGATCATCCACTTCCTCGGCGGCATCCACGAGATCTACTTCCCGTACGTGCTCATGAACCCCAAGGTCATCATTGCTCCCATCGTGGGCAACATGGCCGCCATCGCCTGGTTCTCGTTCACGGGTGCCGGCCTCACCTCCGCGGCTTCCCCCGGCTCGATCATCGCCGTGCTCTCCATGGCGCCGGCCGACTGCATGGTCCAGGTCATCATCGGCGTCGTGCTCGCCTGCGCGGTCTCGTTCATCATCGCGACGCCGATCGTTCGCTCCGCCCAGGCCGCCGATCTCGACTCCGCGAGCGAGAAGATGCGCCAGATGAAGGGCTCTGCCGAGGCGGCCGTCGTCTCCGACACGAAGGGTGGCCTCATCGTCTTCGCCTGCGATGCCGGCATGGGCTCCTCCGCCATGGGCGCCACCCGTTTCCGCAACCGCATCAAGGCCGAGCGCCCCGATCTCACCGTCAAGCACTCGAGCGTCGACACCGTGCCTGCAGAGGCCGCCATCGTCGTCTGCCAGCGCGTCCTTTCCGAGCGTGCTCGCAGGAGCGCTCCCAACGCTCAGATCGTGACCATCGACAACTTCCTGGACGACCCCGCGCTCGACTCTCTCTACGACTCGCTGACCAGGCTTTCCCGAGCCTCCGAGCTCAAGGAACCGGCTGTCACGGCCGCGTCCGTCGCGCCCGCCGAGGACAAGCCCTCGCTCTCCATCTCCCGCGACGACATCCAGCTCGGCTGCGGCAGCGTCGACCGCGAGAAGTCTATCCGCGACTCCGGCGCCCTGCTCGTCTCGCGCGGCTACGTCGAGGCCCCCTACGTCGACGCCATGGTCGAGCGCGACCGCCTCACCAGCGTTTACATCGGCATGGGCATCGCCATCCCGCACGGCACGAACGACGCCAAGGAGAGCGTCATGCGCACGGGCGTCGTCCTGCAGCAGTACCCCGCGGGCGTCGACTACGACGGCGAGAGCGCCCAGCTCGTCTTCGGCATCGCCGGCAAGGGCGAGGAGCACCTCGAGGTCCTGGCCAACATCTGCCGCATCCTGGAGGACGAGGAGGTCCTTCAGAAGATGAAGACCACCGACGACATCGACTGGGTCCTGAGCGTCCTTTCGTAACATAACGCCGGCGGGGCCCTGAACCGTCCTGCGCCCCGCCGGAATAAGACGAAGGGGCAGTCCCTTTGCGGACAGACTGGACTGCCCCCTCTGTCCGCATATAGGGAAAGAACTGTCCCTCTGTCCTATTCCTCGCGGCAATCGAAGCGCTTCAATTGTTTTCAGCCCCTTATCAGGGCCTTAGAGCAATTGGTTTCACTCCAAAAGAACCGCATTTCACTGGACTGTTTTGTGCAACTGTCTCAAACTTGTAATTGGCGAAGGGTTCCTAATCGCCCGCGAACGGTACCTAGATATACTTGATTTGGTGTGTATCGGGCAAAAGGAGCCAGTCGCACTGTTCGCTCGTCTTCTGTTGGACCGACGCCGACCGGCGCCGGCCTGAGGAATTGGAGGAAGCATGGCAAAGAAGACCGTAACCGTCATCGACAGCGTCGAGGCGCTGCAGGAGCGCATGAAGTCTATGCGCGAAGCGCAGGCCGAGTACGCCAAGTTCACCCAGGAGCAGGTGGACAAGATCTTCTACGAGGCCGCTATGGCCGCCAACAAGCAGCGTATCCCGCTGGCCAAGATGGCCGTCGAGGAGACGGGCATGGGCATCGTCGAGGACAAGGTCATCAAGAACCACTACGCGTCCGAGTACATCTACAACAAGTACAAGGACATGAAGACCTGCGGCGTCATCGAGGACGACAAGGCCTTCGGCTACAAGAAGGTCGCCGAGCCCATGGGCATCGTGGCCGCCGTCATCCCGACCACCAACCCCACCTCCACCGCCATCTTCAAGTGCCTGCTGGCCCTAAAGACCCGCAACGCCATCCTCATCTCGCCGCACCCCCGCGCCAAGGCCTGCACCGCCGAGGCCGCCCGCATCGTGCGCGACGCCGCCGAGGCCGCCGGCGCCCCCAAGGGCCTCATCGACTGGATCGCCGTGCCGACCCTCGACATGACCGCCACCCTTATGCACGACGCCGACATCATCCTGGCCACCGGTGGCCCGGGTATGGTCAACGCCGCGTACTCATCCGGCACCCCTGCCCTGGGCGTCGGCCCCGGCAACACCCCGGTCATCATCGACTCCACGGCCGACGTCAAGCTCGCCGTCAACTCGATCATCCACTCCAAGACCTTCGACAACGGCATGATCTGCGCCTCCGAGCAGTCCGTGACCGTCCTCGCCGACATCTACGACGAGGTCAAGGCCGAGTTTATGGCCCGCGGATGCTACTTCCTCAAGGGCGCCGAGCTCGATAAGGTCCGCGAGACCGTCATCATCAACGGCTCCGTCAACGCCAAGATCGTCGGCCAGAGCGCCTACAAGATCGCCCAGATTGCCGGCGTCGAGGTCCCCAAGTCCACCAAGGTCCTGATCGGCGAGGCCACCTCCGTCGAGCCCTCCGAGGCCATGGCCCACGAGAAGCTCTCCCCGGTCCTCGGCATGTACAAGGCCAAGACCTTCGACGAGGCCATCTCCAAAGCCGAGCGCCTGGTCGCCGACGGCGGCTACGGCCACACCTCCTCGCTCTACGTCAATGTCAACGAGACCGAGAAGATCCAGAAGCACTACGAGGCCATGAAGACCTGCCGCGTGCTCATCAACACCCCGTCCTCGCAGGGCGGCATCGGCGACCTCTACAACTTCAAGATGGCGCCGTCCCTCACCCTTGGCTGCGGCTCCTGGGGCGGCAACTCCGTCTCGGGCAACGTCGGCCCGCAGCACCTCCTCAACTACAAGTCCGTCGCGGAGAGGCGTGAGAACATGCTTTGGTTCCGTACCCCCGAGAAGATCTTCTTCAAGAAGGGCTGCATGCCCGTGGCCCTGCAGGAGCTCTCCGAGGTCTACGGCAAGAAGCGCGCGTTCATCGTTACCGACTCCTTCCTCTACACCTCCGGCTTCACCAAGAAGATCGAGGCCTCCCTTGACGAACAGGGCATCACTTACACCTCGTTCTGGAGCATCTCGCCCGACCCGAAGCTGCAGGACTGCCTGAAGGGCCTCGAGCAGGTTCGCGCCTTCGACCCCGACTGCATCATCGCCATCGGCGGCGGCTCTGCTATGGATGCCGGCAAGATCATGTGGACCATGTTCGAGCACCCGGAGGAGAAGTTCGAGGACATGGCCATGAACTTCATGGACATCCGCAAGCGCGTCTACAAGTACCCCAAGAGCGGCGAGAAGTGCTTCTTCGTCGCCATCCCGACCTCCTCTGGTACCGGCTCCGAGGTCACCCCGTTCTCCATCATCACCGATGCGGAGACCGGCACCAAGTGGCCGCTGGCCGACTACGAGCTCATGCCCAACATGGCCATCGTCGACACCGACAACATGATGACCCAGCCCAAGGGCCTGACCTCTGCCTCCGGTATCGACGTGCTCACCCACGCCCTCGAGGCTTACGTCTCAGTCATGGCCTCCGACTACACCGACGGCCTCGCCCTTCGCGCTATGAAGCTCGTCTTCACCTACCTCCAGCGCGCCTACGACAACCCCAACGACGTCGAGGCCCGCGACCACATGGCCAACGCCTCCTGCATGGCCGGCATCGCCTTCGCCAACGCGTTCCTGGGCGTCAACCACTCCATGGCCCACAAGCTCGGCGCTTACCACCACATCCCGCACGGCTGGGCCAACGCCGTCATCCTTACCCGCGTCATGCGCTACAACTCCGCTGAGCGCCCGGCCAAGATGGGCACCTTCCCGCAGTACGACCACCCCAAGACGCTGGCCCGTTACGCCGAGGCAGCCCGCTTCTGCGGCGTCACTGGCAAGACCGACCAGGAGGTCTTCGACAAGTTCTGCCAGAAGATCGAGGAGCTCAAGGAGGGCGTGGGCGTCAAGAAGACCATCGCCGAGTTCGGTGTCGACGAGAACTACTTCCTCGAGACCCTCGATGAAATGTCCGAGAACGCCTTCAACGACCAGTGCACCGGCGCCAACCCGCGCTACCCGCTGATTTCCGAGATCCGCGAGCTCTATCTCGACGCATACTACGGCCGCGAGGCTTCCACCTACGAGGATTAAGACCGCTCAATGGACGAAGGCGGCCGATTGCCGCCTTCGTCCTGGCTTCCTCGCGCTGCATTCCTAAAATCGGTTCCAAACGTTGCCCATATAAGGAGGCAGTTCCACATGGTTATCTCCGACAACAAGACCATTCTCGTCGAGCGCGCCGAGAAGGTCGTTTACCAGGACGGCGACCGCGTCGTCAAGTCCTTCAAGGCCGCCAAGCCCGCTTCCGACGTTCTCAACGAGGCTCTGAACCTCGCCCGCATCGCCGAGGCCGGCGTCGCCGCCCCGAAGGTCCTCGAGGTTTCCCCAACTGCCGACGGCGGCTGGGCTCTCGCCACCGAGTTCGTCCCCGGCACCACCGTCCGCAAGCTCATGGACGAGGCCGAGGGAGACAAGAAGGCCGAGATTCTGGCCAAGTTCGTCGACCTGCAGGTCCAGGTCCAGAACACTCAGGCACCCGCACTTCTCACCAGTCAGCGCGCTAAGTTCAAGACCATGATTGCCAAGGTCAAGGACATCGACCCCAGCTCCCGTTACGAGCTCGAGATGCGCGCCGAGCGCATGCGTGGCCACAAGTACATCTGCCACGGCGACTTCAACCCGTCCAACGTCATCCTCGGTGAGGACGGTTGTGCCTACGTGTGCGACTGGGCGCACGTTACCCGCGGCCTGCCTGAGGCCGACGCTGCGATGACCTACATCCTCTTCAAGATGTACCATGCCGAGCTGGCTGAGGCTTATCTCGACCTTTACTCCGAGAAGGCCGACATGCCCAAGCAAAAGATTATGTACTGGGTGCCCGTCGTCGCCGCTGCCGAGCTGGCCCGTGGCCGCAAGGACTCCGAGGAGATGCTCAAGAGCTTCGTCGAGGCGACGAACGACTACGAGTAAGAGCTTCATTTAGCTTTACTATAGGGAGGGCCGGGCAACAACTGTCCGGCCCTCCTTTCGTATGTTTGGAGTATTGAGTATGAAGCGCCACCTATATACACTCTGCTGCATCCTCGCTGCGTTTGTGTTGGTATTCAGCCTAGCCGGCTGTAAGTCCGAGTCCGACAAGGTGAAAGAAGCCCTACGCCCGGCACTCGAGTCGTACGCGCATGCGACTGAAGACGACAAGAAGGGCGAGGTCACCGACCCAGACTACGGCGACTCCGAGACCGCCTCGGTCCTTACCGCCTATGGAGTGGACATGAACAAGCTCCACGAGCTCTGCTTCGCCCGCTTCAGTTACGAACTCGGTGACGCGTCGGTCTCCGACGACGGCATGTCCGCCACGGTCCCGGCTAAGATTACCAACGTGAGTCTGGCCTCTGCAGCCAAGAACGCCTCCTCCGATTACGCCTCATACGCCAACTCAGACGAGGCCGCAAGCGCCTATGCCGAGAACGGCCACAAGGCCCTCCTCGCGCACCTCTTCGATCTGCTCTATGCCCACCTCCAGTCCGACGACACCGTGACGACTGAGGTGACACTCACCCTCTCTAAGAACGATAACGGTGACTGGACCTTCGACAAAACCGGCAATGTCGCCTTCTACAACGCCCTCTACGGCGGCTCCAACGTCCTCGAAGGCCTCGCCTCCGCCTTGAGCTAGTCAACTGTTTGTACGATGGGCCCTCGGGTAGTGGCCACTACCCGAGGGCACTCTATTTGAATATCCCTGCCCAGTGCAGCAACTTCGATTTCTCACAGCTTGAACCTTCGACGCGACAGAGAGAATCCCCCAACTGGCCTTCTCGGCGATTTCGCGCAGCGAGCGAACGAAGCGAGCGTTGAGCCGAGCAGGCCAGTTGGGGGGATTCTCTCCACCCTCACGTAGATGCGCTAAAGCAGCCGCGCGTACGTAATGAAATCGAAGTTGATGCCGTTCTCTGTTTGTCCGCCATGCTCACACTGGCGCGTGAACCACGAGTCGTCCTCGTCCAAGTCGGGGAAGAACGTGTCGGCCTTGCGCTTGCAGTGGTTCTTGGTCACATAAGCTTCGCTGCAAAGCGGGACCAGCGCCTCATAGACCTGCCCGCCGCCGATGACCCAGACCTCGTCGTCGCCTTTCACGAGCTCGAGCGCCTCCTCGATGCTGCGCGCCATCTCGACGCCCTCGGGGTTGTACGACTCGTCGTGCGAGACGACAACGTTGCGGCGGTCCTTAAGGGGCTTGGAGCCAGGGAAGCTCTCGAGGGTCTTTCGGCCCATGAGCACGGTGTGACCTGTGGTATGGGCGACGAACGACTTCATGTCGACGGGATTCTTCACCAGCATGTCGCCCTTGAGCCCGATGCCCCAGTTATCGCAAACGGCGACGATGGCCTTGAGGTTGGGCAGGGGAGTTACCTGCGGTTTATTTGCGCTCATGGAGCCTCCTTTGCGTCTGTGGCGTTAAACGGCAATAGGGATGTTCTTGACCTGCTGACCGAAGGTATAACCCTCTACGATCAAGTCTTCGGTCGTGAAGGCGTAGAAGTCATCGACCTTGGGGTTGAGGCTGACCTTCGGCGCGTCGTACTGCGGGCGGCCGATAAGCTCGCGGATCACATCGACATGGCGGTCGTAGATGTGGGCGTCAGCGATCATGTGCACGAGCTCGCCGGCAATCATGCCCACGGACTGCGCGATCATCATGAGCAGTATCGCGTACTGGCAGACGTTCCAGTTGTTGGCGGCGAGGATGTCCTGGCTGCGCTGGTTGAGCAGCATGTTGAGCGTGGGCCTGTCGTCGCCTGCGCGCCGGGTCACGTTGTAGGTCACCGAGTAGGCGCACGGGTAGAGGTTCATCTCGCTGAGGTCGCTGAACACGTAGGTGTTCGTCATGATGCGGCGGGAATAGGGCGTCTCGCGCAGGTCGTAGAGCACCTTGTCCATCTGGTCGAAGTCACCCTGGGGGTAATGAGACTTCACGCCGATCTGGTAGCCATAGGCCTTGCCGATGGAACCGGACTCGTCTGCCCACTCGTCCCAGATGTGGCTCTTGAGGTCATGGATGTTGTTAGACTTCTTCTGGTAGATCCACAGGACCTCGTCCATGCAGCTCTTGAGGGCGGTGCGGCGCAGCGTGAGCGCGGGGAACTCCTCGCGAAGGTCGTAGCGGTTGCAGACGCCGAACTGCTTGATGGTGTAGGCGGGGGTCCCGTCCTCCCATTTGGGGCGGACCTTCTGGCCTTCGGTCGTGGTGCCGTTCTGGATGATGTCCTCGCACATGGCGCAGAAGATCTGGTCGGCTTTGCTCATTAGAGGTGCTCCTCTGCAAAGAACATGTCCCAGAACATGCCGAGCTTAAGCGCGAGCTCATGGTCGGCGGGCAACCAATCCACGCACGTGAGCTGGTCTTTATTGACCCATTTGAGCTCTGAGTGCTCGCGCGGCTCGGGTGTGACGCTTGGCGCCAGCGTGCAGACGAAGGCCTCCATCGAGAGGTGGAAGTCGGGATAGTCGTGCTCGACCGCGTCGAAGGGGAGGACGAGCTGCAGCTTGCAGCCCAGCTCCTCGTCGATCTCTCGGCGAAGGGCGTCCTCGGCAGACTCGCCGTCCTCGACCTTGCCGCCGGGGAACTCCCACGCGGGACCGTCGCTCACGTCGGCGCGCTTGGCGGCGAGTACCTCCTTGTTATTGTTTTGGATGATGGCGCAAGCCACACGGATGGTGTTCATTCGTCTACCTTTCCTGGAGTCGGACGACGGCGTAGGCGTTGCCGTCGGGGTCGTTGAGCGAGACGTCGTGGCCGCCCTCGCAGGCGTATACGACGGGGGCTACGGTGTCGCCGAGGCGCGCCATGCTTCGGTATTGCACGCTCAGGCGGGCAAGGGGTGCCTCGATCCCGAGCTCGGAGAGAGCGTCGATAGCCATGAGGACGTACTGGGCGTTGTTCACGTGCTGGTTCGTATCGAGGTGCTGGGCGCTCACGAGGGTGGGGGAGCACGCTGTGCCCTTGCCCCCGCACTTGAGCTTGCGGGCGAGCTTGGGCATATCGAGGCGCGGGGTGTCCTCGAGATAAAAATCCTGCGTCTCGGGGATGCGGGCGACCTTGTTCTCATTCAGTTCGTAGATGAACCACTGCGAGTCAGCGCGGACGAGCGCCTCGCCGTTTTCATCGGTTATCTTAAAATTGCGCAAGGCGTGCAGGCGCTTCATCTCGTAGCACCAGGTCGAGATGGCGATGTTCTCGCCGTATTCGGGCAGGCGCCTCACCTCGATCTGCCAGGCGGCGAGGATCCAGCCGAAGCCCTTGCGGCCGAGCTCGCGGATGCCCTCGCCGCGGTCCTCACAGTGAAACGTCGAGCAGTCCTGAAGGTAGTTGATCATGGGAACGACGCCGAGCCGTCCGTTCTCGTCGCATTCGCTGTAGCGGACGCGGCTCTCGAATGAGTACATGGGGCCTCCTAGTGTGTTGTCTCTTGTATTATCAGGGAAAGACGGCGGGGCTGCGACGGGGATACGCCGGCACTCGCAAATCAACTGATTAGGAGGGGCCATGGGGAAGGTCAGGTTCGCGACCATCGGCACGAGCGGCATCTGTGAGCGATTCTGCGACGCATTGGTGCAGGTCGAGGGTGCGGAGCTCGTGGGTTGTTATTCGCGCAGCGCCGAGAAAGCAAAGGCGTTCGGGGAGCCTCGCGGGGCCGAGGTCTTCTTCGATGACCTCAATGAGCTCGCCGCGAGCGACGCGGTGGACGCGGTCTACATCGCCTCGCCGAACTCGCTTCATGCCGTGCAGGCAATGGCCATGGTCGAAGGCAGCAAGCATGTGCTCGTCGAGAAGGCCTTCGCATCGAATGAGGCCGAGGCCAGAGGCGTGTTCGGCGCAGCTGAGAAGCGCTGCGTCGTCGCCATGGAGGCCATGCGCAATCTGCACACACCGGGGTTCTGCGCGGTGGAGCGGGCGATGACGGAGCTCGGCCAGGTTCGTCTCGCCGATTTCTGCTTCTCAAAGGTGACCTCGCGCATCGCCAAGTTCCGCGCGGGCGAGCGCGTGAACATCTTCGACCCGAGGATGGCCGCGGGCGCCCTCATGGATATCGGCATCTACTGCGTGGCGCCGGCAGTGGCCCTCTTCGGCGCGCCCGAGCGCGTGGCGGCTGTGGGGTGCACAGGCGAGGTCCCCGACTCGGAGGAAGGCGACCCTTGCGCGAAGATCGACCTCTCCGGCGTCATCGCGCTCGGCTATGCCGACAAGAGCGTGAGCCTCACCTATGGCAAGCTCTCGGACGACCACATCGCGTGCCAGGTGCAAGGTGAGCAGGCGACCCTCGTTTTCGACGAGGTCTCTTGCCCGTCTAACCTGCGGATTTACGACCACATCGACAAAGGCATGGTGTATAGGGCCGTATCCGGCGAGTGCCGCGAGGTCCCGTCCTCGACGCCCGAGAACGACATGGTCTGCGAGATCGAGGACTTTGTGGCGGCCATCGGCGGCTCTGGCGCCGAGAAGCGCTTCCGCGACATAACCTTGGCCACCCTCGCCGTCATGGACGAGGCGCGCCGTCAGATGGGCGTCGTTTTCCCGGCCGACCTCGAGTAGGCGGCGAGCTGCGCTTTATTTGGGAAACGCGGTATCCTCGACCTCCCCGAACTTGGGCTCAGGCGCCTCTTGCTTGCCGTAGCCGCTCATCGGGTCGACGATTAAGCGGGCCGCGCCGGGGTCGGCCTTCGCTTCGAAGCAGGTGGTGAGGCCTTCGCAGACCTCACCGTCGACCTCGACGGGCATGGGCTCGCTTGCCTCGACGCGGATGCTCGCCCCCGAGAAGCTCTCGATGTGGGGGCGCCCCGTCTTAGCGCCCTCGCGGTCAAAAATGCCGTGGAGGATAGGCCTCACGAGCTGCGCCGCGTTCTCGATCTCGACGACGATGACATCCAGCTTGCCGTCATCCATACGGCAGCCCGCGACTATGCTGATGTCGTTTTGGATCATGGCGTTGTTCGCGACGAGGCACATGATGCCGCGGCGCTCGTGGACATCGCCGTCGACGGTTATCTTGAAGTCGCAGATCTTTGGGTGCGGGTTCTCGAGGGCGGCCGCGTAATAGGCCGCCTCTCCGAGCGCCTTCTTGTTCGGCAACGCTGCCGCCATGAGCTGGGCGTCGTAGCCCATGCCGGACATGAGGGCGAAGCCGCGCTTCTCAGTAGCGCCCTCGCCATCGACCCAAGATATTCTTCCAAGGTCGAGGTTTGCCGTCGCGCCGACGCGGCAGGCGCGCGCGAGGGCCTGCGGCTCCATCGTGTTACCGAGGTTCGCGCAGTACAGGTTGGCCGTCCCGGACGGGAAGGCGCATACGGGGACGCCCGTGTGCGCCAGCGCGTGGAGCACGCTCGCCACGGTGCCGTCTCCTCCGGAGACCACGACTACGTCGAAGCCGTCGGCGTCGCGGACGGCGTCTTTGGGGTCGAAATCGTGGGCGAGCATGCGGAATACGCATTCGTCGCCCGCCTTGACCAGCGCTCGCTGGAACTGGAAGATGGCATCGGAGCCGAATCCCGACCTCGGGTTATGGACTATGAGGGTACGCACGGCTTCCACCTTTCGCGCCGGCACATCTTACGTATGATGGTTCAAGCGGCATCGCGTGCCGCCAATCCAGAATCTTACCCGTACCCGCCGAGAATCGAGCGCTCTTGTACATATCCACCCAAGACGAGCTCGACGCTTATTGCGAGCAGGCGCGCGCCTGCCGCGTCATAGCCGTCGATACCGAGTTCCTGCGCGAGAAGACCTATTTCCCGCGCTTGTGCCTCATCCAGGTCAACGCCGGCGGTGCCATCGCCGCCATCGACCCCATCCTCATCGAGGACCTCACTCCCCTCGCGTCGATCTTCGAGGACGCAGACGTCGTCAAGGTCTTCCACGCCTGCTCGCAGGACCTCGAGGTCATCTTCGACGGCATGGGCTGTACCTGCAATAACGTCTTCGACACGCAGGTCGCGGCCGCTTTTTTGGGGCACAGGCAGCAGATCGGCTACGGCGCGCTCGTCGAGGCGTACACCGGCGTGAGCCTTGCCAAGGCCGAGGCGCTGACCGACTGGTCGCGCCGGCCGCTCGACCCCGAGCAACTGGTTTACGCCGAGGACGACGTCCGCTACCTGCCGGACATCTATGAATCCATGGTTTCCGAGCTTATCGAGCGCGACCGCTTGGCGTGGGTGCTTCCCGAGATGGCCGAGGTGAGCGATCCCGCCCGCTACCAGAAGGACCCCGCCGATGCCTACCTGCGCCTAAAGCGCGCCGCCTCACTGACGCGCCGCCAGCTCGCGGTTGCCCGAGAAGTCTGCCGGTGGCGAGAGGAGACGGCAGCCACTCGCGATGTGCCTCGCAAATGGCTGCTCTCCGACGAGGTCATCGTCGAGCTCTGCCGTCGCACGCCGACGTCGCTGCCGCGCCTTCGCCGCATCCGCGGGCTCGAGAAGTCGCCCGAGGGTGATTGCCGCCAGGTCATCGCCGCCATCGAGCGCGGCCTCAAGTGCGCCCCCGGGGATTTCCCCGCGGCCATCAAGCAGCGTGCCCGCTCGGTGTCTCCAGACAAAGACGGCGCGCTCGACCTCATGTACGCCGTGCTGCGCGTCGTGGCCGATCGCGCTGGGCTTGCGCCGCAGGTCATCGCCAGCAAAGATGACCTCGCCGACCTTCTCGCGGGTTCTGAGGGCTCGAGACTGCTCCTCGGATGGCGCCACGAGGTCGCGGGCCGCACGCTCGAGCGCCTGCTCGCAGGTGAGCTCGGCCTCACCATCAAGGACGGCAGGATCGAGATCCTGTAGCTGCTCTGCATGTGAGCGGTTTAATTGTTGTCCCGTGCGCGGGATATCTTTTCGGTGATTCGCCCGGACACGGGTATAAGCCGCTCAGATTCGTTTATCAGGGAGGTTCATGGTGGGTATTGGATATTACGGGTACGGGTTCTACGGTATGGACCCGTTCTACATCGTCCTCGTCGTCGCGTCGCTCGTCCTCGGCCTCGCCACGCAGGCCTACATCAAGCATGCCTATGCGAAGTGGTCGGCTGTCCCGGCATCTATTCCCGGCACGGGGGCCGAGGTGGCGCGGCGCATGCTCAACGAGGGCGGCGCGGGAAACATCGCCATCGACCGCATCGGCGGCGAGCTGACCGACAACTTCAACCCGCAGGACGCCTGCCTGCACCTCTCTGAGGAGAACTTCTCGGGGGCGTCGGTGGCCTCGGTCGCCGTGGCGTGCCATGAGGCGGGCCACGCCGTTCAGGCCGCGAAGGGCTTCTCGATGTATCGGCTGCGCACGTCGCTCGTCCCGGTGGTGAGCCTGGCCTCCAACTTCTGGTGGCTTGTGCTCATGCTCGGCATCTTTATGAACGTGGCCGGGCTCGTCACCGCCGCCATCTGGCTTTTTGCCGCGACGGTCGTGTTCTCGCTCGTCACGCTGCCCGTCGAGATCGACGCCTCCCGCCGCGCCGTCGCGTATCTGCGCACCTACGGGGCCGGCGTCGACGAGAAGGGCGCCAAGCAGGTGCTCACCGCGGCGGCGCTCACCTACGTTGCCTCCGCCCTCATCTCCATCTTGCAGCTGCTCTATTACCTCAGCCGCTATGGCGGAAGGAACAGGGACTAATCGTGGCCGCGAGCAAGGAAGAGCCGCTCAGCGTATCCGAGGCGGTGGGGCTCGCCAAGGGCAACGTCGCCGCTTGGCCCGCGCTTACCGTCACGGGCGAGGTCTCCGGGTTCCGGGGCCCCAACGCCCGAAGCGGCCACTGCTACTTCGAGGTCAAGGACGACGGCGCCGCCATGAGCGTCATCGTGTGGCGCGGCACCTACGCCAAGGCGGGCTTCGAGCTGCGCGACGGGCTGCAGGTGCAGCTCACCGGCAAATTCGACATCTACCAGGCCTCGGGTAAGTTCTCCTTCGTGGCGAGCAGGCTTGAGGTGGCCGGCGAGGGCGTCCTTCGCCAGCAGGTGGCCGAGCTCGCGCGCAAGCTCGAGCGCGAGGGCCTCATGGACGCCGACCGCAAGCGCCGCATCCCCGCGTTCTGCTCGCGCATCTGCGTGTGCACGTCGCTCTCCGGTTCCGTCATCGAGGACGTCAAGCGCACGCTCAAACGCCGCAACCCGCTCGTGGCCATCGACGTCGTGGGGTGCAGCGTGCAGGGCGCGACAGCCCCCGCCACCATCGTGCGGGCGCTCGAGGTCGCGGGCGCGACCGCACCCGACGCCGTGCTGCTGGTGCGGGGCGGAGGCTCCTTCGAGGACCTCATGTGCTTCAACGACGAGCAGGTCGCGCGGGCCGTCGCGGCATGCCCCGTGCCCGTTGTCACCGGCATCGGGCACGAGCCGGACACCTCTATTGCCGACATGGTGGCCGATCGCCGCTGCTCCACGCCGACCGCGGCCGCAGAGTCCGTGGCGCCTGCCATCGACGAGGTCGAGCGGCAGATGGTCCAGCGGCGCGCGAGGCTCGGTCATGCCATGACCTCGCTTCTGGAGCGTTCCGTCGACTCGGTCGATGCGCTCGACCGGCTTGCCGGAAACGCGATGGCCTCCATCCTCTCGTCCAAGCGCGCGGCGGTCGAGGCCTATGCCACAAGGCCTTGCCTGACGGATCCGGCCGCTGGCCTGCGCTCGAGCGCAAGCGAGATCGAGCAGACGGCAGAGCGCCTGCACGCCGCCGTGCCGCGAAATCTCGCGCGTCTGCGCGAGGGCTGCGAGCGCGAGGCCGAGCGGCTCGTCGATGCGGCCCCGAGGGTTCTTCGCAAGCCCGAGTCCGACGTCGCCAGGCTCGCGGCCACGCTCGACGCGCTGAGCCCGCTCAAGGTCCTCGGCCGCGGCTACGCCATCGCCCGCGACGATGAGGGCCATGTGCTCAAGTCCGCCTCGGACACGGGCGTGGGCGACGTCATCGGCGTCCAGTTGGGCAAAGGGTCCCTGCGTGCCCAGGTCGTCGGGGTTGAGGGGTAATACAATCTGTGCGCGGTTTATTCGCCGCGCCCGTGAAAGGAGGCCGAAATGGCCGATAAGAACATCGAGGAGATGACCTTCAAGGAGGCTTCCATCGAGCTCGAGAAGATCGTTCGCTCGCTCGAGGCCGGGGACCTCGAGCTCGAGGAGTCGCTCGAGCGCTACGGAAGGGGGGTAGAGCTGCTGAAGAGCCTCCGCGCCCGCCTGAACGACGCCGAGCAGAAGGTGCGCGTCCTTCTCGATGCCACCGACGCCGCACCCGTGACCGATACCCAGTCGGCCCCGGCCACCGCTTATATCGACGAGTAAGCAATGACTCGGGCGCCCGCCCGCCAAAGGAGAGGAAACACCATGTCCGACTGCATTTTTTGCAAGATCGCCAACGGCGAGATCCCGAGCGACTTTCTGTATGAGGACGAGAACGTCGTCGCCTTCAAGGACCTGAATCCGCAGGCCCCCGTCCACGTGCTCGTTGTCCCGAAGGCTCACCACGACAACATCATCGACGGCGTTCCCGCCGATACGCTCGCTTCCATGGCCGCGGCCGCCAAGGCGGTCGCCGAGCAGACCGGCGTCGACAAGACCGGCTTCCGCAGCATCATGAACACCGGCGCCGATGCCGGCCAGACCGTCATGCACCTGCACATGCACGTCCTCGGCGGCGTTAAGCTGGGCGAGGGCCTGCTGCCTAAGGAGGCTTAGAGGAACATGGAATCCCGCATCTCCGATTGCGCCGCCCTTCACGCCAAGGGTTACAACTGCGCACAAGCTATCGCCTGCGCGTACGCCGATCTCGTGGGCGCCGACAAGCAGACGCTTTTCGCCGCGACCGAGGGGCTCGGCCTCGGCATGGGCGGCATGGAGGGCACCTGCGGCGCTCTCAACGGCGCCTGCATCATCTGCGGCCTCGCTAAGTCCGGCGCGGACCTCGAGAACCCGACCACCAAGGGCGCCACGTACAAGGTGTCCCGAGAGCTCGTCTCGCGCTTTGCGGAGGCCTGCGGCGCCACGCGCTGCCGCGACCTCAAGGGCATCGACACGGGCGAGGTCCTGTGCAGCTGCCCGAAGTGCATCGAGAACGCTGCCCGCATCCTCGAGGAGGTCGTGTTCTCCGAGTAGGGTCGCCCTTTGCGCATCCCGCACGTCTGCCCGTTGCGAACATCTCGCGATGGGCAGATTCTGTTTTGAAAACATCTTGCTGTGCGCGAACACAATCCAAGGGTTTATTATTTCGATGCTATGCGGAAATTTAGGTAGCGGGGCCGCACCCGCGCGAGAGGAGATTCATGAACGTCCTGGTCATCAATGCCGGCAGCTCTTCGCTTAAGTACCAGCTGCTAGACGTCGACACCCGCGAGGTCTATGCCAAGGGCAACTGCGAGCGCATCGGCATCGAGGGCTCCTTCATCGGCCACGAGGAGAACGGCTCCGGCAAGCAGAAGCTCGAGGTCGCGCTTCCCGACCACAAGACCGCCATCGACCACGTCTTCGAGATCCTCGAGAACGTTCCCCAGAAGGTCGACGGCATCGGTCACCGCGTCGTCCAGGGCGGCTGGTACTTCCCCGAGTCCGCCATCGTCGACGAGGACGTTCTCGCCAAGGTCCGCGAGGTCGCCCCGCTCGCCCCGCTGCACAACTACGCCGAGGCCGACGTCGTCGAGATCTGCCGCAACAAGTTCCCCGAGCTCGGCAACGTCATCGTCCCGGACACCGCGTTCCACTACAACATGCCCGAGTACGCCTGGCGCTACGCTCTGCCGCGCGACGTCTGCGATAAGCTCCACATCCGCAAGTACGGCGCCCACGGCACCTCTCACCGCTACATCTGGCGCGCGACCAAACAGTTCCTGGGCGACGACGTCCACAAGCTCGTGAGCCTCCACCTCGGCTCCGGCGCCTCCCTGTGCGCCATCGAGGACGGCCGGTGCAAGGACACCACCATGGGCCTCACCCCGCTTGACGGCCTGATCATGGGCACCCGCTGCGGCACCGTCGACCCGGCCACCGTCTTCTTCCTCTCGCGCGAGGGCGGCTACTCCATCGATGAGATCGACACCATGATGAACAAGCAGTCCGGCCTGCTCGCCGTCTCCGCCAAGTCCAACGACTCCCGCGACATCGAGGATGGCGCCGCTGAAGGCGACGAGAAGTGCCAGATGGCCCTCGACATGTTCTATTACCGCACCGCCCAGCTCACCGCCGAGATGGTCTGCTCCATGGAGGGCGTCGACACTATGGTCTTCACCGCCGGCATCGGCGAGAACTCCGACGTGATGCGCCAGGGCGTCATGGATCGCCTTGCCTGGCTCGGCATCAAGATCGACCCCGCCAAGAACGCCGTGCGCTCCGACGAGCCCCGCGTCATCTCCACGGACGACTCCGCGATCAAGGTGCTCGTGGTCCCCACCAACGAGGAGTACATGATCGCTCTCGACGTGGCCGAGCTGCTGAGCAAGTAATTCCTGCTCAAAAGCCCTTAATTTCGCACCCCGGCCTCTTCGGCCGGGGCGCTTTTTCGTGGGGGTCCGGCAGCGGTTTGGGGGCAGACACCTTTTCGCACACGAACCTCGGTATCAGCGAATTGACCCGAGGATTCGGCGACCTACTCACAACCGCGACAATCGTGCGAAAAGGTGCCTGTCCCCAAACTGCAGCCGTGCCGCGACAGGCGCCGCTTGTTTGTTACATCGCGGTTACGTGCCGAAAGTATACCTAGGGGGTAGGATTTAAGGACTCTTTAGTCGGGTATAGTGCTCGTTACGTCCCGACCAGAGATTTGTTCAGGGGACACCGAGATAGGGGAGGAAATCCAATGAAGAAGCTCATGTTCGATCGTCGCCAGGCCCTCGGCCTCGGCGCCTTCGCCTTCGCAGCGCTCGGCCTCGCCGCTTGCTCCGAGGGCCCGTCCGATTCCGGTTCTACCAGCTCCAGCAGCTCTTCCAGCTCCTCGACGACCGAGGAGTCCAGCGTCGTCGAGATCGACAAGGACGCTTTCGACAAGCTCATCGCCTCCGTTGCGCAGGCCGACGACGCCACCATCGAGGCCAATGCATGGGCCAAGGCCATCAAAGAGCGCGGCTCCTTCAACCTCGGCGCCACCCGCACCTCCGTGCTCTTCTCTCAGCTCAACGAGCAGGACAACGTCACGCGCGGCTTTGACGCGGGCATCTATCTGTCGCTCATCCGCTACATCCTCGGTTCCGAGACCGCCTACGAGTACACGCAGGTGACCTCCGATACCCGTGAGTCGGTCCTGCAGAACGACACCGTGGACGCCGTCTTCGCCACCTACTCCATCACGGACAAGCGCAAGGAGGTCATCGACTTCGCCGGCCCGTACTTCTCCACGCAACAGGGCATCCTCGTCGCCGCGAGCAACACCGACATCAACTCGCTCGCCGACCTCGCCGGCAAGAAGGTCGCCGTCCAGTCCGGCTCCACCGGCCCGACCGTCCTCGCTGAGTACGCGCCTGAGGCCGTGGCCCAGGAGTTCACCAAGGACGACGAGTGCCGCACTGCCCTTGAGCAGGGCCGCGTCGACGCCTATGTGGTCGACCAGACCCTCCACATGGGCAACATCGTGAAGAACCCTGGCAAGTACCGCCTCGCCGGCGACGCTTTCGGTCCCGAGGACAATTACGGCATCGGCATCAAGAAGGGCTCCGACGGCGTCGAGTTCGTCAATGCCTTCCTCAAGAGGTTCGAGGAGGACGGCACCTGGGCCAAGCTCTACAAGATTGCCATCGCCGACCGCTGCGGCCTCTCCACCACTCCCGAGCCGCCCGCAATCGGCGCGTAATCAGGCGCACGCCTAATACGCACGTCACGCAGGGGCCTCCCGCCGCAACGGGCCGGAGGCCCCTTTTCCCAAGATTAGGGGGTAGACATGGGGTTCGCGGAGCTT
The DNA here is from genome assembly GCF_963660155.1 of Paratractidigestivibacter sp. Classification (GTDB taxonomy): domain Bacteria; phylum Actinomycetota; class Coriobacteriia; order Coriobacteriales; family Atopobiaceae; genus Paratractidigestivibacter. The sequence goes on along the minus strand of NZ_CAVKWG010000017.1, from coordinate 211,371 downwards.
CTATCCGCATACGGGCCGGAGTACCTCACGGCCCTTCTCACCACTTGGCGCATCACGGCGTTCTCGTTTGTGCTGGTCATGGTTTTCTCGGTGATGGTCACGGTCCTTCGCGTGTGCCCGTTCAAGCCGCTGCGGGTCCTGGGCGACCTCTATGTCCAGATCTTCCGGAACATCCCGGGCGCGGTCCTCATCCTCATCATAGTATATGCGCTGCCGTACCTTAAGGTCGTCCTCGACTACGAGCCGGCGGTCGTCGTCTGCACGGTCCTTCTGGGCACCGCCTTCGGTTCCGAGAACTTCATGACGGGCATCAACACCATCGGCGTCGGCCAGATCGAGGCCGCGCGCTCGATCGGCCTCTCGTTCACGCAAATCCTGCGCCACATCGTGATCCCGCAGGCCCTTCGCTCCACGGTCCTGCCCATGACGAACCTGCTCATCGCCGTTATGCTGACCACGGCCTTGGGCTCGCAGGTCCCCATGAGCCCCCAGGAGCTCACCGGCATCGTGAGCTACATCAACACGCGCGAGTCCGCGGGCATCGTCACCTTCGCCCTCTCGGCCTGCGGCTACATCGCCACGGCTCTCGTCGTTGGCCTCGCCGGCAATAAGCTCGACGAGAAGGTGCGGGTGATCCGATGAACGCACAGACTTCCATGCGCGACGCCCTCTACGAGGCGCCCGGCCCCAAGACCCGCAAGAAGATGCTCGTCGGCACCGTCGTGTCGCTTATTGCCGTGGCGGCGCTCGCGGCCTGGGTCGTCTACCGTTTCTGGGTCACGGGCCAACTCTCGATGCGCTATTGGGAGCTCTTCAGCTGGCACTCGACGTGGCGCTACCTCAGCATCGGCCTTCTGGGTACCTTCGAGGTCGCGCTTTGTGCTGCGGCGATCTCCATCGTCCTCGGCTTGCTGCTCATGCTCGGGCGCATCAGCTCGAGCAAGGTGCTCCGCGGCGTCTGCGCCGTCGTCGTCAACTTCCTGCGCGGCGTCCCGAGCCTGCTCTTCATCTACGGCTTCTTCTTTATCGTGCCGTCCTTCGGGCTCAAGATGCCGGCGTTCTGGATGCTCTGCCTGCCCGTGAGCCTGGCCGCCTCGGGCGTCCTCGCCGAGGTCTTCCGAGCAGGCGTCAACGCCGTGCCGCGCGGCCAGACCGAGGCCGGTCTCTCCATCGGCCTCTCGCCGTGGAAGGTCAAGACCAAGATCGTGCTCCCGCAGGCGATCCGCTTCGTCATCCCCTCGCTCATCAGCCAGCTCGTGGTCGTCGTCAAGGACACGGCGCTCGCTTATGTGGTGAGCTACCCCGACCTCATGCAGAATGCCCAGGTCCTGCGCACGAACTACGACGCCATGGTGTCCACGTTCCTCGTCGTGGCCGTCATCTACATCCTCATCAACTACCTCATCAACAAAGCCGCCGTCTACGTCTCGCGCCGCACCGGCGCGAAGATCATCCGCTAACGGGCTCGAAGAACGAAGGAGAGACATGAGCCAAGAAACCCAGGGCGCGGCCCCCATCATCGAGCTCCGCCACGTCGACAAGCACTACGGCGACCTGCATGTCCTCAAGGACATCAACCTCTCGATCGGCCGAGGTGAGGTCGTGGTCGTCATCGGCCCCTCCGGTTCCGGCAAGTCGACCATGTGCCGCACCATTAACCGCCTCGAGACGATCGACTCCGGCGAGATTCTCATCGAGGGCAAACCGATGCCCCAAGAGGGCCGAGAGCTCACGAACATGCGTGCTGAGCTGGGCATGGTTTTCCAGAGCTTCAACCTCTTCGCGCATCTCACCATTCTCCAGAACGTGACCTTGGGCCCCATCCAGGTCCTCGGCATGAAGAAGGAGGAGGCCGAGAAGGCCGCCATGGACCTGCTCGCGCGCGTCGGCGTGGCCGAGCAGGCGAACAAGGTGCCGGCCCAGCTCTCGGGTGGCCAGCAGCAGCGCGTCGCCATCGCCCGCTCGCTCGCCATGAACCCGAAGGCGATGCTCTTCGACGAGCCCACGAGCGCCCTTGACCCCGAGATGATCAACGAGGTCCTCGACGTCATGGTCAACCTCGCGCGCGGCGGCATGACGATGATCGTCGTCACCCACGAGATGAACTTCGCACGGCGCGTCGCCGACCGCGTCATCTTCATGGCCGACGGCGCAATCGTGGAGACGGGCACGCCCGATGAGTTCTTCGACAACCCCAAGACCGAGCGCGCCCGCGACTTCCTCAACTCCATCAAGGGGCACTAATCCAAATGGCGACCTGCGTTTCTTGCGATACCTGCAACCCCGCCTGCCCCGTGCGCGGCGGGTCCCCGTCGACTCGTCCGCTCATCTTCGTCTCGCCGCGCTTCGAGCCCGGCCGCATGTACGGCGACGAGCAGCTCTCTCCCAACGAGGCCACGACCAAGTGCTACGTCGACGCCATCTTCGAAGCAGGCGGCCTGCCTGTCATGATGAACATCCCCGAGGACGACACGCTCATCGAGGAGTACGTGCGCCGCGCCGACGGCATCTGCCTGCCCGGCGGCCCGGACGTCTCGCCGCGCCTTTGGGGGGATGCGTCCGAGCACCCCGGCTGCACGTTTTGCCCCGAGCGCGATGCCTTTGAGCTGCCTTTGATTCGCGCCTGCGTCGCGGCTGACAAGCCGCTCTTCACCATTTGCCGCGGCACGCAGATGCTGAACGTCGCCTTCGGCGGGACCTTATGCATGGACGTCCCCAGCCTGCCGAGGAAGCCGGGCTCCACCCCGCACGTGCACGCGAACCTGATCAAGACGGCCACGCACGATGTCCTCATCGAGGAGGGGACGATTCTTCAGCGGGCGTGCGGGGGAGAGGAGCGCTACGCCGTGAACTCCGCCCATCACTGCTGCGTGGAGCGCTTGGGGCGAGGGCTTATCTCGAACGCCCGCTCCGACGACGGTGTCCCCGAGGGCATCGAGATGCCAAACAAGCGTTTCGTCCTCGGAGTCCAATGGCACCCTGAGTACACGTGGTATAGCTGCGACGCCGACTTCGCGCTATGGAAAGCGTTCGTAGACGCCTGCAGGTAGCTTCGGCGGCGGGTCCTCGTCGCCGGCTGCGCGGCACGCGAAGAAAACGGCCCGGGTTGGTCTGTTGAGGCCCGCTTGCAAAGAAAACGGCCCGAGTTGGTATGTTTGCAAAGAAAACGCCTTCACTTGGCCACAACTGGACCAACTCGACGCGTTTTCTCTGCAAAATCACCCCGCGTGCACCAAGCGGCCGCGCTTTCTTTGCGGCGCGAGGCCGCGCGCACAAACTAACCGCGCTTATCCACACGTGAGGTGCCGAGAGGCGCGCCCTTCCCTCATTGCTCAGCGCTCGCTTCGCTCGCTGGCTGGCGCGAAATGGCTCTGAGGGACGGGCGCGTCTCTCGGCTTCTTTCTGTGGCGAGAACGAAGGATGGCCCCGGGCCTTCTCTTCCCTTAAAAGCGATTTCGCGCAGAGAGCGAGCATAGCGAGCGCTGAGCGTTAAGGGGAGAGAAGGCCCGGGGCCATCCGTGCGTTAGGAGCGGTTTTCTAGAACGGCGTTACTGTGAACGCGAGCTCGGTCGATTCGCCGGGGGCGAGCACCATGGTAGATCGCTTGGCCTCGAAGGCCTCGGGCTCATCGTAGGCCGAGGCACAGCCGTGCCAGGGTTCAAGGGCGACGAAGGGCGCCGTCTCGCTGGCCGACCACACGCCGAAGTAGTCGAAGCCCGGGAACTCGAGCTCGACGCCGTGGCCGCTCTTCTTGCCGACGAGGCTCACGCGGTTGCCCGGCACGTCGCAGAGCACGATCGTCAGGTGCTCAGCGATGAGCTCATGGCTGAGGTCGAACTCGCGCTGGTCCTCGAAGAGCGTCGTCATGTTGCCGAAGTCATGGATGCCGGCCTCGTCGATGGCGGGGATGCGGGCGGTCCAGGCTTCGGGGAAGACGAGCTTGTAGTCGTCGAAGGTCTCGCCCTCGGCGCCGGGCACGGGCACGTTGAAAGCAGGGTGGCCGCCAAGCGTGAAAGGCAGGTCGACGTCGCCGGTGTTCGTCACCTTGAAGGCCTGGGCGAGCGACGTTCCGTCGACGGAGTAGGTCATGTTCAGCTTGAAATCGAAGGGGAAGGCGGCGCGGGTCTCGTTGTTTGAGGTGAGCTCGTAGGTCACACTGCTCTCGCCGGAGTCGACGAGCCTGTGGTCATAGAGGCGCGCGATGCCGTGGCGCTTGAGGTGCACGGGGCCCCGCTCGCTCACAGACTCGTCGCCGCGCAGGCAGCCGACGATGGGGAAGAGGACGGGGGCACGGCGCGCCCAAAACTCGGGGTCGCCCTGCCACAGATACTCGGCGTCGCCGACCTTTAGGCTCATGAGCTGGGCGCCCATGGAGTCGATCGTGGCCGATAGGCCCTTAGCGCAAATCGTCGTGCAAGTCATCCGAGATTCCCTTCTCGAAAAAATAGTTACCACCTGTAGAACTTTACCTTTAGGCAACACGCATTCGGGGCAAAATGGCGTTTGTGAGTGCCGATTCGTACCCTTTGGGCGGCGAGCGGCATAACGGTTTATTAGCCGGCCCATAAGGCCGTTTTAAAGGAGGCTTTGTCCCTATGATCATCGAAGAGCTCGCCCACTACGGTATTGCCCACACCGACGACATGACCTGGATCGACTGCTCGCCCGCGGTCCTTATCGAGAAGGCCGTCGACCGCGGCGAGGGCACCTTGGCTTCCAATGGCGCCCTGTGCGTCGAAACCGGCCAGTACACCGGCCGCTCGCCCAAGGACCGCTTCGTCGTCGACACCCCTGAGGTCCACGACACGATCGCCTGGGGCGAGGTCAACGTGCCCATCTCCAAGGAGGATTACGCCCGCATCAAGGCCGAGGTCATCGCTCACTTCTCCGAGCGCCGCCTCTTTGTGGTACACGGCATCGCCGGCGCCGATCGCCGCTATTCGCGCAAGTTCTGCGTCATCACCGAGCTCGCCAGCCAGGCGCTCTTCGCGCACCAGATGCTCGTGCGTCCCACCGACGAGGAGCTCGCCAACTACGGCCTCGCCGACTTCGTCGTCATGGCCGCGCCTAAGCTGAAGCTCGACCCCGAGGTCCACCACACCCACTCCGAGGCCGCCGTCATCCTTAACTTCACCGAGAAGGTCATCCTGGTCGTCGGCACCCAGTACTCCGGCGAGATCAAGAAGGCCATCTTCTCGACGATGAACTACCTTCTTCCTGTCGAGGACCACGTGCTTCCCATGCACTGCTCCTGCAACATGAACCCGACCTCGCACGGCACGACGGTCTTCTTCGGCCTTTCCGGTACCGGCAAGACGACCCTCTCGGCCGCCGAGAACCGAAAGCTCATCGGTGACGACGAGCACGGCTGGGCCGAGAACTCCGTTTTCAACATCGAGGGCGGCTGCTACGCCAAGACCATCAACATCACCGAGGAGACCGAGCCGCAGATCTGGCACGCCATCAAGTTCGGCTCCATCTGCGAGAACGTCGTCATCGACAAGTGGAGCCGCAAGGCCGACTACTTCGACACCTCGCTCACCGAGAACGGCCGCGTGGCCTACCCGGTCGAGTTCATCGACAACGCCGTGCTCGCCGGCAAGGCCAAGCGCACGCCCGACGTCGTCATCTTCCTCACGGCCGACGCGTTCGGCGTGCTGCCCCCGATCTCCAAGCTCGACAAGAACGCCGCCATGTACCACTTCATGACCGGCTTCACCTCTAAGGTCGCCGGTACCGAGCGCGGCATCAAGGAGCCCCAGCCCACCTTCTCGAGCCTCTTCGGCGAGCCTTTCATGCCGCTCGACCCCATGGTCTACGGCCAGATGCTCGGCGAAAAGATCGAGCACGGCGGCACCCGCGTCTACCTGATCAACACCGGCTGGACCGGCGGCTCCTACGGCACCGGCGAGCGCATCAAGCTCAAGTACACCCGCAAGATGGTCGAGGCCGCCCAGTCCGGCATCATCGACGACTGCGAGTTCGTCCACGACGAGCGCTTCAACCTCGAGGTGCCCACGGGCTGCCCGGATGTGCCCGCCGAGCTTCTCGACCCCAGGAGCACCTGGGCCGACAAGGACGCCTACGACGAGACCGCCGAGAAGCTCGCTCGCATGTTCGTCGAGAACGCCGATAAGCGCCTTCAGTCCATGTCCGACGAGGTCCGCGCCGCCGGCCCGCACCCGCTGGGGTAGGCTTCAGGTCACAACGTAAGGCTTGCGAGCGTCGAGTCCGACGGGAGTCTCTCCCTGGGCTCGGCGCTCACTTCGTTCGCTGTGCGACTTGCCCCGAGAGAAACTCCCGTCGGGCACGGCAGACCCGATGAAGGACGCTCGGCTTCATATCTGCTTAGCTCCTGAAGTCCCTGACGACAATGCCGGGCAGCGGTTTGGGCTCAAACCAGGTGGTCTTGGGTGGCATGAGGATACCGTGTGACGCCATGTCGCGAACAGGCCCGATGCCCGTAGGCGCAATGCGAAACACGACGTCGCGCGGACCTGCAAGACCTGCGGCATCTGCGGTCGTTTTACAGGCGGGAAGACAGAAGAGTCGTTCGTCTCTTGCGGGGTCTGAAATGTCGAGAAACGGCTCCAGCACGCGGTCCTGAAGAAGGCGCGCGTCGCTTGTCAGATTGTCGGCGTCGCCCAGCAAAATCGAGTGCCACTGGCTTGCGTCCCACAGTTGTGCCAGGCGAGGGCCTGCAACGCCGTCGGAGGCTCGCGTGACAAGACCGCCCTCGGCGATCCTCTCGGCAAGGCCGTCTCGGTCGACCACTAGTGACACCACTCGCTCGCAGGCGCCCACGGAGAAGTCCTTGTCGGCAAACAGCGCCACAAGCATGCTCTTGCAGCACGATGCGGTGGCCTTGGCCCTGTGGTGGCCGTCGGCTATCAGGGGCTCCTCGGCTTTCGCTAGGAGGGCCTGCACGCTCGTTGCCGCGGCTCCGTCGAGCACCCATAGGGTGTCGGAGCGCTCGGCATCTTGAAGCTCGATAAGTGGCGATACGTCACCTACGGCACCTTTTGCTAGCTGGATGGCATCGTGCGTAGCCTCATCCGCGCCGGCGAGAAGGACGGGGCCGGTTTGCAGGCCGGTGTCCGCAAGATACTCCGTCCGGATGCGCACGGTCTTCTCAAGGGTCTGCTCATGGGCAAGCATTCCATCGGCGTACTCGCAGGCAGCGACGCTGCCAATCAGCCCCCAGGCATCCCTGTGGCCAACACGACGCACCCGGTAGGCAAGAAGCGCGGGGCCATCGGACGTTCGAAGGGCTCCCTGCGAGCTGAGGTCTCGCAGCCTTTGACGCAGGTCGTCTGCTTTGCTGGAGCCAGGCCAGTCGAGCTTTGCCAGCCGTCCTGCCGCGGCGGCGTCTGCGGGACAGATGGCGCAAAACGGCTCGAGCTGCATAGCGTGTCCCCTCTCGCGTCGGACCCGTTTCCCGGGCCGAGACTTGACGCCGGAAATTATGGCATAGCTTAGGTGGTCCTTCGCGACTCGTGGCCTTACCCTCGCGACGCGCCAAGGGTCAAAAAAGTACCTATCTGGGGCAAGACCCCGTGAACGAAGCAAACAAGCAAGTTGTTAGAATGGCCTTAGAAGTGCAAATTACGGCTCTTGGAGCCTGCAAAATTTGATTGAATAGTCTGATCTGGAGGACCAAGATGGTCAACTTCGTCGGAGCCGGCTCTGGCGCCGAGGACCTCATCACCGTTCGTGGCCAGCGCCTGCTTTCGCAGGCAGACGTGGTCATCTGGGCGGGCAGCCTCGTGAACCCCGCCCTTCTCGACAATTGCAAACCTGGCTGCCAGATCCACGACTCCGCCAAGATGACCCTCGAGGAGGTCATCGACGTTATGGTGGACGCCGAGTCCCAGGGCCTTGAGGTCGTGCGCCTGCACACCGGTGACCCCTCCATCTACGGCGCCATCCGCGAGCAGATGGACGCCCTTGACGAGCGCGGCATCGGCTACGAGGTGTGCCCGGGCGTCTCCAGCTTCTGCGGTGCCGCTGCGGCCCTTCGCGCCGAGCTCACCCTTCCCGCCGTCAGCCAGTCGGTCATCCTCACGCGCCTCGAGGGCCGTACCCCCAAGCCCGCCGGCGAGGCCACCAGAGACCTTGCCGCACACGGTGCCACGATGGTCGTGTTCCTGTCCGCCGGCATGCTGGCAGACCTCCAGAGGGAGCTTCTCGCGGGCGGCGCCTACACCGAGGACACGCCTGCTGCCATCGTCTACAAGGCCACCTGGCCTGACGAGCGCGTCATGCGCTGCACCGTGGGCACGCTTGCCCAGACCGGCGAGGAGAACGACATCCACCTTACGGCGCTCGTCGTTGTGGGCAGCGTGCTCGCAGGCCCCTACGACCGCTCGAAGCTCTACGACCCCACGTACGTGACCCTGTTCCGTCAGGCCTCCCGCTCCTAGCGAAAGAGGCAGATCATGCAGGGAATCCTCTTTTCGAGCAACGGCGGGAGCCACGCAGACACCCAGACCTCGTGCCTTGACACCGTCTGCGACCAGCTTGTGTCGGATGCCGGTGGCGATAACGATAAGCCGCTTTGCGAAATCCGTAGCTGCGCCTCGCTTTTCGAAAGGGTTCGCGTAGGCGATCCCACCTTCGACGAGGTGATGGCGCTTCTCGCCAAGGGCGGCCATCGCCGCGTGCGCCTGAGCCCGCTGAGGCTCGCGGCCGGCGACCACGCCAAGAACGACATGATTGGTCCCGACCCGGACAGCTGGGCCAGTCGCCTTATCGCGGCGGGCTACGACGTTGACGTCTGCCTGCGCGGACTTGGCGAGCTTGCCGCTGTGCGCCAGCTGTATGCCGCACACTCCCGCGACGCTCGGCCGCAGGGGGAGTAGCTGTGGCGTTTGAGCACTATGTCATGACGGGAACCAAGCGCTTGCGCTGCGGATACACCACGGGCAGCTGCGCTGCCATGGCCGCGGGGGCCGCCACGACCGCCCTTCTTACCGGCGAGTTTCCCGACCGCGCCCGCATCAAGACGCCGGCCGGCATCTGCGTGGAGGCCGACGTCTTGCAGGCGGAGCTTCTCGATGGGGGCGCCCGCGCCGTGGCCGCCATTCGCAAGGACGGCGGCGACGACGTGGACGCTACCGACGGCATGCTCGTCTTTGCCGAGGTCCGTCGCGCAGACGCCCCTGACGCCACGGTTCTGGTCGATGGCGGCCCGGGAGTCGGCAGGGTGACAAAGCCCGGCCTCGACCAGCCGGTCGGCAACGCTGCCATCAACTCGACGCCGCGCTCGATGATCGCCGAGCAGGTGACCTGCGCACGCAACGCCGCGGGCGAGAGGTGCGCCCTTTCTGTCACCGTCTTTGCCCCCGAGGGCGAACGCATCGGCGCCAGAACCTTCAACCCGCATATGGGCATCGAGGGCGGCATCTCCATCCTGGGCACCACGGGGATCGTCTGGCCGCGCTCCGTGGCGGCGCTGATCGACTCAATCAAGCTTGAGATTCGCCAGAACGCTGCCCTTGGCCACCGAGGCCTCGTGCTGATGCCCGGAAACTACGGCAAGGCCTTCTTTGACACGACCCCCGAGCTCGTCGGCCTGCCGCACGTCGAGTACGCCAACTACCTTGGCGAGGCCCTGGACGCGGCCGCCGCCGAAGGCTTCGAGCGCGTGCTCGTGGTGGGGCATTCCGGCAAGCTCGCCAAGGTGGCCGGCGGAATCATGGACACCCACTCCCGCACGGCCGACTGCCGCTGCGAAATCATCTGCGCTCACGCGGCCTGCGCCGGCGCCAACACGGCTGTCTGCCGCGAGCTCATGTCCTGCTCGACCACGGACGCCTGCCTTGACGTCCTTAGCCGCGAGGGCCTTCTGGGCGCGGTGTGCACCTCGCTCATAGGCGCCATCGCAGAGCACCTGTCGAGAAGGGCCGCCGGCGCCTTTGAGGTCGAGGCCATCATGTTCAGCAAGCAGCACGGCGAGCTTGGTCGCACCGGGCATGCGTGCGACCTCATCGCCCGCATGCGCCGTGCCTGCGGGCTCGAACCCGTTACTTCCTCCAGCGATAGGTAGACCATGGAAAACGCAAGCGACAGCACCAAAGGCACCCTCTACGGCGTTGGCGTGGGTCCCGGCGACCCCGACCTCATGACCCTCAAGGCCGTTCAGGTCCTCGAGAGGAGCGCCGTTTGGGCCGTGCCTGTCAACAACGGCGGCGCTACCACGGCCCTCGACATCGCCGCGGAGCGCGTGGACGTCTCCGACAAGAAGGTGCTCAAGCTCAAGTTCGTCATGACCAAGGACCCCGACGAGCTGGAGCGCACGCACCGCGAGGCCGCGGCCACCCTTGCCGCCGAGCTCGACGCCGGCCACGACGTCGCCATGCCCAACCTGGGAGACGTCAGCATCTTCTCCACGTTCAAGTACATGATGGAGATCCTCGAGAAGGACGGCTACGACGTTCAGATGATCCCGGGCATCCCGAGCTTCTGCGCCATCGCAGCGCGCCTCAAGACCACGCTCACGCCTTCCATGACCTCGCCTTTCACCGTCGTCCCCTCCGGCTATGGCGAGCTTGGCGAGGCCCTTGCGCTCCCCGGCACCAAGGTCATCATGAAGGCCGGAAAGTCGCTGCCACGTCTTCGCGAGGAGCTTCGCGAGGCCGGCGTCTACGAGAAGACCTCGCTCGTCCAGGACTGCGGCATGCCCACCGAGGTCGTGGCCGTCAACCTTGACGACGCCCCGGAGCAGGGCGGCTACTTCACCACCCTGGTGGTGCGCGCATGACGTCCGCCCTCGGACAAAACGCCGGCAAGAAGGACGTGCCCACGCCCAAGAGGCTCGGCTGCATCGCCTTCACCGAAAATGGCCTTACGCTTGCCCGGCGCATAGCTGACGAGCTGTCGCTTACGGACATGGGCTTCCCCGAGTGGGTGTGCGACGTGGCCCAGGGCTTCGGCCCCTGGCGCATGATGCTTGCCCCCTGGGCCGCCGAGCACTTTGCCGGCGATGACGCCCTTATCGTCGTGGGCTCTTGCGGCATCGCCGTGCGCGCCATCGCGCCCCACGTCACGTCAAAGACCTCCGACCCCGCCGTCATCGTGGTGGACGAGGGCGGACACTGGTGCATCCCCCTGCTCTCCGGCCACATTGGGGGAGCAAACCGCCTGGCCCGCAGGGTCTCGCAGATCATCGGTGCCCAGTGCGTGCTCACCACGGCCACGGACAGCCGTGGCATGTGGTCTGTTGACACCTGGGCCTGCGACCACGGCCTTCTCATCGACGACGCCAGCGCTGTGCGCCTGGTCAGCGGAAAGATGCTGGCCGGACGCACCGTCAGGCTCTACTCGGACGTGCCGCTGGCAGACGAGCCTCCAGAGGGCCTCGAGCTCACCGATGACGTGGCCTCGGCCGACGTGGTGCTCTCGCCCTGGAGGCTGCGCGCGGCCTCGCCCGACGCGCTGTGGCTGATCCCCCGCTGCCTCAGCGTTGGGCTGGGATGTCGCCGCGGAAAGGGCGAGGGCGCCATCCAGACCGCTTGGAAGAAGACTTGCGCAAGCCTCTCGCGCACGGGCCGCGGGGTTGACGAGCGGGCCGTGGCCACGGTGCGCTCCATCGACCTCAAGGCCAACGAGCTGGGGCTTCTCGCCTTCTGTCGCAACCATGGCTGGGAGCTCGAGACCTTCTCGATGCAGGAGTTGGCGCAGGTGGAGGGTTGCGTCTCGGAGCCGTCCGAGCTCGTGGAGCGGGTGACGGGCGTGGACAACGTCTGCGAGCGCGCGGCCCTTCTGGGCGGCGGCACCGTGGTTTGGCCCAAGCACGCCTACGACGGCGTCACCGTCAGCGTGGTCGTGCGAGCCGAGCCGATCTCGTTCAAGACCGATCAGCAATAGGTATGATCAGGTGTTGTTTTGCGGGCAAGCGCCCGGATGGGAGGACAAGATGAAGCGACTGACCGTGGTTGGAATGGGCCCCGGTGGCAAGGAGAACATGACCCTTGAGGCGCATGCAGCGTGCGAGCGAGCCGACCTCATCGTGGGCTACACCGCCTACATCGAGCTCATCGGCCCGATGTTTCCGGACACCGAGACCCTGGCCACGCCCATGATGCGCGAGGTGGAGCGCTGCCAGCAGGCCCTCGAGCGCGCCGACGCGGGCTCCGACGTCGTGATGGTGTGCTCGGGAGACGCGGGCGTCTATGGCATGGCGAGCCCCATCCTGGAGCTTGCCGAGAACTTCCCCGAGGTCGAGGTGGAGGTTGTGGCAGGCGTCACCGCGGCGCAGAGCGGAAGCGCCGTGCTGGGAGCCGCCCTCAGCCATGACTTTGCCTGCGTGAGCCTCTCCGACCTGCTCACCCCCTGGGAGCTCATCGAGCGCCGCCTTGCGGCCGTGGCCTCGGCAGACTTCTGCGTGGCCCTCTACAACCCGCGCAGCAAGCGCCGCGCCGACCACCTTGCCAAGGCCGCCCAGATCATGATCGAGGCCGGTAAGCCCCCACAGACCGTCTGCGGCTGGGTTAGAAACATCGGTCGCGAGGGCCAGGAAAGCGGCCTTACCACCCTTGAGGGCCTCAAGACCTTCGAGGCGGACATGTTCACCACCATCTACATCGGAAACGAGCGCACGCGCGTGGTCCGCGGCAAGGTGGTCACGCCGCGCGGCTACCGTCAGATTGAGCAGTAGGGGAGCGTTCACATGGCACGCAAGGTCAGCATCGTGGGCATGGGGCCGGGAGACTCGGCTCTCATAACGCATGCGGCAATCCAGGCCCTGTCCCAGGCCCAGCTCGTGGTGGGAGCCCGCCGCCTGCTTGACTCGCTGCCTGACTGCGGGGCCACAAAGGTGGCGGCCGTCGCCGGCAAGGACGTCCTTGCCGCCCTCGATAACGGCGAGTGGGACCGTGCCGTCGTGGCCCTGTCCGGCGACGTCGGAATGTTCAGCGGGGCCCGCGGCCTTGCCGCGCGCGTGCGGGCGCAGCTGGGCGACGTCGAGGTCGCAACCGTGCCCGGTATCAGCTCCATGCAGTGCCTGGCCGCGGCCCTCGAGCGGCCCTGGCAGGACTGGCGCTTCATCTCCGCGCATGGCGTGGACTGCGACCTTGTCGCCGAGGCGCGCGCCCACGACGAGCTGTTTCTTGTCACCGGCGGGCAGAACACCGTGCCCGTGCTGTGCGAGAGGCTCGTGGAGGCCGGACTCGGCCAGGCCCGCGTGAGCGTCGGCGAGCGCCTGGGCTACCCCGAGCAGCGCGTGGTCGCGGGCACGGCCGAAGACCTTGCGGGCCAGCAGTTCGAGCAGCTGAGCGTCATGCTCGTCGAGGCATTCCAAGGCGCAGGCGCCGACGGCGAGAAGCCCGAGGTCGCGTGGCCCTGGGCCACCCCCGGCATACCCGACGAGCTCTTTATGCGCTCTCGCGTTCCCATGACCAAGCAGGAGGTCCGCGCGGCCTCGCTCGCCAAGCTTCGCGTTGCCACCACAGACGTAGTCTGGGACGTGGGCGCGGGCACGGGCTCGGTCTCCATCGAGTGCGCCCTTCTCGCCAAGCTGGGCAGGGTCTTTGCCATCGAGCGCAAGGCCGAGGCCGTCAAGCTCGTGCGCGAGAACGCCCGGCGCTTCGGACTTTCCAACGTCGAGGTCGTGGAGGGCCTGGCGCCTGACGCGCTTCATGGCCTGCCGGCGCCTGACGCCGTCTTCGTTGGCGGATCTGCCGGCACGCTGGCCCAGGTGCTCGAGGTCGTGCGGGCGGCAAACCCCGCCGTGCGCGTCTGCGTGAGCGCCATCACGGTCGAGACGCTCACGAGCGCAACGCAGCTTCTCGCGCAGGACGGATGGGAGGGCCTGGAGGTCTCGCAGGTGCAGGCGTCTCGTGCGGACGTCGTTGCAGGCTACCACCTGATGCGCGCGCAAAATCCCGTGTTTCTCGTCAGCGCGAGGGGGCGTGCCTAATGGCTCGCGTGCCCAGGTTCATGCTTGCCGCCGCCTCGTCCGGAAGCGGAAAGACCACGATCGTCTGCGGACTTCTTCGCCTGCTTGGAAAGCGCGGGCTAACCTGTGGTGCCTTCAAGGTTGGGCCCGACTACCTCGACCCCACCTTCCACCGTCGAATGACGGGCGCCAGCACGGGCAACCTCGACCTGTTCTTCTGCGACGAGGACCGCGTGAGGTCGCTTCTGGTGGGCGGGGCCCAGGGGTGTGACGTCAGCATCCTGGAAGGCGTCATGGGCTACTACGACGGCATCCTGGGCCAGGGCACTCGCGCGTCAAGCTATGACGTCGCGCGCGCAACGGCCACGCCCGCGGTACTTGTGATAAACGCACGGGGAGCCTCACTCTCACTTGCCGCGCAGATTGCGGGCTTTGCCAACTTCCGTCGCGACTCGCAGGTCAGGGGCTTTATCCTGAACAGGTGCTCCAAGGGGCTCTACCAGATGCTCGCCCCGCAGATCGAGCGCGAGTGCGACCTTCGTGGCTATGGCTACGTTCCCGCTGACCCCGCCTATACCCTCGAGAGCCGCCACTTGGGCCTCGTGGACGCAAACGAGGTCACGGACCTCGACGCTCGTCTCGAGAAAATCTCCTCCTGCCTTGCCGAGTCGCTTGACGTCGAGGGCCTGCTCGCGCTTGCGTACGACGCCGACCCGCTTGACGCCACGCCCCTGCACGTGGAGCCCGTAACCGAGCTGCGCCCGCGCATCGCCGTGGCCCACGACAGGGCCTTCTCGTTCTACTACACCGAGAACCTCCGGCTTCTGGAGCAGCTAGGGGCCGAGCTCGTGGAGTTCAGCCCGCTTGCGGATCGCGCCTTGCCTAAGGCCACGTGCGGCCTGTATCTGGGCGGCGGCTACCCCGAGGTCCATGCGGCCGAGCTCTCGGCCAACTCGGGCATGCTTTGCTGCGTGCGCAAGGCCGTTAAGTCCGGCCTTCCGTGCGTGGCCGAGTGCGGCGGCTTCATGTACCTGCAGAGCTCCATCGAAGACGAGTCGGGCCACGCGTTCCCCATGGCGGGCGTCCTTCCGGGCAGCGCTGCCAACGAGGGAAAGCTTCGCCATTTCGGTTACGTTGAGCTGTGCTCGCAAAGCGACGGGCTTCTCGCCAGCGCCTACCACGAGCTGCGCGCTCATGAGTTCCACTATTGGCACTCGCAGGACGAGGGCGAGGCCTTTGACGTCACCAAGCCTGGCCGCAGGGCAAGCTGGAAGGCCGCCTTCCACACGCCCACGCTCTACGCCGGCTACCCGCACCTGTACTGGCCGGGCGACGCCACGCCTGCCGAGCGCTTCATTCGCGCCGCCGCCGCATGGGCGGCCAAGGTGGGTGAGGCCGAGTGACGCACATGCTTGCCATGCTCCTGGGCTTTCTGCTCGACCTTCTCCTGGGCGACCCGCGCTGGCTGCCGCACCCGGTCGTCGGCATGGGCCGCACCATCTCCGCTGCCGAGAAGCGCCTGAGGGCGAGCTTTCCAGACACCGCCGAGGGACGTCGCCGCGCTGGCGCCGTCCTTGCCTTCGCGCTTCCCGTCTCAACGCTTGTGCTGGCAGATGTCGTGCTGTGGCTGGCTGGCCTTGCCTGGCTGCCCCTGCAGACGGCGCTCGAGACGATCATGTGCTACCAGGCGCTTGCCACCCGCGAGCTCTGGCGACAGACCGTCGTGGTCGGGAGGCGTCTGGACGAGGGCGACCTTTCCGACGCCCGCAAGGCCGTCTCGATGGTCGTCGGACGTGACACGGCGTCGCTTGATGCCGCCGGCGTTACCCGTGCCGCCGTGGAAACCGTGGCAGAAAACGCCTCCGACGGCGTGATCGCCCCGCTGTTCTTCATGGCGCTGGGCGGGGGCCCGCTTGCGCTTGCCTACAAGGCCGTGAACACCATGGACTCCATGATCGGCTACAAAAACGAGCGTTACCTTGACTTCGGACGCGTGGCCGCCCGCCTCGACGACGTCTGCAACTGGGTGCCCTCTCGCCTGGCGGCCCTGCTCATGGTTGCCGTCTGCCCGGCTTTGGGCTTTGACGCGGCGGGCGCTTGGCGCATCTGGCGCCGCGACTGGTCCCTCAGCACGAGCCCAAACTCCGGCCAGACCGAGGCGGCCTGCGCGGGCGCCCTCGGGCTTCGCCTTCTGGGCGATGCCTACTACTTCGGCAAGCTCGTCCACAAGCCGGCCATGGGGGACGACACCCGCCAGATCGAGACCGAGGACATTCGCCGCGCCAACCGCCTGATGGTTGCCGCGAGCGTGGCCATGCTTGTCCTCGGCTGTGCCCTTCGAGCGGCCATTTGCGCGGGCTCGGGGGTGATCTGATGGGCGACGCCCGGATGCCCAAGACGCGCCATGGAGGTGCGCGCGAGGACTACCTCGAGCGCTTCGGGTGCCTGCCGCAGGACTTCTCGGCAAACGTCAACCCGCTTGGGATGTCTCCTGCCGCACGTCAGGCAGCCATCGCCGCCGTGGACCAGGCCGTCTTCTATCCCGACCCCAACAGCCGCCGTCTGGTGGGCGCCATTGCGGCCCACGACGGCGTTCCCGAGTCGTGCGTGGTCGTTGGCAACGGGGCGGCAGACCTCATCTGCCGTCTTGCCGCGGCCATGGCACCAAGGCGTGCCCTCGTCCTTGCGCCCACGTTCTCCGAGTACGAGGACGCGCTTTGTCAGGCGGGCTGTGAGGTCGTGCGCCACGAGCTGTTGTTGCAGGAGGACCTGGTTCCCACCGACCGGCTGCTTGATGACGTTGTGCCCGGCATTGACGTCGTCTTTGTCTGCGAGCCCAACAACCCCACGGGCCTTTGCATGGGCCGCCCGCTTCTTGTCCGCCTCCTCGAGCGGTGCCGCCAGGTTGGCGCACGACTTGTGGTGGACGAGTGCTTCAACGGGTTTCTGCCCGATCCCAAGGGATCCTCGGTCCGAAGCCTTGCGGCTTCAAACCCGCACCTTGTGATCCTTGCGGCGTTCACCAAGCTCTACGGCATGGCCGGCCTTCGCCTGGGCTATCTCATGTGCTCGGACGCCGAGCTCACGCACAGGGTCGCGGCCGTGGGGCAGTCCTGGCCCGTCTCGTGCGTCGCTCAGGCCGCGGGCGTGGCGGCCCTTGCCGACGCCGACTTTGTCGAGCGAACCCGCTGCGTCGTAGGCTTAGAGCGCGAGAGGCTGATGTCCGCGCTTGAGTGTCTGGGCCTCGAGGTCTGGTGCGGCCAGGCAAACTACCTGTTGCTCAGAAGCCGCGTCGAGAACCTCTACGAGCTTCTCGCCGAGCGCGGCGTCCTTGTGAGGGACTGTTCCAACTACCATGGCCTTGGCCCCGGATTCGTCCGTGTGGCCGTCCGTCGCCACCAGGAAAACGACCTTCTCATCGAGACGATCGGCGACGTGCTGTCAGACGCCGCCGACAAGGGAGGAGAGCTATGACAGCGCGCCCCATCATGGTGCAGGGCACCATGTCAAACGTCGGAAAGAGCATCCTGTGCGCGGGCCTGTGCCGCATCTTTGCGCAGGATGGCTACCGCGTGAGGCCCTTCAAGAGCCAGAACATGGCACTCAACAGCGCCGTGACCGCTGACGGACGCGAGCTCGGACGCGCCCAGGCAATGCAGGCCGAGGCCGCCGGTGTTGCCGCTGACGTGCGCATGAACCCCGTGCTGCTCAAGCCCGAGACCGACCGAGGGAGCCAGGTCATCGTGCGCGGCCTTCCCCGCGCCACGATGCAGGCAACCGACTACTTTGCCTTCAAGCACGAGCTCGTGGACGAGGTGCGTGCCTGCTACGACGAGCTTGCGGCCGAGTCCGACATCATCGTCATCGAGGGTGCGGGAAGCCCCGCCGAGATCAACTTGCGCCATGACGACTTTGTCAACATGGGCATGGCCCACATGGTTGGGGCGCCGGTGATTCTTGCCGGCGACGTTGACCCCGGTGGCGTCTTTGCGCAGCTCTACGGCACCCTGCAGCTCTTCGATAAGGCCGACCGCTCCATGGTCAAGGCCATGATTGTCAACAAGTTCCGCGGCGACGTGAACATCCTGATGCCCGGCATCACGCAGCTGGAGAGGCTCTGCGGCATGCCGGTCCTGGGCGTCGTGCCCATGATGCACATGGACCTCGACGACGAGGACTCGCTGTCAAGCCGCCTGGCCGCGCGCGGCCAGGGCGCGGGCACCCTCGACGTCGCTGTCATCCGCCTTCCGCGCCTCTCCAACTTCACCGACTTCAACGAGCTCGACCGTCACCCGCTCGTGGGCGTGCGCTACGTGCGCGAGGCCGCCGAGCTCGGCCGACCTGACCTCGTGATTATTCCCGGCACCAAGTCCACCATGGCCGATCTTTCGTTTCTCAGGCAGCAGGGCCTTGACGTCTGCATCCGTCGCCTGGCCGAGCAGGGCACCCTCGTCATGGGCGTCTGCGGCGGCTACCAGATGCTCGGCGAGCGCCTTTACGACCCGGCGGGCGTCGAGGGCGGGGGAGAGGCGGCAGGCCTCGGCCTTCTTCCCACCACAACGACGTTTGCCGACGAGAAGTCCCTGGTTGCCGGCTCCGGCCGACTGAGTATTGATGCCGGGGGCGACTGCTGCTCCATCGATGGCCTTGACCTCATAGGCTACGAGATCCACATGGGCGCGACGGAGCTCTGTGCGGGTGCAACCGACCAGGGCCGTGTTACCACCTCCGACGGTCGCGTCGTGGGCCACGTGAGCGGCAATGTGCTGGGCACCTACCTGCATGGCTTCTTTGACGCACCGGGCATCGTGGAGGCCTTCGTGCGGCTGCTCATGGAAAGGCGCGGCCTTGCCTATGCGCCCGTTCAGGCAGAGCCGCGTGAGGCCTATCGCCAGAGGCAATACGACCTTCTCGCCGAGGGGCTGCGCCAGGCCCTCGACATACAGAAGGTCTACGAGATCTTGGAGGCAGGAGCATGATTCATCTCTATCACGGGGACGGCAAGGGCAAGACCACGGCTGCGATGGGGCTGGCCCTTCGTGCGGCGGCGGATGGCCTGGGCATCATCGTCTGCCAGTTTCTGAAGGACGGATCCAGCGGCGAGGTGCGCATGCTTGCCGCCTACGACAACGTCACGGTCCTGCACGACACGCCCCCCGTCAAGTTCAGCTTCCGCATGAACGAAGACGAGCGTGCCTGCGCCCGCACCGAGCATGACGAGCACCTCCGCCGGTGCATTGCGGCCCTGCGCAACGGCTCAGCCCAGCTCGTGATTCTCGATGAGGCAATCTCGTCGCTCAACACGGGCATGCTCGACGCCGATCTCATGCGCGAGGCGCTTGGGCTTGCAGCCGGCGTGCGCGAGGGCAACGAGCTCGTGCTCACGGGCCGCAACCCGCCCGAGTTCGTTGTCGCGGCGGCAGACTACATCACCCAGATGCGCTGCGAGCGCCACCCGTTCCAGCAAGGGGTCCCGGCCCGTCGCGGCATCGAGTTCTAGACGATCGAGGAGAACATGAGCGATACCAACAGCACAGCAGACCTCAGAAGCACCGTCGCGGGCAAGCCCGGCGACATCGAGACCAAGTCCATGGCAACCATCACGGCCGAGCTTGGCGAGAAGATCGACCGGATCGACCCTAAGACGCTTTCCGTCGTCAAGCGCGTCATCCACACGACCGCCGACTTCTCGTTTGCGGACACCCTTACCTTCGCGCCCGGCCCCGAGATCTGCGACCAGGCCAAGCAGGCGCTTGCCGCAGGTGGGGTCACCATCGTGACCGATACCAACATGGCGCGCTCCGGCATCTCTCGCCCCGCCTTGGCCAAGCTTGGCTGCTCGTGCGCGTGCTACATGGCAGACGAGGACGTGGCCGCCGCAGCCCGCGCCAACGGCACCACGCGAGCCGTCGCCTGCATCGACAAGGCCTGCTCCATCGAGGGCCCCATCATGTTTGCCATCGGCAACGCCCCCACCGCGCTCTTCCGTATCAAGGAGCTCGTGGAACAGGGGCGCTTTGACCCGCTTTTGGTTGTGGGTGTTCCGGTGGGCTTCGTGAACGTCGTCGAGGCCAAGGAAGCGCTGCTCGAGACGAGCATCCCCGCTATTGTCGCCCGTGGGCGCAAGGGCGGCTCCACCGTGGCCGCGGCTATCATGAACGCCCTGCTCTATGGCATCACGCGTACCTCCGAGGGCTCGGGGGCAAGGGCTTGACGGCACAGATTGCGGTCTTCGCGGGCACGCAAGAGGGCCATGAGCTCTGCTGTCGCCTGGCCAGGGCCGGCATCGCCGCCACCTGCTATGTGGCAACCGAATACGGGGAGCGCCTCGTCGAGGGGCTGAGCGGCATCGAGATAAGGCGAGGAAGGCTCGACGCCCCTGCCATGGCAGCCGAGCTCGCAGGCGTCAGCCTTGTCGTGGACGCCACGCATCCCTACGCCGTGGAGGTCAGCGCCAACTTGAGGGCCGCCACCGACGAGCTGGGCGTGCGCTACCTGAGGCTTCTTAGGCCTAGCGACTTGGGTGCAAATGGTCCAGATGCGAATCTGGGCTCGGGCGCAGACGCCGCTCGCGTCGAGGTCGTCGACACCGCCGAGGCCGCTTGCGAGCTTCTCGCCAGGCTTGAGGGACGCGTGCTCGTGACCACGGGCAGCAAGGACCTTGCCACCTACACCAGCCTTGACGGCTTTGCTGAAAGGCTTGTGGTGCGGGTCCTGCCGTCTCTGGAGTCTTTGTCGCATGCGCTCGAGCTTGGCTTTGCTGCCAAGAACGTCGTTTGCATGCAGGGGCCGTTTTCCAGGGAGCTCAACGTCGCCATGCTCAAGCAGGTTGGTGCGTCTTGGCTTCTCACCAAGGACACGGGCTCTGCCGGAGGCCTTCCCCAGAAGCTGGAGGCCGCCCGCGAGGCCGCTTGCGGCGTCATTTTGATCTCGCGCCCGGACAAGTCCGAGCGCGGGGTCTCACTTGAGAAGGCCTTTGAGGCATGCCGGGGTGTCAGCATACCCGTGGGGGCATAAAATTGTCCATATTCTGAAGCCCAACGGCAAAATAATGTCTATTACAGAACAATTTCAGCACTATATTGTTAATTAGCGCCTTGGACTTAGGGCGAAATAGTACCTGCGCATTTTGGACCTAATTGCGCAGGTGCTATTGCGAAAAATGGCATCACAGAGGCTGGGTGCCTACGTAACAAGGGAAGGAAACCAATAATGGACAACAAGGTTAGCCGCAGGAACTTCA
Source organism: Paratractidigestivibacter sp. (assembly GCF_963660155.1). Lineage (GTDB taxonomy): Bacteria > Actinomycetota > Coriobacteriia > Coriobacteriales > Atopobiaceae > Paratractidigestivibacter. Next base: position 190,231 of record NZ_CAVKWG010000017.1, on the reverse strand, counting down.
TCGCCGGCGCCGCCGCCGTCGCCGCCACCGCTCTGGCCGGCTGCTCCGCCTCCAACAGCTCCTCCAGCACCACCACCGAGACCGGTGCCGCCGAGGTCAAACCGGTCATTCTCGTCACCAGCTTCGGCACCAGCTACAACGACTCTCGTCACATCACCATCGGTGCCATCGAGGATGCTATCCGCGAGAAGTACGGCCAGGACTACGACGTCCGCCGCGCCTTCACCGCCCAGATCATCATCGACAAGCTCAAGAGCCGTGACGGCATCACCATCGACAACGTCACCGAGGCCCTCGACCGCTGCGTCGCCGACGGCGTCAAGAAGGTCCTCGTCCAGCCGACCCACCTCATGGCCGGCCTCGAGTACGCCGACGTCAAGGACGAGCTCGAGAAGTACGCCGACAAGTTCGACAAGGTCGTCCTCGGTGAGCCCCTGCTGAGCTCGGACGGCGACTACGACAAGGTTGCCGACGCCATCGGCGCCGCCATGGCCGACTACGAGGGCTCCGCCATCTGCCTCATGGGCCACGGCACCGAGGCCGACTCCAACCAGGACTACACCACCATGCAGGAAAAGTTCACCGCCAAGGGCATGACCAACTACTTCGTTGGTACCGTCGAGGCCAGCCCCACCTGCGCCGATGTCATCGCCGCCGCCCAGGCCGCTGGCTACACCAAGGCCGTCCTGGCCCCGTTCATGGTCGTCGCCGGCGACCACGCCAACAACGACATGGCTGATCTCGAGGACCCCGAGTCCTGGGCCTCCCAGTTCACCGCTGCCGGCTTCGAGGTCAAGTGCGTCCTGGCTGGCCTTGGTCAGTACGACACCATCGACGACATTTACGTCCAGCACGTCGCCGACTGCATCTCTCAGCTTGCCTAGTTTTTAGTAACACTCTAGATGGTGCACGTGGGCGACCGCTCGCGTGCTCCATTTTTTTGATTGGAGAGGTTCCAGTGAAGAAGAACATCCTTGCCGTGGCCGTCACCTGCGCGCTTGCGTTGACGACCTTTGCCGGCTGCTCCGGCTCCCAGCAGTCCGGCTCTGCCCAGGACAGCTCCGCATCCACGCAGGAGCAGAGCTCCGGCTCCGACTCCGCCGACACCGAGAAGGCCTCTAGTCCCATCTCGGCCGACAAGCTCAACGATGGCACCTACGACATCGACGTCACCTCCAGCTCCAAGATGTTCAAGGTCGTCAAGGCCGAGCTCACCGTTGCCGACGGCTCCATGAGCTGCGTCCTCACGCTTTCCGGTACCGGCTACGGCAAGCTCTTCATGGGCACCGGCGAGCAGGCCGCCGCCGCCACCGAGGCCGACTATATCCCCTTCGTCGAGGACGCCGAGGGCAAGTACACCTACACCTTTCCCGTGGAGGCCCTCGACGCCGACACTGACTGCGCCGCCTGGAGCATCAAGAAGGAGCAGTGGTACGACCGCGTGCTCGTCTTCGAGTCCTCCAGCCTGCCTTCCGGAGCGCTGAAGTAGCATGAGCTTCCTGCGGACGCGCGCAAAGGGCCATACGGCCACCCTTCTCTGCACGCTTCTTGCCTGCGTGGCCATTGTGCTCGCCGGCTGTGGCGGCACGTCTGTGACCTCTGCCGCGTCCGCGCAGGAGAACTACGTCGTTGATGTTCAACTCTCTGGCGGGTCGGGGCGCGCAAGCGTCAGCTCCCCGTGCACGGTCGTCAAGGACGGCGACTCCTATGTCGCAACGCTCGTCTGGTCGAGCTCAAGCTATGACAAGATGACGATTGACGGCAAGGACTACGTGCCCACCACGACAGACCCCGGCTCCACCTTCGAGATTCCCATCAAGCTTGACTGCGACATGGCAATTCAGGCCGAGACCACAGCCATGAGCGAGGCCCACACCATCGAGTACGTGCTTCGCTTCGACTCCACGACGCTCGTGGCGGCATCCGATGCCGGAAACTCTTCCCCCGACTCGGATGCCGCCAAGTCCCAGGCGGCCTCTACGCAAGTCGGCGACTTCCACAACACGGACATCGGCTGCGGGTGGCAGCCCACGGGCACGGTGGAGCTCGCCTACGCTACTCATTTCACCATCGACGCCTTCGAGGGCGGCTACAAGCTCATCTGTGTGTCCAACGGCGAGCGCTTCCTCATGGTTCCCGAGGGCGGAGAGGTGCCCGACGGCCTGAGCTCCGACATCTCCGCCATCTGCCTCCCGGCAAACAGGACCTATCTTGTCTCGTCAAGCACTATGTGCCTTATCGACGCCATCGGCGCCATAGACAACATCAAGATGAGCGCCACCAAGGCCGAGGACTGCTCCGTGGCGGGCTTTGCCCAGGCCCTTCAGTCCGGCGCCATGGTCTACGGCGGCAAGTACAGCGCCCCCGACTACGAGCGAATCGCCTCCGAGGGCATCACCCTTGCCATCGAGAACAACATGATCAACCACAATCCCGACGTCAAGGAGAAGCTCATCAGCCTGGGGCTCACCGTCCTGACCGAGCAGTCGAGCCTCGAGGGCACGGTCCTCGGACGACTGGAGTGGGTCAAACTCTACGGTGTGCTGTTCGGCTCCGAGGACAAGGCCGAGCAGGTCTTCGAGGCTCAGCGTGCCTCCATCGAGGCGGTGGCCCAGAAGAACGCCTCAAAGGACTCCTCGATCAAGGTGGCGTACTTCTACATCAACTCCAACGGCGCTGCGGTCACTCGCCGATCGGGAGACTACGTGGCCCAGATGGTGCGCCTCGCCGGCGGCACCTACGCGCTCGACGACACCCAGGAGGGCTCGGGCTCCACGTCTTCTGTCGCCCTCGAGATGGAGCAGTTCTTCTTGCTGGCGCGTGACGCTGACGTCATCATCTACAGCTCCTCAATCGACGACTCCGTGCACTCAATTGACGACCTTGTTGCAAAGAACAACCTGCTGTCACAGTTCAAGGCCGTGCAGTCCGGAAACGTCTGGTCCACGGGAACCAACATCTACCAGCAGATGACCTCCAGCGCCGAGGTCATCTCCGAGCTCTCCCAGGCCATCGAAGGCAGCGACGGGCAGGGCTTCACGCAGCTTACCAAGCTCAACTAGCAAAGGGGGAGAAGTGCCCATGCGCAGCCGCCTCTCCATGACATACGGCGAGACGGGCCGTGCCTCGCGTGCGGTCGTCGTGACGGCCGCCCTGCTTGTGGCCCTCCTCGCGCTGTGCGTCGCGAGCCTTTGCCTCGGCAGCGTCAGCATCCCTGCGGGAGACATCTTGGGGGCCCTTTCGGGCACGGGAGGCACAAGCTCGACCAGCGCCGAGATTATCTGGTCGATCCGCCTGCCCAGGCTCCTTGAGGCCGCCCTTCTCGGCGGCGCGCTCGCGCTTTCCGGCTATCTGCTGCAGACCTTCTTCAACAACCCCATCGCAGACCCCTTCATCTTGGGCGTCTCGTCGGGCGCCAAGTTCGTGCTTGCCCTGGTGATGGTCGTGCTTCTCGGTGCCAGCCAGACGATGTCGTCTTCCATGATGGTCGTGGCCGCCTTTGCCGGCTCGCTTCTGACCATCGGCTTCGTGCTCGTCATCGCGCGCCGGGTAGGCTCGATGTCCATGCTCATCGTGGCCGGCGTCATGGTGGGATACATCTGCTCTGCGGCCACGAACTTCATAATCGCCTTTGCCGATGACCAGTCCATCGTCAACCTGCACAACTGGTCCCAGGGTAGCTTCTCTGGCTCCAACTGGGACGACGTGGACATCACCGCTGCGGTCGTGCTGTCCGCGGCCATTGCTACCTTCGCCATCTCAAAGCCGCTTTCCGCCTTCCAGCTCGGCGAGGCCTACGCCCAGAGCGTAGGCGTCAACGTCCAGCGTTTTCGTGTGGTGCTTGTGTTTCTCGCCAGCTTGCTTTCGGCAAGCGTCGCCGCCTTTGCTGGCCCAATATCCTTTGTGGGAATCGCCGTGCCGCACCTCATACGCTCGGCGATAAAGTCGTCGAAGCCGTTGCGCGTGATTCCGGCGTGCTTTGTGGGCGGCGCCGTCTTCTGCGTGGGGTGCGACCTCATCGCACGCATGGCGTTTGCCCCAACCGAGCTCACGTTGAGCTCGGTCACCGCATTCTTTGGCGCCCCCGTGGTCATCGCACTCATGCTGAGAAAACGGGCAAGGTAGATGGAGAAGATCAATACCCAGAACAAGGTGCTGGCCGACTCCAAGGTCATCCCGCTTTCGATCAAGGACCTAACCATCGGCTACGGCGAGCGTGTGGTCGCGGGCGATATCAGCCTTGACGTGCACGCCGGGGAGCTCCTCGCGCTCGTGGGCTCAAACGGCTCCGGCAAGTCGACCTTGCTCAAGACAATCTGCGGTGAACTCGCACCCCTTGGTGGCACCATCCAAATCAGCGGGCGCGCCCTCAGGCAATGGTCAAGACCAGAGCTTGCCCGCTACCTCGCCGTTATGCTTACCGCAAGGCCTGCGACCGAGCTTCTGACCTGCAGAGATATCGTGGAGACCGGCCGTCTGCCCTTTACGGGGCGCTTGGGGATCTTGTCCGAGGACGACCATGCCCAAGTTGACGAGGCCATGGCCATCGCTCATGTCAGCGAGCTTGCCGAGAACGACTTCATGCACATCAGTGACGGCCAACGCCAACGCGTCCTTCTCGCCCGCGCCATCGCACAGGAGCCCAAGCTCCTGGTGCTCGATGAGCCCACGGCATACCTTGACATGAAGTACCAGCTCGACCTTCTCAAGATCTTGCGCAGGCTTGCCAAGAGCAGGGGAGTGGCCATAGTGGCATCTCTTCACGAGGTGGAGCTTGCCCTCAAGGCGGCCGACTCCGTCATGTGCATCAAGGACGGCGACGTCTTTTTGCACGGTGCCCCCGAAGAGGTCCTTACCACAAGCAACGTTTCGTCACTTTATGGTCTTGAGGACGGCTCTTTCAACGCCACGTTCGGAAACGTCGAGCTCGGCCGTCCCGAGGGACAGCCCCATACCTTTGTCATCGCCGGTGGCGGCACGGGTGCAACGATCTTTCGCCGATTGGCTCGCGAGGGCGTTCCATTCTTTACCGGCGTTTTGCACCAAGGTGACGTCGACGCCGTCCTTGCGGCCGATCTTGCCGCATGCTGCGTCGTCGAGCGTGCCTTTGAGCCAATTTCAGAGGCATCGCTTGCCCAAGCGCGCGAGCTTCTTGCCCAATGCGACACCCTGGTCTGCTGCGTAAGCGATTTTGCAACTCTTAACAGCGCAAACGCAAAGCTGCTCGATTTTGCGTCAGAGAGTGGCATCACGATTCAAATGGCCCTTGGAAATCAAGCCAAGCTACCGTTCGACCGATACGCGGCAACTTCTCGGCCTTAGGACCCAACCCAAGGGTAAAATTATGTCCAGAAGGTGACTTAACAGGCAGCAGAGCAAAACTTTACCCTTTGTCGCCGGCTATGACATACATATTGGATGCGCCTCGTGGCTTTACGGGGCGTTGCGCATAGGGGAATAAGCTAAGGCATGGGGGATGACAAGCAGGCAACTGGTGGCACCAAGGGCATCGCCGATTACATTGATATCGACAGGCTCCAGGAAATTCAAGACGTCGCCTCTAGGGCCTTGGGAGTTGCCCTCATCATCGCCGACTACAGGGGCGTGCCCATAACCAAGATGAGTGGTTTCACACGCCACTGCACCCTCTCTCGAGAGAACAAGGACCTCGCCCTCATGTGCGAGCGTTGCGATGCCTTCGGAGGCATTCGCGCCGCCACAAGTGGCGAGCCGTGCATCTACCGCTGCCATGCGGGGCTCGTCGACTTTGCGGTTCCTCTTGTCGTCGACGGCAACTACCTGGGAGCCGTTCTCGGCGGCCAGGTCAAGCTCAAGGAGGGTGCGCCCGCTCTCGAAGACGTCGTGCCTAAGGGCACCTCCATCGTCTCCTCGCCTGAGATGCTCACGGCCCGCGACAGCATCGCCCCGATCAGCTACGACAGGCTCAAAGCTGCTGCCGAGACGGTGCGCCAGCTCATGGGCAACATCGTCGGAGGTTCCGTCGGCGACCCCGAACGCCTTACGCAGGCCATCAAGGACCGCGATTCCGAGCTTGTGGTCATGCAGGCCGCCCTTGATGAGCAGCAGCGCGAGCAGCACAAGGCAAGGCAGCAGGCCCGTCGCCTCGAGGAGGTCTTCCGCTGCTTCTTCCCAGTCATGAACGAGCTCCACTCGCTGGCAAGCTCCGAGAAGGCCGACCAGACCGACAACCTCGTCCTCGACTTCGTCGACGTCTCCCGCTACATCATGGAGACCGACTGTCGCATCGTCTCGCTTGGCGAGGAGGTCTCGCATGCCTACGCCTTACTACGGGTACTTTCCGCGCGCTACCCCGATGCCATCAAGTCTACGGTCAAGGTGCCCGAGCGACTCTACAGCACCGCCTGCCCGTTCATGACGCTTCGTCCGATTATTCTCGCATCGCTTCAGGACCCCTGGGGAGAAGCCCCCGAGGGAGGCTGCGAGCTCAACATCTGCGTTGAGGAGTCCCCAGGCCACCTTGACGTCATCGTCTCTCAGACCTGCCTTTCCCTCGGTCAGATGAGAGAGGCCGCCACGGAGCATGGTGACGGTTCGTCATTTACGATCCGCGACGCCAGCCGCCACCTTGGCGCCATGGAGGAGGGCAACCCCGGCATCCTGGTCGAGCCTCGCTCCGACGGCAAGGCAGGCTGCCTCGCGCGCTTCGTCTTGCCCTTGAACGACACAAGCCGGACGCGTTCGGCTAGGGGATAACATGAGCCAGATCATCTTGCTTGAACAGACCGAGCGCGAGCGCGAGTCCGCCTGCGCACTTCTGCGCGAGAACTTCGCCGACCACGAGGTCGTCGCGGTCTCGAACTTCAAGGACGCCCTGGACCTCGTAAAGCCCGGAGCCTGCGACCTTCTCATCGCAAACGTTCCTCGCTTCTCCTACGCCTACACCTCGTTTCTCTCGCGCGCACATGCCAACATGGGCGGCTCGCCGATCCTTGTGGTCTCCACGGCCTCCAACGCTGAGGTCTCCAGCAACGTGTGGCGCCTGGGAGTGACGGACTACCTGCTCAAGCCCTTCAGGCCCAACTGGCTCGTGTCTGCCGTGCATGTCCTTCTGAGCTCCTCTGACGAGGCCCAGTCGCTAAAGCTCGACTGGCGTCGGAAGAGCTACTTAAAAAGGCTCGGAGAGTATCTGCAGCAGTACAAGTTCAAAGAATGCGTGCAGGTCACGCGCGAGTACGTGGACTCGCTGTATGACTCGCTCGAGAGCTCCACTGAGATCGGGCGGGCGCTGGTTACCTTTGCTGAGTCTGCGGTTTCCTTCTCCGGCGGCTATGGCTCCTCGGGCCGTAGCAATGCTGAGAACTTCCTGGGTCAGCTTCGCGTCAAGCTCGAGCGCTCCAGCACCCGCTTTGACGCCTACATGCTCTACGAGAAGCTCGTGAGTCGCCTGTTTGACCTCAGGGACCGCGAGGGCGTGCAAGACGTCAGCGCCATTCAGCGCATCGTCACGCACATCGACAGAAACGTCCGCCAGGAGCTCACGCTTCAGGACATGGCCAAGTTCGCCAGCATGTCGCCTAGCTACTTCTCCAAGTACTTCAAACGCGAGACCGGCCACAACTTCGTCAGCTACGTCACGGACAGCAAGATGGAGTACGCCTGCCTCATGCTGCTTGAAAGCGACATGTCAATCATCCAGATCGCCAACGAGCTTGCATACAACGGAGCCAACTACTTCAGCAAGACCTTCAAGAAGCGCATGGGCCTTACGCCAACGGAGTACAGGGAGCAAAGCGGCGCGGCCGTTGCGGCCGTCAGCAACGAGGGGTAGAAAACCGCCGTCATTTTTTACCCACCCGCCTTGTTTTGTCAAAATAGCAAGGCGGTTGGGTTTTGTTTGCAGTCGATTTGCCCTTTTAGATGCTAGAATTAATCTTTTTTAATAAGTCACTCGAACCTGTGAGGTCAAGCAGAACTTTTGCGGACGGTCGAATAGCTTTTACGAGCGCGGTTCGGCGCCCAGGAATGTGTCGGTGACAAGAAATGGTTCACGGGGACGAAATCTAGCACCTGCAAATCAAAAAACCCCGATTGCACAATCTCATACTTTTTCGTGAAAGACCCATGCGCCAAGGTGGCGCCTGGGAACCGTTTTGGTGTGTGCCATACAACAAGGAGGTAAGCACATGCAGAGCGAAGCTTTGGGCATGGTTGAGACCAAGGGTCTCGTCGGTGCCATCGAGGCGGCTGACGCTATGGTCAAGTCCGCCAACGTCTCGCTGGTCGGCTACGAGAAGATTGGCTCCGGCCTCGTGACCGTCATGGTCCGTGGCGACGTGGGCGCCGTCAAGGCGTCTGTTGACGCCGGCGCCGCTTCCGCAGAGAAGGTCGGCCAGGTCGTCTCAGTTCACGTCATCCCGCGTCCTCACACCGACGTGGAGAAGATCATCCCCCACGGCCTCGACTGACGAAAACGCTGTCCGCGTTCGTTTAAGTAGTAAAGAAGGGATTCATCATGAATGATGAACTGGTCAACAAGGTAATGGCAGAGGTCGCCAAGACCCTTGGCGTCAACACCGCTAGCAGCTCCACCGTTGCCGCGACCCACGTCACCCCCAACACCGGCTGCAACCTCACCGAGTACGTCGGTACCGCCATCGGCCACACCATCGGCCTGGTCATCGCCAACGTGGACCGTCAGATGCGCGAGAAGTTCGGCCTGGACGAGAAGTATCGCTCCATCGGCATCGTCGGCGACCGTACCGGCGCCGGCCCCCAGATCTTCGCCGCCGACGAAGCCGTCAAGGCTACCAACACCGAGATCCTCAAGATCGAGACCCCTCGTGACACCGAGGGCGGCGCTGGTCACGGCTGTCTAATCGTCTTCGGCGCCGAGGACGTCTCCGACGCCCGTCGTGCTGTCGAGGTCACCCTCGCCGAAACCGAGACCCACTTCGGCGACGTCTACGGCAACTCCGCCGGTCACCTTGAGTTCCAGTATACCGCCCGCGCTTCCTACGCCTGCAACAAGGCCTGGGGCGCTCCCGTGGGCAAGGCCTTCGGCCTGACCGTCGGCGGCCCCGCCGCCATCGGCGTCCTGCTCGGCGATACCGCCGTCAAGGCTGCCACCGTCGACGTCATCGACGTCTCCAGCCCCGCCAATGGCACCAGCTTCTCCAACGAGGTCATCACCACCTTCACCGGCGACTCTGGCGCTGTCAAGCAGGCCATCATCGCCGCGCGCGAGGTTGGTATGCAGGTCCTCGGATCCATGGAGCCCTCCGAGGAGCTCAAGTCCACCACGACTCCGTACATCATCTAGGAAGGAGTCGTAGACAATGCCTAAGTCCAAGCGCTTTGAGGTCCTCAACGAGCGCCCGATCCACAAGGACGGCTTCGTTACCGAGTGGCCTGAGGTCGGCTTCGTTGCCACCGAGAGCCCCAACGACCCCGTTCCCTCCATCAAGGTCCAGAACGGTATCGTCGTCGAGATGGACGGCAAGACCCGCGATCAGTTCGACATGATCGACGTCTTTATCGCCGACACCGCCATCCGTCTGGACAACGCCGAAAAGGCCATGGCTACCCCGTCTCTCGACATCGCCCGCATGATGGTTGATATCAACGTCTCTCGCGACCAGGTCCTGGACTACACCCTGTCCTGCACCCCGGCCAAGCTGACCGAGATCACCAACCAGCTCAACATCGTTGAGATCATGATGGCCATCCAGAAGATGCGCTGCCGTGCGTATCCTTCCAACCAGTGCCACACCACCAACGTCCGCGACAACCCCGTCCTTCTTGCCGCCGACGCGGCTGAGGGCGCCCTTCGCGGCTTTGACGAGCAGGAGACCACCGTCGCGGTTACCCGCTACGCCCCGTTCAACGCCATCGCCATTCTCGTTGGCACCCAGTCCGCTCGCCCGGGCATCCTGACTCAGTGCTCCCTCGAGGAGGCCACCGAGCTTCAGATGGGCATGCGTGGCTTCACCGCTTACGCCGAGACCATCTCCGTCTACGGCACTGAGAACGTCTTCATGGACGGCGACGACACGCCTTACTCCAAAGCCTTCCTCGCCTCCTGCTACGCTTCCCGCGGCATGAAGATGCGCTTTACATCCGGCACCGGTTCTGAGGTCCAGATGGGCTTCGCCGAAGGCAAGTCTATGCTCTATCTCGAGGCTCGCTGCCTCGCCATCACCAAGGGCGCGGGCGTTCAAGGCACCCAGAACGGCTCCGTCTCCTGCATCGGCGTCCCTGCTGCCGTCCCCGGCGGCCTTCGCACCGTTGCGGCCGAGAACCTGCTGTCCATGATGCTCGACCTCGAGTCCACCACCTCCAACGACCAGACCTTCACCCACTCTGATCTGCGTCGTTCGGTCCGCTCCATGCCCCAGTTCCTCCCGGGCACCGACTTCATCTGCTCCGGTTACGCCAACGAGCCGAACTACGACAACATGTTCGCCGGCTCCAACTGGGATGCTCACGACTTCGACGACTGGTGCGTCATTCAGCGCGACATGAAGGTCGACGCTGGCTTGCGCCCGGCCAAGGAGGAGGAGGTCGTCAAAGCTCGTAACTACGCTGCCCGAGCCCTCCAGGGCCTGTTCCGTGAGCTTGGTCTCCCGCCGATCACCGACGAGGAGGTCGAGGCCGCAACCTACGCCGATGGCTCAAACGACATGCCGCAGCGCAACATCAACGAGGACCTCAAGGCCGTCGAGGATATGATGAACCGCGGCACCAACGCCGTCGACCTCATCCGCGCTCTTGACAAGGCTGGCTACCAGCCCGTCGCCGAGGCCATTTTCGGCATGATGAAGCAGCGCATCTCCGGTGACTATCTCCACACTTCCTCCCTTGTCACCAAGGATTGGAAGGTCGAGTCCGCCGTCAACAAGCCCAACACCTATCAGGGCCCGCAGACCGGCTATCAGATGTCTGAGGAGCGCTGGAACGAGATCAAGGCCATTCCTTGGGCCGTCGATCCCAAGACCATCTAAGAGAGGGGGTACTCACAGTGAACATTGATGAGGCAACGCTGCGCGCCATCGTCGAAAAGGTCGTCGCCGACGTCGTCGCCGGTGAACAAGCTGCTCCTGCTGGCGAGGTGACCAAGAGCAAGGAGGGCGGTTTCGCCCAGGTTCCCGGTACCGCCACCGCCACCACCGGCACCCAGGAGGGGATGACCCTCACCGAGACTGGTGAGGCTCCCAAGGGTACCGATGCCAACGAGGTCGTCGTCGGCATCGCCGCCGCTTTCGGCAAGTATCAGCACGAGAACATCGTGCACGTACCTCACACCCAGATCCTTCGTGAGGTTCTCGCCGGCATCGAGGAGGAGGGCTGCAAGTGGCGCGTTGTGCGCGTCTATCGCACCTCCGACGTCTCCTTCGTCGCCCACGACGCCGCCGAGTGGTCCGGCTCCGGCATCGGCATCGGCATCCAATCCAAGGGCACCACGGTCATTCACCAGAAGGACCTGCCGCCCCTGAACAACCTTGAGCTTTTTCCGCAGTGCCCGCTTATCGATCTTGAGACCTACCGTCAGATCGGCAAGAACGCCGCTATGTACGCCAAGGGAGAGAGCCCCACGCCCGTTCCGATGAAGAACGACCAGATGGCCCGTCCTGCCTTCCAGGCCGTGTCCGCTCTTCTCCACATCAAGGAGACCGAGCACACCGACCGCAATCGCAAGCCGCAGTCCGTCGACGTCAATTTCGCGTAGGGGAGGAGGAAAATAATGGATCAGGATACCCTCATGAAGGAGGTCGTCGCTCAGGTGCTTCAGGCCATGGGCAACACCACCTCCTCCACCACCACCTCTTGCCAGACCTCTGGCACCAAGGTCACCTCTGCTCAGTACCCGCTTGGCGAGCACATCCCCGAGCAGATCAAGACCCCGACCGCTATTCCTCTGACCGACATCAAGTACGAGGATGTCATCAGCGGTAAGCTCAACTTCAAGGACTTCGGCATCACCCGCGAGACCCTTGAGCTTCAGGCCCAGGTCGCCGAGTCCGTGCGTCGTGACCCGTTCGCGGGCAACATGCGTCGCGCCGGCGAGCTCATCCCCATCCCCGATGAGCGCCTCCTCGAGATGTACAACGCTCTGCGTCCGTACCGCTCCACCAAGCAGGAGCTTCTCGACATCGCCACCGAGCTCGAGACCAAGTACGACGCCAAGGTCTGCGGCAAGCTTGTTCGTGACGCCGCCGACATCTACGAGAAGCGCGACCGTCTCAAGAAGTAATTCAATTCTTTCTGTCAAGGGAAGACCGATGAAACTTATTGCTGGTATTGACATCGGAAATGCCACGACAGAGACTGCCCTCGCCCGCATCTCTGATGCGGGCGAGGCCCAGTTTTTGTCTAGTGCCACTGTGCCCACCACGGGCATCAAGGGCACCCTTCAAAACATCAATGGCATCTTCCACTCCCTTACGATTGCCACCCAGAAGGCCGGTCTGGAAGTCTCTGACGTCCAGGAGATCCTGCTGAACGAAGCGGCCCCCGTCATTGGTGACGTCGCCATGGAGACGGTCACAGAGACCATCATCACTGAGTCGACCATGATCGGCCACAACCCCGCCACACCTGGCGGCCAGGGTGTCGGCGTGGGCGAGACGATAGACATCGAGGAGCTCATTGCCGCTCCTGCAGGAAAGGACTACATCGCGGTCATTGCCCCGAGCGTTGACTTCGAGAAGGCGGCTCGCCTCATCAATGAGGCCGATGCTGCAGGCAAGAGCGTCACCGCTGCCATCGTCAAGAAGGACGACGGCGTCCTCATCAACAACCGTCTCAACCACAAGATTCCCATCGTGGACGAGGTCAGGCTCATTGAGAAGGTCCCTCTGGGCATGCGTTGTGCCGTTGAAGTCGCAGGTGTTGGCGACGTTGTTCAGACGCTGTCCAACCCCTTCGGCATCGCCACGGTCTTCGGCCTTGACTCTGAAGAGGTGAAGCAGGTCGTGCCCATCTCCCGTGCCCTTATCGGCAACCGTTCCGCGGTAGTCATCAAGACTCCCGAGGGAGATGTCAAGGAGCGTAGGATTCCGGCTGGCAAGATCGAGTTCGAGAGCTCTAACGGCCACATCGAGCGTATCGATGTCGACGCCGGCGCCGAAAAGATCATGGCCTCAGAGGGCAAGTGTGGCGAGATCGTCGACGTTCGAGGCGAGCCCGGCACCAACGCCGGCGGTATGCTCGAGAACGTTCGCCTCGTCATGTCCAAGCTCACCAACAAGCACCCCAAAGACATCAAGATCCAAGATCTTCTCGCCGTGGACACGTTCACGCCGCAGGAGGTCAAGGGTGGCCTTGCAAACGAGTTCTCCCAGGAGAACGCAGTAGGCGTTGCCGCCATGGTCCAGGCCGACAGGCTCGCCATGCAGTCCATCGCCGACGACTTCGCCCGCCAGGTCGAGATTCCCGTGCGCGTTGGCGGCGTAGAGGCAGACATGGCAATCCGTGGCGCCCTCACGACGCCCGGCACCACCAAGCCCATCGCAATTCTGGATATGGGAGCCGGCTCCACCGACGCCTCCATCGTCAACAATCAGGGTGAGATTCACTTCATTCACCTTGCTGGCGCCGGTAACATGGTCACCATGCTCATCCAGTCCGAGATGGGCCTTGACAGCTTCGATGTTGCCGAGGATGTCAAGAAGTATCCTCTGGCAAAGGTGGAAAGCCTCTTCCACATTCGCCACGAGAACGGCACGGTCGAGTTCTTCACCGAGCCGCTTGACCCCTCCGTCTTCGCTAAGGTCGTCGTCCTTAAGGACGGAGATCTTGTGCCCATCGACACCAACCTCACGATGGAGCGGGTCCGCATCATCCGCCAGGATGCAAAGCGCAAGGTGTTCGTCACCGATGCTCTACGCGCCCTCAAGCGAGTTAGTCCCACCGGTGAGGTCCGCGACATCGGCTTTGTCGTCATGGTCGGCGGCTCTTCTCTTGACTTCGAGGTTCCCACCATGATCACCGACGCTCTTTCCCACTACAAGATCGTCGCTGGTCGAGGCAACATCAGGGGCACCGAGGGCCCGCGCAATGCCGTCGCTACCGGTCTGGTCCTTTCCATGACCGCAGGCGGAGGTGTTTAAGACATGCCTGTCCTCAACCCCGTTAAGCCTGACATCTGCGTCAAGTGCTCTCCCAATCATTCCGCAGACGTGCTCCGCACGATTCTTCTTGGCATGGAGGAGGAGGGGATTCCCTTCCACCTAGCTGAGGAAGCACAAATAGATGCTATGGCGCTTGCCTGGGAGGCCTCTGAGGAGTCCAGATTGGACGTTGGAGTAGGGGTCGACGACAAGAATGTCGTTTTGGGCTTCGCTAAGCTAAAAGCTGATAAACCGCTGTTTGTTGTTCCTGTTTCTGCTGGTAACGAGAAGGTTCGGGACCTAGGAGCAAATGCCGCAAGACTTGTCAAGCGCATGCCTTTCAAGATGTGATCTCTTCTCAAAGATGAAATTATTCGTGGAGGTGATTTGAGATGAAACAGAGTCTGGGACTTATTGAGACCTACGGCCTTTGCGCCGGAATCGAGGCGGCTGATGCCGCCGTGAAGTCTGCCAACGTTACCTTAATCGGCTATGAGCTGGCCATGGGCGACGGCATGACGACCATCAAGATCTCGGGCGACGTGGGTGCAGTTAAGGCCGCGGTCGACTCCGCGAAGGCTGCCGCCAGCAAGGTTGGTCAGGTCGCCAGTGCACATGTCATCCCCCGCCCCGCCGAGAACCTCGCCGGTCTTGTCTTCAACAAGCGCACCCTCGGATCCATGCCTGGCGCTCGTGCTGACGTCAAGGGCAACTCTCCGCTCTCCGCTTCCTACGTCCCCCCCGCGCCCATGGCTGAGGCGAAGCCTGTCGCCAAGCCCAAGCCCGAGCCTGCGCCCAAGGCGGAGCCCAAGGCGGAGCCCAAGGCGGAGCCCAAGCCTGCCCCAAAGCCTGAGCCCAAGGCCGAGTCTGCGCCTAAGGCAGAGATAAAGCCGGCCCCCAAGCATGCCTCGGGTCCTGAGAAGCCGGGGCCCAAGGGCGACGGCTCCGAGGGTGGTCCTAGCAAGAAGTAACGTCCTTCCTATCTCTGAGAAACGAGGTAAGACATGAACGAAGCTCTCGGCATGATTGAGACCAAGGGCCTCGATGGCGCCGACGAGGCCGCCGATGCCATGACCAAGTCTGCCAACGTGCAGCTTGCCGGATACGAGAAGATCGGCTCCGGCCTCGTGACCGTCATGGTCCGCGGCGACGTGGGTGCTGTCAAGGCCGCCGTCGACGCCGGCGCTGCCGGCGCATCCCAGGTCGGCCAGGTCGTCTCCGAACACGTCATCCCGCGTCCCCACACGGACATTGAGAAGATCGTCCCCAAGACCGTCTAAGCACTAAGGGGTATTTCCGATGGACCTGACTACATCCGATAACAGCACGCTGGCTGCGTACGTGACCAAGCTTGTCATGGACGAGCTTGCCAAGTACGAGCAGCCTTCGCGCAAGGTCAAGGTTGGCGTTTCAAACCGCCACATCCACTTAGACCGTACCGCGATGGACGTGCTGTTTGGCAAGGACAGTGAGCTGCGCCCCAAAAAGAAGCTGGGCCAGCCTGGCCAGTTTGCAGCTGAGGAGACTGTCACTCTGAGGGGTTCCCGTGGCGAGCTCAAGCGCGTTCGCGTCCTCGGTCCCCTTCGTGCCCAGACTCAGGTCGAGATTTGCGTTACCGACGGCTTTGCCGTTGGCGTCAAGCCCCCCGTCCGTGAATCCGGCCAGCTTGAGGGCACTCCCGGCATCGAGGTCATCGGACCCAAGGGTTCAGTCGTCCTCGAGGAGGGCGTCATCGTCGCGCTTCGTCACATTCACATGCACACGGACGATGCCAAGCGCTTTGGCGTCAAGAACGGACAGATTGTTAAGGTGAAGGTGGGCGGAGACCGTGGCGGAGTTCTTGACAACGTCGTGATTCGCGTCAGCCCCAAGTACGCACTTGAGATGCACATTGACGTGGACGAGGCTAACGGCCTTGGCATCGCCACTGGCGACTACGTCGAGGTTCTTGATTCGAATTGTGAGGCATAGGCAAGATGGGTGACGAGCTGGCTCAGGCCAACAAAATCCTCAAGGAGTTCGAGCATCTGGTAGAGACGGGGGAGACCCGCGAGTACTCTGGCCGGCTCCGCTGTGGCGTCGACCTTGGCACCGCAAACATCGTTCTTGCCGTCGTGGACGAGAACAACACACCGATCGCTGGCGCGTCCTGTCCGTCCAAGGTTGTGCGTGACGGCGTTGTTATTGACTACGTCGGCGCAGTTCGCGTTGTTACCCGCCTCAAGGCTCAGCTTGAGCAAGCACTGGGTGTCGAGCTTGAAACCGGCGCCTGTGCTATTCCCCCAGGCGTTGCCGAGGGCAGCACTAAGGCCCTCGGCAACGTTGTGGAGGGTGCCGGCTTCAAACTGGCCGGCATTCTGGACGAACCGTCTGCTGCGGCACTCGTTCTTGGCATCGACAACGGAGCCGTCGTCGATGTCGGTGGTGGTACGACCGGCATCAGTGTGCTTCATGACGGTAAAGTCACCTTTACTGCCGATGAGCCCACTGGTGGCGGCCATATGACCCTGGTTCTTTCCGGGGCCCTAGGCATCGATTCCGACGAGGCCGAAATCATGAAACGCGACCCTGCACAGCAGCGCGAGGTCTTTGCTGTGGTCAAGCCCACGGTCGAGAAGATGGCCGCAATCGTCAAGAAGTACGTTGACCAGAAACCTGTCGACATCATCTACGTTGTTGGCGGAGCCTGCAGCTTTGACGACTTCGAGGCTACCTTTGAGAAGTTCATCGACATTCCGGTTGTCAAGCCCCATGCCCCGCTTCTCGTGACGCCTCTCGGCATTGCCTTTGGCTGTGGTAACTAAACACTTGTTTTATCGCCCGTTCTTCTGATCGGCATCGAGGGAGGTAATAGAGCACATGCACGAGAATCTCAACGAGACAATTGAGAACGCGGTGCGCACCGTCATTCGTAGCTATATCGAGGCTATTCGCGCTCGTCAGCTCAATGTGCTTGTTGTCTTCACTGGCGCCAAGCTTGGTTGCGCCGATGCTGTTGCTTCTCTTTCGACCCTTAGGGACAAGGGCTATGCATTCAATGTGCTGATGAGTGAGAAGGCTGCCTCCATCCTTGACATCGAGTCCATCGACCAGGCGCTTCTACCTCAGAATATCTGGGTGGGACAGCCCCCAGTCCACGCCGAGCAGCTTGCCCGTGAGGCTGACACGATCGTCGTCCCAACGCTCTCTGCAAGCTCTTGCTCGCACGTGGCCAACATCCTCACCGACACCCCTGCCCAGGCCTGCATAACCGAGAGCCTGATGCTTGGAAAGTCCGTGATCTGTGCCGTCGATGGCTGCTGCCCGGACAACCCGCTTCGCGCCGAGGAAGGCTTCAAGTTCACCGAGGCCATGGCCCAGCGCATGCGCGACAACCGTGACGCCGTGCGCGACTATGGCGCTGCCTTCACCCCGGCCTCAAAGCTTGCGGACAAAGTGCTCTCCGTTCAGGAGCAGGCCCTTAGGGCCGCCCTTGGCCTGGCCGAAGCCTCCGCGGCGCCTTCTTCCGCTTCGGCCTGCGCCAAGGCGGCGTCGGCGGCGACCGCGCCTTCTGGCTCGGTCGTCTATGAGGGTGGAAACGTTCTTAGCGCCACATTCGTTCGAACTCTTGCGGCGGGCACCGTGGTGAGCGTTCCCGAGGGTACGCTCGTCTCGCCGCTTGCACGCGACCTTGCTCGCACCAACAACATCACTCTTATTTCATTGGGAAGGCAGGCCGACTGACATGCATCTTGGTAGAGTCATCGGAAACATCGTCTCCACGAGCAAATGCGAGCAGCTTATCGGCTTCAAACTTCTTATCGTTGAGCCCCTCGACGAGCACCTGCAGCGCAACGGGCAGGCCGAGATCGCCGTCGACGCCGTAGGCGCCGGCAACGGCGAGATCGTCTTTGTCGTAGACGGCTCCTCCGCACGTCACCTCTTCCAACCCGAGAAGCCCGACTCGACCCCGATTGACGCCGCAATCATCGGAATCGTGGACTCCGTCGAGGTGGGGTAGAGATGGCCAATCTCTATACAAAGACTGGCGACAAGGGGACGACCGCCCTGGTTGGCGGATCGCGCGTTGCCAAGTCCGATCTCAAGGTAGAGTGCTACGGCACGGTTGACGAGGCCATCAGCGCCCTTGGCTTTGCCCGCACCCAGACCAGCTCCGAGTTTGTCGGTGAGATGATCCACAAGGTCGAGACCCGCCTGTTTGCCGTGGGCGCCGAGCTTGCTGCAGACGAGAAGGGCCTTAAGAAGCTCATGGGTCTCAAGCCCACCGGCTCTGAGGATGAGCTCTCCTTCGTACCCGTCACCGAGAAAGACATCGCCTACCTCGAGGGCGTCGTCGACAAGATCACCTCCCTCGTCGGCAAGCAACACGAGTTTGTCGTTCCCGGCGTCAACGCCTCCAGCGGCGCTCTTCATGTCGCACGCACCATCGTGCGCAAGGCCGAGCGCAGGGTGGTGGAGCTTTCCTCCACCGAGGAGGTCCGACCCGTCGTACAGAAGTACCTCAACAGGCTCTCCGACCTCGTCTTTGCGCTTGCTCGCTATGAGGAGGAGATGCCTGCTCGCGAAGAGCTTTGCGAACGAGTTATCGCGGCCGTTAAGGAGACCCTTGGCATGAGTGATTCCAACAAGCAGTTCAACCTCGAGACTCTCCAGGGCATGGCCCTGAGGGCGCAGGAGAAGGCCCGCGAGCTTGGCGTGCCTTGCGTTTTTGCTGCCGTCGACGACGGAGGCAACCTGGTGCTCTTTCAGCGCATGGAGGGCTCGCTTCTCATCAGCATGGACGTGGCCCAGGGTAAGGCCTTCACTGCCATGTCCATGAAGATGCCCACTGACGAGGTCGGCAAGCTTTGCCAGCCTGGTCAGCCGTTCTATGGGCTTGAGAACAGCAAACCCGGCAAGTTCGTCTTGTTTGGTGGCGGCTTCCCGTTCGTTGTCGATGGCAAGGTCGTCGGTGGTATCGGTGTTTCCGGTGGCACCGCCGAGCAGGATATGGAGATTGCACGCTACGCCATGGCGTAGGGGATGTAAGAAAGGGGAATTTGGATGCACGTTGATTCCAAGACCATCGAGCAGATCGTGGGGCGGGTACTGAGCCAGATTAACGCCGCCGATGTCGCTCCCGCACCCGCTGCCGCCGACTGCGGTGACTGGGGCGTCTTCGAGACCATGGACGCTGCCATCGAGGCCTCCGACAGGGCTTGGCACGAGTACCTCAGCCATTCCATGGCTGACCGCGACAAATACGTCACCGCCATCCGCGAGATCTTCACCGATCCCGAGATGCTCGAGCACCTCTCCGTCGAGGCCGTGCGTCAGTCCGGCATGGGCAAGATTGAGGACAAGATCACCAAGAACCGTCTTGCCGCCCTCAAGTCCCCGGGCGTCGAGGACCTCACCACCGAGGCTCTCTCCGGCGATGACGGCCTGACCCTCATCGAGTACTCGCCGTTTGGTGTCATCGGTGCCATCACCCCGACCACCAACCCCTCAGAGACCATCATCTGCAACTCCATTGGCATGCTCGCTGCAGGCGACACCGTGGTCTTCTCCCCGCACCCTCGTGCCAAGAAGCTCTCCGTCGAGATGGTGCAGCTGATCAACCGAACCCTCGTCAACCTCGGAGCCCCCGCTAACCTCGTCTCCATGGTGCGCGAGCCCTCCATCGAGGCTACCAACGCCATGATGAGCCACCCGAAGGTGCGCATGCTCGTGGCCACCGGTGGCCCCGGCATCGTCAACGCCGTTCTGTCCAGCGGCAAGAAGGCCATCGGCGCTGGCCCCGGCAACCCGCCCGCCGTCGTCGACGAGACCGCCGACCTCGAGCAGGCCGCCCGCGACATCATCAACGGCCACACATTCGACAATAACCTTCCCTGCATCGCCGAGAAGGAGGTCATCGTCGTTGACTCTGTTGCCGACATGCTGATTCACAACATGAAGAAGAACGGTGCCTACCTGGTCAAGAACCAGCAGACCATCGAGAACCTGGTCAACCTCGTTACCAAGAACGGCAAGCCCGTCACCGAGTTCGTCGGCAAATCCGCCAAGTACATCTTCGAGAAGATCGGCGTTCAGATTGATGACGACGTCCGCTGCATTCTCATTGAGACCACCGAGGACCACCCGTTCGTCCAGATTGAGCTCATGATGCCGATCCTGCCCGTCGTGCGCGTGGCCAACGTCGACGAGGCCATTGACATGGCCGTACGCGTCGAGCACGGTAACCGCCACTCCGCTATGATGCACTCCAAGAACGTCGACAAACTCTCAAAGATGGCCAAGCTCATCCAGACGACCATCTTCGTCAAGAACGGTCCTTCCTATGCTGGCCTAGGCGCCGGTGGCATGGGTATTGCCACCTTTACCATCGCTGGCCCCACCGGCGAGGGCCTTACTTCCGCTAAGTCCTTCTGCCGTAAGCGTAAGTGCGTACTCGTAGGCGGCCTGGACGTCCGCTAAAAGCACTGTTGTATTTGTTCAACTAAGATACGGAGAAAGAAATGGAAATTCTTCCTATCATCGCCGGCTTCGGTGGCGGCGTGCTGGGTGCCTACATGGGCGCTCTGCCTGCCTTCATCATGACGGGCCTCTTCGCCCTGATCGGTGGCATACTGCAGGCTGCTGGCGTCAGCGCTGATGTCTCCCTGCTCCAGATCGCTTTTGCTTCCTTTATCGGTCCGCACACCGCCTTCGCTGGTGGCGTCGCCGCTGCTGCTTACGCAGGCAGCAAGAAGAAACTCGACTCCGGCGCTGACATCTGCGCCGCCCTGTTTGGCCTCGGCTCCGCCGACGTCATCCTCGTCGGCGGCATCTTCGGCCTCGTGGGCGCTCTGCTTCTCCAGATCATCGGCATGATTCCCGTCTTCGGCACCATCACCGATGGGCCTGGCACCTGCGTCTTTATCATCGGCGTGTTCTGCCGTCTCGTCTTTGGCAAGTCCGGCCTGACCGGCGCCTTCGAGGGCGAGAAGCACAACTACGTCTCCCAGGGTGGCGCCTTCACAACCAACCTCATGCTTGGCCTTGGCGTCGGCATCGCCGTCTCCGCCTTTGCCGCCATCTTCTACGAGGCTGGTAACATCACCGCTCTGAGCATGTGGCCGTTCATCTGCTTCGGCTTCTCTGCCGTGACCCTGGTCTTCACCCAGACCGGCTTCGCCGTGCCCTCCACGCACCACATGACGCTCATCGGCGCCTACGCCTCTGTCATCGGCGTGACCGCTTTCGGCACCGTCGGCGGCATCTGCTTCGGCACCCTGTTCGCCGTCATTGCCGCCCTCGTTGGCGACTTTGCCGCTTGCACCCTCAACACCAAGGTCGACTCTCACATCGACCCGCCTGCGACCACCATCTGGATTCTCGCCTGCATCGTGCACCTCATCGGTGCCGCCCTTGGCGCCCCTCTCGGCGGTATCATCGTCGGCTAGTCCTTACCAGCAAGCGCTTATGGGCGACCGATGGGCTTGCCCACCGGTCGTCCATTTCCAATGAAGGGCATCTACCATGAGCGTTTCAATTGGCCTGATCGAGCTCACCAGCATCCCCGTCGGTTACGAGACCGTCGATGCCATGCTCAAGGCCGCCAACGTTGAACTTCTCCGCGCAGCGCCCTCATGTCCCGGCAAGTATCTTGTTGTTATCGCAGGTAACGTCGGATCGGTGGCAACCGCCTGCGCCGCTGCCGAGCGCACCGCCTCCAAGAAGGCCATTTTGTGCCGTGCCATCAACCACCTCGCTGACTCCGTCGCCGACGCACTCAAGCAGGCTTCTCGTGACGTCAAGGTTAAGTCTCTTGGCTGCGTCGAGACCCGCACTGGCCTTGGTGCGATTCTCATCGCGGACCATCTCGTCAAAGCCGGCCGCATCGACCTCATGAGCATCCGAATTGCACAGGGGATCGGCGGCAAGGGCTACGTGAACTTCACGGGTGAGATTGCCGCCGTCAACACCGCCATCGCCGCTTGCATTGCCAAGTGCGATGACCCCAAGCTGATCATGAGCACGTGTGCTATCGCGACTCCGCATCCCGATTTAGTGGCACATATACGATAAATTTTTGCAGTCCTTTGAACCTATCGTTTAATTTAGCCGCTAGTTAAGGAGGGTTTTTATGTCTGAGGGCCTCAACCTCAACGACATTGGCGTGATGCAGGACGGCAAGCTCCGCATCATCCAGGAGTCCGTCCCGGGCAAGCAGGTTACCCTTGCCCATGTCATCGCCAGTCCCGATGAGATTATCTTCAACAAGCTGGGCCTTGACCCCACGGTGGACTACGACCAGGCCGCCATCGGCATCCTTTCCATGACGCCTTCCGAGATTGCCGTCATCGCCGCAGACGTTGCCAACAAGTCCTCCAAGATCGAGATGGGTTTTATCGACCGCTTCAGCGGCACGCTCATCATCACTGGTCGCATCTCCAACGTCCAGTCCGCCATCAAGAGCATCCTCATCTACCTCCAGACGCGCCTTGGCTTCACGGTGTGCGAGATCACCCGTACCTAAATAGACGGGTCGCGGTGTAGATGAAGAAGATTTTGCTTGTTGGGCGTAGCGAAGCAGGCAAGACAACGCTCACCCAGGCTCTTAATGGTGGCGTCCTTGACTACAAGAAGACCCAGTACATGGGCTACGGAAACGTCGTCATCGATTCTCCTGGCGAATACGCGGAGACCAGCACGCTTGCCCGCGCCCTTGCTCTTTACACGTACGAGGCCGACTGTGTTGGCCTTCTGATCAATGCAACCGAGCCTTTCTCGTTGTATCCGCCGGCTGTCACCAGCGCCTGCAACCGCCCGGTCATTGGCATTATCACAAAGATTGACTCTCCTGATGCCAACGTGCCTCGCTGCACCCACTGGCTGGAGCTCGCTGGCTGCAAGGAGATTTTCCCGGTGAGCGCCTACTCTGGTCAGGGCATCTGGCAAGTTCTCAACTATCTGAAGGAACCCGGCGACGTGCTTCCCTTTAAGAACGAGGAGGAGGCCAACAGACCGCGCCTTGTCCTCTCGGACAAGTACGGAGAGATCGGTAAAGTGGGCGCTGGTGCGCGCAGGTACAGCTGGACCGAAGAACACGCGCGCAAGGATGCCGAGGCCGGCGCTGGCTCAGATGAAGAATCTGACGAGAAGGCCTAGGTCAGCGTATAGCCGGCTATTTTGAGGGGGCGCGGACGTTGTGCGCTCTTGTCATGTGAACCTTCGTTTTGCTTGGAGATGCAACTCGTGAAGAAGATCGCGCTCATGGGGCGTAGCGAGTCTGGAAAGACCACCCTCATCCAGGCCCTTCGTGGTGGGGTCATCGATTACAGGAAGACCCAGTATGCCTATCACGAGGACGTTGTCATTGACACGCCGGGGGAGTGGAGCGAGAGGGCCCTTTCGAAGGCCATGTCGCTTTACACCTACGAGGCTGAGGTCGTCGGCCTGGTCATGAGCGCCACCGAGCAGACCTATCGCTTCCGTCCTGGCGTGGCCACCATGTGCAACCGACCGGTCATCGGCATCGTCACAAAGACTGACTCGCCAGATGCAAACGTCGTCCGTGCGACCGAATGGCTCAAGGTGGCCGGCGTATACAGGATCTTTCCCGTTAGCTCCTACACCGGCGAGGGCTTGTGGCAGCTCCTCGAGTACCTCAAGGAGCCAGGCGACGTCCTTCCTTGGGAGACCGAGGAGGCCGCCGAGGCTCCCAGGCTCGTGAAGTCCGATAAATATGGTGAGGTCAACAAGGTGGGCGCCGAGGCCAACAGATACAGCTGGGCTAAGTATCATGCTGATAAGGCGGCGCGTGAGTTCAATGGGGACTAGCGTCGCCTTTTGATAGTTCACAAGTATTGTCTAAAGTTTAGAAAGAGACGCCAATGAAGGTTCTTGCCGTTAACGCAGGCAGCTCTTCGCTTAAGTACCAGCTCATCGACTCCGATACCACTGAGGTTCTTGCCAAGGGCCTGTGCGAGCGCATCGGAATCGACGGTCACCTCATTGCCAAGCGTGGCGGCGACACCTATTACCACGAGGCACCCATGCCTACCCACAAGGAAGCCATCGAGGCCGCCTTCGCCAGCCTCACCTCTCCTGAAGAGGGTGTCGTCTCCAGCCTCGCCAGAATCGATGCCTGTGGTCACCGTGTGGCCCACGGCGGCTCCTTCAAGTCCTCTGTCCTCGTGACCGACGAGACCATGGCCGAGATAGAGAGCCTCATCGAGCTTGCCCCGCTGCACAACGGCCCCGAGGTCACCTGCATCAAGATCTGTCAGGAGCTCATGGGTGCCGACAAGCCGCAGGTCGCC
Source organism: Paratractidigestivibacter sp. (assembly GCF_963660155.1). GTDB lineage: Bacteria > Actinomycetota > Coriobacteriia > Coriobacteriales > Atopobiaceae > Paratractidigestivibacter. The sequence continues at coordinate 165,852 of NZ_CAVKWG010000017.1, read as the reverse complement.
GCATTTGACACCTCTTTCCACCAGACCATGCCGGCCGAGGCCTACTCCTACGCCGTGCCCGCCGAGTACGTCAAGAACGACCGCATCCGTCGTTACGGCTTCCACGGCACCTCTCACCGCTTCGTGGCCGCCCGTGCCGCCGAGATGATGGGCAAACCGCTCTCCGATCTCAAGATCGTCACCTGCCACCTTGGCAACGGCTCCTCCGTCACCGCCGTCGACGGCGGCAAGTCCGTGGACACCTCCATGGGTTTCACCCCCGGCGCTGGCCTTCCCATGGGCACCCGCTGCGGCGACATCGATCCGTTCATCGTCACCCACCTGATGAACAAGCACAACCTGTCCGCCTCCGACGCCAACTCCATCCTCAACAAGAAGTCCGGCGTGCTTGCCGTCTCCGGCGTCTCCAGCGACTTCCGCGACATCGAGGCCGAGGCCGACAGGGGCAACGCCGACTGTCAGCTTGCCCTGGACATGTTCGCATATGGCGTCAAGAAGCTCATCGGTGCTTACGCCGCTGCCATGGGTGGCGTCGACGCCATCGTCTTCACCGCCGGCGTCGGCGAGAACGACGGTCGTGTTCGCGAGGCGGCCTGCAAGGGCCTCGAGTTTCTCGGTGTGGACTTTGACTCCGAGGTCAACGCCGGTGCCCGCGGCAAGGATACCGTCATCTCCAAGCCCGGCTCCCGCGTCCAGGTCATGGTCATCCCCACCAACGAGGAGCTCATGATCGTCAACGACGTCGTGGCCATCGCCAGCGGCAAGACCCTCTAGGATCTTCTCGCGACTTAGCGCTCGTATGGGACGGCCCTTCCGGGTGGGAGGGCCGCTATTCGTTGGGCCCCATGTGACCGCACGCGACAAGGATTTATACCCAAGGCCACATTGGGTGGTTTAGGATGAGTAGAGTTTTCGGGAAGCGCTTACTAGGGGAGAAGGGCATGGACTTCTGCGATCTCAACCAACGAATCAAGCCCTACGACGAGGCTGCGGCGCAACGTGCCGTGGCCCAGTGGAACTCCATTGCCAAGCCCATCGGCAGCCTCGGCGTCCTTGAGGACGATGTCGTGAGGATCGCCGGCATCACCGGCTCTGAGGACATCGACATCTCTCGCAGAGCCGTCGTCGCGATGTGCGCCGACAACGGCGTTGTCGCCCAGGGCGTAACCCAAACGGGCCAGGAGGTCACGGGGTTTGTCGCGGCCAACATGGTGCGCAACCGCTCAAGCGTCTGCCAGATGGCAAAGCCCGCTCGCGCCGACGTCGTGCCGGTTGATGTTGGCATCGCCTCTCCTGTGAAGGGTATTCTCGATAAGAATGTCATGCGAGGCACCAATGACATGACCAAGGGGCCCGCGATGTCGCTCGATCAGGCGCGAGCCGCCATCCAAGCTGGAATCGACGTCGTTCATGACCTTGTTGGCCAGGGCTACAAAATCATCCTCACCGGCGAGATGGGCATCGGCAACACGACGTCCTCATCGGCCATCGCCTCCGTGCTCATGGGTGTAGATCCACAGGTCGTAACCGGCAAGGGAGCAGGACTTTCGGACGAGGGCCTCTCACGCAAGGTCAAGGCAATTCGCCAGGCCATCCAGGTCAACCGACCTGATGCGTCTGACGTGCTAGACGTTTTGTCAAAGGTCGGCGGGCTCGACATCGCCGGCATGGCCGGCACATTCATCGGGGGCGCCCTCGAGGGTGTACCCGTTGTCGTCGACGGCTTTGTGAGCCAGGTAGCGGCACTTGTCGCCACAAGGCTGTGCCCCGCCAGTCATCAGTTTATGTTGGCAAGCCACCTTTCTGCCGAGCCCGCGTCTCGCATGGCCATGGACGAGCTTGGCTTGGATCCTGTGATCTATGCCGGAATGAGGCTAGGTGAGGGAACGGGCGCCGTCTGTCTGCTGCCGCTTCTTGACATGACGCTCATGCTCTACCGGGGCACCACCTTTGACGCGACTGGCATGGACGCCTACGACGAGGAACTCGTGTGAAAATTCTTGTCACAGGGGGATCTTCCAGCGGAAAGTCCGCGTTTGCCGAGAAGGTCGCATGTTCACTCTCAAAGCCGCATATCTACTTTGCAACGATGCAACCCTTTGGCGAGGACGGCGAGAGACGCATTGCGCGCCATCGCGAGCTTCGCCGCGAGCGCGACTTTCTCACCGTGGAGTGCTACGGGGGCTACGAAGCGCTTGACCTCGCGGCTGCAGCGGGCGTTTCTGTCTCTGACGGCACGCTGCTCGTCGAGTGCGTGGGAAACGTCGTGGCAAACGTCCAGTTTGGCTCCGGCGAGAAGGGCGAGACGCTCCCCGAAACCGTTGGCGAGCTTGCCGATGCCGTCTTCTCGGGCATCGAGGCGCTCTCGCTGCAATGCGCAAATGCCGTGGTCGTGGCAAACGAGATAGGCTCCGACGGCATATCCTATCCCTGCGAGACGAACGTCTACATGCGTGCGCTTGGCGCCGTCAACTGCCGTCTTGCCGCCTGCTTTGACGTGGTCTATGAGGTTGTGGTCGGATGCCCGGTGGCCCTCAAGAGGCCGGAAGGGACCTTCGCATGGGAGCTTTAATGAGCGTGCTTCGCTCCATGGTCATGTCTTTCTCTCTGTTTTCCAAGATTCCGATGCCGCAGGTTAGATGGGAGGAGAACAGCATGCGCTACCTCATGTGCTTCTTCCCTCTGGTAGGTGCGGTTGAGGGCGCGCTTCTGTGTCTGTGGGCCCAGATGGCGCACGCCCTTGGGCTGACGGCGCCCCTTGTGGCGGCGGGTCTTCTGGCCCTGCCGGTGATCGTGACGGGCGGCATCCACCTTGACGGCTACTGTGACGTCCATGACGCGCTCTCCAGCCACGCCGAGGCCGAGCGCAAGCGCGAGATTCTCAAGGACCCCCATGTGGGCGCCTTCGCCGTCATCGGCGTGGTCACCTATCTGCTGGTCTACTTTGGCCTTGCGTGCGACCTTGCGCAGGTGGGGCTAACGAGTGGCCTTACGGTTTCAATGGCGGTGCCCATCGTCCTGGTGCCGGTGATCTCTCGCTGCCTTTCGGGCCTGTCTACCTTGTCCTTTCCCAAAAGCTCCTCGAAGGGCATGCTCTCGATGGAGGGCTCCTCGGACAGCAAGGGGCGCGCCATCGGCGTCCTTGTCGTCGTGCTGCTTGTGTCGATTGCCCTTCTGCTGTGGTTCAACGCCCTGGCAGGAGTCTTCATGGCCTTCTCGGCTCTTTTGACCTTCATGGCCCTGTGGCGACTGTCATTTGAGCAGTTCGGTGGCATGAGCGGCGACCTTGCCGGCTGGTTTTTGCAGGTGGCAGAGCTTCTCATGCTTGGTTGCCTCGTGCTTTCAGCGCACCTGTCGCAGATGGGGGTGACGCTCTGGTGATCTTGGTGATTGGTGGGCTGGCCAGCGGAAAGCGGACCTTCGTGCGCTCGTTGGGCTATGCCGACTCTGACATTACCGACGCCTTCGTTGACCAAAGGCCCGTCGTAGCCGATGCCCAGGAGCTTGTCCGCGGCGCAAACGACCCGCAGTCCCTGAGTAAGCTCGTCTGCCAACTTGCCGAGAAGGACGTTGTGACCTTCGTCGAGATGGGCTCCGGCGTTGTTCCGATCGACCCCTGCGAGCGCGTGTGGCGAGAGACGTGCGGCCGGATGTGCTGCGAGCTTGCCGCCAGCGCGGACGCCGTTGTTCGCATGGTGTGTGGCATCCCCACCTGGCTCAAAGGCGAGCCCTGCCGTGGCCGTTGAGATGAAAGTCGCGCTGCTCAGACACTCCTTTTGTGAGGGAAACCTTCGTCATGCCTACGTTGGCGGAAGGACGGACCAGCCTCTTTGCGCCCAGGGGATTGCCGAGGCGCGGGCTCGCGCGGGCGCGCTTGAGGTGCGCATGGAATCGGCGGGCCTCTCGATGCCAGAGGTTGTCTACACCAGCCCCATGATCCGCGCGCGCCAGACCGCGGGGCTTCTCTTTGGCAATGCTCGTCTTGTGGATGTCGAGGGCCTGCGCGAGATGGACTTCGGCGACTTTGAGAACAGAAGCGCGGCCGACATGGAGCGTGATGTTGCCTACCGCGCCTGGGTCGACGCCCAGTGCGAGCCCGCCTGTCCTAACGGGGAGTCCAAGGCTCAGTTTTCCATTCGTACCTGCGAGGCATTCGAAGACGTTCTTAGAGACGCCCGGGAGGCGGGGGAGAGGCAGGTGGTCATAGTTGCCCACGGGGGGACCATCATGTCTTTGATGGGCGCCTTCGCACGTCCCTCGCGTGACTATTACTCCTGGCACGTCGCCCCCTGCTTCGGCTATGCATGCGAGGCTCGTCTTGAGGACGGATCCGTCGTCCTTCTCGACGCGCGTGCCCTCTAGCTGTTTTTGGGTCATCGGTTGCCCAAAAAGTGCATTGAGCAAACAAGGTAGTGCTCACAACCCCTTGGGGGATAAGACGAAAATACCAGCAAGATGTGTACGCTTGCTTCAATCGTCAAGGAGTGATCCGATGCAGAGCTGGAGCGTAAAGACAGACGTTTACTATGGCCAGGGCGCTCTGGACCGTCTTGCAAGCATTTCCAACAAGCGCGTCCTTGTCGTCACGGACAGCTTCATGACAACTTCCGGCACCGCAGACAAAGTTGCCTCTCACCTCACCAATTGCGAGGTGAAGATCTTCGACAAGGTCGTTCCCGACCCGCCGATCAACGTTGTCTCCGAGGGTGTCAAGTGCCTGCACGAGTTTGGCACCGAGTTCATCGTTGCCCTTGGTGGCGGCTCCTCGATCGACTCCGCCAAGGCCATCCGTACCATTGCGCAGGAGAGCGTGGGCAGCAAAGCCTCTGACATCCCGCTGGTGGCCATTCCCACCACCTCCGGCACCGGCTCCGAGGTCACCAACTACGCCGTCATCTCCAATCCGGAGAAGGGCGCCAAGTACCCACTCTCCGGCGACCACCTGCTTGCCTCCGAGGCCATCCTCGACCCCGAGCTGACGCTTTCCGTCCCGCCTGCGATCACTGCCGACACGGGCCTGGACGCCCTCACCCACGCCATCGAGGCCTACGTCTCCACCGGTGCCGGTGACTTCACCGACGCCTGGTGCGAGAAGGCCGTGCAGCTCATCTTCGAGTACCTGCCGAGCGCCTTCAGGGGCGGCGACACCCCCGAGGCCGTCAAGGCCCGCGAGAAGATGAGCAACGCCGCCACGCTTGCCGGCCTTGCATTCAACATCGCTGGTCTGGGCGTCAACCACGGCATCGCCCACGCCGTCGGCGCGCGTTTCCACCTGCCTCACGGCCGCGCCTGCCAGCTGTTACTTGCGCCGGTCATGGCCTTCAACGCCGATCTCGGCAACGTCCGCAACGGCGAGTACTCCGTTGCCGCCCAGAAGTACGCCCACCTGGCCAAGGTCCTTGGATTCAGCTCCGCGAGCATTCGCATCGGCGCCTCTAACATGATCCGCGAGGTCGATCGGCTCTGTCGCACCGTTGGCGAGCCTGCTACACTTCGTCAGTGTGGCGTCGATTCCGCCGAGGCCCGTGTAAGCATCCCCGAGCTTGCCGCTAAGGCCGTTGTCGACCCCACCACCTCCACGAACCCGCGCCCGATTTCCGAGGAGCAGGTCGTCGAGATTCTGAAGAAGCTCGTCTAGCTCGGATAGGAGCACAGCGACATGGACCTAAACCTCGATCAGATTGGCGTCATGCAGGATGGCAAGCTTCGCGTCATCCAGGAGTACGTCCCCGGCAAGCAGGTGACGCTTGCCCACATCCTGGCAAGCCCCAGCGAGGTGATCTTCACCAAGCTTGGCCTTGACCCCACCGTCGACTACGAGCAAGCAGCCATCGGCATCCTCTCCATGACCCCCTCAGAGATTGCTGTCATCGCTGCCGACGTTGCGGACAAGGCCGCCAAGGTTGACATGGGTTTCATCGACCGCTTTAGCGGCACGCTCATCATCACCGGCCGTATCTCCAATGTTCGGACGGCCCTGACGAGCATTCTTGACTACCTGCGACGCACACTTGGTTTCACGGTGTGCACCATCACCACCACGTAGGTCTCTTGCCAAGATTCACAAGAAGGGAGGCGCCCCCTTGCGGGGCGCCTCCCTTTTCTGTCCTGCTCTGCGATTTTGCTAGCTGGCGCTATGTCACCTATTACTCGGCGATCTGGCACTGAGCGGCGGTGATGGCAACCACGCCCACGATGTCGTCGGCGGAGCAGCCGCGAGAGAGATCGTTGACGGGCTTGGCAATGCCTTGCAGCAGCGGGCCGTAGGCCTCGGCGCCGCCAAAGCGCTGAACCAGCTTATAGCCGATGTTGCCGGCAGCGAGGTCGGGGAACATCAGGATGTTGGCCTTGCCGGCAACGTCGGAGCCGGGTGCCTTGGAGGCCGCGACCTCAGGCACGATGGCGGCGTCAAGCTGAAGCTCGCCGTCGACGGCCATCTCGGGGTCCCTCTGCTTGGCCAGCTCGGCGGCCTGCTTTGACTTTGCGGCGGAGTCGCCGCCGGCAGAGCCCTTGGTAGAGTAGGACAGCATGGCCACGCGCGGCTCGCCGCCAACGAGGTTCTTGAAGGAAGCGGCGCTGGAAATGGCGATCTCAGCCATCTCCTCGGCGGTGGGATCGATGTTCAGGCCGCTGTCGGCAAAGATCAGCGTGCCGTCCTCGCCGAACTCGGGGGTCTTGGTGCACATGATGAAGAACGCGGAGACGAGCTTGGTGCCCGGGGCGGTCTTCAGGATCTGCAGGGCCGGGCGCAGGGTGTTTGCGGTGGAGTGGCAGGCGCCGGAGACAAGGCCGTCAGCGTCGCCCATCTTGACCATCATGGTGCCAAAGTAAGTGGCATCGTTCATCTGCTCGGTGGCCTGCTCGAGGGTCACGCCTTTCTTGGCACGAAGCTCGGCGAACTTCTCTGCGTAGGCTGCCTTCTTGTCGGAGGTGGCAGGATCGATGACGGTGGCGCCGGCAACGTCGATCTGGGCAGGGTCGCCGAGGATGACAAGGTTCGCGAGGTCCTCTTCGATGATCTTCTTCGCCGCCTCGATAGTGCGCGGGTCCTCGCCCTCGGGCAGGACGATGGTCTTCTTGTCGGCCTTAGCGGCTTTCTTCATGCGGGCGAGAAAATCGCTCATGATTCTACCTCCATAAAATCTGCTCTACATTACGTCGCTTGACCCCGCAATTTGTGCTCGTTAACGGGTAGCGAGGCCCAAGCGGCACCCATTATAGATTTGTGGTGCTAAAATCTTCCGGACATTATGTCAAGAGGTGAGTGTATTCTTGCCGTCGGCCTTTCGGCCTCTTTTGCAACCATCCTGAGAGGAACCACATGAACATCCAGAGCGGTCTGGGAGCGAGCTTCAACCCCGAATCCTACGATGTCCTCGTCGTCGGCTGCGGCTATGCCGGCTGCGTCTGCGCCCGTCGTCTCGCCGAGTCGTGCGGCTGCAAGGTCGCCATCCTCGAGCGCCGCGACCACATCGCTGGCAACGCTTACGACTATGAGGACGAGGCCGGCATCCTTATCCACAAGTATGGCCCGCACATCTACCACACCGTGAACGAGCGGGTGAACTCCTTCCTCTCTCGCTTCACCGACTGGACCGATTACCAGCACAAGGTGCTCGCCAACATCCACGGCACCCTCATGCCCGTCCCCTTCAACCACAAGTCCCTGAAGCTCGCCTTCGGCGACGAGAAGGGCGAGCGCCTCTACCAGAAGCTCGTGGCGACCTTCGGCGAGAACAAGAAGGTCCCCATTATGGAGCTTCGCGAGAAGAACGACCCCGAGCTCGTCGAGGTGGCCGATTACGTCTTCGAGAACGTCTTCCTTTACTACACGATGAAGCAGTGGGGCCAGACGCCTGACCAAATCGACCCCTCCATCACGGGCCGCGTGCCGGTCTTCGTGGGCGACGACGAGCGCTACTTCCCGGGCGCCCCGTTCCAGGGCATGCCGGCCGAGGGCTACACCAAGCTCTTCGAGCACATGCTCGACCACGACCTGATCTCTGTCTTCACCGAGGTCGACGCGCGCGACGTCCTCAAGGTGGCCTCCGGCGCCGTCATGGTGGGCAACAAGCCCTACGCCGGTGAAGTCATCTACACCGGCCCGCTCGACGAGCTCTTTGGCCTCGACCTGGGCGCGCTGCCGTACCGCACGCTCGATATGGTCTTCGAGACCCTCGATGAGGATCAGTTCCAGCCCGTGGGCACCGTCAACTACACCACGAGCGAGGACTTCACCCGTATCACCGAGTTCAAGAACATGACCGGCCAGGTCGTGCCCGGCAAGACGACCATCATGAAGGAGTTCTCCAAGGCCTACACCCCCGGCTCCGGCGAGACCCCTTACTATGCCATTCTCGAGGACCAGAACCTCGAGCTCTACAAGAAGTACCGCGAGCGCGTCGCCGGCGCCCTCAACTTCCACTGCGTCGGCCGTCTCGCCGAGTACCGCTACTACGACATGGACGGCGTCGTGGCGAGTGCCCTCGACCTCTCCGACGAGCTTATCGCCCAGCGCAACTAATTAAAATCGCACGCTAGTGGGCGGGCCGTGAGTCGCGGCCCGCCCTTTTTCTCGATAAGGACGTGAAAACACGTGAGCAGCGCAAAGAAAACCATCTCGTTCGGCATCCCGTGCTACAACTCCGCCGAGTACATGGACAAGTGCATCCTGTCCATCCTCGAGGGTTCCGATTATGCAGATGACGTGCAGATCGTCATCGTAGACGACGGCAGCACCAAGGACGAGACCCCGGCCAAGGCCGATGAATGGCAGGCGCGCTACCCCAACAACATCAAGGCCGTCCACCAGGAGAACGGCGGCCACGGCGTCGCCGTCATGAAGGCCGTGGCCAACGCCGACGGCGTTTACTTTAAGAACATCGACTCCGACGACTGGGCCGATGCCGACGCGCTCAAGGCACTTCTCGCTCAGCTGCGCCGTTTCATCGAGATTGACGAGAAGGTCGACCTGGTCCTCACTAACTACGTGTACGAGCACGTCGAGGACAACACCCGAAACATTGTGGACTACCGCAAGGTGCTCCCGGTTGGCCGCGTCTTCGCGTGGGCCGAGATGGGTCACTTCAAGGTGAGCCAGTACCTGCTCATGCATGCCCTGACCTATCGCACCGAAACCCTGCGCTCGGCCAACCTCCAGATGCCGCCCCACACCTTCTACGTGGACAACATCTATGCCTACGTGCCGTTCCCCAAGTGCCACAGTCTGTATTACCTGGACGTCGACCTCTATCGCTACTACATCGGCCGCGAGGACCAGTCCGTCAACGAGAAGGTCCTGACCAGCCGCGTCGACCACTACTGGCGCGTCGCCCGGATCATGATGCAGGCTTATCACGTCTATGACGACATCGACTGCGTCCAGCTCCGCGGCTACATGATGAACTACTTCACCATCATCATGGCCATCTGCTCGGTCTTCTCCAAGATGAGCGACCGCGAGGACGGCATGGACGAGCTGCAGAAGCTCTGGGACGAGCTCAAGGCCTACGACGCGCGCATGTACCGTCGCGCCAAGCACGGCGTCATCGGCCTTGCCACGAACCTCCCTGGTAAGCTCGGCGAAAAGATCACCATCGGCGGCTACAAAATCGCCCAAAAGGTCGTCAAATTTAACTAGCGGCGGCCTCATCGCCACGAAAGGACCCCTCCGACCCGCTCGTTCGCTCAGAGCTCGCTTACGCGAAATCACGGATGAACAGATCGGAGTGGTCCTTTCGTCGGCCCCACAAACTTTACTCTCGATTTGGCGGAGCCAGAACCGGTGGCTTGCTTCAGGCGGGAAGGATAGGGCGTTGATGAGGTCTAGCCGCTTTTTGACTCCAAAGGTAAAGAGAAAGAGACGAAGCTTAAGGATTGCGTGTACTCGGGCGACGAAAAGTTCAAAATCGCGGATTACCCGACGCCTGCCAAGGTCGGCAAGGACTCCACGATTAAGCACGTCACGAACGGCGTGAATCCGCAGGGCTGCATGGTCCACAGCTTCAAGCAACCCTCCCACGAGGAGCTCTGCCACAGCTTCATGTGGCGCGTCATGATGCACATGCCGAATCGCGGCCACCTCGGCGTCTTCAACCGCTCCTACTACGAGGATGTCCTCGTCGTGCGCGTCCACGACCTGCAGAAAAGGGCTACGACATGCCCTCCCGCCGCATCGACATGGATTCCGACTACTTCTTCAAGAAGCGCTACGAGCAGGCCAAGCGCTTCCTGGTCGGCATCGACGAGTCCAAGAACTGGAAGTTCTACGCCTCCGACATGAAAGAGCGCGAGCTTTGGGACGACTACCAGAAGGCCTATGAGAAGGCCATCGGCGGCACCACGTCAAAGCACGCCCCCTGGTACGTGATCCCCGCCGACCAGAAGTGGTTTGCCCGCTAACTGGCCTACGAGGCCATCGTCTCCGTCCTCGAGAAAATCGACCCGCACAATCCCGAGATGCCCTACGACCAGAAGGCCGACCTCGCCGCCTGCAAGCAGCAGCTCGGCTCCGGTGCCTAAGCACATCTACCAGTCATTCTCCTCAAACTGAGGGTTATGCGCCCTCTACTCGAGTCCCAGAACGCAAAACCCTCGAAACCAGGCTGATTTCCTCCTGCTTTCGAGGGTTTTGCGCTCCGTCCCCAAACCGACCGTCGCAAAACCCTCGATTTGAGGAAACATTTCCGTCTCCACCTCAGGTCCGGCCCCGACACAGGCTCCCGAAACCCGCAAGCTGAGCAAGAGTTCTTCTTATTTGCTCTTCATTACCCTCAAAACCTCCTTTCCGTCACAAAACCGTTCTCGTAAAAGTAGGGGAGAGGAACACAGCAACAAAATCCCGGGTTTGGGGCTGCGCCTTCCTCACGGGCCAAGCGCTCGCTTCGCTCGCTCGCTGCGCGAAATCGCCCGTCGAGAAAGGCTCCGCCCCAACCCCAGGCTCCGTCGCCACGATTCAGGTCGAGCAGCTTTACCCCAACGTTGTAACCGAGCTGTTCGCGTCCCTCGCCTTATCGGCGATTTCGCGTAAGCGAGCGAGCGGAGCGAGCGCTGAGCAGATAAGGCGAGGGGCACGAACAGCTCGGTTACAAACGGTTGAGTTTATGTCCCTCCCGTGAACCGTGAACAACATGTGGTAATCTAGCGAAGGTTTGTTGGTACCCCTCACTTGGACGCACGCCACCCACCGGCGACGAACCCAGTCCGGGGCGAATTCACAGAAAGGTGGATCAAGTATGATCACCAGGGAGCAGAAGGCCGAGCTCGTCAAGAAGTACGGCAAGAACGAGGCAGACACCGGTTCCGCCGAGGTTCAGGTCGCCATTCTCACCGCCCGCATCAAGGAGCTCACCGAGCACATGAAGTCCCACAAGAAGGACTTCCACACCCGTCGTGGCCTGCTGATGCTCGTCGGCAAGCGTCGTCGTCTTCTTTCCTACATCAAGAAGAACGACATCGAGAACTACCGTAGCCTCATCAAGAGCCTCGGCATCCGCGACAACATCCAGTAAGTCACACACACGCAAAAACGGGGGCGCCCACGGGCGCCCCTTGTTGTGTTTTCCGGGACAGGCCCGGCAAACACCGCGGGGGTTGGCCCCGCAAGATGGCCCGCCTGCAATGGGGCAGGCGGAGATAAGGGAAATAGAAATGGCAAAGGTTACTCACGAGTTCGACCTCTACGGCAAGCACTACATCCTCGAGACCGGCGAGCTGGCCAAGCAGGCCACCGGCGCCTGCCTCGTCAAGTGCGGCGAGTCCACGGTGCTTCTGACCGCCGTGGTCTCCAAGGAGCGCAAGGACTACGACTTCTTCCCGCTGACGGTCGACTTCATCGAGAAGATGTACGCCGTGGGCCGCATCCCCGGCGGCTACCTCAAGCGTGAGGCCCGTCCTTCCGAGAAGGCGACCCTCACCGCCCGCATGATCGACCGCCCGCTGCGCCCGTCCTTCCCGGCCGGTTTCCGCAACGAGGTCCAGGTCGTCGCCACCACGCTTGTGGCCGACCAGATCAACCCCGTCGACACGATTTGCATCATGGCCGCCTCCAGCGCCCTGACCGTCGGCGGCGTGCCCTTCGAGGGCCCGCTGGCCTGCGTGCGAATCGGCCGTGACCGCAACACCCACGAGTTCATCGTCAACCCCACCTACGAGGAGCGCGACAACTCCGACCTCGACCTCGAGCTCGGTGGCGCCGAGGGCTTCATCTCCATGCTCGAGGCCGGCGCCGAGGAGATCTCCGAGGAGGACATGCTCGCCGCCATGGCCTTCGGCCAGGAAGCCATCGCCGCCTTCTGCGAGGAGCAGAAGAAGTTCTTCGCCAAGGTCGAGGAGGTCAACGGCCCCATCCAGCAGCGCGAGTACGTTCTCGACGAGCCCACGCCCGAGGTCCACGAGCGCGTCTTCGCCCACTTCGACGAGATGGACTCCGCCCTCAAGGACGCCGATAAGCTCTCCCGCATCGCCAAGGTCGAGGCCCTCAAGGCCTCCATCAAGGACGAGTTCACCGAGGAGGAGCAGGCCAAGTACGGCCGCGAGATCCCCGTCGAGCTCAAGGCCCTCGAGAAGCACGCCATGCGCCTCATGGTCGTCGAGACCGGCGAGCGCGTTGACGGCCGTGCCGCCAACGAGGTCCGCCCGCTGATGATCAAGCCCGACTACCTGCCCCGCGTTCACGGCTCCGGCCTGTTCCAGCGCGGCCAGACCCAGGTGCTGTCCATCTGCACCCTGGGCATGCTCAACGAGTGGCAGCGCCTTGACACCATCGAGCCCGTCGATGGCAAGCGCTACATCCACCACTACAACTTCCCGCCCTTCTGCACCGGCGAGACCGGCCGCATGGGCTCCCCGAAGCGTCGTGAGATCGGCCACGGCAACCTCGCCGAGCGTGCCCTTCTCCCGGTGATCCCCTCCGAGGAGGACTTCCCCTACACCGTCCGCGTGGTCTCCGAGGTCATGGAGTCCAACGGCTCCTCCTCCATGGGCTCCACCTGCGGCTCCACGCTGGCCCTTATGGATGCCGGCGTGCCCCTTAAGCGCCCGGTCTCCGGCGTGGCCATGGGCCTCATCCAGGAGAATGGCAAGACCGTCGTGCTCACCGACATCCAGGGCCTCGAGGACTTCCTCGGCGACATGGACTTCAAGGTGACCGGCACCACCAAGGGCATCACCGCCATGCAGATGGACAATAAGGCCACCGGCCTCACGCCCGAGATCCTGCGCTCCGCCCTCATGCAGGCCCACGAGGGTCGCATGTTCATCCTCGACGCCATGCTCGAGCAGATCAGCGCCCCGCGCGAGTCTCCCAAGGACTGCGCGCCCCAGATCATCAGCCTGCAGATCCCCACGGACAAGATCCGCGAGGTCATCGGCTCTGGCGGCAAGGTCATCCGTGGCATCCAGGAGGACACCGGCGCCACCATCGACATCCAGGAGGACGGCACCGTCTTCATCGCCGGCGTGAACGGTGCGGGCGACGCCGCGGCCGAGCGCATCAAGGCCATCGTCAAGGTTCCCGAGGTGGGCGAGGAGTACACCGGCCGCGTCGTCGGCATCCAGCCCTTCGGCGCCTTCGTCGAGCTCCTACCCGGCAAGGACGGCCTGCTTCACATCTCCCGCGTTGCCCAGGGCCGCGTCGACAAGGTCGAGGACGTCCTGAACATCGGCGACGAGGTCAAGGTCCGCGTCCTCGAGGTCGACGAGAAGGGCAAGATCAGCCTTGACCGCATCGACAAACCCGAGGCTCCCGCCGGCTCCGGCAAGCTCTCCGGAGAGGACGAAGGTCGTCGGCACGCGGACGGCGAGCGCCGCGGCCGCCGCCGTCGCCCCGGCGACAACGGCGGTGAGAAGCGCCAGCCGCGCCGTCATCACGATGCCTAGTCGCACAAGCGAATAAACGCCATGTGAGAGGCCCTGCGAAAGCGGGGTCTCTTTTTATGTATGTCGGAGCTGTTCTGGCAGTCCGCCCACATTCTGGTTACAATTGAAATCTGCGTTTTCGGCGCACGGTTAGGATTGTTCGGCTGGCGGTAGCCCGCAGCCGTCTCATAAATAGAACTGCACGTCCGCACAAAGACCCAAACGAAAGGATTTGTTTCCGCACATGGCCAAAAAGGACACTGCCCTCAAGATCATCCCGCTGGGTGGTCTGGACGGCATCGGCAAGAACATGACCGCCTTCGAGTACGGCGACGACATGGTCTTGATCGACGCCGGCCTCATGTTCCCCGACGACAACATGCCCGGTATCGACCTCATCCTGCCGGACTACACCTACGTTCTCGAAAACGAGCACAAACTCCGCGGCATCGTGGTCACCCACGGCCACGAGGACCACACCGGCGCCCTGCCGTATCTCCTCATGGACCTCGCCAAGAAGGTGCCCATCTACTCGAGCAAGCTCACCTTGGGCTTCATCGAGGGCAAGCTCGCCGAGCACAAGATCAAGAGCCCGAAGTTTCGCGAAGTCACCGACGGCTCCAACGTCAACCTCGGCCTCATCAACCTCACATTCTTCTCGATGACGCACTCCATCCCGGGCGCGCTGGGCGTCTATATGCAGACCCCCGCGGGCACCGTCATGCACACGGGCGACTTCAAGCTCGACAACACGCCTATCGACGGCGTCCATCCCAACTACCAGGCGATCAACAAGTTCGGCGGCAGCGGCATCGACCTTCTGCTCTCCGACTCCACCAACGCCACCCGCCCTGGCTACACGCCCTCTGAGGCCGCTGTCGGCCCGAACCTGCGCCACATCATCAAGAACGCCCCCGGGCGCGTTTTCGTGGCGAGCTTCTCCTCCCACATCCACCGACTGCAGCAGGTCTGCGACGCCGCCGTGGCCGTGGGCCGCAAGGTCGTCGTGACCGGCCGCTCCATGGTGACGAACACGAAGGTCGCCCGCGAGCTCGGCTATCTCAAAATCGCCGAGGACGACATCCTCGACGCCTTCGACATCAACAAGCTCGACACCGACCAGGTCGTCGTCCTGTGCACGGGCTCCCAGGGCGAGCCGCTCTCGGCGCTCGCCCGCATGGCCAACGGCGAGCACAAGTCGCTCTCCATCAACGCCTCGGACACCGTGATCATCTCCGCCACGCCCGTTCCCGGCAACGAGAAGAGCGTCCAGGCAATCATCAACTCGCTCTCCAAGATCGGGTGCGCCATCTACGACAAGAGCCAGACGCTCGTCCACGTCTCGGGCCACGGATCGCAGGAGGAGCTCAAGCTCATGCTCTCCATGGCCAAGCCGCGCTACTTCATGCCTGTCCACGGCGAGGCCCAGCATCTGCGCGCCCATGCCAAGCTCGCCCTTGACCTCGGCATGAACGAGGAGAACGTCTTCATCCTCGACAACGGCGACTCGCTCGAGATGGTGGACCACCGCGTCCGCCGCGGCCGCGCCGTCGAATCCGGCGTCGTCTACGTCGACGGCGGCACCGTGACCGAGGCCGACCCCGTCGTCATCCGAGACCGAAAGAAGCTCGCCGACGAGGGCGTCGTTACCTGCACGATTGCCCTAACCGGCCGTAAGGGCACCGTCAAGGCCATCGAGATCAACGCCCGCGGCGTCTCGTTCGCGAGCGACCCGGCTATCGTCGAGGAGGCTCAGGCGCTCGTCCGCCAGCAGGTCGAGAAGCTCACCCACGCCGAGGGCGTGAACATCGACGCCGTCCGCAGAAACGTCCGCAACCAGATCTCGAACCTTCTCTGGAACAAGACCCATTCCCGTCCGATGGTCATCCCGGTCGTGCTGGAGGTTTAGCGAATGCCCTCCAATCGCAGCAAAAACGCAGCTAAAAAGCCCAGCAAGGGACGTTTGTCCAAGCAGGCGCAGTCCAAGCAACCCGCGTTGGCCCTCACCGACGTCGAGCGCGACATCGCCGGCGTGGTCTTGGCGGTAATCGCCGTCGCCATGTTCATCTCGGTCGTCGTGCCCTCGGGCGCCGTCGTGACGAGCGCGGTCGGCCATGCCCTCAAGGTCTCCTTCGGTGCAGGCGCTATCCTCGTGCCCGTGGCGCTTTTTCTCTTCTCCACGACCTTCTTCGTGGGCAAGGACGGGCCGTTCTCGGGGCACGTCGCCGCTGGTCTCGCGCTCATCGTGCTGGCCGTGCTCGCCATGCTCTCGCTCAACCAACCGGGCATCGGCGATGCCCCTGAGCTTGCGCTCTCGGCTTATATCGTCGAGGATGCCGGAGGCTATGTGGGCGGTTTCGTTGCCCTTTGGATGGCCAAGCTCGTGGGCGTCATCGTCGGCAACGTGCTTCTTGTCGGCCTCATCGCCGCGGGAGTCGTCATCTGCGGTTTCTCGATCTCCGACGCCGTCTCGCGCGTCGGCGAGCGCGTGAACGACGCCCGCGAGGATGTGGCGGCCCGCCGCCAGGAGCGCTTGGCCGAGCGAGCCAAGAGCCGTCAGCTCGCCGCCACGCAGCGCGCCAGCGAGCGCGCATCCAAGGCCGCGGCCAAGGCCTTGCAGTCCGCTCAGCCCTCGCTCTTCGACGAAACAGGGGAGGGCAAGACCGCGTTTCTCGGCGACCGCAAGACCACTGTGCTCAAGCGCGGGGTCTCTGCCCGCAAATCCTCGACGAACAGTATCGCCGACGATTTCGCGCAGGCCGACGACCTCTCCGATGTGGAGCACGCCGCCGAGACTCTGCTCGAGTCCCGTACCCGCAAGGTGACCCGCCGCAACCAGAAGTCGAAGGTCGTGCAGGCCGCGGGGGATGGCGACAAGACCGCCAGCGCCTTCCACGACTTCCTCGCGTCCGCGTCCGCGGCCGGCGCTGGCGGCTCGAAGGCCCCCGCCAAGGCTAGCCAGCCTGCGGCGTCCATTCCGGTGCCCCCGGCCGAGATCAGCCGGCCCGGCGACGGCAACGAGTCCTATGAGCTGCCGCCCCTCTCTATTCTCAAAGAGAACACATCCTTCTCGGTCAGCTATGCCGACGACTCCGACCTCGCTGGCACCGCCCAGAAGCTCCAGGGCACGCTCAGGGAGTTCGGCCTAAGCTCGCGCGTCGAGGGCTGGATCGCCGGCCCCTCCGTCACTACCTTCAAGATCTCGATGGGGGAGGGCGAGCGCGTCAGCAAGATTGTGAACCTCGAAGACGACATCGCCCTTTCGCTCGCAGCTAAGTCGGTCCGCATCTTCGCGCCGATCCCCGGCACCTCGCTCGTCGGCATCGAGATCCCCAACGACAAGCCCCAGGCGGTTTATCTCTCCGACGTCCTGCCCTACGCCACGGGCGGGCCGCTCGAGTGTGCCTTTGGCCGCGACTCCGAGGGCAAGCCCATCGTCGTCGACCTCGCGGGCCTGCCACACCTGCTGGTCGCTGGCACCACAGGCTCGGGCAAGTCCGTGCTGCTAAACGCCATCGTCATGAGCATGCTCATGCGTGCCACGCCCGAGCAGGTGCGACTGATCATGGTCGACCCGAAGCGCGTCGAGTTCACCGGCTACGCAGGCCTGCCGCACCTCTACGTTCCCGTCGTCACCGAGCCGCGCCAGGCCGCGAGCGCCCTGCAGTGGGGTGTGACCGAGATGGAGCGCCGCCTCAAGGTCTTCGAACACTACAAAGTGCGCGACATCAAGACCTACAACGGCAACGTGGACGGCGACAAGTACGTCAGCATGGAGAACCCGCCCAAGCACATGCCCTACTTCGTTATCGTCATCGACGAGTTGGCCGACCTCATGATGGTCGCGGGCAAGGACGTCGAGAGCTCCATCGTACGTATCGCCCAGCTGGGACGCGCCGCCGGCATCCACCTCATCGTGGCAACGCAGCGCCCGTCGGCCGACGTCGTCACGGGCCTCATCCGGGCGAACATCGATAACCGCGTGGCGCTCTCGGTCGACAACTCGCTGAACTCCCGCATCATCCTCGACCAGAAGGGCGCCGAGCAGCTGCTCGGCAAGGGCGACATGCTCGTCAAGCTCCGCGGCAAGAAGCCGAACCGAGCCCAGGGCTGCTGGGTCTCGGACGCCGAGATCGAAGAGACCGTCAAGTTCATCAAAGAGCAGGTCACGGCCGATTACCACGAGGACATCCTCACGGCAGTCGTGCCCAACGCCCCCGGTGCCGCCGGAGCCGTCGAGGCGCCCAAGGACGACGACCCGCTCGTTTGGGAGGCGGCGAAAATCATCGTGGATTCTCAGCTCGGAAGCACCTCGAGCCTTCAGCGCGCCCTTTCCGTTGGGTATGCCAGAGCAGGCAGGATCATGGATATGCTCGAGGCCAAGGGCGTCGTGGGCCCCGCGAACGGCTCCAAGCCCCGCGAGGTGCTCCTCGACAAGGAAGGCCTCGAGGACCTTAAGTTGGCAGACGCGCAGTACAGGGAGGTCTAGCGAAGATGAGGCGACCGCGTTTCAGCGAGATGCTCTTTACCCGGAGGCAACAGCTCGGCCTCACGACGTCCCAAGCATCGAGAATCCTGAGGCTTCGCGAGGACGTCCTCATCGCCTTTGAGAAGGGCGACTTCGAGAAGATGCCTCAGAGCGGCTACGCCCAGGGCATGCTCTCCTCCTATGCGCGCTACCTCGGTCTCAACCCGCGGCAGGTCACCGACCTTTTCCAGGAAGAGCTCCACGAGCACGTGAACGGCTCCGGCTCGCATGAGCTGCGCCGCCGTACTCGCGACGCGCAGTCAGGCCGCGTCGCGAGCGGCTATGAGGCGGCAAACGAGCCGGGCTCCAAGCCGAAGGCCTATGGCGAGTACCACGCGCTCCTCCCCGACTCAGGCGGCCCGGCCGGAGACATGGGCGCGTTCGCCACGACCACGAGCGCGCGCCCTAGGCACTCCATGCCGCTCGCGGGTAGCGGCCCGTCGGCGGCCGGCGCCTACGAAAACAAGACGTTTGGCTCGGCCTCGCGTTCCGGCATGCGTCAGCGCCGCCCTTATAACGGCGACTCTGCGGGGCGCGGCCGCGATCAGGGTTCCCGCGACTCGCGGCCCGATCGCCGGCGCAGGCGCGATATGCAGCAGCGCCGCGGCCGGGACGGGAGCGCCGCCGACCGCACGTTCAAAGAGAGGCGCGGCACGTACCGCCACGACGACGTGAGCGCCCGCAACATCGTTTCGCGAGAGTACACCGACGATATGCGCTTAGACGAGACGACAAACCTCTATGGGCGCTCGAGCACCATCTCGGAGCGCAGGTCGTCCCGAAACATCGCGAACATGGAGCGGCCCAGCGCGCGCCGCAACGGCTCCTCCGGCCGCAGCGCATCGCGCGGCGGCCGGCAGCAGGGCAGGCAGAGCGATTCTCGCCGCAGGCGGGGCGCAGGCTTCTTCTCTGATCCCCGGCGGGCTGTCTTCGGCATCGTCCTCATCCTCGCCGTGGTCATCACCCCGATCCTTGTGTTCGCGGTGAGCTCCCGCGCGAACAACAGCCCGGTGGCAAAGTCCGTCTCGGTGACAGACGCCAACAGCGGTTCGACGACGACGACCTCGAGCTCGGTGCCCACGTCTTCGAACGGGCCCGGCTCCTCGGACACTTCGAAGAGCACGTCGTCTTCGGGTTCCGCAAGCTCCACGACCTCCTCGGACACCTCGGCGTCCGGCACCTCCGCCTCGACCTACACGCCGACGGTCGTCAAGGTGAGCGTCGCCTCCGGCGCGTACACCTGGCTCGAGATCACAAGCGACGGAGTGAGCGACATCGCCGAGTCCATCACGGGCCCGTGGGAGCGCGAGTACACGGTTTCCGACAGCATCACCGTCCAGGCCGGCGACCCGTCCTCGGTGAGCGTCACGAACAACGGCGCCTCCGTCTCGTTCACCTCGAAAGCCTCCGGTTTGGGCTCGCTCTCCATCAAGGGGACCAAGCCCCCTAAGACGACGACCGAGCAGAGCGAGAACGGCTCAGCCGACGGTTCCAAGTCCGACTCCGGCGACGATCAATCCGCAGACGAGTCATATTCCGAGGGCTACTAAGCCATCCATTAATCGAAGGGTAAGGCCGGCGCTTGGGGCGCGGCCGCAGAGAGAGGGTATCACCATGGCCAAGGAATGCAGCTTCGACGTCGTTTCCACCGTCGAGATGCAGGAAGTCGACAACGCTTACCAGCAAGCCGCCCGCGAGCTCACGCAGCGCTACGACCTCAAGGGCACGGGCGCAACGCTGGAGCTCTCCAAGAAGGACGGCTCCTTTAAGCTGGAGGCCCCCTCCGAGTTCGTCGCGGGCCAGGTCCGCGATGTCCTCGGCTCCAAGCTCGCCAAGCGCGGCATCGACCTCTCCGCCGTCCGCTGGGATAAGGTAGAGGCCGCGAGCGGCATGACCGTACGCCAGTCGGGCCGCATCATCCAGGGCATCGACCAGGACACCGCCAAGAAGATCGCCAAGGACATCCGCGACCTCAAGCTCAAGTGCAAGCCGACCGTCGAGGGGGACAAGCTGCGCGTCTCATCGGCTTCCCGCGACGTCCTGCAACAGGTCATCGCCCAGCTTAAGCAGTCCGACTACGGCCAGCCGCTACAGTACACGAACTATCGATAGGACCTTTTCAGATGCCTCAGAACGCTTCGGGCCGCAAGGTCCTCTACGTCACCCTCGGCTGTGCGAAGAACGAGGTCGACACCGACCGCATGCGCGCGCTGCTCAACGCCGCCGGGTTCGGCGAGACGCTCGACGTCGACGACGCCGACATAGCCATCGTGAACACTTGCTCCTTCTTGGCGTCCGCCACCGAGGAGTCGCTCGAGGCTACCCTCGAGCTCGCGGAAGGCCGCGCCGAGGGCGTGCGCGAGCTGCCCATCGTCATGTGCGGCTGCGTGCCTTCCCGCTACGGCGACGAGCTGCCCGAGCAGCTTCCCGAGGTGGCGGCCTTCGTCAAGGCCGAGGACGAGGACGACATCGTAAGCGTCGTATCTGTAGTACTGGGCGTAGAGGCTAGCGCTCAGGGGGGCGGTTCGGCCCTGCGCACAGTGGAGGGGGCGTCGGCCTTCGTCAAGATCTCCGAGGGCTGCGACCGTTTCTGCACCTTCTGCGCCATCCCCTACATCCGCGGCCGCTACTACAGCCGGAGCGCGGAGGAGATCTGCTCCGAGGTCGAGGCGCTTCTTGCCGGCGGCGTCCGCGAAATAGTGCTCATCGGCCAGGACACGGGCATCTGGGGCAGCGACCTTAAGGGCGATGAGACGCTGGCCAAGCTGCTCACCCGCGTGGCCGAGGTCGTAAGGCCCTATGACGGCTGGGTCCGCGTGCTCTACCTTCAGCCCGAGGGCATGACCGACGAGCTTATCGCCGCGATCCGCGACACCCCCGAGGTACTGCCCTACATCGACATCCCCATCCAGCACTGCTCCGAGCGCGTCCTCTCTGCCATGAACCGCTCCGGCGACCCGCAGCAGCTCCATGACCTTTTCCGCCGCTTGCGCGAGGAGATCCCCGGCATGGTCCTGCGCACGACCGGCATGGCAGGTTTTCCCGGCGAGACGGACGAGGAGGCCGATGAGCTCTACGACTTCATCGAAGCCGAGGAGTTCGACTACACCTCCGTCTTCGCGTACTCCCAGGAGGACGGCACCGCCGCCGCCGAGATGGAGGGGCAGGTCGACGAGGACACCAAGCTCGAGCGCACGCAGCGCCTGATCGACCTCGTCGAGGAGCTCGGCTTCTCGGCCACGGCCAAGCACGTCGGCGAGCGCACGCGCGTCATCATCGACGGCGTCGAGGAGGGCGAGGGCGGCGTCGAGCTCATCGGGCACGCGTGGTTCCAGGCGCCCGACTGCGACGGCGCCGTACACATCCAGAGCGGCGAGGCGGCCGTGGGCGACGTCGTAACGGTCGACCTCGTCGATTCGTTCTGCTACGAGATGGTCGGCAAGATCGTCTCGGAAGACGAGGAGTAGCAGATGGCCAAGGCTAAGGGTATCTGGACCCCCGCGAATATCGTGACCTGCTCGCGCGTCGTGCTGATGCCGCTGTGGCTCGCCTTTGCCGAGGCGGTCGGGGGCACGCGCGGCACCGAGGTCTCGTGGGGAGGCATCGCCGTGTTCGCCTTTTACGTCGTGCTCTCGCTGACCGACAAGCTTGACGGCTACCTCGCCCGCAGCAGGGGAGAGGTGACCACCTTCGGCAAGTTCCTCGACCCAATCGCCGATAAGCTCATCGTCATCGTCGCGCTGTGCTTCCTGCTCGAGCACAGCATGTGCTCCACCTGGGTTCTGCTCGTCGTCGTCGCGCGAGAGTTTCTCGTGTCCGGCTTGCGCATGGTGGTCGCGTCCAAGGGCGTCGTCGTTGCGGCGAGCAACCTGGGAAAGTGGAAGACTGCAACGACGATGGTGGCCATCTGCGGCCTTTTGTTCGTGGCCGCCATGCCGGCGGGTTCCGTTGGCTGGCTCAAGACGATCTGCGACGTGCTCATGGCCGCTGCCGTCGTCCTCACGGCCTGGTCGGGCATCGATTACTTCCTTAAGGGTTGGCAGTACCTGGCCGAGGAGGATTAGCCGTGGCCGCTGACAAGGCGATTCTCGAGCAGGACGACGCCCTTTATGACGAGGCGGCCGAGGTCGTTCGCCTGGCGAGCGCCGCGGGCCTCACGGTGGGCTGCGCCGAGTCGTGCACGGGCGGCCTCGTGAGCGCGTGCCTCACCTCGGCTCCCGGATCCTCCGCCGCGGTGCGCGGGGGCGTGGTGAGCTACGCGATCCCCGTCAAGCACGACGTGCTCGGCGTCCCCTACGACGGATTACTCGACGTACCTCAGCTTGGTGCGGTTTCATCCGAGTGCGCGGCTGCTATGGCGATGGGCGCCCGCAAAGTCCTCAGTTGCGACGCCTGCGTCTCCGTCACGGGGATCGCGGGCCCTGGCGGCGAGGAGCCCGGCAAGCCCGTCGGCACCGTTTGGTTCGGCATCGATACGGCGCCCTCCTCGCGTACCGTGATGCATTTGCTCGAAGGCGATCGCGCCGACGTCCGCAGGCAGGCCTGCCACGTCGCCCTGGGCCTTTTGCGTGAAGCATTGATGGAGCCTTCGGCCAAATAGGGCCGCTTTTGGTTTCTTACCGCCGACGATCGGATTCTTACCGCCGCCCCGAGGGCAGGGGATTGTTGAAAACTACCCTCGCGACCGTAAGTATCCGATAAGAATTCGGGAAGATTGCGGTAAGACTGCGGTAAGAAACGCCTGCTAGATTTCTCCCAAGGCCGTTGACCAAGAACGGCTGTTCGGGTATTATAAATTCCTGTCGAAAGAGGGAGAACGAACATGGCAAAGGCAAAAGGCCCGCTGACCAAGGAAATCCGCCCCCGCACCGAAGGTGAGGAGAGGACCAAGGTCATTGAAGAGACCACCAAGGAGATCGTCGAGAAGTTCGGCCAGGGTGCCATTATGAAGTTCGGGGACGACGGCCCTGATTTCGAGGTCGAGGCTATTCCCACCGGCGCGCTCTCGCTCGACTGCGCGCTCGGCATCGGCGGCGTCCCGCGCGGCCGCATCATCGAGATCTACGGCCCCGAGTCTTCCGGCAAGACGACCCTCTCGCTTCAGATCCTGGCCGAGGCCCAGGCGCTCGGCGGCGTCGTCGCCTTCATCGACGCCGAGCACGCGCTCGACCCCGGCTACGCCGCCCGCATCGGCGTCGATATCGACGAGGTTCTCATCTCCCAGCCGGACACCGGCGAGCAGGCGCTCGAGATCTGCGACATGCTGGTCCGTTCCGGCGCCATCGACGTCGTGGTCATCGACTCGGTCGCTGCACTCACCCCGCGCGCCGAGATCGAGGGCGAGATCGGCGACTCTACCGTCGGCCTCCAGGCGCGACTAATGAGCCAGGCCCTCCGCAAGCTCGCAGGCTCGCTCTCCAAGTCCAATACCACCTGTATCTTCATCAACCAGCTGCGCGAGAAGATCGGCGTCATGTTCGGCAACCCCGAGACGACCCCAGGCGGCCGCGCCCTCAAGTTCTTCTCCACCGTGCGCATGGACATCCGCCGCATCGAGGCCATCAAGGACGACAAGGATATCATCGGCAACCGAGTTCGCGTCAAGGTGGTCAAGAACAAGGTGGCCCCTCCCTTCAAGGAGGCCTTCTTCGACATCATGTACGGTGAGGGCATCTCCAAGGAGGGCTGCATCCTCGACATGGCCTCCGACCTCAAGATCGTGAAAAAGGCCGGCGCATGGTACTCCTACGGCGAGGAGCGCCTGGGTCAGGGCAAGGAGGCCGCCAAGAAGTTCCTCGCGAGCCACCCCGAGCTTTGCGAAGAGCTGTGCCACCGCGTCCGCATCAAGTGTGGGCTCGAGCTTGGAGACGAGCGGGTCGGCGAGCCCGTCGACTTCGACGACGAGGTCCTCGACGAGGACCTCGAAAACCTCAATGACGAGGTCGACGGCGAAGACGGCTCCGACGAGGCCTAGCGTCTCACTCCTATATCTATGAACTGCGAATCATTTAGCTGGTCCGTCGAGCTTCCGGATGCCACAACCAATCCCTACGCCGCGTTCAGGAACAAGGCGCGCGTCCATTTGGAGTCCGGGGGAACCAGGGAGACCTGGGACATACCCAAGCCTGTCGGGCGACGGCTCGAGAAGTTGAGAAAAACCTCCGGCATCGATCCGATGACGCGCTCGGAGCTCGCCCAGAAGGTCAAGGAGGTGTCGCTTCTGAGCGGTACCTCGAAGGTCGAGTGGCTCGTCAATAAGCGCGATTATTCTTCGAAGGAGCTGCTCGAGAAGCTCTTACAAGACGGGTATTCTCAAGAGGTGTCCGAGGAGCTCGTTTCCAGGGCGGAGAACAACGGTCTCGTCAACGACGATCGGTTCGCAGAGGTCTATATCCGCTCGAAGAGTTTCGCAGGCTGGGGGCGTCGCAAGATCGAGCGCGAGCTCGCGCGCAAGGGCATCGACTGCAACCAACTCCCTGGTTGGCCCGAGCACTATATCTCCGAGAGCGACGAGGCCGAGAGGGCCCTGGAGCTGGCGCGGCGCCGAAGGCTTACCGGCAAGAACGATTTCCAGAAGATCGTCCGCCATCTCCTCAGCAAGGGCTACTCTATGAGCATTGCCTATGACGCGGCGAAGACGGCGCTGGATTCCGCTTCCGACGGGGGTTGGTCGGTTTGACAATTTGCCCCTTGACGGCCTACGATAGACAGACCGTCAAGGGGCATTCTTCTCGCCGGGGTTATCCCCGTTTCCATATTCTGTAACTGTCGTTTGCTGTTTAAGGGACATAATCAGACCAGGACTCGATGATTGCGCCTCTGATGGCGGAAACGTTGGTTTTAAATCCAGTTTCCTAACCTGATTTCGTGATTTTTTGTCATTAGAGGAGCACAAATGGAACTTGTTATTGCCGCTGTAGTCGGTTTAGCAATAGGCGCCTTGGTCGTCTATTTTGTTTTAGCCGGCCAAGCGAACTCCAAGGTAAAGGCCGCAGAGGCGCAGGTCCAGTCCGCGCAAGCCGAGGCAAACCGCATCACCACGGAGGCCGCCCGCCAGGCCGAGAACTCCAAGAAGGAGGCCGTCCTCGAGGCCAAGGAGGAGGCACTCGCCCTCAAGCAGGCCCAACAGGCCGAGGAGAAGAAGCGCAAGGCCGAGCTCCAGTCGATGGAGAGCCGCATCTTGCAGCGCGAGGAATCCCTCGACCGCCGCAACGATGCGCTCGATCGCCGTGACCACCAACTCTCAAGCCTCCAGGGACAGCTCGACAAGCGCAAGAACGACCTTGACGACCTCGAGGCCAGGCACACCTCCGAGCTCGAGCGCATCGCCGGACTCTCCAGCGATGAGGCCCACACCGAGCTGCTCGAGCGCGTTCGCGCCGAGTCCGTGCGCGAGGAGGCCCAGATCCTGCGTGAGTCCGAGCAGAACGTCCGCGCCCAGGCTGACAAGACCGCCCGCGAGATCATCTCGACCGCTATTCAGCGCTGTGCCGCCGATCAGGCCGGCGAGATCACGGTAACGTCCGTCCACATCCCCTCCGACGACCTCAAGGGCCGCATCATCGGCCGTGAGGGCCGCAACATCCGCACCTTCGAGCAGGTGTCCGGCGTTTCCCTTGTCATCGACGACACGCCCGAGACGGTCATCCTCTCGAGCTTCGACCCCGTACGCCGCGAAACCGCCCGCGTCGCGCTCGAGAACCTCATCGCTGACGGCCGCATCCACCCGGCGCGTATCGAGGAGCTTTACAAGAAGGCCGAAACCCTCGTCAACGAGCGCGTCCGTGAGGCCGGCGAGCAGGCCGCCTTTGACGCCGGCATCCACGACCTGCACCCCGAGCTTGTGAAGACCTTGGGCGCCCTCCGCTACCGCACCTCGTTCGGCCAGAACGTGCTCACGCATTCCATCCAGGTCTCTGCGCTCTGCGGCATCATGGCCTCGGAGCTCGGCATCGATGAGACTCCCGCCAAGCGCGCGGGCCTTCTCCACGACCTCGGCAAGGCCATCGACCACGAGGTCGAGGGTCCTCACGCCGTTATCGGCGCCGATCTTGCCCGCCGCTACGGCGAGCGCCCCGAGATCGTCCACGCCATCGAGGCCCACCACGCGGACGTCGACCCCGATACCGTCCTCGATGTTCTTGTTCAGGCCGCCGACGCCATCTCCGCCGCCCGCCCGGGCGCGCGCCGGGAGTCTGCCGAGAACTACATCAAGCGCCTCGAGAAGCTCGAGGAGATCTCCAACGCTCACGACGGCGTGGAGCGCACCTATGCCATGCAGGCCGGCCGCGAGCTCCATGTCATGGTCGAGCCCGAGAAGATCTCCGACGCCGAGGCCACTGTCCTCGCCCACGACATCGCCAAGCAGATCGAGGACGAGATGGAGTACCCCGGACAGGTCCGCGTCGTCGTCATCCGCGAGTCCCGTGCCGTCGACGTCGCCAAGTAAGCGCATATGACAATAAGCGGCAGTGGCCTTCTTGGCTTCGTCGCCTCAATGGGGGGCGAGCGTAACCTTCGCGTCGAGGAGAACCTCGGCGAGGGCTACGTTCGCCTTCGTGTAGCCGAGGCCGAGCGTCGCCAGGCCAAGCACGACATTCGTTGTGCCGAGGACATCGTCATCGAGATGCTGCGCAACTCGCGCGACGCTGGGGCCAAGCACATCTATGTGGCTACCGCTCGCGAAGGCGACCTGAGGACTATCACGATCCTCGACGACGGCTCGGGCATTCCCGCCGATATGCAAGACCGCGTTTTCGAGGCGCGCGTGACCTCTAAGCTCGAGAGCGTTCATATGGACCGTTGGGGAGTGCACGGGCGAGGCATGGCGCTTTACTCTGTCAAGGAGAATGCCGAGTCCGCTGAGGTGGTTTCGAGCGCCCCTGGGAGAGGCTCCTCTATACGCGTGGTCACCGACGCCTCAAGGCTCCCCGAGCGCGCGGACCAATCCACGTGGCCCACGACGGGCATCGACGAGAGCGGGGGTCTTATCTGCGAGAGGGGCCCTCACAACATCGTGCGCACCTGCTGCGAGTTCGCCATCGAGGAGCGCGCGACCTGCGAGGTTTATTTCGGCTCGCCCTCCGAGATCGCCGCGACCGCGCGCGCAAGGGCTCCTAGGACCGTCGAGGCGTCAGAGCTGATGTTCATCGACGACATATCGGAGCTTCCAATCCTTGAGCGCCTGCGCGCTGCCTCCGATGCCTCCGAGCTGCATCGCGTCGCCACATCCCTTGGACTCGACATGAGCGAAAGGACGGCCCACCGCATCGTGAGCGGGCAAATCAAGCCCCAGCGCAGCATCGTCGCGAGCCTCACCCGCCGAAGCAGAGGCAAGGCCTCGAAACCCGAGGTCGATCTGTCCCGTGACCATCGCGGCCTCAAGCTCTCTCACGAGGATTCCCGCGATTTCTCCCGTGAGATGGAGCGTTGTTTCCAGATGCTCGCCGACCGTTACTACCTCACTTTGACCGACGAGCCGAAGATCCGGATAGGGAAGGGGAAGATTACGGTCACCTTCCAGATTGAACAGGCCGAATAGTTGCCTTCAGGTCTTTTCAAAATTGGGTCAAATTGGTAGAATTCCCGCAGTTAAACGCCCTGAACACGTATCACTTCCAAGCACAAACGCCCCAGGAGCGATCCACATGGACTACTTAAAGGTCTCCAGCAAGTCATCTCCCGCGTCGGTCGCGGGCGCCATCGCCGGCCTCGTCAAGGACGGCAAGCCGGTCAACATCCAGTGCGTCGGTGCCGGCGCCGTCAATCAGGCCATCAAAGCCGTCGCCATCGCGCGCGGCTTCCTGATTCCTGCGGGGCTCGATATCTCCTGCTCGCCCGCATTCTCCGACATCTCCATCGGCGGCGAGAGTCGCACGGCGATTCGCCTAGCTATTTACGTGCACCGCATCCAGCCCCCCTCCCCGCCCTCTCTTTCCGACGAGATCGCTTGCTAAACGAAAGTTGGTTCAATGAGCTCACTTGTAGGTAAGACCTACTTCGTCAAGACGTTCGGTTGCCAGATGAACCTCCACGATGCTGAGCGCGTGGAGGGTCTTCTTGAGCAGAACGGTTGCATCAATGTTGCCGAGCCTGAAGAAGCCGACATCGTCGTCTTTATGACCTGCTGCGTGCGCGACAACGCCGACCAGCGCCTTTATGGCCAGGCATCGGCAATGGTCAGCGCTCCCAAACCTCCCTGCGGCAAGCGCGTAGTCGCCATCGGAGGTTGCATCGCGCAGCGCGACGGCGAGAAAATTCGTGAGCACATCCCAGTCGCCGACGTCGTCTTCGGCACGAGCGCGCTGGCGAGCTTGCCCGAGCTCCTTCTCGAGGCTTTCGACGACGACGGCAAGAAGGTCGAGGTCGATACGGTCGAAGAGGGCCGCGGCTTCTCCTGCGAGCTTCCGAGCCGCCGCGCCCAAAGCTTCCACGCCTGGGTGCCCATCATGACCGGATGCAACAACTTCTGCACCTACTGCATTGTGCCGTACGTCCGAGGTCGCGAGAAGAGCCGCACTATCGAGGCGGTCGTCGCCGAGTGTGAGAAGCTTGTCTCCGACGGCGTTCGCGAGATCACGCTGCTCGGCCAAAACGTCAACTCCTACGGGCGCAACATCTACGGCGAGCCTCGCTTCGCCCAGCTCCTGCGCGAGGTCGGCAAGACGGGCATCGAGCGCGTCCGCTTCACCTCTTCGAATCCGCACGACCTCGTCAACGAGACGATCCAGGCCATGGCCGAGACGCCGTGCGTCATGCCGCATCTCCATCTTGCGGTCCAGAGCGGCTCTTCGCGCGTGCTCAAGGCCATGAACCGCAAGTACACGCGCGAGCAGTACCTCGACCTCGTCGGGCGCCTGCGCTCCGCCATGCCGGGCCTCGCTCTCTCCACGGACATCATCGTCGGCTTCCCCGGCGAGACGCAAAGAGACTTCGAGGACACCCTCTCCATGGTCAAGGAGGCCGCGTTCTCGAGCGCCTATACGTTCATCTACTCGCCGCGCCCCGGCACCCCGGCCGCCAAGATGGTCGACGACACACCGCGCGAGGTCATACAGGATCGCTTCGACCGCTTGGCCGCTTTGGTTGCGGAGCAAGCGCATGACGCCAACCAGGCCGACCTCGGCAAAACCGTCTCGGTCCTCGTGGAGGGGTCGTCCAAGCGCGACGACGCCGTTATGGTCGGACACTCCGAGAAGATGCGCACGGTTCACTTCGGGCTTCCCGAGGGTCTCACGGCCGATGACGTCGTCGGCAAGATCTGTGACGTCAAGGTTGACGAGGCCCGCACCTGGTATCTTCGCGGCACCGTCGTTGGCGACCCTCGATGACGCTGCCCGGACCGGCTATCGCCATCGTTGGGCCGACCGCCTCGGGTAAGAGCACCTTGGCCGACCTTGTGGCCCTCGAGCTCGACGGCGATGTCGTCTCCGTGGACGCTATGCAGGTGTACCGTGGCATGGACATCGGAACCGCGAAGACGCCGGCCGAGGAGCGCAAGGTCGCGCTTCGCATGATCGATGTTTGCGATGTGGATATGGACTACTCGGTTCAGCTCTATCAACAAGAATGCAGAGGTATCGTTGACGAGGAGCTCGACCGCGGCCTCACACCGGTCCTATGCGGGGGCACAGGCCTCTATCTCAACGCAGTCATAGACGAAATGGTTTTTCCTTCCGGCGAGAAGGGCGATAAACAGCGCTCTGCCTATGAGGCGATGGCCGAGGGTCTCGGAGCCGATGGGCTCCATGCGCTCCTTGAGGAGCGTGACCCCGCGAGCGCTGCGCTTATCCACCCGAACAACGTGCGCCGAGTTGTCCGCGCACTCGAGATGCTCGATGAGGGCAAGAGCTATGCCGAGCACAATAAGGGCTTGAGGAAACGCGCTCCGCATTACGAAGCTCGCATCTGGGGCCTTAACATGGACCGCGCGCGCCTGTATGCGCGCATCGAACAGCGTGTCGACCAGATGATGGCCGAGGGTTTGCTCGACGAGGTCCGCAGCCTTATGGACGCCGGTCTTAACCGCGAATCAACCGCAGGTCAAGCCATCGGATACAAAGAAATTCTCGACTACTTGGACGGCGACTGCACCCTCGACGAGGCGGTCTCGGCCATAAAGACGCGGACGCGCCGTTACGCCAAGCGTCAGATTTCCTGGTTCAAAAACGACGGGCGCGTCAGGTGGCTCGACCTCGATAAGATGAGCGTCGAGGAGGCCCGCGATATCGTGCTCGCTGACCTCGCTGGGCGCACGGGCGGTGAGGCTTGATGGGGCGTTTCAAGCCGTTCTCAACGGCTCCTGTGCCCGAGCGCGCCATTCTCGTCGGTGTCGATCGTGGGTCAGGCACATGGAACTGCGAGGACTCGCTCGCCGAGCTCGCTCGCCTGGCCAAGACCGACGGCGCCGAGGTTCTTCTCACCATGACGCAGCGGCTTGATAGACCCATCCCGAAGACCTTCATCGGCAAAGGTAAGGTCGAGGAGCTCGTGAGCTATGTGCGAAACCTCGATGTCGACGTCGTCATCTTCGACGATGAGCTCACGCCGTCTCAGCAAGCGAACCTTGAGCGCGCCGTCGGCGAGCCGGTCAAGATCATCGACCGCACGGCCCTTATCCTCGATATCTTCGGCGAGCACGCCAAGACTCGCGAAGGGCGGCTGCAGGTCCAGCTGGCCCAACTCCAGTACGTTCTCCCGCGTCTGCGCGGCATGTGGAGCCACCTCGTAGGCGAGCAGACGCGCGGCGGCATCGGCGGGCGATTCGGCCAGGGCGAGAGCCAGCTCGAGGTCGACCGGCGCCTCATCCGCGATCGCATCTCCACCCTGAGGCGGGAGCTCCAGACGCTCGAGAAGCGCCGGGGCGTGCAGAGCAAGGCGCGTTGGGACTCCGGCGTTTATCGCGTGGCGCTCGTCGGCTACACCAACGCCGGGAAGTCGACGCTCCTGAACCGCCTCACCGGCTCCGACGTCTATGCCAAAGATGAGCTGTTCGCCACGCTCGACCCCACGACCCGTTCGCTCGTGCTCGAGGAGGGGCGCAAGATAACCCTGACGGACACGGTAGGCTTCATCCAGAAACTTCCCACGACCCTCATCGAGGCGTTCAAATCGACGCTCGCCGAGGTCCGCGCGGCCGATCTGGTGCTCCTCATCGTCGACGCGTCCGACGCCCGTTGGCGAGACGAGATGGACGCCGTGGTGGCCATCCTGAAGGACATCGAGGCGGATTCTATCCGACGCGTGCTCGTCATCAACAAGTCCGACCGTCTCACGGCCGAGGACCGCAGGGCTCTTGCGCTCGAGAACCCCGAGGCCGTCGTGATCTCGGCGCAGGAGGGCAGAGGCATCGACACGCTGCTCTACCGCATCGGCAAGGAGGCGTCCGAGGGCGACGAGAGCCTGACCGTCCTCGTGCCTTACGAGAAGGGGCTGCTCCTCAAGATGGTCCACGAGCGTTGCCAGGTGATGCGAGAGCGCCACGTCGACGGCGGGCTTCTTGCCACGGTGAAGGCTTCCGAGCGCATGCGCTCTACCCTCGATCCGTATCGCGTGGAGGATGAGGGAGCGGCCGAAAGCTCAGACGAGGCCTAACACGAGCAGGAGCAGCGGCTGGTGCGCGATGTAGACCTCGAGCGCATGGCGGCCGATGAACTCGAGCGGCGCGAATCCAAGAGACCTCACCCGACTCGGCAGGTTTTGCTTAAGCCATGGGCCCAATGAGGCGCCTACGAGGTACATGAGGCCGTAGGGGAGTAGGGGATAGTAGTCCCCCGAGACGAATTTAGGGCCAGGGAAACCGAGCCAGCTCAGCCATTCTGTGGAATACAGCGTTTTCGGAATCTCGAGGGTGTACCCCGGCAGCGAGAGGTGCCCGTTCGGAAGCCCCATAGTCAAAAGAAAAGCAGCGAACAGGACAAAGGCCGCGAAAAAGCCTTTGGGGGCGGCATTCAATTTTTGCAGCAGCGCATAGACGAGCGTGGACGCCGCCATACAGAATATGATCCCGAACGATATGGAGTCGTCGACCGCGGCTATGGTCGTCGCCGCCCAGACCGCGAACGCGACGAGGCCGTACTTCGCCGCACGCTTGAGGTTGTTCCTCGAGAACGAGCACATGACGCCGGCAAGGGCGAGGAATACCCACGAGATGCTCGCCCGCCAGATATCCACGAAAGGCGGGTAGAACCAGGTAACCTCAACGCCGCGCAGGTAGACGAGGTCGTAGCAGAAGTGAAAAGCGATCATCGAAAGCACGCACAGCCCGCGAAGGGCATCGAAGACACGAATCCTCGATCCGTTTCCGGGCTGTGCGTTACTGACGGTTGCGTCCTGATTACTCAAAGCGACGTACTCTAAATGGAGCGGATAAGAGCGGTGACTTTGCCGAGAATCGTGGGGTTATCAGCATAAATCGGCTCCATGGTGTCGTTCTCAGGCTGGAGACGCACACGGTCCTTCTCCTTGTAGAAGGTCTTCACCGTGGCCGAGTCGTCGATGAGCGCGACGACGATCTCGCCGTTATGGGCAGTCTGCTGTTCTTTTACGACGATGTAGTCGCCATCGAAGATGCCGGCGTTGATCATCGACTCGCCGCGGACGCGAAGGACGAAGGAGCTCGCGTCCCCGACTATGCTCATGGGAAGCACCAGGCTCTCCTCGACGTTCTGCTCGGCGAGAATGGGCGTGCCGGCGGCGACGCGACCCACGAGCGGCAGAGAAATGGCGTTGCGCTCGAAATCCTGCTTGACCTCGGCGAGCTTCGTGCCGTCGTCGGAGCTGGGCTCAGGGGTGACCTCGATGGTCCTAGGCTTCTTCGGGTCGCGCTTGATGTAGCCGTTGTTCTCGAGCGCCTTGAGGTGCATGTGAACGGTAGAAGGAGAGGCCAGGCCCACCGCGGCGCCGATCTCGCGGACCGACGGGGGGTAGCTGTGTTCCCTTGTGTAGTTGAGAATGTACTCGTAGATGGCTTGCTGACGCTTGCCGATCTTTCCCTTGGCCATGGCTCCTCCTTTTATCCTTTGCATCGAAGTATACCAAAACATTTGTTTTGCACAAACAGCCGTTCGACGGAGGTTGACAAGGACAGTAGTTCTTTGCATAATTCGAACAAACGTATTTAGGTACAGCTGTTCGCAATCTAATTGTTGTCCGGTCCTCTCGGTATAAATAGAAACGACAAGACCGAGAAGGAGAGGAATACCAATGACCACCTGCCGCAACACCCTCATGCTAGCCACCGACGGCTCGAGCGCCCTGGCCCCCGAGGAGCACCCGATTCTCGTCCTTATTGAAGGCGGCAAGGGCGCCGCGACGAATGGCGACGACGCGAAGAAGGCTATCTCGAACCGAACGAACTCGCTGTTCGCCTGCGCCATGGCCGTCGTTTTTGCCGTTGTGCTCGCAACGCTCGCGTTCGGCGTCGAGTCCTCCATAGCCGCTTCCGAGTCGCTGACTCTGAACGAGGCGGCCACCACCAACGTTCGCGTCATGAGCGGCGATTCTCTGTGGTCCATCGCCTCTCAGCACGGTGTCGATGGGTGCTCGACGCAGTCCATCGTCGACTGGATCCGCGACCGCAATCAGCTTGAATCGTCAAATATCTTCGCAGGTCAAGAGCTTATTGTGCCGACTTCTGCCAACCTGTGACCCCAACCTGTGATACGGTAGAGCGCGTAGGTCTTCTATGAGGAGGTCACATGCGCTGTCCCAAATGCGGCACAGACGAGTCCAAGGTCGTCGACTCCCGTTCGTCGGAGAACAACGACGCTATTCGCAGGAGGCGCGAGTGCACCGCCTGCGGTTTCAGGTACACCACCTATGAGCGGTGCGAGGAAATGCCGCTCATCGTTATCAAGCGCGACGGGCGCAAAGAGACCTTCGAGCGCCAAAAGCTCATGCGCGGCCTATTCGCCGCAACGGTAAAACGTAATGTACCTGCGGAAACGTTGACCGGACTTATCGACGATATCGAAAGCGAGCTCCGTGACGGCGGTATTACCGAGATCTCTTCGATCGACCTCGGTAGCATGGTGCTCCGTAAGCTCGTCAAGATCGACAAGGTCGCCTACATTCGCTTCGCATCCGTTTACCGCGAGTTCAAGGATGTGGACGAGTTCAGCGAGGAACTGAGGAGCTTGGCCAATGAGTGATGAGAAGATCAGCCTTCCAATTAAAAGGCTTGATCCCGAGGTCGAGCTTCCGTCCTATGCGTATGCCGGGGATGCCGGCCTGGACCTTCGATCCAGCGAAGACGTGGTGCTCGAGCCTTTCGAGCGGCGCCTGATTTCCACGGGCCTTGCCATCGCGATTCCCGACGGCTACGCAGGCTTCGTCCAGCCTCGCAGCGGGCTTGCTCTACGCGAGGGGCTCAGCATGGCGAACACTCCCGGGCTCATCGACGCGCATTACCGCGGCGAACTCAAAATTTGCGCCGTCAACCTTGACCCCACGAACCCTATCCACATCACGCGCGGCGAGCGCATAGCCCAGCTGGTTATCCAGAGGGTTCCTGTGGTCACACTCGTTGAGGTCGACGAGCTCGACGAGACGGACCGCGGAGAAGGCGGTTTCGGCTCAAGCGGCGTCTAAACCGTCTAGATTCAAGTAAATTCAAAAGGCTCTCGGAGATTTTGGAAAGTCGAATCTCTGAGAGCCTTTCTCAGCCGATTTAAGCCATCGGCTCTAGTACGTATTCGCAAAAGAGAGAGACGGGGCTTAGAACGGCTCTGAGGCCCTCTCGTAAAATATCGGGGATTTGACTGCTATATAGGGACAGGCACCTATTCGCACACGCATTGCGGCTTCGATCCGGTTGTCGAATCTTTGGCCTAATTTGTCGACACGATGGTTCGTATGCGAAAAGACGCCTGTCTCCAAATGACAGTCGATGGCTCAAATGGTAAAAACGCGATAATATATCTTATGTAAAGTAGAAGCCTGCTTGCATTTGTCGTGATCTCCCGCGGCCCTCACCTCTTGACCGCGGGCCTCGTCATCACTTCGAGTTTCATGGTGACGTCCTCTTCGGCATCGGTGTCCATGATCATGAGAAGGTCGTCAAGCGCTTCGATTCGAGTCGTGCCGATGGGAATCAGCTCCGCTGATGCGCGGTTAATCAGGATCACGCGCGTAGCGTCGGGCCACGGGACTTCCGCTACCGTCATGCCCTCGATGCGGCATCCGGCACCCACGTGGAATGTCTTCAGGACCTTCTCGCCGGTTAACCCCGTCACCTCCACGCTGTCCTCGCTCACGTCCAGCTGCGCCGCAAGAAGATGCTCGTAGAACGGATCGGTCTTGGTCAGATTGGCGACGATGTACGCGAGAATCGACACCAAGGATACCGACAACATCGCATCGAGCGAGCCTGTGAGCTCGAACACGAGCACACAGCCCGTCACAGGCGCCCTCACCACAGCGGCAAAGAGCCCCGCGATTCCCAAAGCCATGAAGTTCGGGTAATAAGCAAGGTCGAAACCCGACACGATGCCTGCTGCCCTGCTGAAGCAGCAGCCGACGAGCGCACCCATAACTACCAGCGGAAACAGAGTGCCGCCAGGGGCTCCAGAACCGAACGAGACCGTGGTAAAAGCGTATTTCCCAAGAAGCAGCACTATGAGCGGCGCCAGCCCCATCATGGTCGGGCTGGTGATCGCCTCGAAGACCGCGTCACCCCCGCACATTAGTTCGGGCCATGCGAACGCAGCGACTCCTGCTAACGCAAAAGGTATAACTAAGCGCATGTAGGGCGTTCCTTTTGATATATGTTTATATGCAGATTGACAGGCGAACATGCCGCGATTATGCAGCGCGCCCAAGATTCCGCACACGATACCGAGCGCGACGACGTACGGGTAGTCGGCGTGCGGGAGGTCGCGTAGGAAGTCGAGGCTCATGACCGGGGCCACCCCGAGCACGCCTGAGACAAGGTAGTCTGCGGTGAGCGACGATGCCATGACAGAGATGATGAGCGAAGCCGTGAACTCGCGATGAATCTCCTCGATGGCGAACAAAACGCCTGTCAGAGGGGCGTGAAATGCCGCGGACATGCCGGCAGCGGCCCCGCACGTGACGAGAAGGCGCTCCTCTCCCCTCTTGCGGCCGAAGAGGCGGGAAACCGCTTTGCCGGACATGCCGCCGAGCTGGACGCTGGGGCCCTCGCGTCCCATCGACAGGCCCGCCAGGGCAACGGCCGACCCTTCGATGAACTTGGCTAGGATGACGCGGTGCCACGGAGCGTCCATATGCCCGATCACCTCTGCATCCACCTGCGGGATGCCGGAACCCGCGGTCGCCGGCTCCCAGGTCATCAGCTTTCCGACGAGCAGGAGCAGCACGGCGAGGAATAAGAACCAGAGCGCCATATACAGCAAGTTCCCCGCGATGCTTCCGGTGACTTGGCGAAGGAGCTCCTCGGCTCCCGAGAGCGAGAGTCTATAGAGCGTCACCACTCCCCCGCCGAATAAGCCGACGAGGGCGCCCTCGATCACGAGGTCTATCTGAAATCTGCGAGAAAAACGCCTCGATACAGCGGCCGAGGCGTTTTGGGGGTCAGAGCTGCTCAATGTTTCGTCTTTCTTGGTGCAAAGTCCTTAGTAAGAACCGCCGCCGTAGAAGCTCCAAAGGGTGGTCGTGCAAACGGACGAGCCGGGCTTCGGGGCATGGACCATGGTGTTGCTGCCAAGGTAGATGCCGACGTGCCCCTCACTCGTAAAGACAAGGTCGCCGTAGCTGAGCTGCGAGATATCGGTCTTCCAGCTGCCAGAGGCCTGCAGGGAGGAGATCATGTCATAGGTCGTGCGGCCGCGGGAGTAGCCATAGCTGTAGCAGACCAGGCCAGAACAATCAAAGCCGCCCGGGCCGGCCGCGCCGTAGACGTAGGGCTTGCCCTGCTGCGCGAGGGCCGTGGAGACGCCGCCCCCGCCGTAGCTGCTGGAGTTCAAGCTGCTGGAAGCGTCGTTGCTCGCAGAATCGTCTTTGGCATCGATCTTGGACTCGGCGGCAGTCGAGGTCGTCGTCGTAGTGGTGGGGACCTCGGACTCCTCCTGCTTCTTGAGCTTCTGCTCGGTCTCCTCAGACACGCTGGCAGCCGCGG
Organism: Paratractidigestivibacter sp.; assembly: GCF_963660155.1. Lineage (GTDB taxonomy): Bacteria > Actinomycetota > Coriobacteriia > Coriobacteriales > Atopobiaceae > Paratractidigestivibacter. The sequence goes on along the minus strand of NZ_CAVKWG010000017.1, from coordinate 128,371 downwards.
TCTGGGCAGCTTGCTGCTGCTCAGCGGCCTGCTGAACCGCGGCAACCGCAGTGGCGGCTGCGCTCTGCTCTGTCGTGGCCGCGGCGGCCAGCTGGGCCTGGAGCTCAGCATCAAGGGAGTTGTAGTAAGAGCTCGCCTCGCCCACGCGGGCACCGTAGTCGTTCGCCTGGCTCTGGAGGCTGGCGACCTTCTCGGTCTGCTCGGCCTGCTTGCTCTCTAGCTCGGCCTTCTCGGTCTTGAGCTTCTCCTCCATGGTCTTGACGAACACGATGACCTGGACACGCCGCTCGGAAATCTTGTCCATGTAGAAGACACGGCTCACAAGGTCGTCGATGCTCGTGGAGCCGAGGATGAAATCGAGCAGAGAATTGGTGCCGAGCTTGTAGTTGGAGCGCATAAGACCGCTGAGCTCTTTGCGCTTGGCGGAGAGCTCCTCTTGCGTAGCGGCGACTTGATCCTGCTTTTCTGCGAGGTCGATCGAGGTCTGGGCAAGATCCTCAGATGCGTCATCGAGCTCGGACTGAATCTGCGAAAGCTGCGTGCCGAGCTCGGAGAGCTTGGAGGCGGCGGCATCGACGTCGGACTGGTTGACGGCATAAGCCGGGGTTGCGGCACCGAGAAAGGTTGCGCCGGCGAGCGCCACGGCGATGCCGGCGACGGTGATGCGGTTGCGGTACTTCATCAACATCTCCAAGAGATGGAAATTAAAAGTTTGAGACAGTCAAAGGTTTACATACATATTAAATGAAAAAACGGCGGCTATGAGCGGCCGCCGCAATATCCCAACTAAGCCTTGGTATATGGGCTCTAGTTGACCTTAACCAGCGACAGAACGTCGATGCCGGGGTAGTCCTTATCCATAACCTCGCGGGGGTTAAGGAACGCAAGCTCCATGATGAAGCCGAAGCCGGCGACCTTGGCGCCGCATTTCTCGCAGAGCAGGGCGGTCGCGACGGCGGAACCGCCGGTGGCGATAAGGTCATCGACGACGAGGACACGGTCGTCGGAACTCAAGGCGTCCTTATGCATCTCGAGAGTGTTGGCGCCGTACTCGAGCTCGTATTCCTGCTTGTAGACGGCGCGGGGAAGCTTACCGGGCTTGCGCACGGGGACGAAGCCGACACCGAGCTCGATGGCAACGGGCCCGCCCACGAAGAAGCCGCGCGCCTCGGTACCCACGACCTTGGTAATGCCGAGGCCGCGGAAGTGGCCGGCGATGCTGTCGACGACGGCACGGTAACCCTCGGGGTCGGAGATCAGCGGCGTGATGTCCTTGAAAATCACGCCCGGTTCGGGGTAATCGGGGATGCTGACGATTCTGCTCTCGAAATCAAAATCGGACATGATCTGACCTTTCTGTGGATGTGCCGCTACGTGTCCATATCCTTGAACGCTTCTTTGACGCGCCGAGTGACGAGCTCGGTTCGCACTGCATTGGTGAGCCCGAGCATGCGCGAGAAAGCCTCGTCGAACTGCCTCCTTGACTCGTCGGTGCGCTCCGGCTCGACGCCGCCGCCCTTCTTGGCATAGACCATGAGCGCTTGCTCGAAGGTGGCAGACTCGCGGTTCGCCGCGATGACGTACTGGCGGAGGTTCTTGGCCCCGAAACCGAAGCGCCTGAGCTCGTCGCACAGGCGAATGAGCGGCAAATCGCGCCCATCGACGAGGTCGCGGCCGTGCGGGGATCTCTTGAGCTCGACAATCCCAGCTTCCGAGAGCTGGCGCACAAACGAGACCTGGGTGCCGCAGAGCTTCGGCATGCGGTCGATGGGGTGGAGCTTGCCGGCGGTTTCTTCGTCATCGCGCTGCGGAACGACCGTCATGGGCGCCGCGTTCTCGGCGGCGCGGTTGCCCTCCTCGCCGTCGAGCGCGCCTTTGATGACGCTCAAGGGCATGAAGCGGTTCTTCTGCAGATAGAGGACCTTCTCGAGCCTGGTGATGTCGCGCTGGGAATAAAGCCGGTAGCCGCTCGGGGTGCGAGAGGGGCTGACGAGCCCCTCGTTCTCGAGGTAGCGCACCTTGGATATGGTGAGGTCGGGATATTGCGCCTGGAGGCGCTTCACGACCTTACCGATGGTGAGATAACCGGCGTCGGGCATGACGGGCTTAGAGCTCGGTGGCGATGCGGGCCTTACGGCCGTTGGTGTGGAACACCATGCGGAAAGTGCCGATCTGGATGGTGGAGCCATCTTTGAGCGTCGCCTCGTTGACGATGGCGCCGTCGACCCAGGTGCCGTTGAGGCTACCGAGGTCCTTGACCGTGGCGTAGCCCGCGGCGACATTGGTGAGATCGAGGTTCGCATGGTGGCGAGAGACCGTCATGTCGTTGAGGAAGACGGAGTTGTTCGGGCCGCGGCCGACGGTGATGATCGCGGCGTTGAGTTCGAAGGTCTCGCCGACCTGGGGGCCCTTGACGATAGTGAGGGTCGGCTGGACGGGCTTGGAGACGGCTATGATGTCGGGCACGGTCGCATCGGCGGACGGCATGCGGAAAATCTCGGTCGCGCCGCTGCTCACGGGCGTGTTCTCGTTATCCATAGGTTCTCTCCTTGGGCCTTCTGACCAAGCTTGCTCACATAAGCCAGATTATTTTATACCGTTTTATCTGCAAGCGACGGCATCCATTTGAACGAGGGCGCCGAGCGGCAGGTCGCGGTCTCCCACGACGGTGCGGGCGGGCCTCGGCAGCTCGATCCTGCCGCCGTAGACGTCGTCGAAGGCCTCGAGATCATTGAGGTCGGCAAGGTAGACAGTTGTCTTGGCCACATCCGAAAGGTCGAGCCCGACCTCGGAAAGAATCGCCTCGACGTGGTCGAGCACGAGCGCTGCTTGCTCGCAGATACCGCCCGCGACCAGCGCGCCGTTCTCGTCTACCGGCAGCTGTGCAGAGACGAACACGAGCCGCCCGGCGGTCGTACCCTTGGATGCGGCGCCGAGCGCGTCGGGGCAGGACTTGGCGTTGACTGAGTACTTCACGGCTCTCCCCTAGCAGTTTTTGCCGAAGCCGCGGCGCGGGGCGGCCTCATCCAGACGGGCGAGGGCGGCTTCGAGCACGTCCGTCGGGCAAGCGAGGTTGAAGCGCTCGAAGCCGGACCCTTCCTCGCCGAACAGGTCGCCCTCGTCGAGCCAGAGCAGCGCCTCCTCGCGCATGAATGCCTTGAGCTCCTCGTCCCTGAGGTCCCAGGAGCGGAAATCGACCCACGCGAGGTAAGTGCCCTGGAGCTCCGCCACGTCAAGCTCGGGGTGGGACTGCGCCACCCAGTCGACGAGCCTGGAGAAGTTCGTCCAAACAAGGTCGATGAGCTGGGAAAGCCAGCCCTCGCATTGCTCATAGGCGGCTGTCGTCGCCGTGTAGGCGAAGGCGTTGAGGCCGCCGAGCGAGAGCTTCTCGAAGCCGGCTTTGAAGCGTGCGCGAAACTCGGCGTCGGGAACGTAGATGACCGAGGCCTGGATGCCGGCGAGGTTGAAGGTCTTGGAGGGAGCGGTGCAGACGACGAGGCTCTTCATCTCCTCGGGAGACATGACGCTCGCGATGGTCGTGTGCGCGTTGCCGGGCATGATGAGGTCGTTATGGATCTCGTCGGAGACGATCGTCACACCGTTGGCGACGCAGATCTCGATGAGGCGTCGGAGCTCGGAGATCTCCCAGACGCGGCCCACGGGGTTGTGGGGGCTGCAGAGAATGAGCATCTTGGCCTCGGGCCTCGCCGCCTTCTCGGCGAGGTCGTCGAAGTCCATCTCGTAGCGGCCGCCGACCTCCTTGAGCGGGTTCTCGATAAGCCCCCGGCCGGCGGACTCGACGGCGCGCTTGAACGGGTAGTACACGGGCGGCTGGATGATCACGGCGTCGCCGGGCTCGGTGAGCTGGGAGACGGCGCAGAAGACTGCGGGCACGACGCCCGGCGTGGTCACAATCCAGTCGGCCTCGGGGCGCCAGCCGTGACGGCGCACCTGCCAGTCGATGCAGGCCGAGGTAAAGCGGTCGGTGGCGCCGGTGTAGCCGAGCGGGCCGGCGTCGATGAGGTCATGGAGGGCCCGGCGTACCTCGGGCGGGTTCTCGAGCTCCATATCGGCGACGGACAGGGGCACGACGCCCTCGGGAACCGAAGGGTTCTCGGAAAGCATCTCGTCCCACTTGAAGGCGCCGACGCCTCGGCGGTTGACGCGGGCTGTGAAGTCGTATTGCATGTGCGGATCCGTTCTTAACGATTGATGGAAATTAAAAGCATGGAATGGTCGATATTTGGCTGCGCGAACGCCTAGAGACCACGGGCCCCGACGAAATCGGTCTTTTCGCGCAAAAGTCCCCAGTATGCGAGTTTTTGGCCGCCAGGCTTGACCTGGTCCATGACGGAGAGTTCCTCTCCCCAAGGAAGAAGCGAGCGCATGGCATCGACGAGGGCGGCCGACCCCATGGGCGCCGTCTCGGTAAACGACAGGAAGCTGCGCCACAGCGTGACGGCGCGCGCGGGAGGAACGAGAATCAAGAATACCGGCAACGATTGGCCGGGCACGGGCACGCCGGCCACGACTGCCGAGATCTTGTCCAAGTGAAGCCCCCTGACTTCTCCGGGAGCGGGCAGGTCTCGCACGTGGCCCACGTAATCGGAGAGCACCGCGCGGGCGGCGTCCCCGGCGAGCAGCAACGGGGTCAGCATGCCGTCGGCGTCCTCGATGGAGGTGCCGACGTAGGGCGCGTAGCCGTTCTGCTCGATGGAAGACAAGAAGCCGAGCCAGGCGCTCACGACATCGCCTCGCTGCGTGGGGTCGGCGAGCACGTACTCGTTGTCGCCCGTGCGAGCAACGAGCGCCACCGAGGTGGCGGCGCCCTCGGCGGTGAGGGCGCACTCCCAGGCGCATTCCCCCACCTTGAGCTTTTTGCCGCAGAACGCCGCCTCCATGAGCGCCTGGGCGCTGTCGCCGCTCAAGAGCTTGTACGTAGAGCCGGTGAGGTCGGCAAGGTAGGCGCGGCCATTCTCGTGGGCGCCGGTCTCACCAGGGTAGGACTCGGCGCGCATGACGTCGCCCTCGCTTGAGGGCGAGAAGGTAGCCCCGAGAAGGACGTGCTCGTGGTAAAGGGTGCCCATGCGGGCGATTTGGGACTCGGACACCTTACCTGCCCTCCCTCTTGACGGCCTCGCCGCGCACCTTGATGCCCTGCGCGGTGTAGATAGCGGCGGTTATCGCCGAGCAGACGACGCCCGCGTAGACGAAGAAAATGCCGAGGCAGCCGCTCTGGTTGTTCAGGCCCGGCAACCAAGAGACGCCTACGATGCCCGCGCCAGCCACGTCCGGCACACCGAGCAGGCAGAGGCAGAAACCGAACATGAGCAGCGCCGTCGTGACCTTGCCGATGAACACGACATCGACGGGCCGGGTACGGTACTTCTGCAGGATGCTCGCGCCGATGGCGAGGTAGACGTCGCGGCCGATGACGAAGATGGGCACCCAGAGCGGCAGCTCGCCCGCGACGAGCAGGCCGAGGACGCCGGTGAAGAGCAGCACGCGGTCCATGACGGGGTCCATGATCTTGCCGAGCCAGCTCACGGTCCGCGTGCGCCGCGCGACCTGGCCGTCGAGAAAGTCAGTGCAGGCCGCGACGGCATAGCACGCCAACGCGACGTAGCGGTTGCCTCCGCTGCAGAAGATGACGAGAAAAGCGATGGTGAGCAGGAGCCTGCAGAATGTAATGACGTTGGCGGGGGTGAGGATCTGCTGGGAAGGATTTCCCGAAGTACCCACAGGGTCGGTCGCGATACCCTTCGCCTGGTGCTCAGCGGCGTCGGAGTCGGCGACCTTCTTGATGAAGGCCTTGAGCTGGTCGAGTCTCTCAGTCACGGAAGACCTCTCGTTTTTTGTTCTCTACAAACCTATTTAGAATACCCCGACAATCGCCGTGTTTACGCTTCCCCCCGAGGCCCACATCAAAATAATTCGGAGAAGGCGGTTCGCTCGAGCAGACGGATAAGGACGCGGATGCCCTGCGCATAAGTGCGGCGGGAAATCCGCTCGTTGACACCGTGGACGCCGCGGGCTTCCTCCTCGGGTGCCGGGCGAAAGGGGCAGACGCGCATGATCGAGCCGCAGACGTCCTCATAGCGCACCGAATCGGTGCCGCCGCAGACGAAGGACGGGACCCAGGTGACGCCCGGGTGAAAATGCTCCAGGGCCTCCTTGAGCTCCGCGTAGCCGGCACCCTCCACAGTGTCCATGCGGCCCGCGGGCGTGCTGTGGTCGATGGTGACCTCGATGCCCAGGCCGGCGAGAAGATCCGCTACCTCATGCTGCACATCCATCGCATGTACGCCCGGGAGTAGGCGGAAGTTGACGACGGCGCTCACGTCACCGGGCATGACGTTTGCCGCGGCGCTCGAGCCGATGACCTGGTCGACGGCCACGGTCGTGCAGACGAACGGGTAAAGCTCGCGGACCTGCGCCGCCGCATCCGCGATTTCCTGCGCGTTGGCGTCGACATCCGCGACGAGGGAGGCGAACGGCTCTTCGCTGATCTGGGGCGCGAGCTCCTTGAACGTGCCCGCCACGAGCGGGGTAAGGGTCGGCGCAGGCTTGTTTTCGGCAAGAAGCGCCACGGCGCGGCAAAGGCGCTCGAGCGATGTGCCGCCGAAGGGGTTCGACGAGTGGCCGCCCTGGCCGCGCGCGGTGAGCCTGAGGTTGAGATAGCCTTTCTGCGAAAGGCAGATATCGGAGACCACGGCGCCCGGGGCCCCGTAGGCCGCGCCGTCGAACATCGTGGTCGTGCCCTCGTCGACGAGAAACGCCGAGCGCATGCCGCGCCGGGCCATCTCGGCCGCAAGGGCTGTCGCGCCCTTGCTCGTGACCTCCTCGTCCTCGCCGAAGGCAAGGTAGATGGTTCGGCGGGGCTTCTCGCCGCGAGCCAGCAGGTACTCGGTCGCCTCGAGCTCGGCCATCAGCATGTCCTTGATGTCGAGGGCGCCCCTTCCCCAGACCCACTCGTCGTCTATGTGGCCGGCGAAGGCGTCGTGCTCCCACTGGTCCTCGGTGCCGGGGACGACCGGCACAACGTCCTGGTGCGCGATGAGCTGCACGGCGTCGAGCGCGGGTTCGGTGCCGGGGACGGTAATGAGGACCGAGTGCCCCACGAGCTCGAAGGTGCCGGCCGCCATGATGCGGGGAAAGCTCTGCTTGAGGTGGGCCTGCAAGCGCTCGAACTCGGAGAAGTCCGTATCCTTGGGCGTCGTGTAGACCGTCTTGCAGGCAAGCGCGTGGGCGAGCCGCTCGCAGGCGGCGCCCATATCGAGGTCCGCGTAGTCGTCCTCGCAGGAATAGTGCCGGTAGACGTCGAGCTTCTCGGCCATTGTTACTCCGTTCGGCATCGGCTCTTTGGGAGCGCGGGTTTCTTTGCAGGGCTTAAGGGTAGACTTGACGCAACGGATCGCGCCACGTTTTGGGCGGGCGCGCTACAAACACGACACAAGGAGGAATCCATGTCCGAGGCGAATATGACCAACGACGAGGCCCGGATGGCCGATGGTGAGGAGGCGCCCGAGTTCATCACCGTGGACTTCACCGACGGCGGCTCGGAGCGCTGCGAGATCCTCGGCGTCTTCGACTACGAGGGCGGCGAGTACATCGCGCTGGCCCCCGAGACCGACGACGAGGGCGTTTATTTCTATGTGTACGAGGAGAACGAGGACGGCTCCTTCTCGATGGGCGACATCGAGGACGACGACACGTGGGACGCCGTCGCCAAGAAGTTCGAGGAGCTCATCGAGGGCATCGAATAGGTTTTCCTACCGTCAGCGAACGTGGTCGCGCAAAACGAGCCGCATCCATTTATCGGATGCGGCCCGTTTTCTAAGGGTAAGAAGCGAGATTTCGGCGCGTCTTTCGCCTAGCGGTTCTCCTTCTCGAAGCGCGCCATGAAGTCGACGAGCGCGGAGACGCCCTCAGGGGGCATCGCGTTGTAGATCGAGGCGCGCATGCCGCCGACCAAGCGATGACCCTTGAGGTTGACGAGGCCCGCCGCGGCCGCCTCGGCCACGAACTTCCGGTCGAGCTCGACATCGCCGGTGACGAAGGGCACGTTCATGAGGGAGCGGTCGCGCGGCGCCACGGTCGACGAGAAGAGCTCGGAGGCGTCGAGGAAGTCGTAGAGCACCGCGGCCTTGGCGCGGTTGCGCTCCGCCATGGCCTTGAGCCCGCCCAGGTTCTTCAGCCACTTGAAGACGAGGCCGCAGACGTAGATGCCCCAGCAGTTCGGCGTGTCGTAGAGGGAGCCGGCGTCGGCATGCGTCTTGAAGCGAAGCATCGTGGGGACGTCGGCGAGGTCGCCCGCGATGAGGTCGCGGCGCACGATGACGACCTGCACGCCGGCGGGGCCGACGTTCTTCTGGACGCCCGCGTGGATAAGTCCGTAGCGGGCCACGTCGACGGGCTCGGAGAGGAACATCGAGGACTGGTCGGCCACCAGGATGTGCCCCTTGGTGTCGGGCAGCTCGGGGTAGCGGGTGCCCGTGATGGTCTCGTTCTGGCAGATGTAGACGAAGCTCGCGTCGTCGCGGATGGGCAGGTCGGAGACGTCCGGCACGTAGGAGAAGTTCTTATCGGCCGAGGTGGCGAGGAGCTTGGCGTCGCCCAGGATCTCGGCCTCGGCGAAAGCCTTCTTGGACCAGTTGCCGGAGACGACGTAGTCGGCCTTGCCGTTTTGGGCGAGGTTCATGAAGACGCTGGAGAAAAGCAGGGAGTCGCCGCCCTGGAGGAAGAGAACGGCGTAGTCGTCGGGGATGCCCATGAGCTCGCGGAGGTCGGCCTCAGCCTCGTCGATGATGCCCTGGAAGACGGGCGAGCGGTGGCTCATCTCCATGACGGACATGCCGCAGCCGTTGTAGTCGAGCATCGAGTCGGCTGCCTGGCGGAGCACCTCCTCGGGAAGGACGGCGGGGCCGGCGGAGAAGTTGTAGACGCGGGACATGCTTGCTCCTTGCGTTTGGTTTCGGTATTAGCAAAACATCTTACACGTGCGGCTTATGCGTTATGGTTTCTTGAAACCGAGAGGAGAGAAATCGTGTCGACCTTCCTTAACGCAAGCCCCATCTTCGGACCGGTCCGCAGCCGCCGCCTGGGCGTGTCGCTCGGCGTGAACATGATGCCCGCCGAGGGCAAGATCTGCTCGTTCGACTGTCTGTACTGCGAAAACGGCTTCAACGCCGAGCGCGTCTGCGGAAAGAAGCACAACTCCGCCGAGCTCGTGGCCGCGGAGCTCGAGGCCAAGCTGCGCGAGATGGGCGCGTCGGGCGAGCTTCCCGACGTGATTACCTTCGCGGGCAATGGCGAGCCGACGGCGGCGCCGGGGTTCCCCGAGGCGATTCGCCGCGCGGTCGCCCTGCGCGACGAGCTGGCCCCTAAGGCCAAGATCGCGGTTCTCTCCAACGGCACCTACGCGGCGCGGCCTGAGGTTCACGACGCCCTCATGCTCGTGGACGACAACATCCTGAAGCTGGACACGGTCGACGCGGGGTTCATCCAGCTGCTGGACCGCCCGGTCGGCCCCTACGACGTCGAGCGCCAGATCGAGGCGTTCGCGGCGTTCGAGGGCCACGTCATCGTGCAGACCATCTTCCTTTGCGGCGAGTACGAGGGCACAAGCTGCGACAACACGGGCGAGCAGTACGTGGGGCCGTGGCTGGCCGCGCTCGAGCGGATCAAGCCGCAGGCCGCGACCATCTACACCATCGCCCGCGAGACGCCGGCATCCGGCCTCCAGAAGGCGCCCGCCGAGGCGCTCGACGCCATCGCCGCCCGCGTGCGCGCCCTCGGCATCCCCTGCCAGGTCTCCTACTGATAAGGCCGGGGCGCCGGGACCGCGGACAGAGGGGGCCGCGGACAAAGGGACTGTCCCCTCTGTCCGCGGCCCCTCTGTCCGCTGTCCCCTGTCTTATCTCAGGCTTCCCAGGAGAAGCGGCACATGTCGACGCGGCCGTCGGGAAGAAAACCGACGCCCTCCGCCTCCAGCAGCTCGCGCTGCGCGTCCGGCCCGCCGAAGGCGAAACCGGGGGCGAGGCTGCCGTCCTTGAAGACGACGCGATGGCACGGCACGCCTCCCGCGATGCCCGGGCTTGCGTGCATGACATACCCCACGAAACGCGCCTTTCTCGGCTCCCCCATCATGCGGGCGATCTGCCCATAGGTCGCCACGCGCCCCTCAGGGATCTGGCGCACCATGTCGTGTGCGCGGGCAAAGAACGAATCGCTCGCCATCGTCGCCTCCGATTAAAGAAAAAATCCCCGGGCCTGAACCCGAGGATTCTAAAATTCTGGTCGGGTGGACTGGATTCGAACCAGCGACCCCTTGACCCCCAGTCAAGTGCGCTACCAAACTGCGCCACCACCCGTTATGCATCGCGCCTTCGCGCAAGAAAGTAATCTACCAGCATCCGATTTGGATTGCAAGCGTGAATTCCAAGTTCTTTTGATCTGGCTTCCTAGCCGCTCGTCAATGTTTTGCAAACGTTTAGGTCCATAAGCGCATATGATGCTTTCAATATTTGCGACCACGTCAATGGAGGTTGGCTATGGCAAGCATTTTCGAGCGCATCAGCGACGCGTTCAAGTCCAACGACGACGACACGGTCAAGGAGGCGGTCCTCGCGTCCGCTTCAGCCGTCAACATCCTCAACGCCGTCGGCGGCGCCGACAACGTCAAGGCCGCGACGAACTGCGCCACGCGCCTGCGCCTCAAGCTCAAGGACCCGGCGAAGGTCGACTACGCCGCCTGCATGAACGCAGGCGCGCTCGGCGTGGTCAAGCCCGAGGACGAGAAGAACGGCCTGCACGTCATTCTCGGCACCTCGAAGGTCCAGAACGTCACCGACGCGTTCAAGAAGCTGCTCTAAAGGTTATTTAACCATCGCATGCAACAAGGCCCCGGATAGAAGGTCCGGGGCCTTGTTTTATGCGTAAAGATGTTCTGACTGATCGCTCGCCTACGCGTCCTTGGTAGCGATAAGGTCGGCGCCCGTGCCCGCGATGTTCTCGCAAATGACGTCGCCGATTCGGACCGGGGACACTGCCGAGAGGCCCATGACGGCGGCCATAACGTCGAAGACCTTGTCCTTGGGAACCTCGCGCGAGGTCTTGACCGAGACCATCTTCTCGGTCGCGCCGCCGGATACGGGCACGGTCGTGGTAACGGTCCTCACGGGGTTCGTCACCTCGGCGCGCGCATAGGCCTCTCCCCGCTTGCAGGAGTTGCCCACGACTGAAACGACGGCTCCATCAGCGCCGAGTGCGAGTGACACGGTGACCTGGCAACCGCGGGGGCAGCGGATGCAGGTAAGTACCTGCTGTTTATTCTCCATCAACGCACCTCCTCGAGGCAGACGACGATTTCCTCGAGGTCATCGAGCCCCTCGAGCATCTCCTTCTTTATGACGACCGACTCCATCTCGCCGGGCACGAGGATCGGGTGGCGTTTATGGACAAGGAGCTTGTCGTTCGCCCATACGTTGATGTAGCGGTCCTCGAAGACGCCGGCCACGCGGAAGCGGAGCGTGATGCTCTCGGCCATATAGGTCGGCGAGATGAACTGCGGGACGGTGTAGCGCACGCCGCCCTTGGCCCGCACAGCGATCGTTGCGGAACGTACTTGCTGCAACCCTTGTGCAAAGCTTGCGGCGTTTAGGCCCGCGAGCTCTGCTTCTTGGCTCACGTAGTCGACGAGGTCGTGGACGTGCAGGACGTTTCCGCATGCGAAAACCCCGGGCACACTCGTCTGCAGCGCGTCGTCCACGACGGCGCCGCGGGTCACGGGCGAGAGGTCGACGCCTGCGGCGCGCGAGAGCTCGTTCTCGGGGAGAAGGCCCACCGAGAGCAGCAGCGTGTCGCAGGGATAGGTCACCTCGGTGCCGGGAATCGGGCGGCCGTCCTCCCCCACCTCGGCGAGGGTGACCGCCTCCACGCGCTTCTCGCCCTCGATGCGCGTCACGGTGTGGCTGAGCAGCAGCGGAATGCCGAAGTCTTCGAGGCACTGCACGATGTTTCGCTTGAGGCCGCCGGAGTACGGCATGAGCTCGGCCACGCAGGCCACGTGCGCGCCCTCGAGCGTCATGCGGCGCGCCATGATAAGGCCGATGTCGCCGGAGCCGAGGATGACGACCTCGCGGCCCGGCATGAGGCCCTCGATGTTCACGAGGCGCTGGGCCGTGCCAGCGGTGTAGACGCCGGCGGGCCGGAAACCCGGGGTGGCGAGGGCTCCCGCCGGGCGCTCGCGGCAACCCATGGCAAGGACGACGGCGCCGGCGCGCACCTGCTCGAGGCCGTGCTCCTCGCTCACGAAGGTGACTACGCGGTCCTGGGAGACGTCGACGACCATCGCGCCGAGGCGAAACTCGGCGCCCGCGGCCCGCGCGTGCTCCTCGGCTCGCGCGGCGTACTCGGGACCCGTAAGCTCCTCGTTGTAGGTGATGAGGCCGAAACCGTTGTGGATGCACTGGTTGAGGATGCCGCCGAGCTCGTCGTCGCGCTCGACCACGAGCACGCGCGCGGCGCCCGACTCCTTGGCCGACGCGGCCGCCGAGAGCCCGGCCGGGCCTCCGCCGATAACGACGACGTCATAGTCTACCTGCGGCGCATTCAGGTTCTGTTCGCTCATCGCGCCTCACCCCCCGTCTGCGGGCGTGTATGGCCGAAGACCAGTTCGGAACCCGGGCCCATCTTGGTCACGTCCCCCATGACCATATCCGGCGCTTCCCGCGCGATGATCTCCATGACCTTCGGCGAGCAGAACCCGCCTTGGCAGCGGCCCATCCCCGCCTCGACCCGTCGCTTGACGGCGTCGAGGCTTCGGGGCTTGAGCGGCGAGCGGACTGCGTCGACGATCTGGCCCTCGGTGACCCTGCGGCAGCGGCAGATGATGTGCCCGTAATCGGGTCGCTCCTTAACGAGAGCGGTCCACTCCTCGAGCGACAGGTGCTCGACGTCAGGGATACGCTTGCGCGTCCCCTGCCAGAACGGCTTCTCAGCGGGATAAACGAGGACCGAGCGGACGATGTCGGCGACGGTTCTCCCGATGGCGGGCGCGGAGCTGAGGCCAGGAGACTCGATGGCCGCGCAGTCCACGAAACCAGGTGCTCCCGCGACCTCGCCGATGATGAAATCGTGCCCCGGCTGATGCGCGCGCAGGCCGCTGAAGGTGCGGATGGCGTGCTGGAAGGGCACGTCTTTCATGGTGATTGAGGACTTCGAGCGAACCTCGGCCACGCCGCCTGCTGTGGTGTCGACGCCGCGCTTATCGTCGATGTCCTCGGCGGTCGGGCCGACGAGGATGTTGCCCGCGGTCGTCGGCGTCACGAGGACGCCCTTGCCAAGAGCGGTGGGGAGCGCAAAGACGGTATGGCGAACATAGCCGGCCGCAGCGGTGTCGAGCACGTAATACTGCCCGCGGCGAGGCGAGATGGCCAGCCGGTCATCGGGCCCGGCGGCCATGTTGTGCAGCTCGTCGGCGAAGACGCCAGCCGCGTTGACGACGCAGCGCGAGCGGAGCTCGCCGACGCTCGTGCGGATGACCCAGAGGCCAGACTCCTCGCGCGAGAGCGACTCGACCTTCTCGTTGAACCGGAAATCAACGCCGTTGACGACCGCGACCTCGGCGAGCGCCACGGTAAGCTGGAAGGGGTTGACGATGCCCGCGGCCGGGGCCCAGAGCGCGGCCACGGCCTCGTCCGAGACGTTCGGCTCGAGCGCAAGCAGCTCCTCTCGGTCAATGATGCGCAGCTCATCGACACCGTTCGCGACGCCTCTGGAAAGAAGCTCCATGAGACCCGGTCGTGTCTCCTCGCTTGTGCAGACCACGAGCGAGCCTATCTGCTGATAATCGACCCCCAGTTCCTCGCAGAGCCCCGGCATGAGGCGCGCGCCCTCGACGTTCAGGCGGGCCATGAGCGAGCCCGTCTGGGCGTCGAAGCCCGCGTGCACGATGGCGGAGTTCGCCTTCGAAGTGCCGCAGCAGACGTCCTCTTGCTGCTCGACCACGCAAACCGAGGTCTCGTAGCGAGAGAGCTCGCGCGCAATGGCGCAGCCCGAGACACCTCCCCCGACGATGACGACGTCGTAACTAATATCGGCCATTCCTCTCCCCTCTCAAGAAGAGAACCAACTGCCGATATGGTGCCCCCGCCCCACGCCGCCCATACGCCTCTAAACTGTGAGCGGTAGCGAATTGACGGTATGCAAAAGCTCAGGTCAGCGGCCCTATAGCCCGAGCTTCTCGGAGAGCTCGAGCCACTCCTCCTCAAGCGCCGCCTGCTCCTGCTCGCACTCGTCCACCGCGGCCTGCGCCGCCATGAGCCCGGCGTAGTTGGAGGGATCGACATCGGCCATCTTGGCACGGAGGCGGTCCGGTTCGCCGTCGAGCTTCTCGAGGCGGCGAGAGACCGCGTCGTAGCGCTTCTTGAGCTCTCGCCGCTCGGTATTTGAAAGCGCCGGCGAGCCATCGCCCGTGCCCTCGTCGCCGGGCTCCGGGGAACCGGCAGAAGCGCCCCGAGAGACCCCCAGAGCTTTTTCAGATACCAGTGACAGGTACTCGTCGACGCCGCCGGGAACATGCCTTACCTGGCCGCCTATGAGAGCATACTGGTCGTCGGTCACGCGCTCCATGAGGTAGCGGTCGTGGCTCACTACCAGAAGCGTTCCAGGCCAGCTGTCGAGAAGGTCCTCGAGCACGGCCAGCATGTCGGTGTCGAGGTCGTTTCCGGGCTCGTCGAGCACGAGAACGTTCGGCTCGTCCAGGATCACGCACAGGAGCGCGAGCCGTCGCCTCTGGCCGCCGGAAAGGTCCGAGACGAAGCTCTGGAACTCGCGCTGGTCGAAGCCTAGGCGCTCGCAGAGCTGCGTGGGGGAAAGCATCTTGCCGCCCACCAGGTAGCTGCGCTTATAGCGCGAGAGGATCTCGAGCAGGCGCCAGTCCTCCTTGTCGGAGAGGGCGTCCAGGTGCTGGCTCATCCATCCGAACTTAACCGACGCGCCGATCTCCACGCGGCCGCGCGTGGGCGCGAGGCGGCCCGTCATGAGCTGCAGCAGCGTCGACTTCCCGGCGCCGTTCTCGCCGAGGATGCCGTAGCGGTCGCCGGGGCCGATGAGCCAGTCGATGCCGTCGACCACAGGCGCCTCGGTGCCCGGGTAGGAGAAGCCGACGTTCTTCATCGTGATGACCTTCTTGCCGAGGCGGCTCACGGCGAGGCGCTTGAGCTCGAGCGGGTTTCTCAGCGGCGGGTCGTTGGCGATGAGCTCGCGGGCGGCCTCGATGCGGAACTTCGGCTTGCTCGTGCGGGCCTTCGGGCCGTGGGCGAGCCAGCTCAGCTCCTTGCGCAGCGTGTTCTGGCGCCGCTCCTCCATGACGGCCGCCTGGCGGTCGCGCTCGCAGCGCTGCTGGATGTAGGCGGAGTAGCCGCCCTCGAAGGGCGTGACCTCGCGGTCGTGGACCTCCCACATGTGCTCGCAGACCTCGTCCAGGAACCAGCGGTCGTGCGTGACCACGAGAAGGGCGCCCTGGCCGGGCGACCAGTAGCGCTTGAGGGCCCCCGCCAGCCAGGTGATGACTCCCATGTCGAGGTGGTTCGTCGGCTCGTCCATGAGCATGACGTCCCAGGTGCCGATAAGCACGCGCGCGAGGTCGCAGCGGCGGCGCTGGCCGCCGGAGAGCTCGCCCACAAGGCCCTCCCATTCGAGGTCGCCTATGAGCTCGTCGATGATGCCGCGGATGCGCGGTTCGCTCGCCCAGACGTACTCGGGGGTGTCGCCGACGACGGCATGGCACACGGTCTCGGCGTCGTCGAGGGAGTCGCTCTGGCCGAGGTAGCCCACATGGATGTTGTTTCTCCACGTCACGGACCCGGAGTCGGGCACGACGACGTGGGCCGCGATCTCGAGGAGCGTCGACTTGCCGTCGCCGTTCTTGCCGACGATGCCAATGCGCTCGCCCTCCATGATGCCGATGGTGAGGTCGTCGAGCACGCGCTTGTTCGGCCACTCGTGGGCAACGCGCTCCATACCGATGAGGATTCCCATGTGCTTTTACGCCTCCTGGGCCATTTTGCGGAGAAGGGCGATCTCCGCGGCATATCCGGGCAGGTCGTTGGGAGTCTCGAGGATCATGGGCAGCCCTGCTAGGCGCGGGTTGGAGACCACGGCGCGGAAGGTGGCAAGGCCAAGCGTCCCCTCGCCGATCTTCTCGTGGCGGTCCTTGTGTGAGCCGAGCGGGTTTTTCGAGTCGTTGAGGTGAAGCGCGCGCAAGCGGTCCAAGCCGACCACGCGATCGAACTCGTCGAGAACCCCGTCGAGGTCGGAGACGATATCGTAGCCGCCGTCGGCCACGTGGCATGTGTCGAGGCAAACGCCGAGCAGCTCATCGTGGTCGGTCCCATCGATGATGCGCGCGAGTTCCTCGAAGCTGCGCCCGACCTCGGAGCCCTTGCCGGCCATGGTCTCGAGCAGCACCGTCGTGCGGATGCCGGGCTCAAGCACCTCGTTCAGGCCCTCGCAGATGAGGCGGACGCCAACGTCGGCGCCCTGCTTGACGTGGCTGCCTGGGTGGAAGTTGTAGTAGTTTCCGGGCAGGCTCTCCATGCGCTCGAGGTCGCCCGCCATGGCGCGGCGAGCGAACTCGACGGTCTCGGGCTTGGCCGAGCAGAGGTTCATGGTGTAGGGCGCGTGCGCGACGAGGCAGCCGAAGCCGTTTGCCTCCATAAGGGCACGCAGGGCGGCGGCGTCTGCCGCATCGAGCGGCTTTGCGTTGCCTCCGCGGGGGTTTCGGGTAAAGAACGCGAACGTGTCGGCGCCTATTGCGAGGGCCGTCTTGCCCATGGCCTCGTAGCCGTCGGAGGTCGACAGATGGCAGCCGATAGTGATACGGGCCATTTATCGGCTCCTCAACAGGTCGCGGACATGGTCGAGCACGATATCGGCCACATCGACGAGCGGCAACGTCTTGTGCTGCTCGACACCTGCGGACGTGACGACGGCGATACGGCTCGTGTCGGCGCCGAAGGTCGAGTCGGCGCGGCTCACGTCATTGGCGACGATGGCGTCCGCACCCTTGCGCTCGAGCTTAGCCTGAGCGTTGGCAAGAAGGTCGTTCGTCTCGGCGGCGAAGCCCACCACGACGCGCTCGCCCTTGCAGGCGCAAAGCTCGGCCAGGATGTCGGCCGTCTCGACGAGCTCGATGGAGTCGAGGTGCTCGTGGGCCTTCTTGAGCTTGTGATCGGCGGGATGGGCCGGCGTGTAGTCCGCCACGGCGGCGGTGCAGACGGCCGCCGTGGCGTCGACGAAGGCCGCTGCGGCGGCGTCCCGCATCTGGGCCGCGGAGACGACGCCCACGCGACGAACGCCCTCGGGGCACGCGAGCGCCGTGGGGCCGGAGACGAGCGTGACCTGCGCCCCGCGGCGGGCAGCGGCGGCTGCGATGGCGTAGCCCATCTTGCCGGTGGACGCGTTGGCGATGTAGCGCACGGGGTCGATGGCCTCGCGCGTGGGCCCCGCGGTGATAAGGAGGCGCGCGCCAACGAGATCCTGCTCAGGGAGCTTGTCGCAAAGAAGCGCGAGCGCTGCGGCCACGATGTCCTCGACATCGGCGAGCTTACCCTCGCCCACGTCCCCGCACGCGAGGCGCCCCTCGACGGGCAAGACGAAGCGGACGCCGCGCGCCTCGAGGGTGCGCAGGTTCGCCTGCGTGGCGGCGTTTCTCCACATGTGGACGTTCATGCCAGGGGCCACGAGCACAGGACAGGGGCAGGCCAGAAGCGTCGCCGAGAGCGCGTCGTCGGCGATGCCCGCGGCCATCTTGGCCATCACGTTGGCCGTGGCGGGCACAACGAGCGCGAGGTCGGCCCACTCCGCGTAGTCGATGTGCGGGATGGCCGTCTCGGGATTGGCGTAGAGAACGTCGCAGACGGCGTGGCGGGTGAGGGCCTCGAAGGTCACCTTGCCCACGAAACGCCCGGCATCGGCCGTCATGGCCACGCGAACCTCGCAGCCGGCCTTCTGTAGGCCCCGCAGAACCTCGCACGCCTTGTACGCGGCGATGCCGCCGCATACGGCAAGAAGGACTTTCTCGCCCTTGACCTGGTCTTTATTCAAAGTCATCTACGCCTCGGCCTCAGCATCGTCGGTAATGAGGATGCGGTGGCAGTACGGGCACTCGGTGATCTGCGGGCCGCGGGCGAGGTCGTGGTAGAGGCTCGGCTGGAGCTTGACGCGGCAGGTCGAGGGGACGTTGCCGGTAAGGGTCTCGACGGCCAGGCCGCCGAAGCGCTTGCGGGCGGCGCCGTAGCTCGCCATGACCTCGTCTGAGACCTGGGCGACGACGGCCTCGCGGTCGCGGTTCAGCTCGATAATACGGGCGCGGACCGTCTTGGAATCCTCATCGAAGGAAGCCTGGACGTTTTGGCGCTCGGCCACAAGGCGCTCGGCCATCTTCCGGGCGTTGCCCTCAGCGAGCTGGAGCTTCTCGAGATTCTCGTTCAAGGGGCCCATCTGGTGCTCGCACTTCTCGGTCACCTTGTCGAGGTGCGTGAGCTGCTCCTCGACGTCGCGGGCCTCGCGGTGGGTGAGCGCCTTGCCCTCAGCCTCGGCGAGCACACGCTCACGGACCTGCTTGTAGTGCGCGATGTCGGCGTTCATGTCGCAGATGTCGATCTCGGCGTCCTTGCGCTTGCCGGTGATCTTCTTGAGCTCGACGGCGACCTTCTTCTGCGCGAGGTCGATCTGCTTGAGCTTGGCCTGCTGCGGGAGTTTCTTCAGCGTGGAGGCGTTGCGGAGGAGCTCGATGTCGATCTCTTGCAGGCGCTGGAGGGCGGAGGCCTCGGTCATAGTGTTCCTCTTTCCGATAAAGGGGGCTGGTTTATGAAATTTGTGGCTACGAGTTGGTATTTATTGCTTGCCAGTACGCTTCTGCACAACGTCGAGAAGGGCCCGGGCGAAGGCTTCGAGGTCGGCGTCGCTCGCACGCTCGTCGAAGCTCACACGAAGAGAGCCGAGCGCCTCTTGGCGCGGGATGCCCATGGCCGAGAGCACATGGGATGGGTCGAGCGACCCCGACGAGCAGGCCGATCCCGCGGAGACCTCGAAACCGGCGTCATCAAGGGCGAGCACGAGGGTCTCGGAGTCGAGCGCGGGGACGAGCAGGCTCACCGTGCCGGGGAGCTTGTCGTCGCCCACCTCGCCGTCGACCGACGGCTTGATGCCCGTTCCTTCAGCGCAGAGCGTCGCGTAGAGCCTGCGGGCCTTGGCCGAGCAGGCGGCTCGGGCCTGCTCGAGGCCGGATGCGCATTCTTTGGCCGCGGCCGCGAACGCGAGCGCCCCGCGGACGTCCTGCGTGCCTGGCCGGCGGTTGAACTCCTGTCCCCCGCCGAACTGGCGCGGGCGGAGATTAACGCGCCCGCGGACGGCGAGGATACCGCAGCCGACGGGGCCGCCGATCTTGTGGGCCGTGGCCGAGACGGCGTCGACGCACCCTAGCTCGAGCGGGATTCGGCCGAAGGCCTGCACAGCGTCAGTGTGGAAGACGGCGCCTGCCTTGTGCGCGACGTCGGCGAGCTCGGGCACGGGTTGCACGACGCCCGTCTCGTTGTTCGCGTACATGACCGACACCAAAGCACAGGTATCGCCAAGCTCGGCCTTAAGGGCCTCGGGCGTTACCTTGCCGTCGCGCCCAGGTCGAACGACGGCGACCTCGAAGCCGAGGTTTCGAAGGGCGGGCGCCACGTCGAGCACCGAGTCGTGCTCGATGGCCGAGATAACCACGCGGTTGCGCTTGCGGTCGCGCTCCCGGGCACCTTCCGCGAGGCCGAAGAGGGCGAGGTTGTTGCTCTCGGTGCCGCCGGAGGTAAAGGTAACCTCCGAAGGGCGGAATCGTCCTCCGAGGGAGCGCGCGAGGTCGCTTCTCGCTTGGTCGAGTGCGCGGGCGGACAAGCGGCCGCGCGTGTGGAGCGAGTTCGGGTTCGCGTCGGCGTACTCGGAGGCGGCGTAGTCCGCCTCGGCCTTGAGCGCAGAGGCGCGCATCGGGGCCGAGGCGGCGTAGTCGAGATATACGGTTTTACCGTTTGGCATAGTTGACTAGGCCTTCTTTAGAAGAGCGTTCTGAGCGGAAGTGCGGATGGACTCGATGGCGGCGCCACGGTCGGCCTTGCCGAAGACGGCGCTGCCGGCGACGAGGACGTTCGCGCCCGCGCCGGCGACGATCGCCGCGGTCTCGTCGTTGATGCCGCCGTCCACCTCGATCATCGGGTTCACGCCGTGCTCGGCGCAGAGCTTCTTGACGCGGCGGAGCTTGGCTGCGGAGGACTCGAGGAAGCTCTGGCCCCCGAAACCGGGGTTCACCGTCATGATGAGGACCATATCGACATCCTCGATGACGTCCTCGAGCATGCAGACGGGAGTAGCGGGGCAGATGGCGACCGAGGCCTTCCTGCCCGCGGCGTGGATCAGCTGGATGAGGCGGTTCGCGTGCGCCGTGGCCTCCATGTGGAAGGTGATGAGGTCGGCGCCGGCGTCGATGAAGGCGGGCAGCATCTCGTCGGGGTTGGAGATCATGAGGTGCACGTCGACCGGCAAATCAGTGGCGCGCTTGGTGGCTTTGAGGATGTCGAGCCCGAACGAGACGTTGGGCACAAAGTGTCCGTCCATGACGTCGTAGTGGATAAAGTCGGCGCAGGCCACATCGGCCAGGTCAGCACCGAGCTTAGTGAAGTCCGCCGAGAGCACCGACGGTGCGATTTTAATCTGGCTCTGCATCCTTATTCCTTTCCAGAATCCGACATTCCGTAGAACTCCTCGCGAGGAAGTCTACCAAGAAGCGCCGCGCGCGCGGCCTCGGCGTCGAGGCCGTCTACGAGAACACCATGCACGGCAGCGGTGATGGGCGCCTCGATGCCAAGGTCAAGAGCGAGCTCGTGGACGCTCATGGCGGCGCGCGCACCCTCGACGACCATGAGGGTGCGCGACTCGTAGTGCGCCAAGGACTCCCCTGCCACGAGCGCCTCGCCGAACGTGCGGTTTCTGGAGTGCTCGGACGTGCAGGTGGCCACGAGGTCACCCATGCCGGCGAGGCCCATCGGGGTGAGCGGGTCGCCGCCGAGTGCCGTCGAGAGACGACCGATCTCGGCGATGCCGCGGGTCATGAGGACGGCCAGCGTGTTGTCGCCGGCGCCGGCGCCCGCGGCGACGCCGCAAGCGATGGCCACGACGTTCTTGACGGCCCCGCAGACCTCGACACCGGCCACATCGGCCGATACGTAAGCTCTAAAGGACGGCGAGACGACGAGCTCCTGCACGCGCGCTGCGACCTGGGGCTCGTTTGCGGCGATGACGGCGGCGGACACTTGGTGCCGGCAGATCTCCTCGGCGTGGTTCGGGCCCGAAAGGACCGCCATGCGCGAAGGCAGGCCGAGCTCGTCGGCCGCGACGTCGAGCATCAGCTTGTGGGATGTGGGCTCGATGCCCTTGGTAAGCACGAGGACGAGGGCGTCTTCTGAAAGATCGTCGGCTATCGCGGCGCAGGTTGCGCGCAGGTGCGCGGAAGGCAGGGCAAGAACGACGAGCTCCGCGCCCTGGAGCGCCGCTCGGGCGTCGGAGGTGGCGACCACGTTTGGCTCAAGCTCATAGTCCGTGAGGTGGCGCGGGTTCCTGCGCGTCTCGCTTATGGCGCGGGCCACCTCGTCGCTTCGGCACCAAAGGACTACTTCATCGACATGCGGCGCGAGAAGGCCCGTAAAAGCGGTGCCCCAGGAGCCGGAGCCGACGACGGCTACCTTATCGGCGCGACCGGTGCTCACTCGTCATCTCCGTCAACGCTGTCGTCAGCGGCCTTAACGGTATCGTTGACCTCGGTTTCGTTTGGAGGCTCGGCGGCGAAGTGGGCGCCGCGGGGTCGGCTGATTTCGGTATCGACAGTAAGGTCCACCTCAGAAGCGGAATCCGTCATGTCCTCGGGGGCCTCCGGGTCTTGGGACCCGTCCGAGAGCTCATGGGCAGGCTCGGAGTCGTCCTCACAGACGTGCGTCTCGTTAGTTTCGGGGACCGGTTTCAACGCGCCCTCGTCCTCCTTCTTGTGAAAGGTGAACTTGCGCTCCTCGCCGCGCACGAGCTTCTCGATGTTGCTTCGGTGCGACCACACCACGACGATCGCGGCCACCGCGACCACAAGAACGCCCTCGACGGGGAATCCCCGCAGGGCGCATTGGATAGGCAGCGAACAGGCGGCGGCGATAGAACCCAGGCTCACGTAGCGGCTCGGCACGGCGAAGACGGTGAAGACCACGAGCAGACCGAGGCCGATGGGCCACCAGAGGCCGAGCGCCGCGCCGAAACCGACGGCGATTCCCTTTCCTCCACGGAAGTGCAGGTAGGGGCTGAAGATGTGGCCCATCACGCAGGCAAGGAAGATGACGGTCATGGCCACGAGGCCCTCACCGGTGGCGAGCGAACCAGAGAAACCCGCCTCGCCGAGAACCAGCAACGAGATCATGAATCGCGAGAACAGCATGCAGACGAGGCCCTTGCCGAGGTCGAGCAGCAACGTGAGCGCGGCCGCGCCCTTGCCGACGCTGCGAGCCACGTTGGTGGTGCCTATATTGCCGGAACCCGTGCTGCGAACGTCGATATTGCCCATGGCCTTGGCGACCACGAGCCCGAAGGGGATGCCGCACACGGCGTAGGAGAAGACGACGAAGACAGCCGTCCAGGCCACCAAGGTAACGATGTTCAGGGAGCCGCCCACTAGCGATCGCTCCCCTCGCCCGACTTGTTGCGGAACTTGAGGCGGATCGGCGTGCCGGTGAGGTCGAACTTGGCGCGAAGGCGGTTCTCGATGAAGCGCTGGAAGTTGTCGTCGGCGAGGTCAGGCGCGTTGCAGAAGATGGAGAACACCGGCGGCTTCGTGCCCGTCTGGGTGGCGTACTTCATCTTGAGGCGGCGGCCCTTGTCCGAGACGGT
Source organism: Paratractidigestivibacter sp. (assembly GCF_963660155.1). Taxonomy (GTDB): domain Bacteria; phylum Actinomycetota; class Coriobacteriia; order Coriobacteriales; family Atopobiaceae; genus Paratractidigestivibacter. The sequence continues at coordinate 105,406 of NZ_CAVKWG010000017.1, read as the reverse complement.
GTGGCCGCTCTCGGCAATCTCGGCGAGCAGGTGGTTGAGCTCGGTGGTGCGGATCTGCTGCTTGCGGGCCTCGGAGGCGCGGACGGCGAGCTCAAGCACCTTGTCGGTGGCGCGGCCGGTGAGCGCGGAGATGTTTACATAGGGGATCCAGGGCGCAAAGGAGAGGCGCTTGTTGATGGAAGCCACGATGTCGTCGCGCTTCTGCTCGGTGTCGACGAGGTCCCACTTGTTGATGAGCAGCACAAGGGCGCAGCCGCGGTCGATGGCCATGCCGGCGACCTTCTGGTCTTGCTCGGTGACGCCCACGGTGGCGTCGACGACGAGCATGGCCACGTCGGCGCGGTCGATGGCCTGCAGACCGCGGACCATGCTGTAGTACTCAACGTCCTCGTGGACCTGGTTCTTCTTGCGCATGCCGGCTGTGTCGACCAGCTTGATTGTCTGGCCCTTCCACTCGATTATCGAGTCGATTGCGTCGCGGGTGGTGCCGGCCACGTCGGAAACAATGGAGCGTTTCTTGTTGGCCAGGCGGTTAGCGAGCGAGGACTTGCCCACGTTCGGGCGGCCGATGATGGCGATGGAGAGGATATCGTCGTCCTCGTCCTCGTCCACCTCCTCGGGGAAGGCCCCGACCACGAGGTCGAGCAGGTCGCCCGTGCCGTGACCGTGCGTCGCCGAGATGGGCATGGGCTCGCCGCAGCCGAGGGCGTAGAAGTCCCAGAGGTTATCCTGCTCGAGGGCGGGGTTGTCCTTCTTGTTGACGACGAGGAAGACGGGCTTATCGGTCTTGCGGACGATGCGGGCGACCTCCTCGTCCTCGTCGGTGATGCCAGTGGCGCCATCGACCACAAAGACGAGGACGTCGGCTTCCTGCGTGGCGAGGACGGCCTGCTCGCGGATGCCGGGAGCGAAAACGTCCTTGGACTTGATGGACTCGATGCCGCCGGTGTCGATGATGATGAAGTCGCGGCCGTTCCAGTCGGCCTCGTGGTAGGAGCGGTCGCGCGTGACGCCGCGGGACTCGTGGACAATGGCGTCGCGGGAAAGCGCAATGCGGTTGACGAGCGTGGACTTGCCGACGTTCGGGCGGCCGACCACAGCTACGATGGGCTTGGACATGGGTTCTCCTTGCTTCGGTACAGACCTCAATAGATTACCATGGCCACCTGCTAGAAGGGCCTCTCGCCCCTTATCTCCGTGCTCAAACAGTCCTGCTCGCACGAAGACCACATTAAGTGGTCTTCGGCTCGTGCGGAACTGCGCGCGGAGGCAAGGGGCGAGAGGCCCGTCGGCCCTGTGGGCATATCGTGTGAGCGAAGCAAGGAGCGGCGGGGGCTCGCCTATCCCGGGGCGGTCGGCCGGCGCCGGCGAGTCCACAGGGGCTCGCGCAGGGTTAACTCTGCTGAACCATGGACTCGATCGAGCTGACCACTGACCTGATGTGGGCTGCGGGCGTGCTTGCGCCGGCGGTGACGCCGATGAGCTCGGCGCCGTCGAACCACACGGGGTCGAGCTCATCGGCGCCCTCGATGTGGTGGGTGCGCGGACAGAGCTCAGCGGAGATCTCGGCCAAGCGCTTGGTGTTGGCGGAGATGCGCCCGCCAATGACGACCATGACGTCGGCCTCGCGCGCGAGCTCGGCACAGGCTCCCTGATGGCCGCTCGTGGCGTCGCAGATGGTGTTGATGACGCGGACCTCCTCGGCGCGGCCCAGAAGCGCGGAGACGACCGACTCGAGGTTCGCGCGGGACTGCGTGGTCTGGACTACGACGCCGATCTTCTTGCACTCGGAAAGGGCCGCGGCCTCGTCGGCGTTTCCTACGACGACGGCCCCCTCGGCATGCGGCAACGTTGCCTCGACCTCGGGGTGGCCGGCTTCCCCCACCACGACGACCTGGTAACCTTCGCGGGCAAGGCGCGCCGCCGCCTGGTGGACCTTCTTGACGAAGGGACAGGTTGCGTCCAAGACCTCATGGCAAAGGCCGCGGGCACGGCCTTCCTCGTCCGGGGTCACGCCATGGGTGCGAAGCAGCAGCGTGTGGCCAGCGGCCTCCTCGGGGGAAGAAACGACGGTCACGCCCTTCTCGGCGAGGCTTCCGACCACGCGCGGGTTGTGGATAAGGGGCCCTAGCGTATGGACGGGAACCTCGGAGGTGTCGGCCGCTTCCTCAACCATCTTGAGCGCTCGCTCGACGCCGTAGCAGGCGCCGGCCTCGGACGCGATGACGATCCTTGCCATGGCTACTCCTTGAGCTCGGGATACGCGCGGCGCAGCTCCTCGCGAATCGCGTAGACCTCGTCCATGCCGCGCCGCTCCATCTCGGCGACCTGCTCCTTGCGCTTCTTGCTCTGGAGCTCGGACCACTCGATCGGCTCGCCCGCGCGCACGACGATGCGGCTGCGGAACTTGAGGAAGCGGGCGCCCACCATGGCAATCGGCTGCACAGGCGCCTTCGCGAGCTGCGCCATGAGGGCGTAGCCGCCGTGGACCTGGGCATCGGCGTCGTTCTTCACGCGCGTGCCCTCGGGGTAGATGAGCAGGCACTCGCCGCGCTGCAGGGCGGCTCGGGCGCGGCGGACGGCCTTCATGTCGGTGGCGCCGCGGTTCACGGGAAAGCCACCCACGCGCGAGAAGAGCCACCGGGCAATGGCCACCTTATCGAACTCGCTCTTGTAAACGATGCGCAGGTGAATGCCGGCGCGCCAGCAGGTGACGACGAGGAGCACCGGGTCGACCATCGACTCGTGGTTAGAGATGATCACGCGGCCGCGCTTGTCGTTGACGAGGAGCTCGGCGTTCTCGATCTTCCAGGGCCACACGATCTTGGTGAAGGCGTAGCAGGCGTATACGACGATGTTCATGAGCACGCGCGCGGTCCAGGGGAAGTCGGACATGGCGGAGTCGTAGTAATCGTCGTAGGAGTTGCCGGCGAAGGCATGGAGCTTGCCCTTGGGCGCGGCCTCGCCCTTCTTCGCGGCGGTGCTCTCGGTTTCTTCGGTGGCCACTTATGCGTCCTTTCGACGGGCGGCGAGATCGGCGTTGAGGGAGCAGATCTTGTCGATGACCTGCTCGAACGTGAGGTCGGAGGAGTCGATGGTCACGGCGTCGTCGGCCGGGCGCAGAGGCGAGGCCTCGCGGCTCGAGTCGTAGTCGTCTCGGCGCTTGAGGTCGGCGAGGATCTTGGCCTGCTCATCGGCGTCGGCCATGGCCTCGGGGTTCTCGGCGAGGTTTCCGCCGGAGCGCTGGACGGCGCGGCGGCGGGCGCGGGCCTCGGGGCTCGCGGTTAGGAAGACCTTGACGTCAGCCGCGGGGTAGACGACGGTGCCGATGTCGCGGCCCTCGGCGACAACGTCGGCGCTCTCCCCCACCTTGCGCTGCAGCGCCACCATGACCTCGCGCACGGCCGGCGTGGCCGAGACGGGAGAGACGGCGAGCTCCACCTTGGGGGTGCGGATCTCGCGCGTGACGTCGCGGCCGTTGGCGAGGACGGTCTGCCCCGCCTCGGAGGCGCCGAAGCGGATGTCGATGGCGCGGGCGACCTCGGCCACGGCCTCTGCGTCCTCGGGGTCGACGCCCGAGCGCAGGCACTCGGCAGCCACGGAGCGATACATCGCGCCCGTGTCGAGGAAGGTGAGGTCGCAGCGCTCGGCGATGGCGCGCGCTATGGATGACTTGCCGGAGCCTGACGGCCCGTCGATGGCGACGATCATGGTTTTCCTTTCGTGTCCGGCCTATGTGGGGGGTCGGCTTTAGCTAGGCCGTGCCCTCGCGTTTCTTGCAAAGCGATTCAATGGCCTTGACCTCGGCTTCATTGAGAAGTCGCCAAGACCCCGGGGCCACGCCGGAAAGCGTGAGCGGCCCGAATTTGTCGCGGTGGAGGCGCAAGACCTTGTGGCCACAGGCGAGCATCATCTTCTTGACCTGATGCTTGCGGCCCTCGTGGATGGTGAGGCCGACGACGGCGTTGGGCTGCCCCGCGCCGTTCTTGCCGGCCCCCTTGGGCGCCACCACGGAGAAGAGCGCGTCGCGCGCGTCGATGAACTCAGGCTCGGCCGGGCTCGCGGGGCCGTCCTCAAGCATGATACCGGCGCGCAGGCGTGAGAAGTCCTGCTTGGACGGGGTGCCGTTGACCAAGGCGACGTAGTGCTTGTCCACATGGCTGCTCGGGTGCAGGAGGTCCTGTCCCGCGTTGCCGTTCGTGGTGAAGAGAAGGAGCCCCGTCGTGTCCATGTCGAGGCGGCCGACGGGATAGAGGCCGGGGTACTCGCTTGTGGGCACGAGCTCTGCCACCGTGCGGCGCCCTTGCGGGTCGCTCATGGTGGTGAGATAGCCCTCCGGCTTGTAGAGCATGAGGTAGCACGGCGCCTCGAGGATGCTGTAGGGGCGCCCATCGACGGTGACGACGTCTGTTTTGGGGTCGACCTTGCTGCCGAGCTCGCACACGACCTCGCCGTTCACGCGGACGCGGCCCTCGGTCATGAGGCGCTCGGAGCCCCGGCGGGAAGCCACGCCGGCCCGTGCGAGGAAACGCTGCAGGCGCATGGGGTAGAGCTCGTCACTCATCGGCTTCACCCGTAGCTTCTACCTGCGCTTCGTTCGCAGAATCATTCAACGAGGAGCCGTCGGCGCCAGATACGTCATCCTCAAAGTCGTCGCCCATGAGCTCACGCTCGTCGTCAATGTCGTCGGAAACCTCCTCGAGGGTGGACTCCATCTGGCGGCCGGAGAGGCGCTCGCGGATGAACGCCTTCGACTCCTCATCGGGGGCGAAGTCCTCGAGCGGCGGCAGCTCGCGGAGAGACTTCAGGCCGAAGTGCTCGAGGAACCGGCGGGTCGTGCCGAAAAGGACCGCCTGGCCGCGGTCGGCCTCGTGGCCCATCTCGCGGACGAGGCCCTTCTCGCGAAGGGAGGCGATGACGCCGTCGGAGTTGACGCCGCGGATGGCGCGGACGCCCTCGCGCGTCACCGGCTGGTGGTACGCGATGACGGCGAGCGTCTCGAGGGCCGCCTGCGAGAGCTTGTGCGGGTCCCACGAGAGCACGTAGTCGGCGACCTGGTCGTGGTAGGCGGGGTGCGTGAAGAGGCGCCATCCGCCCGCGACCTCGCGCAGCTGGAAGCCTCGGTTGGCGTCCGAGTACTCGGCCGAGAGCTCGGCCAACGCCTGGGCGACCTCACCGGAGGCCGCGCCCGTCGCGCGGGCGAGCTCGGTTGCCGGCACGGAATCGTCGGAGACGAGCAGGAGCGCCTCGAGCAGGGGCTTCAGCGTGTTGGAATCAAAGGTCTCGAGGTCCTGCATCAGGCCTCCTCCTTCTTGTCGCTTTGCAGTGCGTAGGAATCAACCAGAGCCTGGTCAGAGCCGCCTTCGGCCTCGGCCACGTCATCGGCGACGCCGTCGTTTCCCACGGACTCGATGACGAGGTCGCGCGTGGCCTCGTCGAGCTCGGCCAGCGCCGTCGCGTCGATCCTGTAGGCCTCGGCGCCCTCGATGTGGTCGACGTCGATCTCGCCGAAAACCTCGCTTTGGCTCACGCGCACGAGGCCCCGCTTGTAGAGCTCGAGGATGGCGAGGAAATTCGCGACGACGACCTCGGGCGTGGAGTTCTCGCCGACGAGCTCGGTGAAGGTCACGTGGCTGCGCGAGCGGACCAAGCGGTCGACCGAGGCGATGGTGAGCGCCACCGGCAGGCGCTTCGGCGCTATGTGCTCGCTCTCGAGCAGGAACGTCTCGCGCTTGCAGTCGATGTCCGCGCAGATGACGGCCAGGCTCCTTAGGCTGACGCCCTCGAGGTAGTCGGGCATAAGGCCCAAGAACTCGGGGTCCGCGCCAACGGTCCGCGGGTGCATGCGGGCCTCGGCGTCGCTTCTGGCAGCGAGGGCCGCCGCGGCGCTGCGGAACTGCTTGTAGGCGATGAGGCGCGCGATGAGCACCTCGCGGGCCTCATCGGGGTCCATGTCCTCGAGGTCGTCGTCCTCGTCGTCCCAATCCTCGCGCTTCTTGCCGAAGGGCTCGTCGGGGACGAGGGAAGCGGCCTTGATGTCCAGGAGGGTGGACGCGACTAGCACGAAGTCGCTCGCCACGTCGAGGTCGAGGTCGCGCATCCGCTCGACCTCCTCGAGATACTGGTTGGCGACCTCGGCGATAGCGATGGAGCCGATGGTCACCTTTTGCCGCGTCACGAGCTGAAGAAGCAGGTCGAACGGCCCCGAGAAGGCCTGCGTGCGAACCTTGTAGGACACCTACATCACCGCCTGCAGCAGCAGGTCGTAGAGGTTGCCCGCGGTGAGGTCGAGGAATCTGCCGACGGGATCGATGTTGAGGAAGCTCGGCAGCACGTAGAGCACGGCGATGAGGACCGGCATGGCATAGGCCTGGATGCGGTAGTACTGCGCCTTGGCCTCACCCTTGAGCAGGGGCATAACGACCTTCGAGCCGTCGAGCGGCGGGAAGGGGATCAGGTTGAAGAACGCAAGGGAAAGGTTCACGTAAATGTAGGACGTGAAGACCTTCACGGCCCAATAGACGCCGACCGAGCCGACGGCTGAGGCGATGGCCAGGCGCTGGCCCCACACGAGGCCGAAGACCGCGGTGCCCGCGAGCGCCTGAAGGATATTCGAGGCGGGGCCGGCGAGCGCGACGATGACCTCGTCGCGGCTCGGGTTGCGCAGGCGGCGCGGGTTGTAGGGCACAGGCTTCGCGAACGCGAACATGGGGCCGCCCATCAAGGCCATGAGCAGCGGCAACGCAATCGATCCGAAGCCGTCGAGGTGCGCGGCGGGGTTCAGCGTGAGGCGCCCGGCCTCCTTGGCCGTGGCGTCGCCGCATTTAAGGGCCGCATAGCCGTGGGCGATCTCGTGCAGCGTGGCCGAGAACATGACCAGCACGACGGAGATGGCGATGCTCGCCAGCCTCTCGATGGAGAACGTGGAAAGGAGGCTCACGCGTTCAACTCCCCTCTCGCGGCGCTAACGCAGCGAGGACGCAATCTTGCAAAGAACCCAATCGAACACAAAGAAGAGTACCGCAACGAGGGCAAAATCGCCGCGGAAGGCGCCGCCCAGGGGCGTGGCGATGACGAGCGAGCCCGAGATGGCCTCGGGGATCGCCCTCGAGAGCAGCGTGTTCAGCGGCAGCACCGTCGAGCGCGCGGCCCCCGTGAACAAAAGATCAGCGATGACGAGGCAGGTCACGGCCCAACCGGCCACGCGGCAGGCGAATCCGACGGCCCCGATGAGCGCCTTGGGCGCACTGTCGTGAGAGGCGTTAGGCACCGGCGGCCTCGATCTTCTCGGTGAGCTCCATCCACTCCTCCTCGAGGGCGGGAATCTTCTTAGAGAGCGCCGTGTACTCCCTCATGCACTCGTCGAACTTGACGGCGTCGTTGTAGAGCGCCTCGTCGGCCATGAGGGCCACGAGCTCGTCGTAGCGCTTCTGGGCGGGGCTGAGGGCGGCCTCGACCTCGCGCAGGCGCTTCTTCTCGGCCTTGACGGCATTGTTGCGGCGCTTGCGCTCCTCGGCCTCGGCGCGGCGCTGCTCGCGGGTCTTCACGTTGCGACCGGCCGCCTGCAGCTCGGCGGGCGCGGCCTGCGCCTGGGGGGCGCGGCGGCCGGACTCGGGCAGGGCCTCGCCTGCTGCCGCAGCCTCGAGCTCGGCTCGCTTGAAGAGATAGTAGTCGTAGTCGCCGTCGTAGAGGGTGACCTTGTGGTCGCGCACGTCCACGACCTTGTTCGCCACGGCGCGCACCAGGTGCTCGTCGTGGCTGATGAGCACGATGGTGCCCGGGAACTTAACGAGCGCCTGCTCAAGGACGTCGACCGAGTCGATGTCGAGGTGGTTCGTGGGCTCGTCGAGCATGAGCAGCGGGTCGGGCGAGACGAGCATCTTGGCAAGGGCGAGACGGGCCCGCTCGCCGCCGGAGAGCACGCTCACGCGCTTCTCGACGTCGTCGCCGTGGAAGAGGAAGGCGCCGAGTAGACGGCGCTCCTCGGAGGTCGTCCAGCCCTTGGCCACGGTGTCCATCTCGGCGAGGACCGTGTTGCCCTCGTTCAGCTCCTCGAGCTGGTGCTGGGCGTAGTAGGCCTGGGTCACGTTCTGGCCGAGCTCGATCTTGCCCGCGTCGGGGGCGAGCTTGCCGTTGATCAGCTTCATGAGCGTGGACTTGCCGGCGCCGTTGGGACCGACGAGCGCCACATGGTCGCCGCGGTAGAGCTTGAGGTCCACGCCCTCGTAGACGCGGTTCTCGCCGAACGACTTGCCTACGCCGGAAAGCGAGATGACCATGTCGCCCGTGCGCGGCGGCTCGGGGAAGCTGAAGTTCATGTGCTTGGAGCCCTCGGGCAGCATGACGAGCTCGCTTTTGATCTGCTCGATCTTCTTCATGCGCTCCTGGGCCTGGGCGGCCTTGGTGGGCTTGTAGCGGAACTTGTCGACGAAGACCTGCATGTGGGCGATCTCGCGCTCCTGGGCGGCGCGCTTGGCGCGCATCTGCTCGAGGTTGTCCTCGCGCTGCTTGAGGTAGCTCGAATAGTTGCCGGTGTAGGTGGTGATGCGGCGGTTCTCGACGGCCGCCACATGGGAGACGCACGCGTCCATGAAGGCGCGGTCGTGGGAGACGAGCAGCACGACGCCGTCGTAATTCATAAGGAAGCTCTCGAGCCACTTGACGCTCTCGAGGTCGAGGTGGTTCGTGGGCTCGTCGAGCATGAGCAGGTCAGGTCGGCGCAGCAGCAGCTTGGAGAGCGAGATGCGCATCTGCCAGCCGCCGGAAAAGTCCTCGGCGGGCTTATCGAAGTCCTCGACGGGAAAACCGAGGCCCGCGAGGATCTGGCGCGCTCGGCTCTCGAGCTCGTAGCCGCCGAGGCGCTCGAAGCGGTCCTGGGCATGTCCGTACTCCTCGAGCATGCGGTCGAGCTCGGGGCCGGGCTGCGCACACGAGATCTGGTGCTCGAGCTCCGCCGCGCGCTTCTCCCAGGTCTTGACCTCGGTAGCGGAGTCCACGACCTCGGCCAGGGCAGACTTATTGCCCATGAGCTTGGTCTCCTGCTCGAGGTAGCCGACCGTGGTCTCCTTCGCGAAGGTCACGGAGCCCTCGTCGCAGCCCTCCAGGCCCATGAAGATCTTGAGGAAGGTCGTCTTGCCCGAGCCGTTGGGGCCGACGAGCGCCCAGCGCTCACCGGCGTTGAGCTGCAGCGTCGCGCCCGAGTAAAGGACGCGGCCGCCGAATGACTTGGATACTTTGTCTGCGAGGGCTATCAAGAGCTGCTCCAATAATGCGTTGCCGTGCGTTTTCAAACTTTGTAAGTATAGGAGATGCGCGCCCGCGGCCACAGGCATCGGTTGAGGCCGAACGCGATGCCCACATTCTTGTCCGCAGGGTTAAGTACAATAAGGCCGTCGAATCAATTGCTTTAAGGCTGGAGTTTTGATGCCTTTTTTAAAGAACGCCGAACATACGCCGGCACCGAAGAGAGTCGCCGGCCTCGACGGACTCCGCGTCCTCGCCATCGCTGCCGTCGTCGCCTACCACGCCGACCAGGCCCGCTTTCCGGGCGGCTTCATTGGCGTCACCGTGTTCTTCGTCCTTGCGGGATACCTCACCACGCTCTCGGTCGCGCGCAAGCTCTCGAGCGACGAGGGCTTCTCCTACCCGCGCTTCATTGGCAAGAAGGTCGCGCGCCTTCTGCCCTCGATGCTCGCCGTGGTTGCCGTAACAGCCGTGCTCGCGCTCGCGTTCTCGCCGGCGCTTCTTACCAAGGAGAAGGCCGACGTGGTTCCCGCGCTGCTCTTCTTTCAGAACGTCCATTACATCGTGCGCAAGGTGAGCTACTTTGCCGCGGCTGGCCTCCCCTCCCCGCTCACGCACTTCTGGTACTTGGGCGTGCTCATGCAGTACTACCTGGTGTGGCCGCTTCTGCTTATGGGCGCATGGAAGATCAACGCGAAAAGACGCGCGCTGACCATCGTCACGCTGATTCTGGCCATTGCGTCGGCCGTGTGCATGGGCATCCTCTTCGACCCTTCCGGCGACACGGCGCGCATCTACTATGGCCCGGACACCCGCGCAGGCGAGCTCCTCGTCGGCTCGGCGCTGGCCCTGGCGACCCTCGGCAAAGGCCTATCGAAGGGCTTTGAGCTGCTGCCTGAGGGAGTGGCGACCGCGCTGCGCGTGCGCTGGGGCGACTTGCGCCAGGTCGTGGCGGCGCTCTCCTTCGCAGGCATCTGCGCGCTCGCTTGGTTCTCCAATGGCTACACGGCCTTCGCCTATCGCGGGGGCATCGCGCTCGCGGCCGTGCTGACGGCGCTTCTCATCGGTGTGCTCGCCGAAGATGAGGCGCCGACCGTCGTCGGGCGCGTCCTAGGCATCCGCCCGCTCGCCTACCTTAGCCAGCGGTCGTTCGCCGTCTATCTTTGGCACTACCCGCTTCTGCTCATCATGAACCCCGCCACGCGCACAACGGCAATACCATGGTGGGGATGGGTCGTCGAAATCCTTATCATCCTCGCCGCGTCCGAGATCTCGTTCAGCGTCTTCGAGAAGGGCGTGGCCGCCCTTGGCGAGAGGGGGCCCCTCGGACAGCAGAAACCTGTGCTCGTCTTCGAAGCCGTTTGCCTGGTCGTGGCAACCGCCGTGTGCGTCGTGCCCATGGGCGATGCCGCGAACACCCGCCCCCAGACGGAGTCCATGACCGCCGAGGAGCGCAAGGCCCAGGCGGAAGCCGTGGCCGTCGCGAAGGAAGCGGCCCAGAAGGAGACCTACGACCTCGCGAACACATACTTTAAGGACACCGAGTTCGCCAAGGCGGTGGAATCCATCAACGCCACGAACTTCTCCGTCGACGCCGAGACGGGCGCCACGGACGCCAGCGTGACGCTCGTGGGCGACTCCATCCCCGAGGACGCGAGCGCCGAGTTCTACGAGATCTTCCCCAACGGCTACATGGACGCCAAGATCGGCCGCCAGATGACGGCCGGCGTCGAGGCCTACGAGGAGTGCAAGGCCGCGGGGCACGAGGGCGACGTGGTGGTCTGGTCCATCGCCGACAACGGCTGGATTACCGAGGACCAGGTCAGGGCACTTGTAGAGTGCGTGGACTCCTCCAAGAAGGTCTATTTCCTCACCTGTCGTTGCCCCGACGCCTGGCAGGATGCCAACAACGAGATCATTCATAACGTTGTGGCGCAGTATGAGAACGCGACCGTCATTGATTGGTATGCCGAGAGCGAGGGCCACGACGAGTGGTTCTGGAACGACGGTGAGCACGTCCGCCCCGAGGGCGCCGAGGCCTACGTCAAGATGCTCCGCCGCTATATCACCGGCCGCTAATACGCACGGGACAGTGGACAAAGGGGCTGTCCCTTTGTCCACTTCAAAAAAAGACCCACACCAAAGTGAGGGTCTAAATTGTTTATGGTGGAGAATAGGGGGTTCGAACCCCTGACCTCGTGACTGCCAGTCACGCGCTCTCCCAACTGAGCTAATTCCCCGTGCGTTGGTGCGAGGAATAATATATCGGGCCTCGCGAAACGAGTCAAGCGGGAATCTGGAATTTTTTTCGGGCGATGCGAATACGGGGCGGCTCGGCCTCCCCATACAGCGATTTGCCACCATACTGGAAGCCGAAACTGCACTACTGTTAGGAATCTTGCATGAACCAAAGCACCAGCCCGGCCGTCGCCAACGGAGCGGCGGCCTTCTCTGACCTCGGCCTCTCTCTCGAGGTTTTTCGCGCCGTGAGCGACCTCGGCTACACCGAGCCGACACCCATCCAGGCATCCTCCATCCCTCTCATCCTCCAAGGCCGCGACCTTCTTGCCGCCGCCCAGACCGGAACCGGCAAGACGGCCGCTTTTTTGCTCCCAACCATGAGCCTCCTTGGCCATGCAGGGCGCGGCCATGGTCCCCTCATGCTAGTAATCACCCCGACGCGCGAGCTCGCGCAGCAGATCACGGATGTGTGCTCCGTTATCCAGAAGCGCACTCGCCACATGAGCCTGACCGTCGTCGGAGGCGTGGGCTATGAGCCGCAGAAGGCCGCGCTGCGCCGCGGCTGCGACATCCTCGTGGCCACGCCGGGACGCCTCGTGGACCTGATTGACCAAGGAGACGCGCGCCTCGGCGAGGTCGAGGTCCTCGTGCTCGACGAGGCAGACCGCATGCTCGATATGGGTTTCTTGCCGCAGATGCGAAAGATCGTGGCCCAGACGCCCGCGGCTCGCCAGACGCTGCTTTTCTCGGCGACGTTGGACGAGAGCGCCATCGGCGGCATCAAAGACCTGGTGAAAGACCCCGAGACGGTCGAGATCGCGCGGAAGGGCGCCGTGGCCGAGACCATCGACCAATACGTTCTCCCCGTCTCGCTCGAGGCGAAGAACGCGCTGCTCGCCGATGTTCTCAAGAGCGAGGGGCCGAGCCGCGCCATCGTGTTCACGCGCACCAAGCACCGCGCGGACGCCTGTTGCCGCCGCTTGCGCCGCGCCGGCGTGACCTGCGCGCCCATCCACGGCGACCGCAAACAAAGCCAACGCGAGCGCGCCCTCGAGGAGTTCCGCGCCGGCAAGATCGACGTGCTCGTCGCCACAGACGTGCTCGCGCGTGGCATCGACGTCTCGGACGTGCGCTACGTGGTCAACTTCGACGTCCCCGGCGACCCCGAGGACTACATCCATCGCATCGGTCGCACGGGCCGCGCCGGCGAGACCGGCTGGGCGCTCACATTCGTGACAGTGAACGATGCCGAGGACCTCGTGGACATCGAGAAGCTGATGGGTATGAAGGTCCCCGCATACAAGCCCAAGTCGAACCTGGAGACCGGCGAGGAGCCGCCCGCGCTCGGCGATGTGCGCGCAGCGCTTGCCGGCAGGCGCGCCAAGAAGGGTAAGAAGAAGACGAGGGCGGCGGAGCCGACAAAAGCCCAGCTGGTAAAGGAAGCTAAAACCCAGCCGTCAAATAAACCCAAGGTCAAGACCATCGGCAGCATTCGCAACTCCGATATGGCGGTCGACGGCGGCGACGGCGCGAAGAAAAAGCGCTGCCACAGGCACAAACGCTCGCCCGAGGCAGCGAAGGCTCCCGCCGCCCACCGCAGGGTCGGCGACCAAAAAGGCCGCAAGAGCGGCATCCACTAACCCCTGACAGGTTCGCGCCTGCCATTTGGGGACAGTCCCCTTTCCGCAGCGCTTTTGGGACGGACCTGCACGTAGAACCTGTCACCAGCAGCTGCACGAAATGGCGGGTTCGTTTGAGTTGTGGGCTAAAGCGTCGCCAAGAAGGACTCGAGGCGCCTCAAGCCGAGGTCGAGGGCCTCGTCAGCCACGCAGTAGCTGAGGCGCATGAACCCCTCGCACCCGAAGCAGGTGCCGGGCACGCAGGCGACGCCCGCCTCGCGCACCAAACGCTCGCAGAGCTCCTCGGAGCCCATGCCCAAACCGCTCACGTCGGGAAACGCGTAGAACGCGCCTTCCGGCACCGTGAGCGGGAGGCCCATTCGCCCAAGGCGGCTCACGACGAGGTCGCGGCGACGTCGATAGGTCTCGCGCATGGGCTCAACGTCACAGGTCAGCGCCACTGCGGCGGCATCCTGCACGAACGCGGGGATGCTCGAGATCAGGTACTGGTGCATCTTCTCGATCTGGGCCTTGACCTCGGGCGCGGCGGCAAGCCAGCCGATGCGCCAACCGGTCATCGCCCAGGGCTTGGAGAACGAATCGACAACGACGGTCTGCTCGCGCAGTTCCGGATGCCGCGCAGCGAAGCGCTCGTAGGCATCCGTGTAGCACAGGCGGTTGTAAACGTCGTCGCAGATCACGTGGATGCCGATCTCGGCTGCCACGTTGGCCACAGCATCGAGGGAATCCGCGCCGTAGACGCAGCCGGTCGGGTTGTTCGGCGAGGTGATCACAATCGCCTTGGTCCTCTCCCCCACAACGCTTCTGAGCTGGCCCTCGTTGATGGAGAAGCCGTTATTGCCCGTGTGGAGGAAACGCACCGTGCCGTGGGCCGCGCGCACGATCGTCTCGTAGAGCCCGAAGGCCGGCGACGGCACGACGACCTCGTCGCCCGGGTCGAGAAGCGCCATGAGCGTCGCCGAGAGGGCCTCCGTGGCGCCGCAGGTGGCGATAAGCTCCGCCGGCGCGTAGTCGAGCCCCTGCCGCCCCATATACGCCGAGATGGGGCCGAGAAGCTCAGGCGTGCCGTTGTTCGGCGGGTAGTGCGTCTTGCCGGCGGCGAGGCTGCGGGCAACGGCGTCCTTGACGGCCTGCGGCGTGTCGAACTCGGGCTCGCCAAGGGTGAGCTTCACGCAGCCGGGGGTCTGGTTTGCCAGCGCGTTGAATCGGCGGATGCCTGAGGTGGCAAGAAGCGCCAGGTCAGAGTTGGTATTCTTTGTTGAGGTCATGGATAGCCCCGTCCTTTACGCTGAGAAGATCATGTCGCGGGAGATGTCCGCGACCGTGGACGCGCCGCACATCTCCATGGTGTCGGCGAGCTCGGAGGCGAGTTCCGCGAGATAAGCGCGCACGCCCTCCTCGCCGCCCCCGAACGCGGCTACCACAAAAGGCCGGCACATAAGGACGGCGTCGGCACCGAGGGCGAGCGCGCGGAAGACGTCGAGGCCCGAACGAATCCCGCCGTCCACCAGCACCTCGATGTCGCCGCCCACGGCCTCGGCGATTCCGGGCAGGACATCGGCCGTTGCCGGCACGCCGTCGAGCACGCGCCCGCCGTGGTTGGAGACCACGATCGCGTCGACGCCCGCAGCGGCGGCGCGATCGGCGGCCCGCGGCGTCATGACGCCCTTAAGCACGAAGGGAACGCCCTGCTCATGGCATATATCCGCGACCTCGGCGACCTGAGACGCATCCTTGGCGCCCGCGGGCGGGTTCTGGCCCTTGAGGAACGGCAGCCCCGCCGCATCGATATCCATGGCCACGGCAGCCGGCTTCGCGGCGAGCGCCTGGCCGAGCTTATGCCGGAGCGTCACCTCGTCCCAAGGCTTCAAGGCGACGACGCCCGCGCCGCCGAGGCCGCCGATGACCTCGCAGGAGCGGGTCATGATGTCGGGGTTCAGGCCGTCGCCCGTCCAGGCGAGCGTGCCGGCGGAATCGGCGGCGCGCAGGATGCAGTCGTCGTAGCTCACCGTGTCGTACCCGTCGCCGTAATGGCGCTGCACATCGCCCACGGGCCCGATCATCACGGGAAGCGAGAGGGAACGGCCGAGCACCGTCGCCTGCGTGCTCGCCTCGAAATAAGGGTGCAGGGTATCCATGTTGACCAGGACACGGCCCCAGGCGTCGGCGTTGCGCACGGCCACGGTGCCGGACCCCTTGGCGCCGGGACCGGGAATCGACGCCTTGCAGCCTCGTCCGTCGCACTTGTTGCAAGCCTTGCAATAAGGACCGATATTTCCCCTGGCAGATGCCGCGAGCTCGGTATAGTTCATGTCCTTCCCCCCCATTGAGCGCCGCATCCGGACGCCGTAACAAAAAGGCCCCCGACCAAGCGGTCGAGGGCCGCATGTGCGGTTTGCCCCGCCTACGCGCGGGCCGGCACGACCCTCTCGCTGAGCCACGAGGCGAGCTCGCCGAACGGCACGTCGAAGCGCTCGCCCGTGGCGCGCACCTTGACCTCCGCGGTCTCGTTGGCCACGCCCTTCTTGCCGAGGATGACCTGGTAGGGCACGCCGATGAGGTCCGCGTCCGCGAACTTGACGCCCGGGCGCTCTTTGCGGTCGTCGAGAAGCACCTCGAGGTCGGCGGCGGCGAGTTCCTCGGTAACCTTCTGAGCCACGGGCCAGACCACATCGTCGTTCACGTTCATCGCGACGACCTCTACCTCATAGGGAGCGACGCAGACGGGCCAGCAGATGCCGCGCTCGTCGTTATGCTGCTCGACCACGGCCGAGACCATGCGCGAGACGCCGATGCCGTAGCAGCCCATGAGGAACGGCTTCTCGCGGCCGTCCTCGTCCATGAACGTGGCGCCCATGGCCTCGGAGTACTTGGTGCCGAGCTGGAAGACCTGGGAGATCTCGATGCCGCGCGCGGAGTGCAGGCCGCAGCCGCACTTGGGGCAGGGGTCGCCCTCGGCCACGGTGATGAGATCGGCCCACTCGTCGACCGTGAAGTCGCGGTCGGGCTCGACGCCCACGTAGTGGTAGCCGTCCACGTTGGCGCCGCAGGCCCAGCTGTGGGCATCCTTGAGCGACTCGTCGCAGACGATGCGGATACCCGCCGTGAGCTTGACGGGGCCGATGGAGCCCTTGGGGAGCTTATAGCCCTTGAGCTCGTCGTCGGTCATCATGCGGTAGCCCGAGCCGAAGACGTGCTCGGCCTTGCAGTCGTTGAGCTCGTGATCCCCGGGAACGAGCGCGAGGACCGGCTTGCCCTCGGCGTCGATGACGCAGAGGGACTTGACGGTCGCATTGCGGTCGATCTCGAGCAGCTCGGCGAGCTCCTCGATGGTGTGCGTGCCCGGGGTCTCGATGCGGCGAAGCTCGCCGTGGCCGGGGCCGTCCTGCACGGGGACCTTGGTGGTCGCGGCCTCGGTGTCGGCCGCGAAGCCGCAGTCGCACCAGACGAGCTCGGCCTCGCCGGCGTCAGCCAGCGCCATGAACTCGACGGAGGTGTCGCCGCCGATCTGGCCGGAGTCGGCAACGACCGGAAGGGCCTTGAGGCCGCAGCGCTCGGCGATGCGGGCGTAGGCGGCCTTCTCGTCGTCATAACACTGCTGCAGGGACTCCTGCGTGGCGGAGAAGGAGTAGGCGTCCTTCATGATGAACTCGCGGCCGCGCATGAGGCCGAAGCGCGGGCGCAGCTCGTCGCGGAACTTGTCCTGGATGTGGTAGAGCGTGACGGGCAGTTGCTTGTAGCTGCGCAGCTCGTTGCGAACGAGGTCGGTGTAGGTCTCCTCGTGGGTGGGGCCGAGGACGAAGTCACGGTCGTGGCGGTCCTTCAGGCGCATGAGCTCGGGCCCGTAGGCGGCGTAGCGGCCGGACTGCTCCCAGAGCTCACCGGGAGTGACGATGGGCGTCAGCATCTCCTGGGCGCCGATGCCCTCCATCTCGTCGCGGATGACATCCTCGATCTTGCGGATGACGCGCCAGCAAAGGGGCAGGTAGCTGTAGAGGCCGGCAGCGGTCTTGCGGATCATGCCGGCGCGGAGCAGCAGCTTGTGGCTGACGAGCTCGGCCTCGGTCGGGTCCTCCTTGAGCGTGGGGGCGTAGAGCCTGGACATGGTCTGATAGCGCTTCACGTCTGTTCCAATCTGTTTTATGCAAAGCCGGGCGCGCGGCCCGGCTCGATTCACGTGCTGTTTAGTTTACGACAAGCCGCGCCTGCTTGTGCTTCGCGCGAGTTAAGGCTCCCGGTTGCCGAATCGCTGCTCGATCTCGGAGAAGAGCTCGTCGACCATCGAGGACTCGGGGACCTTGCGGATCGGCTCTCCGTTGGCGAAGAGAAGCGCCTGGCCGTTGCCGCTCGCCATGCCGATATCGGCGCCCTTGGCCTCCCCGGGGCCGTTGACGGCGCAGCCCATGACGGCCACGGAGATAGGGGCGTTCACGTCCTGCAGACGGCGCGAGACCTCCTCGGCAATGGGAATCATGTTCACCTGGCAGCGGCCGCAGGTGGGACAGCTCACGAGCTCCGGGTGGCGCCGGCGCATGCCGAGCGCGGCGAGAAGCTCCCAGGCCACCTTGACCTCCTCGACGGGGTCGGCGGTAAGCGAGAGGCGCATGGTGTCGCCGATGCCCTCGGAAAGCAGCACCGAGAGCGCGGCCACGTTCTTGACCGTGCCCTGCACGAACGTGCCCGCCTCGGTCACGCCGATGTGGAGCGGCACATGCGGAAGCAGGCGGCTGAGCTCGCGGTTCGTCTCGATGGTAGCGGGCACGTCGTGGACCTTGGCAGACATCACGATGTCCGAGAATCCGCGCTCCTCGAAGTGGCGCACGAAGCTGACGGCGCTCTGCACGAGTTTCTGGGGCTGCGTGAGGTCCTCGCGGGCGTCGATGTCCTTATCAAGGGAGCCGGCGTTCACGCCGATGCGGATGGGGATGCCGGCCTCGCCTGCAGCGTCAATGACGGCGTCAACGCGCTCCCAGGAACCGATGTTGCCGGGGTTCACGCGCAGGGCTGCGGCACCGCGGCGAGCAGCCTCGATGGCCAGTTTGTGGTCGAAATGGATGTCGGCCACCACAGGAATCGGCGAGGACCCGCAGATTTCCTGGAACCCGTCGAGGACCTCGGCGCGCGGAATGGCCACACGAACGATCTCGCAGCCGGCCTCGGCGAGCCGCCCGATCTGCGCGAGCGTCGCGGCCGCGTCGTCCGTCTTGGTCGTGCACATGGACTGGACGGAGACCGGTGCGCCCCCGCCCACCTGAACGTTGCCCACATGGACGGGACGGGTAAGGTCTCGCGGGGCGTGTGCGGGCTTGTTCACGGAATCGGTCATGGCCTATCCAATCACGTAGCGGAAAATGTCGTTTTTGAGCACGACGACGAACACAAAGACGAAAAACGCGAGGCCCACGTAGCTGATGGCATTTTGGACCTTGAACGAGAGTTGGCGACGAATGATGAGCTGGATGACCTCGATGAGAATCTTTCCGCCGTCGAGCGGCGGGATGGGCAAAAGGTTCATGAAGCCGAGAGACATCGAGATCGAGGCGGCGAGAAGCACGAGGCTCGAGACACCGATCTGCGCCGCCTGCGAGGCCATGACCGAGATGCCCACGATCGACGTCGACTGGTTGAGGACCTCCATGGTCTCCTGCGGGATGATCAGCTTGATCACGTAAGAGGCGACGGACTGGCCGTAGCGGACGGTGAGTCCCGCAGCCTCGGCGAGGTTCGGGTGGTAGATGGAGACCTGGGAAGAGATACCGAGCACATCTGTGGCCTCGCCGTCGCTCAGATCGATGTTGACCTCGACCTCCGAACCGTCGCGCTCGATGAGCATCGTGAAATCGACACCGCCCTCGAGATAGGGTTTCATGGCGGCCACAAGCGTCGACCAAGAGCCGACCTCGGTATCGCCGACCCGCTCGATGCGATCGCCGGCCGCAAGGCCGCAGGCCTGGGCATAGGAGCCTTCCGTGACGGCGCCTACGACGGGCTCGGTCGACGCGACCGAGACGCCTGTGACCATAAAGGCACCGGCCACGACGACGAATGCGAAGAGTATGTTCACAAGGGGCCCTGCGACGAGCATAACCAAACGCTTGAAGAAACCCGTCCCCAGGTATGTGCGGCCCCGTTCCTGCGACAGGAACACGCCCGCGTCGCCGTCGAGTGGGCGGGCCGCGCCGGCCTTGGTCGCGCCCTCGCGCGAGAAATCGTGTCCGCGGTCGTACTCAGTAAGGCCGCAGGCATCGCGCGCCTGGGTCTCGAAAGCCGCGGGCCACTCGCTCTGCCCGGGCTTCTCGCCGAGGTCAGGGTTGTAGAACGGGCGAATCGACGCCCAGTCGCAAAGGGTGGCCAGGGCGGCCGTGGCCTCATCCTCGGAAATCTTGAGCTCCTCGGCCAAGGCCTTCGCCTCGATGCGCCCGTGCTTCTGGACGCAGGCCAGCGCATTCGCGAGGTTCTTCTCCTCGTAAGGCTCCATACCGCAGATACGGTTGTAGCCGCCGAGCAGGATCGGTGTCACGCCGATCTCGGTGCCGACCTTGCGGCTCTTGCGCGAGAGGCGCCAGCGGCAGGGCAGGCCGAGCATGAACTCGGTCACGCGCACGCCGAACGCGCGCGCCGCGGCGTAATGGCCGGCCTCGTGGATAAAGACCAGCAAAGAGAGGACGGTGAGGCCCCAGAAGACGGCCGAGAGGACCGAGAGCGCGCCAGACAAGCTAAACCTCCGCGGTAAGGACGCGACGAGCGGCCTCGCGGGCGCGGGCGTCGACGTCGAGCAGCTGTTGGAGGTTCTCTACCCGCTCGACGCTCGTTTGGTCCATGACGGCCGAGACGACGCGCTCAATTTCGGTGAAACCACACGAACCTTGGCGGAAGGCAAGGTTGGCGACCTCATTGGCGGCGTTCATGGCGCAAGGCAGCGTGCCGCCGGTTCGTCCGGCATCCTTGGCCAGGCGAAGGCACCCGAAGGTCTCCTCGTCCGCCTCGCCGAATGTGATAGGCGCGCAGGAGCCCCAATCAACGCGCTCGACGCTTGCGTCCCAGCGCTCGGGATAGCTGAGGGCATACTGGATGGGCGCGCGCATGTCGGAGCCACCGAGCTGGGCCTTAACGACGCCGTCGGCGAACTCGACCATGGAGTGAATCTTGCTCTGTCGCTGCACGAGGACGCGAACGGAGTCGACGGGCACCTGGAAGAGGTGCTTGGCCTCGATGACCTCGAGTCCCTTGTTCATGAGCGACGCCGAGTCGATGGTGATCTTGGCGCCCATGTCCCACGTGGGGTGCGCGAGCGCGTCGGCGGCGGTGACGACATCGAGCTCAGCGCGCGTCTTGCCATAAAAGGGACCGCCCGAGCAGGTGAGCCATATGCAATGGACCTCGCGGCTACGCTCTCCCACCAGGCACTGGAAGATGGCCGAGTGCTCGGAATCGACAGGGATGAGGCGGCCGGGCTTTGCCATCGGCATGAGAAGGTCGCCGCCGCAGACGATGGACTCCTTGTTGGCATAGGCGAGGACCTTGTCGGCGCGCAGGGCCTCGTAGCCGGCGTGTATACCGGCGAAACCGACAAGGGCGTTCACCACGATGTCGACGTCGGGAAGGGCCGCGAGCGCCGAGACCGCCTCGGCGCCGAACCCCGCATCGCAGCCGCAAGGCAGCTCGGCGAGGCACGCATCGTTTCTGTGAGCGGCATCCGCTACGGCGACGTGGGCGCAGCCGAACTCTCGCGCGGCAGCGACGAGCTTATCGGTCGAGGAGTTGACGGAGAGGGCCGTGACCTGGACCTTATCGGCGTGCCTGCGGGCAACGTCGAGGGTCTGGGTGCCGATGGAGCCCGAGCAGCCGAGAACAGCCACGCGCACCGGGCGCGGGCGTTCCGAGCACGGCGCGGTGTCCTCGAAGATAGTTATGGGGTTTGTCACAGGATTCCTCCGAAGTGCAGGATCATGTACGCGGCGACGGCGCCGAAAAGCAGCGAGTCGGAGCGGTCGAGAAGGCCGCCGTGCCCCGGGATGAGGTTGCCCGAGTCCTTGACGCCGGCGCCTCGCTTGATACGGGACTCGAAGAGGTCGCCGATGACTCCGACGATGCCGACGACGACGCCCACAAAGGCCGCGAGCAGGGGGTTTAAGGCGGGCACGGCAACGAACGCCAGGACCACCCACACGATTGCCGAGCCAATAAGGCCCGCCCAGAAGCCCTCCCAGCTTTTCTTAGGGCTGATGCGTGGAGCGAGCTTATGCGCGCCGATGCGCGAGCCCACGAGATACGCGACGGCGTCGTTTGCCCAAAGCGAGCCCATGACACCGAAGGTGAGGAGCCCCCCGTGGACGCCCTTGTCGGAAAGGCGGATGAGCGGGATCGCCGAGAACGCGAAGCCCGTGTACACGGGCCCGAAGACCGTCACGGCGACGTCGGCGATATTCGCGCGCGGGGTGGCCACGTACCAGCAGGCGATGCAGACGAGCAGGACGAGCAGGACGATGGCGAGGCCGGCCGGGCCTTGGAAATAAGCGGCGATTGGAAACGCAGCTGCCGCGGCGAGACCCATGACCTCGTTGGGCATGCGCCCGCCCATGCGGCAGATGCGGAAGAACTCGGAGCAGCACAGCCAAGCCATGGCGGCGACGAGCAACGTCGTGGTGAAGGGACCGATAAAAAGGCACGCCAAAACGACAAGAGCATAGATGGCGCCAGACATGGTGCGCGTCAGGAGCTTCTCCGCGGTGCCGCGGGCGCGTTGGCCGCGGAGTTCTCCTGCGGCCCGCTGGCCCTCCTTGGCGGCGCGGCGAGCCTCGAGACGATCGACCTGGCGGTCCAAGCCGACGCTCCGGGTCCGATTTTTCTCATCGATGCGCTCGCCAGACATGTTATTTGACTCCCCCGAAGCGACGCTCGCGAAACTGGTAGGACTTGATGGCGCGCAACATGTCCCAGCGCGAGAAGTCCGGCCACAGGGTCGGGGTCACGTAGAACTCGGAGTACGCCAGCTGCCAGAGCAGGTAGTTCGAGAGGCGAAGCTCGCCGGACGTGCGGATGAGCAGGTCGGGATCGGGCAGCCCCCGGGTGTAGAGATGGCCGGCGACGGCATCGGCGTCGATCGTGTCGGCGTCGCGCTCCCCCGCCGCGACCTCGGCCGCGAGCTCGCGTGCCGCCCGTGCTATCTCTGCGCGCGAGCCGTAGTTGACGGCCAGCGCGAAGGTCATGCCGTCGTGGTCGGCGGTCTCGTCGAGGCCCTTCTGGAAGACCTCGCGGGTCTCGTCGGGAAGCGCCGTGAGGTCGCCGAAGAAGCGAAGCCGCACGTTCTCCTGGTGGAACAGCGGCAGCTCGTGGACAAGCGTCGTGGCGAAGAGGTGCATGAGGAGGTTGACCTCCTTCTGCGGCCGCTTCCAGTTCTCGGTTGAGAAAGCGTAGACGGAGAGCACATCGAGGCCGAGGCGGACGCTCGTGGTCACGGCCTCGCGAAGCGAGTCGACGCCCGCCACGTGACCCTGGCTGCGGTCGAGCCCGCGAGCAGTGGCCCAGCGGCCGTTTCCGTCCATGATGATGGAGACATGGCCCGGCACACGGGCCATGTCGACGTCGTCGAGCGAGATGTCCTCGGGAGCCTCGCAGAAGTACTCCTTGAGAAGGTCTTCGTCGTAGCGCAAGCTAGATCTCCATGATCTCGGCGGTCTTGGTCTTCAGCATGTCCTCGACCTTGGCCACGTAGCTGTCGGTGAGCTTCTGGACGGCCTTCTTCTCGCGGCTGGCGTCGTCCTCGGCGAGTTCCTCGTCCCGGTCGATCTTGCCGTTGGCGTCGCGGCGCACGTTGCGGATGGCCACGCGGGCCTCCTCGGCTAGCTTGGAGCACTCCTTGGCGAGCTCCTTACGGCGCTCCTCGGTCGGGCGCGGGAAGGGCAGGCGGATGGAGACGCCGTCGTTGGACGGGGTGATGCCGAGGTCGGAGGCCTCGATGGCCTTCTCGATGGCCTTCAAGGACGTCTTGTCCCACGGCTCGATGACGAGCATGGAGGCCTCGGGGACCTTCACGCCGGCGAGCTGGGTGATCGGGGTAGGCTGGCCATAGTAATCGACCTTGATGGGGTCGAGAATATTGGCATTGGCGCGTCCGGAGCGGACGCGGGAGAAGTTGGTCTTCAGGGCATCGATGGCCTTATCCATGTGGGACTTGGCATAGTCGGTGTGCTGGCTCATAGGTTAGTCCTCCTTGTTGTAAACGACGGTGCCCACGTGGGCGCCCTCGACAGCGTTCTGGAAGTTCCCGTCGCCATTGATGTCGAAGATCATGACGGGCATATTGTTGTCGCGGCACAGCGCGATGGCGGCGGCGTCCATGACCTTAAGGTTCTTCGAGAGGACCTCGTCGTAGGTCACGGAGTCGTACTTCTTGGCATCGGGGTTGGTCTTGGGGTCCGCATCGTAGACGCCGTCGACGTTGGTCGCCTTCATGAGGATCTGGGCGTTGACCTCGCAGGCGCGCAGCGCGGCGCCGGTGTCGGTGGTGAAGAACGGGTTACCGGTGCCCGCGGCCAGGATGACGATGCGGCCCTTCTCCATGTGGCGTATGGCGCGGCGGCGGATGTAGGGCTCGGCGATCTGGCGCATCGAGATTGCGCACATCACGCGGCTGTCCATGCCGGCCTGCTCAAAGGTGTCCTGGAGGGCGAGCGCGTTGATCACGGTGGCGAGCATGCCCATGGAATCGCCCTGGGCGCGGTCCATGCCGCCTGCAGCCCCCTGGACGCCGCGGAAGATGTTGCCGCCGCCGATGACGACGGCTATCTCGACGCCGGACTCGAAGACGGGGCGGATCTCGTCAGCGAGCCTCTTGGGGACCGCGGGGTCGATGCCGAATTCCTGGGAGCCCATGAGGGCCTCGCCGGAGAGCTTGAGCAAAACTCGCTTGTACGTAGCGTCTGCCAAAACTTCCTCCACTCATATCGGAATGTCATGCGCGCAGGGCGCTTCTTTGCTAACTGATGAGTCTAGCAGACGAGGGCCTCGGCGCGACCCCTGCGCAGCCGAGCGGCGCCGAGCCTGCACATAAAAGGAGCCGGCCGCTTTATGCGACCGGCTCCGAAAAGATCTAAGAGCTCGATTTACTCGCCGAAGCGGTAAAGGACGAAGGACTTGACCTTAATCTCGTCGCCGAGATCCTTGGAGGTCTTCTGGGCGAGGCCGTTGATGGTCGTGGAGGAATCCTTGACGAACTCCTGCTCGCAGAGGACGAACTCCTTGAAGTACTTCTCCAGACGGCCCTGGGCCATCTTCTCCTGGATAGCCTCGGGCTTGCCGGACTCGGCAGCCTGGGCCTTGTAGATGGAGAGCTCGTGCTCGACGGTCTCGGCCGGCACATCGTCGCGGGAGGCGGCGACGGGGGCGGTAGCGGCGATCTGCATCGCGACGTCGTGGGCGAAGGTCTTGAACTCGTCGGCAGCGGCGCTCTCGGCCTTGGCGAACTCGAAGCAGGCGATGTCGGCGATCTTGCCGCCGAGGTGGATGTAGGAGGCCAAGGCGCCGTTCTCGACGGAGACGCGCTGGAAGCGCATGACCTTCATGTTCTCGCCGATGACATGGATCATCTCGGTGAGCTCGGCGTCGACGGTGGAGCCGTCCATCTCGCAGGCCTTGAGGGCGTCGACGTCGGCGGGGTTCTGCTCGGCGACGACCTGGGCGAGCTTAGCGGCGAAGCCGGTGAACTTGGGGTTGGTGCCGACGAAGTCGGTCTCGCAGGAAAGCTCGAGGATGGCACCGGTCTTGCCGTCCTCGGAGACGAAAGTGGCGACGGTGCCCTCGTTGGTGTCGCGGCCGGCGCGCTTGACGGCCTTGGCGATGCCCATGGTGCGCAGGACGTCGACAGCCTTCTCGATGTCGCCCTCAGCCTGGACGAGGGCCTTCTTGCACTCCATCATCGGGGAGTCGGTCATCTCGCGAAGCTGCTTGACGAGGGCGGCGGTAATCTGAGCCATTGGTATCTCCTCTGTGGTCGAAGTTGAATTACTGGTGTCCGTAGGACTTACTCGGCAGCGGCGGTCTCGGCAGCCTCGGCGGGAGCGGCCATCTCCTCAGCGGTGATCTGCTCTTTGCCGGAGCCGCCGAGGACGGCGTCGGCCATGAGCTCGCACATGAGGGAGACGGAGCGGATGGCGTCGTCGTTGGCGGGGATGCCGTAATCGACGACGTCGGGGTCGGAGTTGGTGTCGAGCAGGGAGACGACGGGGATGTGCAGGCGGTTGGCCTCGCGGATGGCAATCTCCTCGCGCTTGGAGTCGACGACGAAGATGGCCTGCGGCAGGGCGGTCATGTCGCGGACGCCGCCGAGGTTCTTCTGGAGCTTATCGAGCTCCTTGCCGAGGACGGCCTGCTCCTTCTTGGGGAGGGTGGCCATGCGGCCGTCGTTGACCATGGCCTCGAGCTCCTCCATGCGGTTGATGCGGGAGCGCATGGTCACGAAGTTGGTGAGCATGCCGCCGAGCCAGCGCTGGTTGATCCAGGGCATGCCGCAGCGTTCGGCCTGCTGGGAGACGGGCTCCTGGGCCTGCTTCTTGGTGCCGACGAAGAGGACCTTGCCGCCCTTGGAGGCGACATCCTTGAGGAAGGAGTAGGCCTTATCGGCGCCGTACATGGTCTGCTTGAGGTCGAGGATGTAGATGCCGTTGCGCTCGCCGAAGATGTAGGACTTCATCTTGGGGTTCCAGCGGCGGGTCTGGTGGCCGTAGTGGCAGCCGGCATCGAGCAGGGTCTGGATAGTGATTTTAGCCATTTTGTAACCTCCTGTGGTTGGTCCTCCGCGCGAGGTCATCCCCGGTAACTGCCACCCGAGGCCTGGCTTATTGAGCCTTCGGGCACCACGGCAGGCGGGTCGTCGCGCGTGTGTGATGGTGCCGGCGGTCGCCGGCATGCCGTGCTTGTGCACAACAGCAATTTAGTATAGCAGGCACAAATCTCTTGTACAGGGCCAATTTATGCCCACAGCCTCGCCATATCAGGCGCGGGGATGGGACGCGCGAGCGGCCTCTTTGAGGCGCTCGACCGACAGGTGCGTGTAGATCTGGGTGGTCGAGAGGCTCTCGTGCCCGAGAAGCTCCTGGACGCTCCGGAGGTCGGCGCCGCCCGAGAGGAGCTCGGTTGCGAAGGTGTGGCGCATGGCATGGGGCGTGAGGGCCGAGTCGAGACCCGCCATGGACACTCGCGACTCGAAGACGCGCCGAAGCGCGTCGGCCGACATCCGGTTGCCGCGCGCCGAGAGGAAGAGCGCCCGCGCCGAGTCGGCAGCGTTCTTCTTGGCACAGGCGAGAAACCCCGGGCGAGCCTCCTCGAGGTAGCGAGACACCCAATCGAGGGCCGATTCATAGACGGGTACGATCCTCTCCTTGCTCCCCTTGCCGAAAAGCCTGAGCTGGGCCGCGCTGAAATCGACCGAGCCCACGTCGAGGGCCGAGATCTCCGAGATTCGCGCCCCGCTCGCATAAAGGAGCTCGAGGAAGGCGTGGTCGCGCAGATCTTTTGGGCCCGGGCCGTCACAGGCGGCGAGCAGGCGCTCGGCATCGTCGTCGCTCATGGTCTTGGGCAGGCGGCGGGCGTTCTTCGGGCTCGCGACGGCGGCCGCGGCCGGGCTCGCCTCGTAGCCGTGGGCGACCATCCAGCTGTAGAGGCCCCGGATGGCCGAGAGATGCCGGTTAATGGTCGCCGTGGCGTAGCGCTCGCAAGAGAGATGGGCGAGGTAGCCGCGGAGCTCCTTATGGGTCACGCGGAATGGATCCACGTTCTGCGCCTCGCACCAGCGGGCGTAGGAGCGAAGGTCCGTCCCATAGCCGCGCTCGGTGTTGGCCGAAAGGCCCCTCACATCGGCGAGCTGCCCCGCGAAGGCGTCGACGCACTCGTCGAAGGCGCTCACGCGAGGCCCAGGTCCGAACGTCCGGCCAGGTAGGCGTCGAGGTCCGCCGCGGCTCGGTCGGCGTAGACCTGGCGTCGCTTGGCCTTGTCGCGCACATGCTGCTCGAGCGGCGGGTAGATGCCGAAGTTGACGTGCATGGGCTGGTAATCCTTGGTGGCGGGGTCGGTCGCGTAGTCTGCGAGCGAGCCCAGGCTGCCCGTAACCGGCAGCGACACCACCGGTGCCCCGATGAGCTCGGCGTAGGTGTTCAGCGCGGCGAGAAGGCCCGAGGCGATGGCCTCCACGTATCCCTCGGTTCCGCAGATCTGGCCCGCGAGGCGCGCCTCGGTGCCGGGAATCCTGAAGGTGCGGTCGAGCACATGCGGGGAGTCGACGAAGGAGTTGCGGTGCATGACGCCGTAGCGCAGGAACTCGGCGTCCTCAAGGCCTGGGATCATGCGGAAGACGCGGCGCTGCTCGGGCCAGGTGAGGTTCGTCTGGAAACCGACGAGATTGAACGCCTGGGCGCTCTCGTTCTCGGCTCGAAGCTGCACGGCCGCCCAGGGGCGGCGGCCCGTGCGCGGGTCGGTGAGGCCCACGGGCTTGAGGGCGCCGAAGCGGATGGCGTCGCGGCCCGTGCGGGCGACCTCCTCGACCGGCTGGCAGGCGCAAAAGAGGTCCTTTTGCTCGAAGTCGCGCGCGATGACGCGTTCGGCCCCCAGAAGGGCGTCGATGAAGGCCTCGTACTCCTCTTTGTCCATGGGGCAGTTGAGGTAGTCGCCCACGCCCTCCTCATAGCGCGACTGCGAGAAGGCGATGTCCCGGTCGATGCTCTCGGCCGATACGATTGGGGCCGCGGCGTCGAAGAAGGACATGTGGCTCTTGCCCACAGCGGCCTCAACGGCGGTGAAGAGCGCGTCGGCACAAAGCGGCCCAGCGGCTATGACGCAAGGGCCGGCGGGGATCTCGCTCACCTCCTGCCGTGCCACCTCGATGAGGGGGTTGCCGAGAATAGCCTCGGTGACGAGCACCGAGAAGCGGTCGCGGTCGACGGCCAGCGCTCCGCCCGCGGGCACGGCCGCCTCCCGCGCGAAGCCGAGAAGGAACGACCCCATGCGAGCGAGCTCCGCCTTGAGGATGCCGGCAGCGGAGTCCGCCTTGGTCGACTTCAGCGAGTTGGAGCAGACGAGCTCGGCGAAGCGGTCGGTGTGGTGGGCGGGCGAGGTGGACTTAGGGCGCTGCTCGAAGAGACGCACGTGCACTCCCCTCTTCGCGAGCTGCAGGGCGCACTCGGAGCCCGCGAGGCCCGCGCCGACGACCGTGACCGTGTTCTGCATGAGGCTGATCCTTCCCGCGCCCCGGCGGCGCCGCGTGTTCAATGCCCCATATTGTTACCCAAGTAGTAGGCCTTCGTGGGCGAGTACTTTCCGTCGGGCTGCCGCTCCACGAGGTTTCTCGCTTCGTAATCGGCCAGAAGGCGCATGGTCTCAAGGACTTTTTGGCCCATGGCCTGCGCAAGCTCCTCGGGCCTGAGCGCAGAGCCCAGCAGGGCGACCATGACGGGGTCGGCCTCGGCCTTCGGTTTAGTCTGCATGACGAGGAACCCGAGGTCGAGGGCGAGCGCCGTCGAAAGCGCCTCCTCGTCGTGGATGATCTGCGCCCCTTCCGAGATGAGCATGTTCGTGCCGCGGGAGTTCGCCGAGAAGATGGAGCCCGGGATGGCGTAGACCGGGCGCTCGAGCTCGATGGCGGCGTCGGCCGTGCTCAAGGTACCCGAGCGATAACCGGCCTCGGTGACCACGAGGGCGCGGCAGAGCGCGGCGATGAGCGCGTTTCTCTTCGGAAAGGCCCAGCGCCTCGGGGGCGAACCCCACTTTTCCGCCGATATGACGGCGCCGCCCTCGGCCACGGCCCGCTCGAAGACATCGCGCGAGGTATCGGGGTAGACGCAGTCGGCGCCGACGCCCGAGACAACGATGGTCGGCGCTCCGCCGTTAAGTGCCGCGCGCTGCGACTCCGCGTCACAGCCCATGGCCCCTCCCGAGACGACGCCGACCCCTCCCTCGGCGGCGACGCGGCCCGCCATCGAGGCTATGGCGAGCCCATAGGGCGTCGCCCTTCTCGCGCCGACGACGCCGAGGTAGATGCCCTCGAGGCGCCCAGGGTCGCCACGCCCGTAGATGACCTGCGGCGGGTTTGCCAGGTCCATAAGGCGCGAGGGGTAGCCGTCCTCGCCGAGCCTGAGCTCCCAGCACTTCTCGTCGATTGCCATGAGAACCTCCTAAAGCTTCGAGCGCGACCGGAAACCGAGTGCCTCGATGACGTCGTCTTGCTGCACGAGCTCATGTTCAGCGAGGTCGGCTATGGTCCTCGACACCCGGGCGACCCTCACGATCGCGCGGCCCCCGAGCCGCAGACGCTCCGCGTAGCTCTCGAACATCCTCTGCGCGTCGTCGTTGAGCCTCGCCCCTCCCGGCCCCGCCGGTCCGTCCTCGCGAGCCTCGCGCCAAGATCTGAACTCTCGCGCGTTTATCACGAGCTCGCGCATCTCCTGCGACCCCATGCCCTTGCCCCCGCGGATCACGCTTTTCTCGCTCGGGCGGGCCACGTCGCACACGACGTCGATGCGGTCCATGAGCGGCCCGCCGATTTTTCCCTGGTAGCGCGTGACGGCGGCTGGATTGCAGGTGCACTCGTGGCCGGGGTCGCCCAGATGGCCGCAGGGGCACGGGTTCGCTGCCGCCACGAGCTGGAAGTCGCAGGGAAAGGTGTAGACGCCGCTCGAGCGGACGAGGCGCACGAAATGGTCCTCTATGGGCTGGCGCATGGACTGCAGCACGTTCTTGGCGAACTCCGGCAGCTCATCGAGAAAGAGCACACCCTTGTCGGCCAAGGAGAGCTCGCCTGGCTGCACAGGTGAGCCGCCGCCGACGAGGCCCGCGATCGAGATGGTGTGGTGAGGGTCCCTGAAGGGCGGGAGCCCCGCCGCGATGGTGTCCGTGGGCCGCCCAGCGACCGAATGGACCAGCAGCGCCTCGGCCTGCTCCTCCGGCGTGAGCGGCGGAAGGATCGTCGGCAGGCGCTTGGCCAGCATTGATTTGCCCGAGCCGGGAGGCCCGACCATCAGCATGCCGTGGCGGCCGGCCGCAGCGATGACCATGGCCCGCTTAGGAATCTCCTGGTCGATGACATCGGCGTAATCGAGATCGTCGGGCGGCGAGGACGCCTCGGTGTCGGGCGCGGTCGCGCTGAGCGGCCGCAGGCAGGACAGGCCGGCCTTGAGCTGCGAGATCGACTCGAGCCCCAAGGTATTTGCCGCGTAGGGGCCCGGGGCCGAGGTCGAGGCTGAGGTGACAAGGTCGAGCCCCTGCTCCGCTGCGAGAAGGGCGAAGGCCGCAGAGCCCCTCGACGGTACGACGGTCCCGTTCAAGTTGAGCTCCCCCACAAAGACCGCATGGTCGGCAACGGAGGCCGGGATCTGCCTGGAGGCGATGAGCACGCCGACCGCGATGGGTAAATCGAACGTCGTGCCCGTCTTTCTCGCCTCCCCGGGCGAGAGGTTGATGGTAAAGCGCACCTGCGGTATCTCGAAGCCGCACTCCCCGAGGGCACACCGCACGCGCGACCCGGCCTCCATGATCTGTTTGTCGGGGTTGCCCACAAAGATGAACCCGGGGACGCCGCCGGTGGTGCCGACCTCGACCGAAACGGGCATGGCCTCGATGCCGTGGAT
Organism: Paratractidigestivibacter sp.; assembly: GCF_963660155.1. Taxonomy (GTDB): domain Bacteria; phylum Actinomycetota; class Coriobacteriia; order Coriobacteriales; family Atopobiaceae; genus Paratractidigestivibacter. Next base: position 74,667 of record NZ_CAVKWG010000017.1, on the reverse strand, counting down.
GAACGCGGAGCGGACCGCTACCGAGGTACCCATCAGCGGTCGACGAAGATCGAGCCGGTCATGAGGCGCAGCCGTGTCTGGCCGTCGTCGTCGAGGATTATCGACACGACGTCCACGGCCACCGGCATGCTCAGATGGTGCTCTGAGAGATACACGTCGGCGAGCAGGGCGTACTTGTCCTGCTTCGCTTGGGTGACCGCCTCCTCGGGAGCGCAATCGGTGAAGGTGGTGCCGTGGCGCCTGGTCTTCACCTCGACGAACGTGAGGGTGCCCTCGGGGTTCTCGGCGACGATGTCGGCCTCTCCCCTCCTGCAGCGCCAATTACGCTCGCGGATCTCGTAGCCGCGCTCCTTGAGAAAGGCAACGGCGAAGTCCTCACCGAGCTGACCGATCTCGCGGCGCGTCAGCTCGTTCACGGGCCTCGGCGACTTGTACGTCTCGGCGGGCAGCAAATAGAAAGACCTCGAGACGCCGAGCCCCTCAGCGGGCGCGTCATAGGACTCCTCGAACTCAACGGTCGAGACGTATTCGTATTCGGTGCACATGGGTCGCTCCTTCCCTGGCGGTAAACGTGGGAAGCGAGCATGGCAGACGCGTCTAACCGCAGTCTTACCGAACTCTTGCAGCTATCTTGCAGAATTCTTACCGCTCACGAGCGGTTCAAAGAAAAGTTTTCAACAATCGCCAACACGGGCCGACCGAGAGCATGTTGAAAACAGATTCAGGTCGAAACCGGGAAGATTAGAAAAGCGCCGGAGTCTCCAAGAAATTGCCACAGAACGAGAAACGGTGGATCGGCGTGAGCCCATGGGCCTTGATGGCGGCGATGTGGTCGGCGGACGCATAGCCCTTGCACTCCGCGAGGTGATACTCGGGATACTCATCGTCGTAATCGACCATGATATGGTCCCTCGTCACCTTGGCGACGATGGACGCCGCGGCGATGGCGGCGATGCGCGCATCGCCCTTCACCAGCGTCTTCTCCTTGGGGTGCAGGTGCATGGGGTTGCCGTCTATCAATACGCAGTCGGGCTCCACGCCCGCGTCATGAATAGCCCCTTTCATGGCCATGCGCAGCGCCTGGGCCATACCGACGGCATCGATCGATGCTGGCTCGATGTGGCAGGTGCCGATAGCGAGCGCCACGTCGGCGATCTGGGCGGCGAGCACCTCTCGCTTAGCGGGCGCGAGCTGCTTGGAATCGTTGATGCCGAGAATCATTGGGTCATAGGGCAGGGCCACGGCGCACACGGTGAGCGGTCCCGCGATCGAGCCGCGGCCGACCTCGTCGACGCCGAGCACTATGCCCTCGCCGCCCAGCTCGCGCTGCAGGTCGTACATCCCCTGCACGCGGTCGCGCTCCGCCTCGGCCTTCTCGAGCCGCTTAGCGGCGGAGGCGACCGCCTTCTGCACCTGCTTGCGCGGGTCGTCCGCATAGCGCGCGATCATCTCGCGGGCCTCGTCATCAGGGGCGTCCGAAAGCAGCGCGGCGATCTTTTTCGCCGACGATAAGCCTGAGCGTGTACCGGCCATGCCCTCTCCCTAAAAATAGGGCCGTCCCGAGGGACGGCCCAGTTGCGAGTGAATGTGTTGCTCTTAGCGCTTCTCGGGGATACGAGCAGCCTTGCCCACGCGATCGCGAAGGTAATAAAGCTTGGCGCGACGGACCTTGCCGTGGCGGACGACCTCGAGCTTGGCGATCTTGGGGCTGTGGAGCGGGAAGGTGCGCTCGACGCCGCAGCCGAAGGAGACCTTGCGTACGGTGAAGGTCTCGCGGGCACCGGAACCGCTCATGCGGATGACGTCGCCCTGGAAGACCTGCTCACGACGGCGCTCGCCCTCGATGATCTTATAGTAGACCTTGACGTTGTCGCCAACCTTGACCGTGGGGATGTCCTCACGAATCTGCTGACGCTCGATGGCGCGAATGTAATCCATTGTTGTTCCTTGTCTCTAGAGGTGCCGACGCCCTTGCGAACGGCACATAGGCTTACACACGAGGCCAAAGTTTAAACGACGCGGCTCCGCTTATCAAGAAAATTCACAACTAAAGGCAAAATCCTGCGAGAATCTTGTTTTGTTGCGTTGCGACGGCAACGGTCGACGGGTAGCCGGAGGCCATGACCTGGTAGAACTGGCCGTCGTCTGAGCCTGTTATGCTCAAAGGATAGGCCGTCCGGAGCCAGAAATTCGAGGTGAGCTTGCCGAGCGCGCCCGCGACGGCCGCGTATTCCGAGCGGTCCGCCACGTCGTTCTGGCTGAAGTAGAGGTACTGCGAGCCCTCCGAGTTGATCATCTGCGTGTACGGCGCGAAATCGGTGTAGTCCGTGTTGTAGATGACGCCGTCGCCATATTCCTGCTCGTACCAGGTGATGGAACCATAAATCTCTGAGGCGCTGAAAAGCCAAAGGCCATCGGAGGTGGACGTGACCGATGCCGTGTCGCTCGTGATGCCCGTGTTGTTCGAGAGTTTCGAGACCGACTTTATGGCCGCGCGAAGGTCATCGGGAAGAAGCGACGATCCATCCGAGTTGAGCCAACCGCGGAGCTCGGAGCCTTCCCAGCCGCCGTCGCACGTGGCCGTCGAGTTCATCGGCGCGCTACCGAGGCCCGAGACCATAAAGGTGAGGCCGGCCTTGCCCGACCCGTCGGCAAGGTCGTCGGCAAGAACTCCCACGACGCGGCAGAGCGCCGCGCTGCCGTCGGCGAGCACGACCTGGTGCGCGCAATCGGCAAGCGATCCGTCAAAGGAGACGATGCCGTACTCCTGCGCCACAGCGAGGCCCGTTTCTTGCGTTCCCGCGGATTCGATCATCGTCGCGATGCGCCCGAGCTCTTCCCACGTGTACAACGAGAAGTCCTTCGGCTCAACCTCCGTCTGCGAGGCGACCTGGGCCTGCTCGGCTGTAGAAGAACCGCCGCTAGATTGCCGCATACCCGGCATCTGACCAGTAAAGACGAGGTAGAACACCCCACCGCACACGGCGACGAAGGCCAGCGAGAAGACGACGAGCAGAACCCCGCCAACAGATGCGCGACGCGCCATAGGCAACCTTTCAAAAGAAACGACAGCGGGCACGCGGCCCGTCTTCCCAACGAGTGTGGCACACAACAAAGGAGAGGGACCCGAAGGCCCCTCTCCCCTACACAAACGCTATGTGAGCGAGTGCGTCCTTAGGCGAGCTTCTGGGCGCCGCCGTTGGACTTGATCTTGGCCTGGGCAGCCGCAAGGCGGGCGATGGGCACGCGGTACGGCGAGCAGGACACGTAATCGAGGCCGAGGTCGTAGTACATCTGGATGGAGTCCGGGTCGCCGCCGGTCTCGCCGCAGACGCCGCAGACGATCTTGTCGTTGGCCTGGTGGCCGCCCTCAACGCCCATCTTGACGAGCTTGGCAACGCCGGCATCGAGCGTCTCGAACGGGTTGGTCTTGAGGATCTTCTTGGAAAGGTACTGCGGGATGAAGGTGCTCTCGACGTCGTCGCGGGAGAAGCCGAAGCCCATCTGCGTGAGGTCGTTGGTGCCGAAGGAGAAGAAGTCGGCGTACTCGCCGATCTCGTCGGCGGTTACAGCGGCGCGCGGAATCTCGATCATGCAGCCGATGGGGATGGTGATGTCGACGCCGGTCTGCTCGGAGACAGCGGCGATGACCTTCTCGATCTGCTCACGGACGACCTTGAGCTCCTCGACGGTAGAGACGAGCGGGACCATGATCTCGGGCTTGGGGTTAAGACCGCGCTTCTTGAGGTGCGCATAGGCGGAAGCGATGGCGCGCACCTGCATCTCGGTCAGCTCGGGGTACACGATGCCGAGACGGCAGCCGCGCAGACCGAGCATCGGGTTGGCCTCCTGGAAGGAATCCAAGCGGGTGAGCAGTTCGCGACGGGCCTGGAGCTGGATATCGGACTCACCGCGGTGCTCGGCGTGGGCAAGCTCGACGGCGTACTCGCGGGGGTTATCCAGGAACTCGTGCAGGGGCGGATCGAGCAGGCGAACGATGACGGTCTTGCCGTCCATCTCCTCGAACATACCCAGGAAATCGTCGGTCTGCACCTTGAGGAGCTGGCCGAGGGCCTGCTGCTTGGCGCCGGTGCGCTCAGCGAGGATGAAGGACTGGATAATCTCCTTGCGGTCGCCCAGGAACATGTGCTCGGTGCGGCACAGGCCGATGCCCTCAGCGCCGAAGCCACGGGAGAGCTTGGCGTCCTCGGGGTTGTCGGCGTTGGCGCGAACGCCGACGTTGCGGCCGCGGGAAGCGTCGGAGCGAATCTCGTCGGCCCAGGTGAGGATGGTCTCGAGGTCGCCAGTGAGCTCGGGGCGGGTCAGGGGCACGGCGCCCAGGATGACGTCGCCGGTGGTGCCGTTGATGGAGATGATGTCGCCCTCGTGGAGCACGACGTCGGTGCCGGAGACGACGACCTCCTTGGCCTTGGCGTCAATCTTCAGGGCCTCAGCGCCGCAGACGCAGGGGGCGCCCATGCCACGAGCGATGACGGCCGCGTGGGACGTCTTGCCACCGTGGGAGGTCAGGATGCCCTCGGCAGCAACCATGCCCTTGAGGTCGTCAGGGTTGGTCTCCCAGCGGACAAGGATGCAGGGCTGATCCTTGTTGGCGCAGTGGACGGCGTCCTCAGCGGAAAAGACGACCTGGCCCACGGCGGCGCCGGGGGAAGCGTTCATGCCCTTGGTGAGGACCTTGAAGTCGGCCTTGGGGTCGAACTGCGGGTGGAGGAGCTGGTCGAGCTGCTCGGGGGCCACGCGCATGACGGCCTCCTCCTTGGTGATGGCACCCTCGGACTCGAACTGCATGGCGATGGCGAGCGCGGCCATGGCGGTACGCTTGCCGACGCGGGTCTGCAGCATCCAGAGCTTACCCTGCTCGATGGTGAACTCGATGTCCATCATGTCGTGGTAGTGCTCCTCGAGCTTGACAAAGATGTCGTCGAGCTGCTGGCCGGCCTCCTCGAGACCCGGGATGGTCTTGAGGTCGGCGATCGGCTCGGTGTTGCGGATGCCGGCCACGACGTCCTCGCCCTGGGCGTTGACCAGGAAGTCGCCGTAGAACTCCTTGGTGCCATCGGCGGGGTTGCGGGTGAAGGCGACGCCGGTAGCGGAGGTATCGCCCTTGTTGCCGAAGACCATGACCTGGACGTTGACGGCGGTGCCGAGGTCGTCGGAGATCTTGTTCTGCTTGCGGTAGATGATGGCGCGCTCGTTCATCCAGGAACCGAAGACGGCCTCGATGGCCAAGCGGAGCTGGAGCAGCGGGTCCTGCGGGAAAGCGGCACGACCGTCGGGAGCGACCTCGGGGTGAGCCTGGGAGTCGACGTTGACGGCGAAAATCTGCTTGAAGGTCTCGACGAGGTCCTTGAGGTCTGCGGCATCGAGCTCGGTGTCGAGCTTGACACCCTTCTCGGCCTTCTTGGCGTTGATAGCATCCTCGAAGAGGTCACCGTCGACGCCCATTACGACGTTGGAGAACATCTGGATAAAACGACGATAAGAGTCATAGGCGAAGCGCTCGTTCTCGGTCTGCTTGATGAGGCCCTGGACCGAGATGTCGTTGAGGCCGAGGTTAAGGACGGTGTCCATCATGCCCGGCATGGAGAAGGGAGCGCCGGAGCGGACGGAGACCAGCAGCGGGTCCTCGGCGTCGCCGAGCTTCTTGCCCATGCGCTGCTCGAGGTTCTCGCGGGCAGCGTCAATCTCGTCGAGGACACCGTCGGCCCACTTGTTGCCGGCGTTGGCGTACGCGACGCAGGTCTGGCAGGTAATGGAGAATCCCGGAGGGACAGGAAGGCCGATCTTGGCCATCTCGGCGAGGTTAGCGCCCTTGCCGCCGACGATCCACTTGGCCTCGTCGACGGTCTCGCCGGCGGGCTCGGTCGCATTGACGCCGTCGATACCGGCGCCGAAGCGGTACACGTGCTTTTCAGCCATGTTTACCCCTTGCTTCTTGAGTGCTTGACGTCCGGTTGGAGCCGGACGCACTTACTACGAACGGTCACGCGAGAGGTATAGCTCTCACATGACTAGAGAATTCTAGCAACATGAGGCCGCTACGCTGCGACTCATTTGATAACTGGTAGCGTGTGGCGGGTGAACGGGGCGAAAAATAAGCGAATTCGGCCCCCGCGAGCGCGAAAGCCGGATTCGTTGTACGATAGAAACGATTTTTGTTTTTTAAATCTTGGGTGCAACTGAACGCCCCGCCGGCTTTTCGCTGACGGGGCGTTTTCTTGGCTAGTTGCCGTAGGTGGCGCCGATCGCGTGGGTCGGCTCCTCGCCCGTGAGAGTGGACAGAACCGTGACGGCGGGGCCCAGAAGATCGATCGAGGGAATGCCCCTGCGATCGAGCTCGCGGCGGATCTCGCGACGAAGCGTGCCGTTAGCGAAGGTGTGGAACACGGCCGTCGGGCGCTCGGAATCGTAGTTGTCGTCGAAATAAGCGCGAACGGTGTCGACATCGTTCACGTTCGAGAGGCGAGCGATCTCGACGGATTCGGGCCCGAACTGGGCGGCAGCCGCCATGACGACCGTGTTGGCGGTCTCGCCGCGCGCGTCCGACAGGACGTAGATCATAGGAACGCTCTCACCGAAGAGATCGTCGTCGATGTCGAGCTTGGCCATCTGTTACCCCCAAATGGTTTCCCCGCTTTTCGCGGGGGCGGCGCCGGAAAGGCCGCCGAAGAGCGGACATTACTTCTTACGAGAAAGGGCGCTGATGTCCGCCACGCCCGCGAAGACGCCGGCGAAGCGGTTGAGCAGACGGAGCCTGTTCTCCCTTACATCAATATGCTCGTCCATGACCAGCACATCGTCGAAGAATCGGTCGATGGGCTCTTTAAGGGCCGCGAGAGCGCCGCAAGCGGCCTCGAAATCAGAGTCGGCAAGCGCCGAGGAGACTTTCTCCTCACCTTCTACACAGGCGCTGAGCAAGGCACGCTCCGCGTTGCCGAGCTTGGACTCGTCGACCTCGGTGCCAAGAGAGGCGTCGGCGAGGTTGTGGGCACGGGTGAACGCGGCGGCGAGGTCGTCGAACACCTCGGGTTGCTCGGCGCGCGCCGTGTCGAGGGCACGCGCGCGGGCGATGAACTCGGCGGGGTCGATGACGCCGACGGCCGAGACGGCCTCGATGGAGTCCAGGTGGATGCCCTCGTCCTTGGCAATGGACTTGAGGCGACCGGCGAAGAACTGACACACCTTCCTGGAAACGGCCTCAGCGTCGAACTCGAGGCCCTGTTCCTTATAGAACGCGAGAGCAAGGTCGACGAGCTCGGCCAGGTGCACGCTCGGCATGGTGCGCAGCATCTGGATGATGCCGATGGCCGAGCGGCGGATGGCAAACGGGTCTGAGGAGCCGGTGGGCGGCTCGTCGATGGCAAAGATGCCGCAGCAGGTGTCGAGCTTGTCGGCGATAGCCACGCACTTGCCGCAGGTGTTGCTGGGAAGCTCGTCGCCGGCGAAACGCGGGCGGTAGTGCTCGCGGATGGCGCACGCGACCTCGGCGTTCTCGCCGGCGGCCTCGGCGTAGTAGCCGCCCATGACGCCCTGCTGGTTAGTGAACTCGACGACGGCCTGGGACACGAGGTCCGCCTTGGCGAGGTGCGCGGCGCGGACGGCGTCGGCGACGCCCTGCTCATTCTCCCCCGCCGCGGAGGCCACGGCGCCGGCGATCTTCTCCATGCGCTCGACCTTCTGAAGCGTGGTGCCGAGCTTCTCCTGGAAGGTGACGATGCCGAGACGCTGGACGAAGTCCTCCATGGGGTGCTTCAAATCCTCCTCGAAGAAGAACTTCGCGTCGTCGAGGCGCGGGCGCACGACGCGCTCGTTGCCGGAGACGACGGTTGCTGAAACCTTGGGATCGGCGTTGGAGACGATGACGAACTCGCGGGTGAGCTTACCCTCGGCGTCGAAGATCGGGAAATAGCGCTGGTTGGAGAGCATGGACTCGCAGATGATCTCCTGCGGGACCTTGAGGTACTCCTCGTCGAACTTGCCGACGAGGACCGTCGGCCACTCGCAAAGGTTCACGACCTCGTCGAAGATGCGCTTCGGCGTGTCGACCGAGGAGCCCGGCCGCTCGGACTCGATCTTGGAGATGCTCTCGCGGATGACGGCCTCGCGGCGCTCAGCGGAGAGCACGTAGGCGGCCTCGAGGACGCCCTCGTAGGCGGCGGGGTCTGCGACCACGCGTGCGCCGGGAGCCAGCACACGGTGGCCGAAAGTGACGTTTGCGCTGGTCACGCCGGCGTAGCTCATGGGCACGACCTCGGAGCCAAGAAGCGCGCAGATCCAGCGGATCGGGCGAACGAAGGTCTCGTGCTCGGAACCCCAGCGCTGGGAGCGGTAGTTCGGCCACTCGATGGCCGCGATGACGTCGTGGCCGAGAGTCGACAGGATCGGCATCGCGGGCGCGGAAGGCACGTTCTTCTCGGCGAAGACGTACTCGTTGCCGTCATCGGCCACGGCACGACTGAGCTCGGAGGCGTCGATGCCGCACTTACGGGCGAAGCCCTGGGCCGCCTTGGTGGGGTTGCCGTCGGCGTCGAAGGCAATCTGGGCTTTGGGGCCGCGCAACGACTCATGGATGGCCTCGGTCTCGCAGGCGACACTCTCCACGATGGCGGCGAGGCGGCGAGGCGAGCTCACGACGCGGACGGCGCCATGGGAAAGCCCAGCCGCGTCGAGGCGGGACTCGACGAGCTTAGGGAGCTGCTTGGAAGCGTTGATGAGCGGAGCCGAAGGCATCTCCTCGACGCCGATCTCGAGCAGGAAATCCAAGGTATCTGCCATTTAGGCCACCTCGCCCTTCGTTGAATACGTGTCCTTCTTGCCGGCGACCTCGGCGAGATAGCTCTCGCAACACGCCTTGGCGACGGCGCGCACGCGCAGGATGTAGTTGGCGCGCTCGGTGGCCGAGATGGCGCCGCGGGCGTCGAGGATGTTGAACGCGTGGCTGCATTTCATGACGCAGTCGTAGGCGGGAAGCGGCAGCTTGTGGTCAAGGCACGAGTGGCACTCGGCCTCGTACTCATCGAACTTGCGGCGCATCATGTCGACGTCGGCGACCTCGAAGTTGTAGGTCGAGAACTCGAACTCGTTCTCGTGGAAGACATCGCCGTAAGTCATGGGCGTGCCGTCGGGCAGGTAACTCCAGATGAGGTCGTAGACGGAGTCGACGCCCTGAGCGTACATGGCGATGCGCTCGAGGCCGTAGGTGATCTCAACGGGAACCGGGTCGACCTCGATGCCGCCGACCTGCTGGAAGTAGGTGTACTGGGTGACCTCCATGCCGTCCATCCAGACCTCCCAGCCAAGGCCCCAGGCGCCCAGCGTCGGGCTTTCCCAGTCGTCCTCGACGAAGCGGACGTCGTGCTCGGCGGGGTCGAGGCCGATGGCCTTGAGCGAGCCCAGGTACAGGTCCTGTGAATCGACCGGGCAGGGCTTCAGGATGACCTGGAACTGGTAGTAGTGCTGCATGCGGTTGGGGTTCTCGCCGTAGCGGCCGTCGGCCGGGCGGCGGCACGGCTGCGGGTAGCAGGTGCGCCAGGCGTTGGGCCCGAGGCTGCGAAGCGTCGTGGCGGTGTGGAACGTGCCGGCGCCGACCTCGGAGTCGTAGGGCTGCATGACCGTGCAGCCGTGGCCGGCCCAATACCGCTCGAGCTCAAGGATCATGTCCTGGAACGTAAGCGCGTCTTTGTTCATTTCTCGCTTCCTTCTTCTTGCCGTGTCCGCTTAGCGCCTAGAGGAGACGGGCGTCGCTGAGCGGCCAGTAGATGAACAGGCCCTTAGATGATACGGCATCAACCGAGACCGGGCCGAAATAACGTGAGTCGAGCGAGTTCGTGCGGTTATCGCCCATGCAAAATATATAGCCCTCGGGGACCGTGTAGGGATAGGTGATCCCGGCGCTGCCGGAGTAATCCGACAAAGACGCGGTCTCCTTACCCTCTGTATAGGGCTCGTTCTGCTCGACGCCGTCCACGTAGAGCTTGCCGTCGCGCAGGTCGATGGTCTGGCCACCCACGGCGACGACGCGTTTGATGAGCGTCGTGCCGGGCTCGGTCGGGCTATCGAAGGTGACGACGTCGCCAACCTGCGGGGATTGCCAGTGAAGCGTGACCTTCTCGCCGATGAGCATATCGCCCTTCTGGATGGTATCGAGCATCGAGCCGGTGGGGACGACGTAGACGCCGAACACGAAGGTGCGAAGCGCGAAGGCGACGCCGATGGCGATGGCAACGGTCACGATGAGCTCAACGATAAAACCGAGCACGCCGCGGCCTTCTTTGTTGTCGGAGGGCATTCGGCTCACTCCCCTTCCGGATCTATAAACAAGCGCGCGCGGGCAAGCTCGTCTGCGGTGAGGTCGGCGCCATCGATAAGGTCCGGGCGCCAATGCGCGGTGCGCTCAACGGCGTCGGCGCGCCTCCAGGCGTCCACTTTGGCGTGGTCGCCGGACAAGAGCACGGGCGGCACGTCCATGCCGCGGTAGCTCGCGGGGCGCGTGTACTGGGAGTACTCGAGCAGCCCCGAGTCGGAGAACGATTCGTCGACGGCGCTCATGGAGTCCCCGAGGGCCCCGGGAAGCAGCCTCACCACCGAATCGATGACCACGAGCGCGGGCAGCTCGCCGCCCGTGAGCACGTAGTCCCCGAGGCAGATGACGTCGTCGGCGAGGGTGTAGCAGCGCTCGTCCATGCCCTCGTAGCGCCCGCACACGAAGATAAGGCGCTCCTCTTGGCTCAGGCGCTCGGCGCAGCGCTGGGTATACGGGGTGCCGACCGGCGAGAAGAACACGACGCGGGCCCGTTCGGGGCGCCCGTCGCGGACAGCCTCGACCGCCTCGAAGATGGGCGCAGGCTTCATGAGCATGCCCTGCCCGCCGCCGAAGGGCGCGTCGTCGACCGTGCGGTGACGGTCATGGGTCCAGTCGCGCAGGTCGTGATGGCAAAACTCGGCGATACCGGCCTTCTCGGCGCGGCCCATGATGGAGGCGCCGAGATAGGGCTCGAACACGTCCGGGAAGACGGAGATGGTCTCGAAAATCAAGGGCTACCTCCCCTCGAGGCCGTAGAAGCCCTCGGCGTCGACGGTGATGGCACCCTGTTCGGGCACCTCCATCACGACGCGCTCGATGACCGGCAACAGCAGCTCCTCGCCGCCTGCGTCGATGACCCAGACGTCGTTGGCGACGCCGCGCATGACCTCGGTGATGCGACCGCTAAGGCCGAGCCTCTCGTCTGCGACCTCGCGCCCGAGGAGCCGATCGACGTCGTGCAGGTCGATGTCGTCAGGCAGGTCGGACTCACGGGCAAGAAGGTAGCGGCCGACGAGCGCTTTGGCCTCGTCGATGCCGTCCACCCCTGAAAGATGGATGAGGCTGCCCTCGCGGTTGTCCTCGAAACAGGACTCGACAGTTTTCCAGCGCTCGCCCTTAAGCCGCGGCGGCACCACGCACACGTCGAGCCCCTCGGCCAATACGGCGGGAAGGCCGTGGACGGGAACCGCCACGACCTCCCCTATTTTACCGTGTGACTTCTGCACACGGGCTATGCATCTATAACGCTCTCGCATGGACCTAACCCAAGACCTCGACCTCGACTTCGGTGCCAACGCGCTGCCCGAGGGCGCGCGCAAGCGTGCGGATAGCCTTGATGGTGCGACCCTTGCGGCCGATCACACGGCCTGCGTCCTCCTCGGAGCACGAAACCTCGATGAGCGCGCCACTTTCGGAATCGGTGACATCGAGCGAAACGGAGTCCTCGTCGTCAACAAGCCCGCAAACAATGTACTCGACCAGGTCAGCGACCTTGTCGGAGGGCATCTCCTCGGAGTCCGTGGCCGAGAGCTCGACGCTTTCGGTGGTCTCCATGGGGACTACTCGGCGTCGGCAGCAGCCTCAGCAGCAGCCTCAGCAGCAGCGGCGGCCTTGGCAGCGGCCTTCTTGGAGATCTTGTTCTTCTCCTGCTTGACCGGCTCGCCCTCGCGGACGATGGCAACGAGGTGCTCGACCGCGTTAGACATCTGAGCCCCCTTGCCGATCCACTCATCGACCTTGTCGAGGTTGATCTCGATGGTCTTGGGGTTGGTCAGCGGGTTGTAGCGACCGACGAGCTCGATGTAGCGACCGTCGCGGGGCATGCGGCTGTCGGCGACGACGACGCGATAGTACGGACGCTTCTTGGCACCGTGACGGGCCAGGCGAATCTTGACTGCCAAAGTAAAACTCCTCTGTACGAGCGGTGCGCGAAGTAGGAAAGGTGGGCCCGCACCGCAGGGCCACAAAGCAATTTCTTATCTTACGACATAAGTTTTGGCGCGCAAGGTGCAGTTTTTGTGAACCTGCGCGCAGAAATCGTGGTCGAGACCTGTGGTTCAGTGGTTTTTAAGCGCCTGTAGGTAGTATAGGCGCAAATCAAAGCACTCAGCTGCCTGAAAAATCGGAGGTAGAGCATGAACATCCTGGTTGTCGAGGACGAGCGTAACCTCGCCGACGCCATCGTCAAGATCCTTGAGGACGAAGGTTACAACGCCGAGGCCACCTATGACGGCAAAGCTGGCCTGACCTGCGCGAAGAGTGGCCTGTACGATGCTATTGTGCTCGACGTGATGCTGCCCGGCATGAGCGGCTACGACGTCGTGCACCAGATGCGCCGCGAGAACGTGGCGACCCCGGTGCTCATGCTCACCGCGCGCACCTCCACCGAGGACAAGGTCGCCGGCCTCGACGCTGGCGCCGACGACTACATGACCAAGCCTTTCGAGGCGCCGGAGCTCCTCGCCCGCCTCCGCGCGCTCACCCGCCGCCGCGGCGAGGTCCTTATCGACGAGATCAAGTTCGCCGACATCGTGCTCGACCTCACGACCCACGACCTCTCGTGCGGCGAGAAGTCCGTCCATCTCTCCGGCAAGGAGTTCGAGGTCCTGAGCATCCTCATGGGCTCGAACTCCCGCGTCGTGTCCAAGCAGGACCTGCTCACCCGTGTGTGGGGCACCGACGGCGAGGCTTCCGAGAACTCCGTCGAGGCCTACGTGAGCTTCCTTCGCAAGAAACTCGCCCATGTCGGTTCCAAGGTGCAGGTAACCACGCTGCGCATGCTTGGATACCGCCTCGAGGTGCTTTAACCTTTAGGGGACTGCGGCCGCCGGCGCTTCGTCGGCGGCCTTATTTTGTGCCAAGAACCATCGCTCGAGGAGACACGCGATGCTCGACAAGCTACGACGCGAATTCACGCTCATTACGTTCGGTCTCTCCGGCGTGGTCCTGCTCATAGCCCTCGTCATGACCTTCGTGAGCAACGTGACCATGCAAAACAACGTGACGATGTCGCTGCTCAACCGTGGCCTGGAGGTGGGGCACGCGTTGAACCCGCAGATGGGGTCGAAGGACCGCGAGGGCACCGTGGGCGCAGACTCGATGCTCACCGTCTCGGTCGACGTCACCCCGAGCGGCATCGTCCTCAACAAGTCCGAATCTCCCGTCGGCCTCGACGAGGACGCGCTCGACGAGATCGTGGCGAAGGCCGTCTCGGGTAGCGAGACGAGCGGAACCAATTGGGCGAGGCACCTCGCATGGGCCAAGAAGAGCACCGTGTATGGCCTGAGGATCGCCATCTGCGACACCTACTCGAGGGACGTCTCGCTCATTAGGCAAGGCATCTCGGGCGTCATCATCTTCCTCATGTCGCTCTGCGCGCTCTACGCGGTCTCCCGGGCGCTCGCGAACCGATCGATCAAGCCCGTAAGCGAAGCCTGGGACGCGCAGCGGCGTTTTATATCCGACGCGTCGCACGAGCTCAAGACCCCGCTCGCGGTTATTTTGGCAAACGTGCAGATCCTGCAGAGGTCTAAGGATATGAGCGCCGAGGACATGCGCTGGGTGGGTCGCACCGCCGACGAGGCCGAGCACATGAAGGGCCTTGTCGAGGACCTTCTCACCCTCGCGCGCGCCGACGAGGCCAAGGCGGGATCCGTCGGGGCAGCGGGGCCGATGGTGGAGCTCGACCTCTCCGAGATCGTCGACGAGTGCGCACTCGAGTTCGACGCCGTCGCTTTCGAGCGTGGCTGCACCATTAGCTGCGAGACGGAGCCCGAGGTTATGGTCACCGGCGACAAGCAGCAGCTCGAGCGCGTGATGAACACACTCGTCGACAACGCCACGAAGTACGCGGCGAAGGATTCGGAGGTCAAGCTGTCCGCCCGGCGCGACGGCAAGAAGGCGCACGTTACCGTGAACAACAAGGGCGCCGTCATCGATGCCGAGGACCTCGCGCACCTGTTCGACCGCTTCTATCGCACCGACAAGGCGCGCAGCCGCGAAGAGACAGGCGGTTTCGGGCTAGGGCTCGCAATCGCCAAGAGCATCGTCGATGCCCACGGCGGCAAGATCTGGGCCACGAGCGACGCCGCCAGCGGGACCACCTTCCACGTAACCCTTTAGGATGCACGGCCCGCCTGCCGTTTGGGGGGCAGTCCCCTTTTTGCACGCGCGAGGAGGCCGCGAGCTCGTCGCCGGATCGGTGGGCGACTTGCTTGAAACGACGTGTCGCATGCAAAAAGGGGACTGTCCCCAAATGGCAGGCGAGTCGTGGGCCGCCGACCTATAATCGCCCTATGGGACAACACGAGACATACCGCGACACCGAAAACGGCGCCCTCGAGTGGAAGGGGCCGGCCATCGGACTTCTCGACCTCGACGCTTTCTTCGCGTCCGTCGAGCAGCTTGACCACCCCGACTGGCGCGGGAAACCCGTCATCGTGGGCGGCTCGTCCAAGAAGCGCGGCGTCGTCTCCACGGCCTCCTACGAGGCGCGGCGTTTCGGTGTGCACTCAGCGATGCCGGCGTTCCAGGCCGAGAGGCTCTGCCCGCAGGCCATCTGGACGCAGGGACGCTACGAGCGCTACCACGAGATGAGCGACATCGTTATGAGCTTCTTGCTGGATGAGACGCCGCTCGTGGAGCAGGTGTCCATAGATGAGGCGTTCTTCGACGTGACGCCCGGCCGTTTCTCGCGGGAGAACCCGGTCGCCATCTGCGCCCGCGTCCAGGCACGCGTGGCCGAGCTGGGCATCACGTGCTCGATTGGCGTAGGCCCGAACAAGACCGTAGCCAAGATCGCCTCGGAGCAGGAAAAACCGCGCGGCCTCACCGCCGTGTGGCCGGGCACCGAGAGGAAGTTTCTGGCACCGCTGCCCGTGGGAGCCATGAGCGGCATCGGGACGGCCACGCAGGCAAAGCTCGAGGGCATGGGCATAAAGACGCTCGGGCAGCTCTCCCGCCTCTCTTGCACCGATGCGCAGCGCATGTTCGGCGTGGCGGGCCCCCGCATGGTCATGAGGGCCGCCGGGCTGGAAAGAAGCGCCGTGGCCGCCGCAGCGGAACACGAGGTGCCCAAAAGCGTGTCGAACGAGCGCACCTTTGGCGAGGACCTTATCAACGAAGACGAGGTCAAGGCCGCCGTGATGCATATCTCGGGGCTCGTGGGCAGACGGCTGCGGACCAAGGGGCTCAAAGGCCGCACGGTAACGCTCAAGCTCAAGTACGACGCCCGCACGGGCCACACGGCGCAGGCCGCCCTCCCCTCCCGGACCGACCAGGAGAGCGTGTTCGGCCGAGAGGCGCTCCGGCTCCTGCCGCAGATCTGGTCGCCGGGGATGAAGGTGCGCCTGCTCGGGGTCGGGGTGTCGGGGTTCGACGAAGCCGAGCCCGTGCAGCTCGGGCTCTTCCAGACCGACCAGGAGGTGCGCGACGAGAAGGCCGAGAGGCTGGCGGCGGCGACAGACGCGCTGAAGGCGCGGTTCGGCGACGACTCGGTGCGCTATGGGCGTGACCTGCGCTTCGATGGACGCGTCAGCGATACGCAGCCGATGAACAAGGAGAAGTTCTAGCTACTGGGCCGCCCCGGGCCCGCGCCCCTTTTGGGCTCAGCGCTCACTTCGTCCACTCGCTGCGCGAAATCGCCCAAAAGGGGCGCGGGGCGGCTACAGGGTTGGAAGGCTCTCGTCCCACAACAAAGAACAAGAGAAGGGAATACAGTTGCAGCCCGCTTTGCGGGCCGCTCATAGGTAGGGGCCTCCCGATTCTTCCTTACTACGATTTCGCGCAAGAGAGCGAGCTCTGAGCAGTAAAGCAGAATCGGAAGGCCCCGGGCGGCGAGCCGCCGGGTCGCCCGCAAAGAAAACGGCTCGGCTTGGTGCTCTCGGAGTGGTTTTGCAAAGAAAACACCTTCACTTGGTCCCAAACAGACCAAGCGAAGGCGCTTTCTTTGCAAATGGACCAAGCGGGGCCATTTTCTTGGCAAAACAGACCAAGCCGACAGGTTTTCTTCGCCAATGGACCAAGCGAAACCGTTTTCTTTGCGGCCCGCTTTATGGTTGGGAGCACCGGATTCTCTCTCAGGGCGATTTCGCGCAGCGAGCGAAGCGATCGCTGAGCCATGAGAGAGAATCCGCTGCTCCCGGGCAGGTGATGTGGACGCAGCCTCTTATCCCTCGGGCTGGGTGGGCTCGTCGCCCTCGAGGGCGGCGGCGTGGGCCTCGTCGGCCATGGCGCCCTCAAGGTCGAGATGGACACGGGGAGCGTCGCCCCAGAGGCGCTCGAGTCGGTAGAAGTCGCGCGTCTCGGGGTTGAAGACATGGACGCAGACGGAGCCGTAATCGACGAGGACCCAGTTCAGTCCCTCGCGACCCTCACACGAGATAGGGCGGATACCGCAGTTCTTGAAGACCTTCTCGCGGACCTCATCGACGATGGAGTCGACCATGCGGTTGTTGTTGCCGGAGCAAATGAGGAAATAGTCGCAGACGTCAGTCGTGCCGATAAGGTCGATGAGCACGATGTCGGTTGCTTTCTTGGAGTCGGCGGCGAGGGCCGCGACGCGGGCGATGTCAAGGGAGCTTGCAGCCATAAAGATGGTTCTCCTAACGGATCATTTGTTTCTGGCGGCGCTTCTATGAGCGCTCGGCAGCCAGTGCATTATAAAACCTTATCGTTCCCTCGTAGAGATGGCGCCCGCCTTTGAGCACGTAGATGATGCCTCCCACAAAGGAATTCCAGAAGAGGTCGTCAAGAGAGGCGCGGCCGACGAGGGCGCGGGTCTCCTCGATCCCCTTGGATGCTGGACGCAAGGGTTCGATGCCGTCGGCCACGAAGAGGACCTTGTCGAGCGGGCCCATCCGATAGCCGCCGGTCGTATGGACACTGATGGCGTGCCAGACCTCGTCGGGAAGGTCGGGGTAGCGCTCGGGCAGCTCACGCGCGGCGACGCAGCCATGAAGCAGCGGCTTCACGTCCTTGTAGTCGTCTCCCCCGAAATCAAGCTCGAGTGCCTCGGCGCGGGCAATGAGCTCTTCGTCGGACAACACCTTGTCCCAGTCGTGCAAAAGACCGGCGACCCGAGCGAGGAACGGGTCGAC
This sequence comes from Paratractidigestivibacter sp., assembly GCF_963660155.1. Classification (GTDB taxonomy): domain Bacteria; phylum Actinomycetota; class Coriobacteriia; order Coriobacteriales; family Atopobiaceae; genus Paratractidigestivibacter. The sequence continues at coordinate 57,246 of NZ_CAVKWG010000017.1, read as the reverse complement.
GCCGTACATGAGCGCGAGCGACTCCGCTGTGGAAGCGACCGACATCGAGTGTGCCAGGCGTTTGGGCTTTGATTGGAGCTGAATCGCAAGGTCGGCCTCTACTTGGGCAATAAAGGCCAGCTGGGAAGGGGTATAACAAGCGCCGCGCATCTTTGACGCCTTATTCTTCTTCGATGCCATTTAAGCGAACACATCCCCGGTCTGTCCGAAGTGGCGAGTAGAGGCGCCGTAAAGACGGTGCTTGTGGAGATAGCCCGTCACGGAGTCCGGCGTGAGGTAGCGCAGCCCTTGCCCCTCGGCAACGCGCTCGCGCAGATAGGAGGAAGAGATGGCGAGCGCCGGGACCGAGAGGTAGGTGACGTCAAAATCGATGCCGGAATTCTCGATGGCGTCCATCGCGTGGTCGAGATTGTACCCGGGGCGCGTGGCCGCGACCAGGTGGGCGTTGGCGGCTATGGTCGCAGCCTCGTGCCACGTGACGATCTCGGCGATGGCGTCGGCGCCCGTTATGAAGTAGAGCTCGACGTTTTCCGGGTACGCTTCACGAAGAAGTCGAAGCGTATCGGCCGTATACGTCACGCCCTCGCGGTCGATCTCGAAGCGCGAGGCCAAGAAGTGGGGGTTGTCGGCCGTGGCCAGAAGCGTCATCGCGTAGCGGTCCTCGGCAGATGTCACCTCCTTATCCTGCTTGAAGGCGGGCCGCCCGGCAGGCATAAAAAGAACGACGTTGAGCTTGAGGTCGGAGTACGCTTGCTCGGCGGCGACGAGGTGACCGTGGTGGATAGGGTCGAAGGTCCCGCCCATGATGCCGAGACGGTACGTCTTCTCGGGCGTCACGCCCAGCTCGGGCAAGCCCATCTCCCTCAGCCGCTCGGCGTCGTAGCTCATCGCGTCTGCCCCCATCCACGGACCAGGTACTTCGTGCTGGTCAGGGCACCTGCGCCCATGGGGCCGCGTACGTGCAGCTTCTGCGTCGAGATGCCGATCTCGCCGCCGAGGCCGAAGACGCCGCCGTCGGTGAAGCGCGTCGAGGCGTTGACGTAGACGGTTGAGGCATCGACCTCGTTCAAGAAGCGCTCAGCTGCCGCGTAAGACTCTGTCACGATGGCCTCGGAGTGTCGGGTGCCGTAGCGGTTGATGTGGGCGATGGCCTCGTCGAGGCCGGATACGACGCGCACGCTCAACTCGAGCGCGAGGTACTCGCGGCCCCAATCATCCTCAGTAGCGTCCTCGAAGTGCTCAAGGGCCCCCGCTTCCTTCGCGGCCGCGCGCGCGGCCTCGTCACCGTGGACGAGCACGCCGGCGTCAGCGAGGGCACCGACGAGCTTCGGAAGCGCCACATCGGCGATCGCCTCGTCCACGAGCAGCGACTCTGCGGCGTTGCAGACGCCGATGCGCTGCGTCTTGGCGTTCAGGAGTATGGGGATGGCCTTATTCAGGTCGGCATCTGCGTGCACGTAGATGTGGCAATTGCCGGTGCCCGTCTCGATGGTGGGGACCTTGGCGTTCTGAACACAGGTCTGGATAAGTCCGGCACCGCCGCGCGGGATGAGCACATCGACGAGGCCCGCGGCGCCGAGGAGCTCGGCCGTCTGGGTGTGCTCAGCGTCGTCCTCGATATAGGCCACGGAATCGGCGGGAAGGGCGGCCTCGACGCAGGCGCGGCGGCAGAGCTCGGCGATTGCCATGCAGCTCGCGTTGGCGGCGCTGCCGCCCTTGAGCAGGCACGCGTTGCCCGCGCGCATGCAGAGCGCGAAGGCGTCGGCCGTCACGTTCGGCCTCGCCTCGTAGACCATGGCAACGACGCCCAGGGGCACTGTGACCTTCTCGATGCGCAGGCCGTCGGCGTTGATGTAGCCGTCGAGGACGCGGCCGATTGGGTCAGCTTGGGCGGCCACCTCGTCCATGGCGTCGGCGATGCCGCGCACGCGCGCCTCGTCGAGATAGAGCCTGTCGAGCAGGCTCTCCTTCATGCCGGCCTTGCGGGCGCGGTCCATATCGAGCGCATTTGCCGCAACGACCTGCGCCGCATTCTCTCGCATCAGCGAGGCTGCGGCCGAGATGGCCTTCGAGCGAACCTCGGCCGAGGCCTTCACGAGCTCAAACGAGGCCTCGCGGGCGAGGCTAGCCTTATCGAGTGCCTGTCCCATGAATCTCCTTTGCTTAGAAAACGAGAAGTTCGTCTCGGTGGATAGCGGGCACAGCCGCGTCGTCGCCGAGGAAACGGGCGATGACGTCGAGCTTGAGGCCGCGGACGCGGCCCATGTCCTCCGAAGAGTATCGCACGACGCCGCGGCCGATGAGGTCGCCGGCAGGGCTCGTCACGTTGACGACCTCGCCTGAGGCGAAATCGCCCTCGATGCGCGTCACGCCGACAGGAAGGATGGAGGCCCCGTTGCCGAGCACCGCGCGGGCGGCGCCTTCGTCGAGAACGAGCGTGCCGCGCACGACCTCGGCCAGGCCGATCCAGAGCTTGCGCCCCATCTCGTGGCCACCGTCGGACTGCGGCTGGAAAAGGGTGCCGACCTTCTTGCCGGCGGCGACGTCGAGAAGCACGCCCTTGCGGCGGCCCTCGCAGATGACGGTCGGGATGCCCGCGGCCATCATCGCGCGGGCGGCGCGAACCTTGGAGGACATGCCGCCGGTGCCGAAACTCGAGGCGGAGTCGCCCGCCATGGCCGAGATGCTGTGATCGACCTCGGTAACGACGTCGATGAGCTCGGCCGTCGGGTCCCGCTGCGGGTTGGCCGTGTAGAGGCCGTCGACGTCGGACATGATGATGTAGAGGTCGGCGTCCACGAGACCCGAGACGATTGCCCCCAGCATGTCGTTGTCGCCGAAGGTGAACTCGGCGACCGAGACGGTGTCGTTCTCGTTGACCACGGGAACCGCACCCAGCTCAAGGAGCCTGGTCAAGGTGTTTCGGGCATTGAGGTAACCGTCGCGGTCGACGACGTCGCGGCGGGTGAGCAGGACCTGGCCGCAGGCGATGCCGCGCTCGCGCAGCACCTCCGCATAGGCCTCGGTGAGCGCCGTCTGCCCGACGGAGGCACAGGCCTGCAGCGTCGCGATGTCGCTCGGGCGCTCGGAGAAGCCGAGCACGTCGCGGCCGGCGGCAGAGGCGCCCGAAGAGACGACGACAACCCTATCGCCGGCATCGCGCAGGCGCACGATCTGGTCGCAGAGCGAGCGGATAAAGGGCCTGTCGAGTTTGCCCTCGGCATCCACCAAGGTGGAGGAGCCGATCTTGAACACGATGAGCCTGCCCGCCACTACTCCCCCACCTCATCGGTGAGAAGCTCCTCCTCGGCCTCCTCGATCTCGGCGAAGTCGTCGGGGCCGTCGCCCTCGTACTCGAACTCGAAGCCGAGGATACGCACCTCGTCGCCGTTGGCGGCGCCTGCACGGCGCAGCTTGTCGTCGAGGCCGCAGCGGTTGAAGCGGTGCTGCAGGTAGGCCACGGCGTCCTCGTTCTCCCAGTCGGTCTGGATGACCATTCGCTCGATGGCGCCGCCCTCGACGCGCCAGGCGCAGCCGTCCTCGCGCGTGATGCGGATGGAGGAGTCGCGACGCTGGCGCTGGCGCTCCCACTGCTCGGAGAGGTCGCGCTCGGGCTCGACGGCCTTGAGCTCCACGCGGAGCTTGGCGACCTCGCCGGCAACGACCGTAACGAGCTCGTCGAGGCCCGCGCCAGTCGCCGCGGAGACGGCGAAGAACTGGTGGCCGTCGGCCTCCGCTGCGACACGCAAGCGCTCGATCTGGTCCTCGTAGCCGGGAAGATCGCACTTGTTGGCCACGACGATCTGCGGGCGTTCAGCGAGCTCGGCGGCATAGGCCTCGAGCTCGGCGTTGATGGTCTTGTAGTCATCGACGACGTCGCGGCCCTCATAGCCGCCCGTGATGTCGACGACGTGCATGATAAGGGCCGTGCGCTCGATGTGGCGCAGGAACTGATGGCCCAGGCCCTTGCCCTCGCTCGCCCCCTCGATGAGGCCCGGGACGTCCGCCGCGACGAACGACTGGCCGTTGCCCGCGCGCGCGACGCCGAGGTTCGGCACGAGCGTGGTGAACGGGTAGTCGGCGACCTTGGGGCGCGCGGCGCTGATGTGGGCGATGATGGAGCTCTTGCCCACAGACGGCATGCCCACGAGGGCGGCGTCGGCCATGAGCTTCATCTCGAGCTCGATCCAGTGCTCGAGGGCCGGCTCGCCCTTCTCGGCGAAGGCCGGGGCGCGGCGCACGGAGGTGACGAAGTGGGTGTTGCCGAGGCCGCCGCGGCCGCCGGGGGCCACGATGACGCGCTCTCCGGGCTGTGTGAGGTCGGCGATCTCGAAGACGGGTTTCTGCGTGTCGGGATCGAGCTCGCGCACGACGGTACCCAGCGGCACGCGCAGGATCAGGTCGTCGCCCGCAGACCCGTGACGGCGGGCGCCCTTGCCGTGGGTGCCGCGGCCGGCGCGGAAGTGATGCTTATAGCGGTAGTCGATAAGCGAGGAGAGCTGAGCATCGGCAACGACGATGACGTCGCCGCCGTGCCCGCCGTCGCCGCCGTCTGGACCGCCCTTGGGCACGAAGGCCTCGCGGCGGAAGCTCATGCAGCCGGCGCCGCCGTCTCCGCCCTTGACGTTGATGTGGGAGAGGTCGGTAAAGGTGTTGTCCACGTGTATGGCTCCTGTAAAACTCGAATTGCAACGCTTGCCAGCATAAACCCGAACAAAAAGAGGGACCCCGGTAACCGGGGCCCCTCTCAAAAAAATTAATGAAAAGCTCGATGGCTCTTAAGCCTCGGCAACGACCTCGCGGACGTGAACCATGTGCTTGGCGCCACGGGTGAACTCGACCTTGCCGGCCTTGAGGGCGAACAGGGTGTCGTCCTTGCCGATGCCCACGTTCTGGCCCGGGTGGATGTGGGTGCCGCGCTGACGGACAAGGATCTCGCCGGCCTTGACGTTCTGGCCGCCGAAGCGCTTGGTGCCGAGTCGCTGAGCCGCGGAGTCGCGACCGTTCTTGGAAGTGCCTTGGCCCTTCTTGTGTGCCATTGTGCTACCTACCTTCTATAAAACGAGTGCTACGCGGGGATGTTGGCGATCTTGATCTTCGTCAGCTGCTGACGGTGACCCTTGTCGCGCTGGTAGCGCTTGCGCTTCTTGAACTTAAAGACGCGGACCTTCTCGCCCTTGAACTGCTCGAGGATCTCGGCGGTGACGGTCTTGTCCTGAAGAGGGGCAGAGCCAACGACAGTACTCTTGCCGTCGCTGAGAAGCAGGACGGGGAGCTCCACCTTGTCGCCAGGCTGCGCGTCGAGCTTCTCGACGGCGAGGACGTCGCCCTCGGCAACCTTATACTGCTTGCCACCAGTTGCGATGATTGCGTACATTCTTGAACCCTTCATTGCTGGCATTGATGCAACAGGTACTGATATTACTCAAGTCGCTCTGACCGGTCAACGGAGCAAGTTGTTGAGCAGCAGGTCCCACCGGGGAAACGGTAGCGGTACCGGCTGTTCGTCGGCGGTCATGCAACCTGTAAAAATATAGAGGTCTTGACCTGCCTGGAGACAACATGCCGGGCAGTTTCACAAGAAGGCCACTATTCGTTGTGGAACATGCCCGAAGAAGCGCTCTGCTGGCGGCTGATCAGAGCGGCAGCACCAGCGAGCCGTCCTCGGCCTCGTGCGCCTGCGAGACGCGGCGGACCTTGAGGCAGTCGTAACCCGCGCCCTCCCCCGCGAGCCTGAGCGCGGCGTCGATGAGGATCTGGGGGCGAAGGGCCCCGGCATTGCTCGAGCGCGTGTCGAGAAGAAGCGCCGTCCCACCCTCGGCGCCGCTCGCCTCGAAGGAGACAAGGGCCGAGGCGACGTCGATGTGCTTGACCTTCTCGCCGCGCAGATACTCGAGGTCTCCCGCGCGCTTAAGATCGGCGATACGGCTCGCGAGCCTCTCGGGGCCGAGCGAGCAGTCCTTGACGAGCACTTCCCAGCGAGAGCGAGTGAGCCAGCTCTCGAGTGCGGGGGCGCGGCCGTCGACGTAGGCGGCACGCGACGGCGAGAGAGCCGAGGGCGTGACCGCGCGCAGGCGCTCGAGCGCGGCCTCTGGCCCGATGTCCTCGGATAGCCGCAGGTCGAAGTACTCGCAGTCAGAAGAAGCGCCGACGGGCAGCGCCTGCGAGAACTGGATGCGCATGCGCCGGGCGAAGCCGTTGCCCACCGAGAAGGGCAGCTGGGCGCGGCGGATGCAGCGGCTCACCGCCTCGAGGACCTCCAGGTGCCCGAGGTAGGCCAGGCGGTCGTCCTTGCGGTACTCCACGCGCAGGCGCGGCAGCTCCTTGATCAGCGAGAGGTCCTGGGGCTTCGCGTCTCCCCAGGGCTGGGGCCTGGCTCCGCTCATTTGCGCTCCTCCACGATCACGTTGCTTACACCAAGGGTTGGGCAAACCCCGCACCCGACGCAGCTGTCGCGCGTGCAGTCAGGCGTCGTGACGCCCTCGGCGGCCCGGCGCCACTCTCGCTGAAGGAATCCCTTGGAGACGCCGGGAGAAGTGTGGTCCCACGGCAGGCGCGCATTGAGGTCGAACTGCTCGCAGGCGATGTCCTCAAGGTCGAAACCGCAGGCAGAGGCAGCCTCGGCCCATCGTTCAAACGAGAACTCGCTCGTCCAGGCATCGAAGCGGCACCCGCGCGACCACGCCTCGCGGATGAGCTCGAAGCCGGCGCGCCCCATCTTGGAGATGGCGCCCTCGATGAGCGAGGTGGACGAATCGTGGTAGGCGATGCGCACGCCACGGTCGGTGCACGAATGCAGCAGCAGCTGCTGGCGGCGGCGGACCTCGTCGGGGGCGAGCTGGCCGCACCACTGGAAGGGCGTGTAGCACTTGGGCACGAAAACGGCCACCGAGATGGAGACGGAGACGCCGCTCTTGTATCCGCGCCCCACGACATCCCGGCCGATCTGCAGCACGCGCTCGGCAGCGCGCACTATGCCGACGATGTCCTCGTCGGTCTCGGTGGGAAGGCCCATCATGAAGTAGAGCTTGCAGCGGCGCCAGCCGTTCTCGAAGGCATTTCGGGCCGCGCGCTCAAGGTCCTCGTCGGTCACGTTCTTGTTGATGACGTCGCGCAGGCGCTGGCTGCCAGCCTCGGGCGCAAAGGTGAGGCCGCCTTTCTTGCCGCCGCCGACCGCGAGGGCCATCTCGACGCCGAAGGAGTCGAGGCGCTGCGACGGGATGGAGACACGGATGCCGCGGTCGCGCAGGTCGGAGTGCATGCGGTTGAGGATCTGCGCGCACTGCGAATGATCGGTCGTCGAAAGCGACGTCAGGCTGATCTCGTCGTGGCCGCTTGTGAGAAGCCCCGCCTCGCCGGCCTCGACGATCTGCTCACAGGGACGCTCGCGGACCGGCCGATAGGTCATGCCGGCCTGGCAGAAGCGGCACCCGCGCGCGCAGCCGCGGAGCACCTCTAGAGAGAGGCGGTCCTGGACGATGCCCATGTAGGGCACGATCTTGCCGGCGACGGCGGGCGTGGCGGCGAGGTCGGGGATGCAGCTCTTGTTGACGACGGCGGGCACGCCCGTGCCCTGCTTGGGCACGGCGTAGCCCCAGCGGGTCGAAAACTCGTCGACTACGATATCGTAAAGGGAGGGCACATACACGCCGGGCAGGCGAGACAGGGCGAGCAGCAGCTCGGCGCGGGTGTCGCCGGCGGCGCGGCGCTCACGGATCTTCGCGCACACCTCGACGATCGACTCCTCGCCGTCGCCCAGAAGAACGGCGTCGAAGACGTCGGCCATGGGCTCGCAGTTCCAGGCCGAGGGGCCGCCCGCGAGGATGACGGGGTCGTCCTCGTTGCGCTCGGCGCTCGTAAGGGCAATGCCGGCCAGGTCAAGGGCTTCGAGGACGTTCGTCCAGATGAGCTCATGGGCAAGCGTGAAGCCGATGGCGTCGAATGACGCGAGGGGCGCCGCCCCTTCGAGCGAGAGCATGGGCACGCCGCGCTCGCGCATAAGGGCCGACATGTCCTTCCACGGAAGGTACGCGCGCTCGCAGCTCATGCCCTCCTGCGCGTTGACGGCATTGTAGAGAATGGCTACGCCCAGGTTCGGCTGGCCGACCTCATAGACGTCCGCGTAGCACATACACAGGTGGAAGGGGCCGTCCTGCTCCTCGCAGGCGCCCCACTCGTGGTCGAGGTAGCGGCTCGGGTGCTCCACGTGCGGAAGCAGCGGCTCGATTCTATGGAAGAGATTTTCTCGCTCAACCCTCATCGCGCTCCCCGATCGTCGCCGATGACCAGGTAGGCGTCACGGCCGGAGACCTCGGCGTCGCCGGAAGCAGCAGGGAGACGCACGATGACGGGCTCCGAGGGGGCCTTGGACTTCTTGCCGGAATCGCCCTCGGCGCGCTTGCCGAGAAGGTCGCCCGCCTCGAACCGTGCCTGGACGGCCTTGGCCGTGGCCATGGTGCCCGCGAAGCCCATCGCGCCCTTGAGCGCCCAGCCGGCGCCAGGGACAAGGTCGGCCACCGTGCGGGCGAGCCCACGGTACGCGAGGCCCAGGCCCACGACGCCCACGAGCTCTGCCGCGCGCGAGGGCTCGACACCGCGCCCGTAGGCTGCGGCGATGTCCAGCGCGAGCTTGGCCTGGCTCACCGTCATGAGCGGGAAATCGGAGCCGGGTATGAACGCGAAGGCGCCGATGGCCGCGTTCTCGGCCGCGCAGGTCTTCGCGAGGGAGTCGATGACCGCCTGGCGGCAGCACGCGAAATTAGCAGCGAGGGCCACCTTATTGTCGACCTGCGAGGCGAGCCACGCCCCGAGCTTCGGGGGCAGGGCGTCGGGCGTCGAGGCCGAAACGACGCCGAAAAGGGCCTCGTTACCGGCACCGAGGCCGTCGGCATCGAGGGCGGACTCGGCCACGAGCGCGCACGGCACGCCGCACGCGAGGTAGTAGCGGACGAGCGGCCCCGCGCCGGGCTCGTCGGCTGCGGCGAGGACGACGACCGCATCGGGATCGGCCGCGGAGGCCGCCGGGACCTCAAGCCCCATGACCTCGACGGAGCCGCCGGGGCGCTCCGCCGTGAGCGCCTCCTTGGTCGCCAGGACCAGACCGCGGGCAACGCCCGTGCCCACGTGCACGCGAATCCGGACCTCGGCGTCCATCGAGTCGAGGCTCTCCTTGGCAGAGGAGGCCACATCGAAAACGGTCGAAACCGAAAAACCCGAGCCCTTCTTCTTTGAGCTGTTCGCGCGACACGCCATACGAATACTCCTTGGAAATGCGCCGCCTACGCGGCCTTCTGGCGGTGGCGCCAGATAGATTGGACGATTCCGACGGCCGTGAGCTGCGTGACCATCGAAGAGGAGCCGAAGCTGATGAAGGGCAGAGGAATGCCCGTGATCGGCATGACGCCAATGCACATGCCGATGTTCTCGAGCACCTGGAAGGTCCACATGCCGCAGCAGCCGACGAGGACGAGCTTGCAGAACACGTTGTCCATCTTGACGGCGAGCAGGAGCGTGGCGAGGATCATCCAGACGAAGAGGATCAGGAGGACGACGGACCCGACGAAACCGAACTGCTCGGCAAAGAGCGCGAAGACGAAGTCGGTGTGCGCCTCGGGCAGAAACCCGCTGCCGGCCTGGCTCGCGTTGCCGATGCCCTTGCCGAGAAGCCCGCCGGAGCCGACGGCGATCTTCGCCTGCGCGAGGTTATAGCCGCTGCCCGTGGGGTCCACCGACTCGTCGATAAAGACGAGCAGGCGCTTGAGCTGGTAATCCTTGAGGATATCGGGCATGCCGTCGGTCATCGACGACCATATGACCAAGGCGACGGCGCCTATGATGAGGCCGATGGTGGGAAGTACCCACTTCGCCGGGGCGCCGGAGCAGATGATGATTGTCGCGCCCGCGAAGAGGACGACGAGGCCCGTGCCGAGGTCGGTGACGACGAGCAGGCCGAGGGGCAGAAGCAGCGTCCCGCAGAGCTTACAGTAGTCGGCGAACGTCTCGATCTTGCCGTTGTGCTGGGCGCACGCGCTCGCCATGAGGAAGATGACGACGAGCTTCGAGGGCTCCGACGGCTGGAAGCGGAACCCGATGATCGGAATCTGCACCCAACCCGTCATGCCCTTCGCCTCGTAGCCGAGGCCCGGCAGGTATGGCATGATCATGAGCACGCAGGCGGCGATGAGCAGGACCTTCGTCATCCCCGAGAGGGCGCGGGTATCGTAGCGCCAAATGAGCACCGCGCAAACGGTCCCGAGCGCGATGCCGATGAGGTGGCTCGAGAACCGCGCCTCGGCGATGGTGAGCGAAGCAGACCAAACGGTCACGACGCCTATGATGACGAGCAGCATCGCGGGTATCAACTGCGACAGATAGAAGTTCGAGAGAGGCCTCGTCTTGCCGGAGACCCTCTTGGACGCCTCGCGGCCAGCGACCTTCTGGGCGAGACCGGCGAGAAAGCCGCCGCCCGCGCCGCGCTCGATCATATCGTTTGCCATGTTCGCCCCCTAATCCTGCGTCGCGCTCGAGGTCGAGGACCTGTCGATCTCGTCGGCCTCGCCATAAATCTGCCCGAAGACGTCTCGGACGATGTACATCGCGGTGGTGGAGCCCCAATCGCCGCCGTCGACGTTTGCGCTGATGACGTATTTAGGGTTGTCCGCTGGCGCGTAGGCGACCATCCAGCAGATGTTTCTGCCGGTCGATGACTGCTCGCCCGTGCCCGTCTTACCGCAGACCTTGACGGAGAGGTTGTTCCAGTGGGAAGCCTGGACCTCGCTCTCGTCATAGATGACGCCGCGCAGACCATTCTCGACGACCGTACGGTAGGCGGCGTCCTCCTTGATGTCGGCGACCTGCGAGATGCTGTATTCGACGACCGAACCGGAGCCGAGGCTGCTCTTGACGCTCTTGAGCACGTGCGGCTTGTAAATAGGGCCTCGGTTGGCGATGCTCGAGTAGGCCTGCGCAATCTGCAGGGCAGTGACGAGGATGTCGCCCTGCCCGATGGCGATGTTGCAGTACTCGCCCGGCTGCCATTGGCGATCGACGTCGGGCAGGTACGAGAAGTGGTTCCACTTCCACTCGGCGTCGGGTACGCGCCCCTCCGACTCGCTCGGCAGGTCGATGCCGGTCTTGGAGCCGAGGCCGTACTTGCGGAACGTCTCCTGCATCCCCTCTTGGTTACTGGAGTTGTAGAAACCCTTGCCGATCTCATAGAAGACGGTGTCGCAGGACATAGTGATGCCGCCTTGCAGGTTGAGGTGGCCGTGACCCGAGTAGTCGTAGCAGTGCATGCCGTAGGACTCGCCGAAGCCGGTCCACCAGCCTGTGCAATCGTAGCCGGTCTGGGGCGTGGCGACGCCGTAGTCGAGCGCAGCGAACGAGGTCATCGCCTTTATCGTCGACGCCGAGGGGTACTGACCCGAGATTGCGCGGTTGAGCAGCGGGTAATTCGAGTCCTCATCGGTCAGGGACTCCCAGTCCGAAGTCGCGATGCCGCCGACGAAGATGGAGGGCGAGAAGGTCGGGGCGCTCGCCATGGCGAGTATCTCGCCGTTCGTGCAGTCGAGGCAGACCACGGAGCCGCCGACGGCGTCATTGCCCCGGTCCTTCGCGGACTTGAGGATTGCCTGCAGTGACTCCTCGGCCGCCTTCTGGATAGCTAGGTCGATGGTGAGGACAAGGTCGCTGCCGCTCTGGGGGTCAATGGTCGTCGAGGTCGAGAGGACCTCGCCGCTGGAGTTGACGTAGACGGTCTGCTCTCCGCGGATTCCCTGAAGGACGCTCTCGTACATCGACTCGACGCCCGACTGCCCCACGATGTCGCCAGACTTGTACTCGACGGCCGAGTCATCGCCGGAGTCGCTGCCCTCCAGCTGCTCTGAGGTAACGGTGCCGGTGTAGCCGACCACGTGGGCGGCGAGCGAACCCTGCGGATAGGAGCGCTGCGAGCGCTGCTGGACGGTGACGCCCTCGAAGACCGACGGGTGCTCGCCGATGAAGGCGACGACGCGCCGCGAGACATCGGTAGAGACGGTCCTCAGACTCTGCGCTCCCTCGCTGGTATCGATGATCTTGCGATAGACGGCCTGCTTAGGCATGCCGATAAGATTGGCGAGGATCTGCATCTCGATCTCGTCTTCAGACACGCCGGACTCCGCGACGACCGTGAGGCTCGAGCGGTTGGTCACGATCTCCTCACCGTTGCGGTCGAGGATGCGCCCGCGCGGGGCCGCGGTCGTGACGGTCCTCGTGCGGTTCAACTCGGCCTGCTCGATGTAGTCCTCGCTCGAGACGAGCTGCATCGACCACAAGCGGGCAAGAAGCGTGGTGAAGACGCCGCCGATGACCACGGCAAACCCCATGAGGCGGGAGGAATAGGCAGACTCCGACGACTCATCGCGGCCGCCCGCGGCGCGCGGTGCCGCCCCGCCGATGTCGAGCGTATAGGCCGCCTCGGAGCGCCCGAAGACGATGTAGAGGATGATAAGCACGCAGGCGATGAGCGCGCAGACAATGACGATCACGAGGGAGAGGTCCATGTGCTCCCCCTAGAGTCCCTTAGAAGAGAAGCGGCCCGCACCGAGCGACGAGCCAGAGCGGACCCGCAAGAAATAATACGCGAACGGGAGGAACGCGACGATGGTGAGGAACGCCGACGGGATCGCCCGGAAAACGAGGGCGTCAAGGATGGATGAGGAGTTCCCCGTGAGGAGCATGGCGAGCGAGTACGCAAGCGCCGAGGCGAGGCTCGCCGCGAACGTCATGACGACGCAGCTCGAGAAATCGGCGGCCATGCGGGTTCGCTGCTCGGCGCCGAGAAAACGCGACACGAGCGTCAGGATGAAGGCCATGAGGCCGATGGGGCCGGTCGTGGAGAGGTCGAAGAGCAGGCCGGCGAAAAACCCGGCGGAAATGGCCGCGTCGCCGCCGCGCGTGAGCGCGTAGCAGGCGGCGAACACGAGCGCGAAGTTGGCGCGACCGCTCGCGATGCCGATGTTGGGGGCGAGCGCGAGCTGGCACACGGCGCAAATGACGGCCAAGGCGACGAGGCCGCCGGTGTCGTGGGTCTTGTCGTTGATCTGCATGCGAATCGCCCCCTACTCGGCCTGCGCGTCGTCGTAGATTGTGTCGGAGTCCTCGGAATCGGACGAGTCTTCGGTGTTGCCGGTCTCTGCAGAGGCCTTGGCGGCGGACGTCTCCTGCGAGTCGGCCTCCTGGATATCCTCGGCGCTGGCCTGCTGTTCCTCGGTGAGCGAGGTGATGACCAGCACTTCCTCGAAGTTCTCGGTACCGGCGAAGGCCTCGACGGAAACCTGTAGATAAAGCGCACCCGGGGTCTTCTCGACGTTCGTGACCCTGCCGAGGGGCAGGCCCTTGGGGAAGACGCCGCCGAGGCCACTCGTAACGACGACGTCCCCGACCGAGACCGTCTGATCGGTGGTGATCAGATCGAGGGAGAGCTGACCCGTGGCCGACCCGTTGAGCATGCCCTGGGCCCGCGTCGACTGGATCATCGCCGAGACGGAGGAGTTCTCGTCGGAGAGCAGCCTGACCGTGGAGGTAGTAGCGCTGCTCTCGATGACCTGTCCGATGACGCCGTTCGAGGCGGTGACGGGCATGCCGACCCCGACGCCGGAGACGCTGCCGAGGTTGATGGTCACGGTCGAGGTCCAGGAGTCTACCGAGCCGGAGATGATGCGCGCGCCCTTTGACTGCAGGCTGTAGGAATCCTGCAGGCCGAGGAGGTCCTGCAGGCGCTTCGCGGTCTGCTCGGACTCCTCGAGCTCAGTGTTGCGGGCCTGGAGCTCGGCGTTCAGCTGCTTGAGCTCGGAGAGGGTCTCCTGGTCGGTCGTTAAGTTGGCGAAGATGTTGCCCAAGCCCTGGAACGGGACGCTGATCACGGCCCCGATATAGCACACCGGGGTTGTCACGGACTGGAACGCCGCGCGGACAGCCTCCAAGGGACCGCTCGAACCCATCCGGCAGCTCGCGGTAAAGAGGACGACGGAGGCGGTGCAGCAGACGATGAGCCGCGCCCCCCCGCCGTTATTCGAATTGTTGCCGAGAGCCGGGCCGCCTGCCCGGCCAAGACCGGAATAACGCACTCTCGAACCGTCTCCTACTGTCCGGTGCTCTGGACGAAGCCACCGGACAGAGCGTTGGCCTCGAGGACCTTGGCGCAGCCGTTGACGACGTTCTCAAGAGCCGTTGGGCTCACGTTGACGGGCACGCCGGTCTCCTCGCGAAGACGGTGGTCGAGACCGCGGAGAAGCCCGCCGCCGCCCGTGAGGAGAATGCCGTAGTACATGAGATCGGAGGCGAGGTCGGGAGGCGTCGCGTCGAGCGCGTCCTTGACGGCCTTGGTGACCTCGTCGAGGGGACGGTCGAGCGCGCGGCGAATCTCCTCGGACTCGATACGGACGGTCTTGGGGAGGCCGCTCATGACGTCGCGGCCGTTGACCTCGACATCGAGCTCCTCGATCAGGGGCGCCGCGGAGCCAACCTTGATCTTGATGTCCTCGGCGGTACGCTCGCCGATGGAGAGGTTGTAGGCGTCGCGAACGTGCTGGAGGATTGTCTGGTCGAACTCGTCGCCGGCGGTGCGGATGGACTGCGAAACGACGATGCCGCCCATGGAGACGACGGCGACCTCGGTGGTCCCGCCGCCGATGTCGACAACCATGGAACCGGTCGGGTCCTCGATGGGCAGGTCAGCGCCGATAGCGGCGGCCATGGGCTCCTCGATGAGGTACGCCTGACGGGCGCCGGCTTGGATAGTGGCCTCGAATACGGCGCGCTTCTCGACGGAGGTGACGCCGGAGGGGACGCACACGACAACGCGGGGCCTCGGGCTCCAAGGGTATCGGCGCTCGCGGGCCTTCTCGATGAAGTAGCGAAGCATGACCTCGGTGACGTCAAAGTCGGCGATGACGCCGTCTTTCAGCGGGCGCTCGGCGATGATGGAGCCGGGGGTACGGCCAATCATGCGCTTGGCGTCGGCGCCGACGGCCAACACGCGGCTCTCGGACCTGTCGATGGCAACAACCGAGGGCTCGTTGATGACGATGCCCTGCCCGCGAACAGCCACGAGGGTGTTCGCGGTGCCAAGATCGATGGCGAGGTCGCCGCCGTATTCGCCGAACAGTGAATCGAAGAAAGACATCCGCTTTCCTTATCTAGGGCATGGGGTGAGCACGGTAACTAGTTGGTGGCCGAGACGGCGGTCGTGCCGATAGCAGCAGTTGTGTCGGCAGCGTCGGACGCGTCCTCAGAGGCGAACTCGGTGCTCACCGAGGTGACCTTCCAAGAGATGATGTCGCGCACCATGCTGACGGTGTACTGCTGCTGGCCGCCACCGGAGAGCGTGGCGACGAGGTGCACTGTGGTTTCGTCCTTCGAGCGGTCGACGCCGTCGACGGAGACGGTCGCGCCGGAGGGCAGGGTGTCGGAGATAGCCTGCGCCTGGTTCTGGGCGGAGTCGGCGATGTACTTGCCGATCTCGGAGCCGTCGGTCTTGGCCTTGAAGAGGGACTCGGCGATAGACTCCTGGGTGGGCCAGCCGTAGCCGTTCATGTAGCCGAAGGCGCCGGCGCCGGCGACGAGGACGACCAAGATGAACAGCAAAATGAAGACCTTGAGACCGCCGCGCTTCTTCTTGCGGCGCACCTTGCGCTCCTTCTTACCCTGCTGGACGAGCTCCTCCTCGGTGACTGAGAAGAAACCGGTGTCCTCGGCGCTGGGGATAAGGACGCCAGAGGAGCCCATGGGGTCGAGGGGGTCCATTCCCGCGCCGTAACCCGCGGCGGCGAGGAAGCCGTCCGTGTCGGAGCTCGAGGCCGCGTCACCCTGCTTGGCGGCCGCGGCGGCGATGGCCTTGCGCGCGGCATCGTAGGAGGCCTGAGCCTCTGGGGAAAGCGAGAAGCTCGGGTCGGAGGCCGCGTGACCGAAGGCGTCGACCGCCTCGGGCATGCGGTTAGCGGCCACATAAGCCAGGCCGAGGTCGCTATAGACCTTGGCCTGGCTCTCGCCGGCCGCGGTGAAGTCGAGGGCAGTGCGGTAGGCCTCCACCGCGTCGATCGGGCGGCCGAGCCTCATGAAGCAGCTGCCGAGGTCGGAAAGGGCACCGGCTGGCGCGGGGTTGTTCTCGTCGATGGCGGCGCTACGGTAGGCGATGCCGGCGTTGCGCACGTCGCCCGCCGACTCATAGGCGCGGCCGAGGACAAGATAAGCCTTGTAGGGAGTCGAGTACTGCTGGTCCTGCACCGCGGTGGTAAGGGCCTGGATGGCCTCCGGGACACGGCCCACGGCGAGAAGCGCGCGCCCGCGGTTACACGAAAGGGCACCGACCTTGCCATAGGAAGAGTCGGAAAGGGCGCTCGCGTAGGCGTCGGCGGCGGAGTCGTAGCGACCGAGCTTCATGTAGGCGTTGCCGATGAGATGGTCGATTGAGCCGTTGAGCTCGTCTGCGCCCTTGGCGTCGGAAAGAAGGCTGATGGCAGAGATCAAGTCGCCGGACTGGTACGCGGCCTTGCCGCTCTCGAATGCCTGTTGGTCCATGCGTTCCTCCTAAGTTCGCGAGCTAGGCCGCGTGCTCGATGCGTATTGAATTGATGACGTCGCCGGCGCGAAGCTGAGAGATAACGTCCTTGCCCTCGAGAGTGGTGCCGAAGACAGTGTAGCCGGAATCCAGGCTGTGCTGGGGTCCGAGGCAGAAATAGAACTGGGAGCCGGCCGAGTTCGGGTCCATGGAACGTGCCATGGCGAGCGCGCCGTCGACATGGGAGTTGTTCGGGTTCGACGAAAACTCCTCCTTGATTCGGTAGCCGGGGCCGCCCGTGCCGGGACGGCCATCGGGGCCCGCGGCGCCGCGCGCGACGTCGGAGGCGTCCATCTCGCGGGTGTTGGGGCAGCCGCCCTGGATCACGAAACCAGGGACGTAACGATGGAACTTGAGGTCGTCGTAGAAGCCGGAGCCAGCAAGCTCGCAGAAATTGGCGACGTGGATCGGGGCACCGGCGCCGTCGAGCTTGACGCGAATCGTTCCCTTGCTCGTGTCGAACACGGCGACCTCGTCGCCGGCGACCTTATACTCAGGGGTATAGAGAGGCTCCCCGAAAAATCCCATTGTCTCTCCTCGTTTCTCATCTGCGCCGAGGCGTCGGCACGAATCGTTTCAACTTCTCGATGATACCAGTACCGTCGGCATTTCACACAATCGGTAGACAAGCGGCCGTTATTCGGCTCGCGAAAGAACCGGCTTGGCAGTAGCGCGGTTGTCCCCGAAGAGCTTCCTGTACCCGACGTTGGCAGAGATGCCCGAGAGGATCGAGGCCGAGTCCTGCACGGGCCCCCGAGGCTGCGAAGACCGACCGACACGACGTGACGCCGTCGCAGCGTTTGAGCAGCCAGTTGCCAAGCCTGGTCTTGTTAGAAATGGCCTGCATGTAGGCGCCCGCCCCGTCGGGGGCGTTCCTGGTGGTGTTGGTGGCGTACGAGGCCTCGACAGGGAGGGTCTCGGCTTCGGCGAGGTCGGCCGCACGCTCCTCCTCCCATGACCGAGACGCCGGTCGAGCGCAGGGCCGCCACGTTGACATCGATGCGGCCGGCGAACAACCTGGGCTGCTCATACGAACTCAAAGATGGGTTGAAAATCGAGTCGTCGTCGGCCTATTTGCGCAGAGACGCGGCGCGCCGGCGCCAAGGGTACCGGCGCGCCGCCCTTCTCGCGGGACCGCGCGCCCGGCGCGAGAAGGGCGCCGCAGACGTAGCATCGGCACACCTCGTCGAGGCCGATGCGCTGCCTCATTTTCAGTGGCTCGTGGCGATAGGCGCATTCGAAGAACCCGTTGGTACGGGTCGCGGACAATTGGGGCAGTTCATGCCGGGTTCCTTCTATGAGACAGGCGTGCGTCTCGATAAGGCTACCCCGCCGAGGCGGGCGCCCGATCAGGCGCGACGGATTATGCGCAATGCCGTGCGCTAGGAGCGCGGACGGGCGGCGCGGGGCACCTCGACGCCGGACTCGATGCGCTCGACGAGCGCCGCGAGCACGCGCGAGTCGCCGGCCTTGCGCTCGAAGCGCGCGGCCAGGATGAGGAAGGTGACGACGGCGAGCGCGCAGAAGATGGCCGTGGCGATGAACACGTCGAGCGGGAGCCAGGCCACGGTGAAGAAGTCGCGGAAGGCGGTGCAGGCGATGGCAGCGGCCGCGCCCATAGCCACGAGCAGCGCGAAGCGTAGCTTCGTGAGCGGCACCGAGATGCGGTAGATGAGTGCGAGTCCGACGACGATGGTGATGAACATGCAGACAGTCGAGATCTCGGCAAACTCGTGCCCGAGCAGGCGTCCGAGCACGAGCTCGAGAAGCAAGAACAGCGTGATCGAGGCCGAAGCCGGCAACGACTTGGAGAGGACGTTCGCCAAGAAATTGCCGCTGACCAGCTCGTGGTTGGGCTCGAGGGCGAGGACGAACGACGGGACGCCGATGACGATGGTCGAGATAAGCGACATCTGGATCGGGATGAAGGGATATGGCGGGATAACGATGCAGATAAGGGCGAGCAGCGCCGTGAAGACCGTCTTGACGAGGAACAGCGAAGCCGAGCGCTGCAGGTTGTTGATGGAGCGGCGCCCCTCGGCCACGACCTCGGGCATGTGCGAGAAGTCGTTGTCGGCAAGGACGATCTCGGAGACGTTGCGCGCGGCGGCCGAGCCCGAGGCCATAGAGACGGAGCAGTCCGCCTCGCGAAGGGCAAGCACGTCGTTCACGCCGTCGCCCGTCATGGCGACGGTGCGGCCGCGGCGGTGCAGCGCGTCGACGAGCTCTCGCTTCTGCTGGGGGGTCACGCGGCCGAAAACGCGCGCAGCGTCGACGGCGGCGTCGAGCTTCTCGGGGGTGTCGAGGGTCGCGGCGTCGACGTAACGATCGGCGTCCGGCACGCCCGCGATCTTGGCGATAGCCGAGACGGTTCGGGGGTCGTCGCCGGAAATGACGCGCAGCTCAACGCCCTGCTCAATGAAGTACTGCATGGTCTGAGGCGCGGTCTCGCGCACTTTGTCGCGAATGCCGACGCAGCCGATGATCGAAGGCGAGCCCTGAATCGCGTCGGAGGCGTCGAAGCCGCCGCAGGAGCAGATGACCATGCGACGCTCGATGGCGTCGAAGCCCTCGCAGAGCGCGTCGGCCTCGGACATGCGGGCCTCGCCCAACACGAACTGCGCGGCGCCCATGACGAACCCGCGGCCGTCGGCGGTGACGCAGCCGGAGTACTTGCGCGCAGAGCTGAACGCCACCGCGCGGCTGACCTGGATTGGGGCACCGTCGCCGTTGGCGTCGGCGTAGGCGAGAAGCGCCTTGGCGGTCTCGTTCGCATCGGAGACGTTGGCGCGCGCAATGGCGGCGAAGACGGAGACCGCGTCGGCCTCGGTGCTTCCCTTCACGGGCTCGACGTGAGCCACCTCCATCTCGCCGGAGGTGATGGTGCCGGTCTTGTCGAGGCAAAGGGTGTCGACGCGGGCGAGGGTCTCGACGCAGTAGGACTGCTGGACGAGGACGCCCTTCATGCCGAGGCGGGTCGTCGCGATGGCGAGGACCGAAGAGGTGAGGAGCACGAGGCCCTGCGGGATCATGCCAAGGACGGCCGAGGTGGTGGAGAGCGTCGCCTCGACGAGCGTCGTCCCCTCGGTAAAGTAAGTGCGGACGAAAAGGCCGATGCCCAGGGGCACGAGCAGCATCGTGCCTATGCGGATGATGGCCTTGAGCGTGGCAAGGATCTCGGATTTGACCGCCTTGACGTACTTGGCCTCGGCATTGATCTTCGCCGCGAAGCCGTCCTTGCCGACCTTGGTGACGCGGGCGACGAGGCTGCCGCTCTCGATGAAGCTGCCGGAGTAAAGCGGGCTGCCGGGCTTCTTGGCAACAGGGACGGATTCGCCCGTGAGCAGGGACTCGTCGCAGTAGACGTTGCCAGAGACGACCTCGCAGTCGGCCGGGACCTGGTCGCCGTGGGAGAGGCGCATGAGGTCGTCGATGACGAGCTCGGAGGGGGCGATGCTCGACTCGGCGCCGTCGCGCAGGACCGTGACCTCCTTCTGCGTCATGATCGTGAGCTTATCCACCATGTTCTTTGCGCGGACCTCTTGGAAGACCCCGATGAAGAGGTTCGCGGCGACGATGGTGAGGAAGAGCATGTTGCGGTACTGGCCGGTGAGGAAGATCACGACGGCCATGGCGAGGTTCACCGCATTGAAAAGCGTGAACGCGTGCGTGGCGAAGATCTGCCAGGTCGACTTGGTCTTGACGTCGGTGTCGTGGTTGATGCGGCCGTCGGCGACGCGCGCCTCGACCTCGGAGGAAGTGAGGCCTGTAAGCTCAGGCTGGTTCTCTTGCATGGAGACTCCTATATAAGCGAGGGCCGAAGCCAGGCGAAGTCGGCCCAATTCATCGATAAACGCTTTGTAGATGGTAGCGCATGGCGCCCCGGGCCGGCCTTCTCGGCCCAACCTCGCAAACCCGTAACGATGCTTTGAGCACAAGCGCCCCCGTTGGGTTATACTGCTCTCAACATTGCGCCCATAGCTCAGTGGATCAGAGCGTTCGCCTCCGGAGCGAAAGGTCGTGGGTTCGAATCCCCCTGGGCGCGCCACGTGATCAATCAGCCCCTCACCCGAGGGGCTTTTTCATATCGATGCGCCCCGCAGGGGGATTCCCCTTCAAAGTTCGGAAGGCTTCCAAACTTTTTCTGCCCAGATGTTGCCTTCTCAACAACACGTCTACCTGCTGTTATGTAAATTTTAATTATAGTTCGGAAGGCTTCCGAAGTTTGGAAGGCTTCCGAACTTTAAAAGAGGGGCGCTTAGCAAGGGGGCGGGGGGATGTTTCGGGCTGGTAGCAGCGGGTGGGGCGGCCGTGGGCGCGTGTTACCATGCTTAGACTTGCAACGTATACCCAGAAGGGGAAGCCATGATCGCCGAAGTCAAGAACACCGCCACGCCCGAGCAACTCGCTCAGTTCGTCAAGTGGATCGAGGATCGCGGCTATAAGACCAACGTGTCGGGCGGCGACGAGGTCACCATCGTCGGCATCATCGGCGACACCACCAAGATCGACCCCTTCCTGCTCGAGAGCATGGACATCATCGAGCGCGTCCAGCGCATCACCGAGCCCTTCAAGAAGGCGAACCGCAAGTTCCACCCCGAGGACTCCGTGGTCGACTGCGGCCACGGAGTGCTCATCGGCGGCGGCAACTTCCAGGTCATGGCCGGCCCGTGCTCCGTAGAGGGCGACAACCTCACCCAGATCGCCCGCGCGGTCAAGGCCGCCGGCGCCACGATCCTTCGCGGCGGCGCCTTCAAGCCCCGCACCTCTCCCTACACATCGCAGGGTATGGGCGAGGCGGGCCTCGACCTACTCATGGAGGCCGGCGCCGAGCTCGATATGCCGGTGGTCACCGAGGTCATGGACCCGCGCGACGTCCAGCTGTTTTTGGACAAGGGCGTCGACATCATGCAGATCGGCGCGCGCAACGCACAGAACTTCCCGCTGCTGCGCGAGGTCGGCAAGACGACCACCCCGGTCCTGCTCAAGCGCGGCATGTCAGAGACCATCGATGAGTTCCTCATGGCGGCCGAGTACGTGATGAGCGAGGGCAACGAGAACGTAATCCTCTGCGAGCGCGGCATCCGCACCTTCGAGACGCGCACCCGCAACACCTTCGACGTCAACGCCATCCCGGTCCTCCACCACCTCACCCACCTGCCCGTCATCGGCGACCCGTCGCACGCCACGGGCTACACGCGCTACGTGCGCCCCGCGGCCTACGCCGCCACGGCGGCCGGCGCCGACGGCCTTCAGATCGAGGTCCACAACAACCCCTCCGAGGCGTGGTCCGACGGCGCCCAGGCCCTCACGCCCGACATGTTCGCCGACGCCATGCGCCGCATCGCCCTTATCCGCGAGGCCGTGTGCGCCGACATCGAGGAGGCGTAGGCCCCTATGGCAAAGAAAAACGAATCGCAGGTCAAGGCCTACGTTCCCGGGCGCATCGGCGTCGTGGGCCTAGGCCTCATGGGAGGCTCATTCGCCCGCGCCTTCAAGGCGGCGGGCGTCGACGTCTTCGCCTGGAACCGTACGCGCTCCACGCTCGAGCTCGCGATGATCGAGACCGTTCGCGGCGAGCTCGACGAGAAGACCATCCCCGCCTGCGAGCTCATCATACTGGCCGGCTACCCGCAGTCGGCCGTCGACTGGCTCTCCGAGAACGCCGATTTAATCGCCGACGGCGCCATCGTCATCGACACTGTGGGCGTCAAGCGAAAGATCTGCGCCGAGTGCGAGAGAATCGCCGCTGGCCGGCGCTGGACCTTCGTCGGCTGCCACCCCATGGCGGGCACCCAGTACTCGGGCTTCGCCCACTCGCGCGCCACGATGTTCAAAGGGGCGCCGATGGTCGTCGTGCCGCCCTCGCGCATGGACGACTTTGAGCGCGTGGAGATCCTCGAGCGCCTGAAGAAGCTCCTGGAGCCCTGCCGCTTCGGCAGCTTCACGCTGGCCACGGCGCCTGTCCACGACCGCATGATCGCCTTCACCTCGCAGCTCTGCCACGTGGTGAGCAACGCCTTCGTCAAGAGCCCGAGCTCGCGCGACCACCACGGCTTCTCCGCCGGCAGCTACCGCGACCTCACGCGCGTGGCGCACCTGAACGCCCCCATGTGGACCGAGCTTTTCCTGGACAACGCCGACTACCTCTCCGACGAGCTTGGCCTCATCATCAAGAACCTGCAGGACTACAAGGACGCCATCGACGCCGCCGACGCCCAGAAGCTCGAGCAGCTGCTTGCCGACGGCGACCGCATCAAGAGGGAGATCGAGGGCCGATGAGCAATAAGAACGAGGTCACGGTACCCGTCAACACCCCGTCGCGCGCCTATGACGTGAACGTGGGCCGCGGGATCCTGGACAACATCGGCAAGATCACGCGTGCCTCCGCGGGCGGCAGCCGCGCATGCGTCATAACCGAGACGAACGTGGGGCCGCTCTACGCCGCGCGCGTCGAGTCCTCCCTTGCCGCCGCAGGCTACGAGGTGAGCACCCTCACCTTCCCCGCCGGCGAGCAGAACAAACGCCTCTCGACGCTCGAGGGCCTGCTCGAGGGCCTGGCCGAGGCAGCCCTTACCCGCGACGACGTCGTCATCGCGCTCGGCGGCGGCGTCACGGGCGACATGGCGGGCCTCGCCGCGGCCATGTACCTGCGCGGCATTCAGGTCGTCCAGGCGCCGACGTCGCTTCTTGCCATGGTGGATTCCAGCGTCGGCGGCAAGGTGGCCGTCGACCTCGCCCACGGAAAGAACCTCTGCGGCTTCTTCTGGCAGCCGAGCGCCGTCGTGGCCGACGTCGAGTGCCTGCACACCATCTCGCCAGAGCTCTACACCGACTCCATCGGCGAGGTGGTAAAGCATGCCGTCCTCGCCGACCCGCAGATGCTCGCCGACCTGACCGACCATCCCATGAACGGAGCGGGCTACCCCGACGAGCTTGTTACCAGAATCGTAGCCAAGAACATCCAGATCAAGCGCGACGTGGTGAACGCCGACGAGAAGGAGCGTGGGCTTCGCCAGACGCTCAACCTCGGCCACACCATCGGCCACGGCATCGAGGCCGCGAGCGACTTCGCCCTGGGCCACGGATCCTGTGTGGCCGCCGGGCTCTGCTGCATGGCTCGGGCGGCTTGTGTCAAGGGTTGGTGCAAGCCCGGGACCCGCGACGCCATCGTCGCTGCCATGGCCGCGCAGGGGCTGCCCACCGACACTGCCCTTGCCCACGACGTCATCTTCGACTACATGACACACGACAAGAAACGCCACGGCGACTCGATGAACATCGTCGTCCCCGACGAGATCGGCCGCGTGAGCGTCCGCAAGGTCACGCTGGCCGAACTCCGCGAGCTCGTCGACCTCGGCTGCGGATGCGCCGCGGGCAACGAGCCGATTCCCGAAGGCGAGGCGCGCTAATGGACATGCAGGTCAATCCCTCCGCCCTCGGCGGCACCATCGGCGCCATCGCCTCCAAGTCCGAGGCCCATAGGCTCCTGATCTGCGCCGCGTTCGCCGACGGCGTGACCGACATCGACTGCAACACCACCTCGCAGGACATCGACGCCACCGCCGCCTGCCTGCGCGGGCTCGGCGCGCGCGTCACCCGTACAAAGAAGGGGTTCCGCGTCGTGCCCGCGGCAACGACCGCCCGCCGCGCCCTTCTCGACTGCGGCGAGTCCGGCTCGACCATGCGTTTCCTTCTGCCCGTCGTCGCCGCCCTCGGCTGCGACGCGAGCCTCACCGGCCACGGGCGTTTGCCCGAGCGGCCGCTCTCCCCTCTGTACGAGGTCCTTATCGAGCACGGCGCCGAGCTCGGGTCCCAGGGCACCGTGCCCATGCCCGTCGGCGGCAAGGTATCGGCGGGGCGCTTCGAAATCGCCGGCAACGTGAGTTCTCAGTACGTGAGCGGCCTTCTCATGGCCGCCCCGCTCATGGACGGCCCCGTCGAGGTCTTCGTCACCGAGCCCGTCGAGTCGCTCCCCTACATCGACATAACCTGCGCCGCGCTCGCCCAGTTCGGCGTCGAGGTCTCGCGCGAGAAATACACGCAAGACAGCGTGTCGGGCCTGCTCTTCCGCATCCCGGCCGGCGCCCGCTACCGCACGCCGGGCAGCGTCCGGGTAGGCGGCGACTGGTCCAACGCGGCGTTCTGGCTCGCAGCGGGCGCGCTCTTTGAGGGCGGCATCACCGTCGAGGGGGTCGACATGCGCTCGACCCAGGGCGACCGCGCCATCCTCGGCGCCCTCGCGCTACTCGGCGCGCGCGTCGAGCGCGGGGCGAGAAGCGTCACCGTGCGCCCGGATCGTCTTAAGGGCTGCCGATTGGACGTCTCGAGCTGCCCCGACCTCGTGCCGCCGCTCGCGGCCATGGCGGCCTGCGCGCAAGGCCAGACGACCATCGTCGGCGCAGCCCGTCTGCGCATTAAGGAGTCCGACCGCCTCCAGACCGTCAAAGACGCTGTCAACGCCCTCGGCGGGCACGTCGAGCAAACAAACGACGGACTGGTCATCGATGGTGTCGACACTCTTACCGGCGGCGAGGTCGACGCGGCGAACGACCACCGCATCGCCATGATGGCGGCCATCCTCGCCGCCCGCGCGCAGGCGCCGACCACCATCCGCGGCGCCCAGTGCGTCGCCAAGTCCTACCCCGCATTCTTCGAGGACCTGCGCGCCCTCGGCGGTTCTTGCCAGGAGGTTTAGCATGCCGTCCACCTTCGGAACAACGCTCAAGGTAACGGTCTTCGGCCAATCGCACTCGGCCGGCGTCGGCTGCGTCGTCGAGGGCCTGCCCTCCGGTTTCGTGGTCGACCAGGAGCGCCTCGCCGCGTTCATGGCCCGCCGCGCGCCCGGCAGCGCGCCGTGGACGACACCGCGCAAGGAGAAGGACGCCCCGCGCATCCTCTCGGGCCTGAACCCCGATGGCCGCACCTGCGGCGCGCCGCTCGCCGCCGTCATCGAGAACACGAACACCCGCTCGCAGGACTACGGCAACATCATGGGCGTCCCGCGACCGGGACATGCGGACTTCACCGCCTGGGCCAAGTGGCACGGCGAGCAGGACATCCCAGGCGGCGGCCACTTCTCGGGCCGCCTCACGGGCCCCTTGTGCGTCGCCGGCGGCATCTGCCTGCAGTGGCTCGAGGCGCGCGGCATCCGCGTCAGCGCCCACGTGGCCGAGTGCGCGGGCGTCGCCGACGAGCCCTTCTGCGCCCTCGACAACTCGGCCGCCTCCAACGCCCGCCTCGCCGCCCAGATGGACGCCCTGGCGGACGGCCGCGACTTCCCGGCCATCGACGCGGCCGCAGCCGAGTTCATGACCTGCGCCATCATGGCCGCCAAGGCCGACGACGACTCCGTCGGCGGCATGATCGAGTGCGTGGCCACCGGACTTCCCGCGGGCGTCGGCTCGCCCATGTTCGACGGCCTCGAGAACACCCTCGCCTACGCCGTCTTCGGCATCCCGTCCGTCAAGGGCATCGAGTTCGGCGCCGGCTTCGCGGCCGCGCGGCTTCGCGGCAGCGAGAACAACGACCCCTACGAGGTCCGAGACGGCGCCTGCGTGCCGCGGACGAACAACGCAGGCGGCATCCTCGGCGGCATCTCCACCGGCGCCCCGCTCCACTTCCGCTGCGCGCTCAAGCCGATCAGCAGCATCGGCATCGAGCAGGACTCTGTCGACCTCGCGGCCATGGAGCCCGCCCGTCTCGCCGTCCGCGGCCGCCACGACGCCACGGCCGTAACCCGCGCCGTCCCCGTCGTCGAGGCCGTTGCCGCCTGCGCCATCGCCGACGCCCTCCTCACCTGGCCTGCCGACCCCATTAATTAATTAATGGGACAAAGAGACAGTCCCTTTGTCCCATTGGAGGTTTGATATATGAAAGACCTGATCGAGCTGCGGCGGGACATCGACCGCATCGACACCGAGATCTTCCGGCTCTTCGGCGAGCGCGCCGAGGTGGCCGCCGGCGTGGCCGAGTACAAGCGCGCGAACAACATGCGCGTCTTCGACCCCGTCCGCGAGCGCCAAAAGATTGCCGACGCCGCGTCCCGCGTGCCCGAGGACCTCGCCACCTACGGCCAGGTTCTCATGGACCTCCTCATGGAGGCCTCGCGCAGCCGCCAGCACGAGCTTCTCGGCGACGCCGACAACAACGACCTGGTGGCGGCCATAGACGCCGCCCGACGCGAGACCCCCGAGGTCTTCCCCCGCGCCGGCCGCGTGGCCTGCCAGGGCGTCGAGGGCGCCTATTCCCAGCTCGCCGCCGAGAAGTTCTTCCGCCACCCGGACATCCGCTACCTGCAGAGCTTCGAGGACGTCTTCCAGGCCGTCGAGGACGGCGAGGTCGACTACGGCGTCCTGCCCATCGAGAACTCCACCGCCGGCTCGGTGAACAAGGTCTTCGACCTCATGGGCGCCCACGAGTTCCACATCGTGCGCTCCACCCGCGTCAAGGTCGACCACTGCCTGCTCGCCAAGAAGGGCACCGCGCTCGCAGACGTACGCGACATCTACAGCCACGAGCAAGCAATCCGCCAGTGCGCAGCCTTCCTCGCGACCATGCCCGAGGCCCGCGTCCACGTCTGCGAGAACACCGCTGTGGCCGCGCAAATGGTCGCCGACTCCGACCGCGCCGACGTGGCCGCCCTCTCCTCGCGCAACTGCGCCGAGCTCTACGGCCTGTCGGTCCTCGGCTCCGCCGTCCAGGACCGCGACAACAACTACACCCGCTTCGCCTGCATCAGCAAGAAGCTCGAGATCTACCCCGGCGCCGAGCGCTCCTCGATGACGCTCGTCACGCCCCACCAGCCGGGCTCCCTCTACAAGCTGCTCGCAAAGTTCTACGCGCTCGACATCAACGTCGTCAAGCTCGAGAGCCGCCCCATCCCGGAGCGCGACTTCGACTTCGGCTTCTACTTCGACATCGACTGCCCCGTGGCCTCCGAGGAGTTCCGCGCCCTCATGTCGACCATCGAGGGCCTCTGCCAGGACTTCCGCTACCTCGGCAGCTACTCGGAGATCATCTAATGGCGGCCCCGCAGATGCAGACGCCCTACGGCCTGCTCGGGCGCAAGCTCGGCCACAGCTGGTCGCGGCCCATCCACGAGCAGCTCGGCAGCGCGCCGTACAGCCACCTCGAGCTCGAGCCGGCCGATGTGACGCCCTTTATCCGCGAGAACACCGACTGGCGCGGCCTCAATGTGACCATCCCCTACAAGGCGGACGCCGCCGCGGCCGCCGACGAGCAGAGCCCGCGCGTGGCCGCCCTCGGCGTCGCGAACACCCTCGTCCGCCGCGAGGACGGCACGATCTTCGCCGAGAACACCGATGTCCTCGGCTTCTCCTGGATGCTCGGGCGTTTTTGCGAGCAGGCGCTCGGCTGCGACGCGGCGAGCGCGCTCGCCGGCAAGAAGGCCCTGGCGCTCGGCTCGGGCGGCGCCTCGCAGGCCATCCAGGCGTCTCTTTGCGAGGCCGGCGCCGATGTCGTCGTGGTCTCCCGCTCAGGCGAGGACAACTACGGAAACCTCCTCGAGCGCCACGCCGACGCCGCGCTCATCGTGAACACGACGCCCGTGGGCATGTTCCCCAACTGCCCCGCCTCTCCCCTGCCGGACGGCGCGCTCGAGGCCATGGGCGGCCTCGTCGGAGTCCTCGACGTTGTCTACAACCCTTGCCGCACGAAGATCTGCCTCGACGCGGAGCGGGCGGGAATCGCCTACGAGACCGGGCTGCCCATGCTCGTGGCACAGGCCTTCTTCGCGAGCGAGCTCTTCCAGGGCAAGGCGCTCGACGAGGGGCTCTGCGAGTCCATCCTCGCCTCCATCCGCCGAAAGACCGAGAGCATCGTGCTCATCGGCATGCCGGGCGCCGGCAAGACGAGCGCCGGCAAGCGGCTCGCGCGCGCCCTCGGCCGCCCCTTCGTGGACATCGACGAGGCCATTGCCCAGCGAGAGGGCCGAAGCGCGGCGCAGATCATCGAATCCGAGGGTGAGGACGCCTTCCGCGCCATCGAGACCCAGGTCACAGGCGACGTCGCGGCGAAGCCGGGCCTTATCATCGCCTGCGGCGGCGGCGTGGTGACGCGTCCCGAGAACCGAGACCTGCTGCGTCAGAACGGCCATGTGGTGATGCTTGACCGGAAGCTCGACGAGCTCTCGTCGAAGGGCCGGCCCATGAGCCGCGCCAAGGGCGTCGAGCAGCTCGCCCACGAGCGCATGGGCGCCTACCGCTCCTGGGCAGACCTCATCGTCAAGTGCACGGGCACAGCCGACGGCGACGCCGCCCTTATCACGCAAAAATTGGGCTTCTAGCACACTGCCGCCGCAAACTTTAGCTCTTCCGCGGAGCCGAGTGCCGCCCACAGGGCCCGGCGCGGCCCCGTGCGCCCAAAAAACAGGGATGGCGGCAGTTTTTGGCTTACCGCTCGAGTAGCCGATTTCAAGGCAACCCTTCTACCTGCGGTTTTATTCGGCTCAAATAGCAGGCTACTCGGAGGGTCCGCAAAAAAACTGCCGCCATCCCGGATTTTTCGCAGCAGCCCCCAAGAAGACGCCGCTTTACGTCTGGGAACGTGCCGAAATTGGGTTTTTAGCGAAGGCAGGCCGTTGACCGGCCCGTTATTGCCGCTCGCCCGGCGCGGAATTTCGCTTTGCCGAAGCGAAAAACACCAGAACCACGTGTTGCCGTAAAGTACCGTCCTGTTGGCCGCACCGGGGGCGCGGCCGGCGAACATCTTGGACCCGATCCAGAGGGGACGATCACGTGAGCAAGGCGCTCCAAATAGCACAAGAGGTTCTCGCGGCCGTCGGCGGCAAGAAGAACGTCACCGGCAACGAGCTCTGCATGACCCGGCTTCGCATCCGTACCGAGGACGCCAGCCTCATTGATTCCGAGCAGATCGCGTCGATGCGCGGCGTGCTGGGCATCGTCGAGCACGGAAACCAGGGCATCGAGGTAGTCTTCGGGCCCGGCCGCGCCGAGGAGGTCCATGAGGCAATAGCCAACCTTACGGGTGTTGAGGACATAGACGAGTACACCGATGCCCGCGCGACCTCCCCCATGAACGTCATCGTCTCTGGCGAGAGAGACGAGTCCGCTCAGGCGGAAGTCCCCTCGGCCAGGGCCTATGCGCAGAATCCCGAGGGCGCCGCAGCAGATGAGAAAGACGATTTGGCACAGGTAAAGGACCTTATCTGGCTTCTTAACGAGAAGAGCGGCGCCGTGGAAGCGGACGCTCGGGCCGCACGGCCCAAAAAGGCGACGGAAAGCGTCGACGACGAGCAGACGTGCCCGAGAGCAAAGCTACTCGTCATCAACGGCCCGAACATCAACATGCTCGGCATCCGCGAACCCGGCATCTACGGCACAGAGAACTTCCAGGCATTGCTCAAGCTTTGCCGCGACACCGCCGACGAGCTGGGCTTCGATGATTGCCAGTGCTTCCAGTCCAACCACGAGGGCGACCTCGTCGACGCCATCCAGGGCGCATACGGCAAGTACGACGGCATCGTGATCAACCCCGGCGCGTACACGCACACCTCGATTGCCATTCTCGACGCAGCCAAGGCCGTCAACATTCCCATGGTCGAGGTGCACATCTCCAAGGTCGAGGAGCGCGAGGAGTTCCGCCAGGTGAGCTACATCCGCTCCGCCTGCTTCGAAACCATCACGGGGATGGGCATCCAGGGGTATCGTCGGGCGATCATCGACCTCGCCGATAAGCTCGGGCTTTAGCGCTACGGGGTCTCGCCCTTCTTCCCCCCCCAAAAAAATTCAGACAGTCCTCAAAAGGCCCCTCTTGCAAGGGGCTTTTTTGCGGAACTCATTTTGAGGGGGAAGAAGGGCGAGACCTCGGGAGGGTATCGGCGGAGCTTATCGGGGAGGGCGAGGGTCACCGGGCGGGCTACCTGCGATGAGGACCCTGGCAACACTAAAAGAACCACCTGTTATGAGAACGTGGCTGGAGCGGTAACAGTACCGCGGGACTTTAGCGGCAGGTCCAGACGGTGGTGTCGGTCACGATGAAGTCCACGGGGACGTCGCAGGAGTCGGCGGGCAGCGGGTTGCTGCTCATCTGGGACGAACGGGCAAGCGCGATCTTGTCGCCGGGGTAGAACGGCAGGAAGCGGTCGTAGTAGCCGCCGCCGTAGCCGATGCGGTAGCCCTGCGCGTCGAAGACAAGGCCGGGGACGAGGCAGACCGACCCGCAGAAGTCCTTGGTGCCGAGAGGCGCGGTGATGTCGGCTCGGGGCTCGAGGATGTCCTTGTAGCCCTCGACCAGGTCGTCCATGGACTCGATCTCGAAGAACGACATGCTGTGCTTGCGGGCCGTAACGCGCGGGACGGCCACGCGCTTGCCCGCGGCAAAGGCGGATTCGATAACGGAGCGCGTGTCGACCTCGTTGTTATACGAAACGTAGGCGAGCACCAGGTGCGCCCCGTCGTAGATGTCGAAGCCCTCGAGGTTTTTCAGGATATTCGCGTCGAGCGCCGCCTTGGTCGCGGGGTCGATGCGCCGGCGGGCAGCGAGGTAATTGCCGCGAAGCGAGCTCTTATCTGCATCGGTACCATACGAGCTTGCCACGCCAGCCCCTCTCCATCGCGTTGCGTTCAGACGAATAGTCATTCTAGCAGCAAGCCCGGTCGCCGTGTGACCATTAACGCGCATTTGACGTACCATATTGCCTGATGTGAATCCAAGCCTTACAAAGGAGCCCATATGCCCAACGAGGGAAGCTACGAGGCGTCGCTGCGCCGAAGCGAGGAGGTCCACGCCGACCTTCTCGTCAACCCCGAGAAGTACACCATGCTCACCGGCGACCGCCCGACGGGCCGTTTGCACCTCGGCCACTACTTCGGCACGCTGGTCGACCGCGTCCGACTGCAGGACATGGGCATCAAGACCAACATCGTAATCGCCGACTACCAGGTGATCACCGACCGCGACACGACCAAGAACATCCAGGACAACGTGTACAACATGGTCGTGGACTACCTCTCGTGCGGCATCGACCCCAAGAAGACCATGATCTTCACGCACTCCGCCGTGCCTGAGGAAAACCAGCTCATGCTGCCGTTTTTGTCGCTAATCACCGAGGCCGAGATGGAGCGCAACCCCACCGTCAAGGCCGAGCAGGAGGCCTCCGGCCACGAGCTCACGGGCCTGCTTCTGACCTACCCCGTGCACCAGGCCTGCGACATCCTCTTCTGCAAGGGCAACATCGTGCCCGTGGGTCGCGACCAGCTGCCCCATATCGAGGCCACGAACAAGATCGCCCGCAAGTTCAACAAGCGCTACGGCAAGGTGTTCCCCGAGGTCACGGGGCTTCTTACCTCCACGCCGCTGCTGCCGGGCCTCGACGGCCGCAAGATGAGCAAGTCCTACGGCAACGCCATCAGCCTCTCGATGACGGCCGAGGAGACGGCCAAGCTCATCAAGAAGGCAAAGACCGACTCCGAGCGAAACATCACCTTCGACCCCGAGAACCGCCCCGAGGTTTCCGCGCTGCTGACCACGGCCGGCATCTGCTCCGGGCGCGACCCCAAGGAGCTCGCCGACGAGATCGGCATGGGCGGCGGCGGCCAGCTGAAGAAGGTCGTGACCGAGGCCGTGAACGGCCGCTTCGCCGAGATTCGCGAGCGCCGCGAGGAGCTTATCAAGGACATGGACTACATCAAGGACGTGATCCACGACGGCAACCAGCAGGCCCGCGAGGTCGCGACCCAGACGCTCGCCGAGGTCCGCGAGGCCATGGGCATGGTGTACTAGCCAAGAAACACCGCCCGCTTGGTCACGTAGCCCCGTTGCTGCCAAGAAATCGCGCCCGCTTGGTCGCTTTGCAAAGAAAACGCCTCCACTTGGTCGTAAACGCACCAAGTGGAGGCGTTTTCTTTGCAAACAAGGCCCCAGAGCACCAAGTCGCGGCGTTTTCTTTGCGGCACTGCCCCGCCGGCACCAAGTGGAGGCGTTTTCTTTGCGCGCACCGAGTCGCACAACAAAAAAAGGCCCGCCACGAAAGCGACGGGCCGAATTTAAATGCGCGGCAGGTAGAACCTACTTAAGCGTGGCGTACATGACGGCCTTGATCGAGTGCATGCGGTTCTCGGCCTCGTCGAAGACGCGGCTGCGCTCGCTCTCGAAGACCTCATCGGTGACCTCGAGCTCGCTCATGCCGAACTTCTGGTACACGTCCTCGCCGATGGTGGTCTTGCGGTCGTGGAAGCTGGGCAGGCAGTGCATGAAGATGGCGTCGTCGGCCGTCTTGGCCATGAGCTCCGCGTTGACCTGGTACTTGGCAAGAAGCCCGATGCGCTTCTCCCAGAGCTCGTAGGGCTCGCCCATCGAGACCCAGATGTCGGTGTAGATGACGCTCGCGCCCGCGGCGCCCTCATCGACGTCCTCGGTGAGGGTGATGGTGGCGCCGGACTTCTCGGCGACCTTACGGCACTCGGCGACGAGCTCGGCCGAGGGCATCTGCTCGGCAGGCCCGCACGCGCAGAAGTCCATGCCGAGCTTCGCGCACACGACCATGAGCGAGTTGCCCACGTTGTTGCCCGCGTCGCCCATGAAGGTGAGCTTGCGGCCGGAAAGGTCGCGCCCGAACTCCTCCTGGATGGTCAGCATGTCGGCGATCATCTGCGTGGGGTGGAACTCGGTGGTGAGGCCGTTCCACACCGGCACGCCGGCGTACTCGGCGAGCGTCTCGACGATTTCCTGCGCATAGCCGCGGTACTCGATGCCGTCGAACATGCGGCCGAGCACGCGGGCGGTGTCCTCGATGGACTCCTTCTTGCCCATCTGCGACGAGCCGGGGTCGAGGTAGGTCACGCCCATGCCAAGGTCGTGGCCTCCAACCTCGAAGGAGCAGCGGGTGCGCGTGGAAGTCTTCTCAAAGAGCAGGACGATGTTCTTGCCCTCGAGGTAGCGGTGCGGCTCGCCGGCCTTCTTCTTGGCCTTGAGGTCGGCGGAGAGGTCGATGAGGTACTGGATCTCCTCGGGCGTGAAGTCGAGGAGCTTGAGGAAGTTGCGGCCGGAAAGATCGACTGCCATGGCTTCTCCTTCGTTCGTGTCTTGCGTGATTGGACGATTGTATCGCAAAGAGGGCCGTGAGCTTTGGTTTGTTTGGCCTCGCCTCACCGATTTCTCCCCCTTTGCGCCGCGATCGCCCGCCCCAAGTATCCTAAACTGGAAATACCCCTCAGATTGGAGGCCCCATGGGCAAGGATAAGAACGAGAAGGGCTCGAAGCCCAAGGCCAAGCAGGCCAAGGACGGGCGCGACTACAGTTACACCCAGAACCGCGAGCTCAGCTGGCTGCGCTTCGACAACCGCGTGCTCGACGAGGCCTTCGACGAGCGCGTGCCGCTGTTCGAGCGCCTCAAGTTCTGCGAGATCTTCGAGTCGAACCTCACCGAGTGGTTCATGATCCGCATCGGCGGCCTCTCGGACCTCGCCTCCCTCAAGAACCAACCCAAGGACTGCCGCTCCAACGAGACCCCGGCAGAGCAGCTCGAGTCCATCTTCGCCGCGCTGCCGCCGCTCATACAGCGCCACGACGAGGCCTTCCGCCTCGTTGAGGGAAAGCTCGCCTCCTCAGGGCTCGAGCGCGTGACGCCCGCTAACTACACCCCCGACGACCTTGCCGCCGTTCGAAAGTTCTTCGACACGAAGCTCTCCCCCATCGTGAGCCCGCTGGTCATTGACCCGCGCCACCCGTTCCCCAACCTGCGCAGCGGCCGCCTCTTCGTGGCCTGCTCGCTCGTCGGCCCCAAGGAGCAGGGCCTTCTCGGCCTCATCGAGGTCCCGACCGCCGAGCAGCGCGTGGTCGAGCTCGCCTGCACCCCGAAGCGCTTTCGCTACACGCTCGTCGAGGATGTCCTGCGCGCCTGCCTCGAGTCCTGCTTCGGCGACTACCGCCCGCTCGACGCCTGCGTCCTGCGCGTCACGCGAAACGCCGACATCGATCCGGACGGCGAGGGCGTGGCGGAGGAGGAGGACTACCGCCAGCACATGAAGAAGGTCCTCAAGATGCGCCAGCGCCTGCAGCCGGTGCGCCTCGAGATCATGGGCTCCATCGACCCCAAGCTCGAGAAGCTCATCATGGGCGAGCTCGGCCTCGAGCAACGGCGCGTCTTCCGCGTCGAGCACCCGCTTGACCTGGGCTTCGTTTACGGCATCGAGGCCAAGATCCCCGACCTCTACCACTCGGACGTGGTCTTTGCGCCCTTCGAGCCGCAGGCCTCAATCATGGTGAACGCAGGAAAACCGATGCGCGCGCAAGTGGAGGACCACGACGTCCTTCTCACCTACCCCTACGAGTCCATGGCGCCCTTGCTGCAGCTTTTGCGCGAGGCCTCGGCCGACGACTCGTGCATCTCCATCAAGATCACCCTCTACCGCGTGGCCAAGAGCAGCCATCTGTGCGAGAGCCTCATCGCCGCCGCCGAGAACGGCAAGGACGTGACCGTCCTCATGGAGCTGCGCGCCCGCTTCGACGAGGCAAACAACATCGCATGGGCCGAGCGCCTGGAAGACGCCGGCTGCACCGTGATCTACGGCTCCGAGGGCTTCAAGTGCCACTCGAAGATCTGCCAGATCACCTACCACGACGCCTCCGGCATCAGCCGCATCACGTGTTTGGGCACCGGCAACTTCAACGAGAAGACCGCGCGCCTCTACTCCGACTTCATGCTGCTCACGGCCAACGCGGGCATCGCGGAGGACGGCAACGTCTTCTTCCGCAACCTCAGCCTCGGCAACCTCCGCGGGCAGTACAAGTACCTCGGCGTGGCGCCGCTCTCGCTCAAGCCCCTCGTCATGCGCGGGATCGACCGCGAGATCGGCCGTGCGCGCAAGGGCGAGCCGGCGAAGATCTTCCTCAAGATGAACTCGCTCACCGACCGCGACGTCATCGACAAGATCTCGGAGGCCTGCGAGGCGGGCGTCGAGGTCCAGATGACCATCCGCGGCATCTGCTGCATCAAGGCGGGCGTCCCCGGCAAGACCGACGGCCTGCAGGTTCGCCAGATCGTCGGCCGCTTCCTCGAGCACGCGCGCATCTACGCCTTCGGCACCGACGCAGACCTCATCTACCTGAGCTCGGCCGACATGATGACCCGCAACACCGAGCGCCGCGTCGAGATCGCCTACCCCATCTTGGACGCGACCTGCCGAGAGTTCGTCAAGCACTTCATGGAGCTGCAGCACGCCGACAACGTGAAGGCCCGCCAGCTCGACGAGAACGGAGAGTGGCAACCTGTGCCCGTCCTCGATGGCGAGGCGCCGGAAAACAGCCAGGAGACGCTTTTCCAAGAGGCCTATGCCCGCGCGCGCGACGCCGCCGACGCCGCCAGGGCCATACAGGAACCGAGGGTCGAACCCGCGCCCGAGTACGGCCCAGAAGAGGAGCTTAATGTAAACGAGACGCAGTTCAGCCTACCTGTTGGCCCGGCTGTGCAAGCATGCGCGGCAGAGCCGGCGGGCACCGCGGCGCAAGTCTCCCCCGCCGCGCCCGCCGCGGGCGCAGGCGCCCGGCCCGGACGCTTCTCGCACGCCCTCTCCCTCATCGGCGAGGGCATAAAGACGCTCTTCGGCGGCAAGTAACCCACTTGCAGCGCAAATAAGCCAAGCTCAATCGATGGAGGCGCCCCGGCCGCGAGGCCACAGGGCGCCTCTTCGCATACACTGTTCAGGTTGCGGAATCGGATACATGGAGGTAGCTGTGGCGGCTGGCGACAAGATGAAGCTCAAGATTGAGCGCATGGGGTACAGCCCCGACGGCGTCGCCCACGCCGAGGACGGCCGGGCCGTCTTCGTCGCCGGCGCGGTCGCCGGCGATACCGTGGAGGCCGTCATCGACGCTGAGGCCAAGAACTACCTCAAGGCCCACGTCGAGACCGTCCTGGAGGCCTCCCCCGACCGCGTGCTCCCCGAATGCCCCTACGCCAGTGTCTGCGGCGGCTGCCCGTGGGCCGCGATTCGCTACGAGGCCCAGGCGCGCGCCAAGCGCGACGGGGTCGTGGACGCGCTCGTGCGCATCGGCCACTTCGACCGCGACCGCGCGGAGGCCCTGGTCAGGTCCATCGAGTCCCCCAGCAAGCCCTGGGGCTACCGCAACAAGGTCGAGCTCGCCGCCGTCGCGCAGAACGGGCGCCTCTCCCTCGGCATGCACGCCGCAAACGGATCGGGCGTCGTCAAGGTGGACCGCTGCGCCCTTCTCGCCAAGAAACGCGCCAAGGACGTCAAGGCCGTCGCCGGCGCCCTCAACTACTTCGCGAACTCCCACGGCCTCGAGCTCGAGCGCGTGGGGATCCGCGCCGCCCTCAACACGAACGAGGTCGAGGTCGCGCTCTGGGACCGCCCCGGCCCCTTCCCCCGCGCGCAGGCCGCCAAGATCCTCGGCGACGCCGTGAAGGCCTCCTCCATCGTGCGCGTCATGCAGAAGGGCCCGGCCAAGGCGCGCAAGATCGCCGGCGTGGAGGTGCTCTCCGGCAAGGGCTCTTGGGGAGAGGTCGTGGCCGGCCAGCACATGCGCGTCTCCGCACCGTCCTTCTTCCAGGTGAATACCAAGGGCGCCGAGAAGCTCGTGGAGCTCGTTCTCGAGGGGCTCGGACCCCGGCAGGACGAGGAGGCTATGGACCTCTACTGCGGCGCCGGCACCTTCACGCTGCCGCTGGCGCGGCGCGCCGACTTCGTCAGCGCCGTGGAGTCCTACGGCCCGGCCGTGCGCGACCTTCGCCGCAACCTCGGCGACGCGGGCCTGGACAACGTCGACCCCATCGGCGGCGACGCGGGCCTGGAGTTTCCCGACACCGGCGCCGACGTCATCGTGGTGGACCCGCCGCGCGCGGGCCTCGCCGAGAACGTCGTGGCCCAGCTCTCGGAGCAGCCCGCACGCGCCATAGCATATGTGAGCTGCGACCCCGCCACGCTCGCCCGCGACCTCGCGCGCTTCGAGGAGGCCGGTACCTTCTCGCCCGAGAAGATCACGCCCGTCGACCTCTTCCCCCAGACCTTCCACGTGGAGAACGTGACCATCCTCAAGCGCCGCTAAACCCACCTGCGGTTTGGGGACAGTCCCCTTTTGGCTGCGGTTTGGGGACAGACACCTTTTTGCACACGAACCTCAGTGTCAGCGAATAGACCCAAAGATTCGGCGTCCAACTCGCAGCCGCGACGCGTGTGCCAAAAGGTGTCTGTCCCCAAACTGCAATCAACCCTCACGCTACGCGCACAATCGTGGCTCATAAACACAATTTCACCACTCTTTATCAGCGCGTTTGCCTTAAATTAATTAGGTTTGTGTTAGTTACGGCCGCGCAGGCTATGGCACCGAAGCAAACCATGGCTGCGGGGGGGGGTTAAAACGATGTCGAACGAGGCTCTGGTTACGCAGGACTTCTCGATTTCCATCAACGACTACAACCCGAATGCCTTCTGCCTTATACGGGTGGAGACAGACGATGCGGGCAGTCCCGAGGACTTCACCTTCCTCTACTGCAACGACGCCTTGGCCAAGCTTGAGGGAAAGCCCAAAGAGGAGCTTCTTGGCCAGCGCTTCTACAGCATCTTCCCCGACGGCAACCGCAAGTGGCTCGACTACTACAGCGGCGCCGCGTTCCGGAACGCTCCCGTCGAGTTCGACGAGCTCTCCGAGGAAATCGACCTGTACCTGCACATCGTTGCTTTCCCCACCGGCATGGACGGCATCTGCGCCTGCACCCTCACCGATATCAAGCAGGAGGTCTTCGAGCGCCGCCAGGCCGCCGAGAGAATCGAGGAGTCGCAGTCGGTACTGCGCGTCCTCTCCCGTAACTTCAAGAACGTCTACACGGTCGACCTCAACGACGGCTCGGCCAAGGTCGTGAAGCTCGAGGACGAGTTCCAGGATGGCCGCCTCGACGAGGTACTGGGGCGGCCCTTCCCCTTCGAGCCCTTCCTTGGCGCCTGGATCTCCGAGGCCGTCCACCCCGACGACCGCCAAGCGCTCACGCAGGCTCTCAGCCTGGCCAACCTGCGAGAGATCTTCCCCGCACAAGACGAGCTGACCGGCGGTTACCGGATGCTCATCGAGGACCATGTCTACAACTACCAGTACAACCTGTGCCGCATGGACCAGACGGGCCACGTCGTCGCCGGCTTCCAGAACATCGACGGCATCATTGCCGAGCACGCCGCGCAGGAGGCCGCGCACCGTCGCGAGCTCGAGGAGCAGTTCGCCATCATCGACGCCCTCTCGAGCGACTTCATGACCATCTACCTGGCCAACCTCGAGGACAGGACAGCCACGGCCATTCGTGTTCCCTCCGAGTACGGCTACGACGAGATGGTCCGCCTCAGGGGCACGTCCTTTCCCTTCGAGCCGATTATGCAGCAGTGGGGGCAAGCGTTCGCCCACCCCGACGACCGCGACCGCGTGCTCCAGGCCATCAGCATCGAGAACCTTCGACGCGTCTTCGCCACGCAGGACGAGTGCGTGGGCAACTACCGCAGCTGCGAGACGGGCGACTACCGCAACTACCAGTTCAAGCTGAAGAAGGTCGACGACACCCACGTCGTCGCCGGCTTCCAGAACATCGACGGCATCATCGAGGAGGAGCGCGAGCACACCGAGGTCATCTCGTCTCTCTCCACGATCTACTCGACGATCGTCCAGGTAGACGTGGACACGCACTCCTACAAGGTACTGACCAGCGTGGCCCTCATGGGCGATGTGGCGGGCTCTGCCGGCGAGAGTTGGGACGAAGTCATGGACGCCGTCATCGGGGCCTTCATGGCCCCGGAGTTCCAGGCGCCCATGCGAGAGTTCCTGGACCTCAGCACCTTGGCCCAGCGCATGGCCGACGTCAACACGGTGGTCGCCGAGTACCAGAACCCGGCCGGCCGCTGGTTCCAGGCCCGCCTCATCGCCAAGCGGCGCGACGAGGCAGGCCAGCTTCACGAGGTTCTCTACGTCGCGCGCGACTACACGAACGAGAAGGAAAAGGAGCTCGCCTACCAGGAGCAGCTCTCGCACGCTCTTGCCGCCGCGCAGCAGGCAAACCGCGCCAAGTCCACGTTCCTCAACAGCATGAGCCACGACATCCGCACGCCCATGAACGCCATCATCGGCTTCACGGCGCTGGCGCAGACGCACCTGGACAACACCACCCAGGTGCAGGACTACCTCACGAAGATCAGCACGTCCAGCACGCACCTGCTCTCCCTGATCAACGACATCCTGGACATGAGCCGCATCGAGTCCGGCACCGTCAAGCTCGACGAGAAGCCCGTCCACATCCCCGACCTGCTGCACGACCTCAGAACGATGATCCAGGGCCTCGTGAGCTCCAAGAACCAGAACCTTTTCATCGACACGCAGGATGTCGTGCACGAGGACGTTTTCTGCGACAAGCTGCGCCTCAACCAGGTGCTCATCAACATCGTGGGCAACGCCATCAAGTACACCCAGCCCGGCGGAGACATCATCATCCGCCTTGTCGAGAAGCCTTGCGCCATGCGAGAGCGCACCACCTTCGAGTTCTCGGTCAAGGACAACGGCATCGGAATGTCCGAGGAGTTCCTCGGGCGCATCTTCGATACCTTCTCGCGCGAGTACAGCTCGACCGTCAGCGGCGAGCAGGGCACGGGCCTCGGGATGGCAATTACCAAGAACATCGTGGACATGATGGGCGGAGACATCTCGGTGGAAAGCGAGGAGGGCAAGGGCTCCTGCTTCACCGTGACGCTGCACCTGCGCCTTGCGAACGAACCCCAGAAAACCGAGCCCATCCCCGAGCTCACGGGTGCCCGTGCCCTTGTCGTCGACGACGACCTCAACACCTGCCGCAGCGTCAGCAAGATGCTGCGAGACATCCAGATGCGCCCCGACTGGAGCTCATCGGGTAAGGAAGCGATCGTCCGCGCCCAGGACGCCGCCGAGGCCGGCGACGAGTACAAGGTCTACATCATCGACTATTTGATGCCCGACATGAACGGCATCGAGACGGTGCGCCGCATCCGCAAGGTCATCAGCGACGACGTGCCCATCATTGTGCTTACCGCCTATGACTGGGAGGACTTTGAGGCGGAGGCCCGCGAGGCGGGCGTCACAGCCTTCGTCTCCAAGCCGATCTTCATGAGCGAGCTGCGCCAGGTCCTCACGCAACCGGTGGCAGAGGACAGCGAGCCCAAAGATGACGAGCAGCGAGTCGAGCACAGCTATGTCGGAAAGCGCGCGCTTCTCGTCGAGGACAACGAGCTCAACCGAGAGATCGCGTGCGCCATTCTCGACCAGACCGGCATGATGCTCGACACCGTGGAGGACGGCGACGAGGCCGTCGAGACTATAGACAAGGCCCCTGCCGGCACCTATGACCTCGTGCTCATGGACATCCAGATGCCCCGCATGGACGGCTACACGGCGACGCGCGAGATTCGCACCTTTACGGACAACGAGAAGGCGAACGTGCCGATCGTGGCCATGACGGCCAACGCGTTCGAGGAGGACCGTCAGAAGGCCCTGGAGGCCGGCATGGATGGCCACATCATCAAGCCGATCTCGCTCGAGGCGATCACAGAGGTTCTCGACAGGGTGCTCCCAGGCTAAATAAGACAAGAGGACAGCCCCTCGTCTTATTGCTCCCCCCACTGCATAAAGGCGTGAAGTTAATATCGGTTAACTGGTGGGAATTCCCGCAGCTAGATGGGTACGCGACTTTTTGGGCTTATCAGCAAAACTTGTTGCGCCCGCACGGCATTCGGGGTACAAAGAAAAGGAAATTCGGGTAAGGGGCCCGAACAAGAGAGAGGATTCACCATGAAGGCTACGGTCAACGAGGATTGCATCGGCTGCGGTATGTGCGAGGGCACCTGCCCGGACGTTTTTGCCATCAACGACGACGGCGTCGCCGAGGCCACCGTCGAGGAGGTTCCCGAGGAGGCCGAGGACGCCTGCCAGGAAGCCGCCGACAACTGCCCCGTCTCCGCCATCGAGTGCGAGTAGGCAAGAACTAAACCTCAAAGCAGGTTCGCAAGGCCCCGCTCATCACGAGCGGGGCCTTTTGCTATGTTTAGGTGCGACAAACCCGCAGAAAGGAAACCCCGATGATTCTCGCCTCACAGTCGCCCCGCCGCCGGCAGCTCCTTGAAGAGCTCGGCTATACGCTCGCCATCCTGCCCGCAGACATCGACGAGGCGCCGCAGCCCAGTGAGACTCCCGTCGAGCTCGTTTGCCGCCTCGCCGAGCAGAAGGCCGAGGCGAGTCGCCTTCTGGCCACAGAGCGTGGCCTGGTCGACGCCGACGGGCTTCTGGTCGCGGCGGACACCATCGTGTGGGACGACGAGGGCCGCGTGCTCGGCAAGCCGGCCGACGAAGAGGACGCGCGGCGCATGTTGCGGGCGCTCGCGGGCCGCATCCACCATGTCTCGACCGGCTGCTGCGCCGTCGCGCTGGACGACGGCCTCGCCGCAAAAAAGCGCGCCTCGTTCGTCGAGACGACCGACGTCGAGTTCTGGCCGTTGAACGATGCGCAGATAGATGTCTATATAGCGAGCGGCGAGCCCATGGACAAGGCTGGCGCCTACGGCATCCAGGGCAAGGGACGCGTGCTCGTTCGCGGGATTCGCGGAGACTACTTCAGCGTGGTGGGCCTGCCCGTCTCCCGCCTGGCGCGCGAGATCGAGGCGCTTCTCGCCTAACCACCTGCCGTTCGGGGACTGTCCCTTCTGTCCGCAAAGGGACTGTCCCCAATGTGCAGCGATTTGGGGACTGTCCCCTTTTTGCAGCTATATCAGCAGCTGATGGCGAACTCCATCGCCCGCAGGCGTGCATCGAGATGCGTGGCGCACCAGCGGTGAGCCATCGAGAGCAGCCATACCGCGAGTTCCTCACCCACGTGCGCCGCCAACAAGTCGTCGAACGTGGCCCCGATGAGCGCCCGCAGCCACGCGAGCTGCGGCGCGGAGACGGGCTCGGCACCGGCGACGTCTTTGGCGCAGCTCTCGCAAAGAACCCCTCCGGCGGCACAGGAGATGCGGGTCGCCGCCTCGTCGCCGCACGCGACACAACACCCGAGCTCAGGGCGCCACCCCAAGTGCGCGAGCAGCTTAAAAGCATACGCCGCGTCAATAAGGTTCAGGTGAGAGCGGTCGCGTGCCTCCTCACAGGTCGAGAGTGCCCGCGCCGTTATGGCATAGACAAACGGGTCCTCGGCGTCCTCGTAGCAACAAAGGCGCGCCACCTCGCAAACCGCGGAGGC
Source organism: Paratractidigestivibacter sp. (assembly GCF_963660155.1). Taxonomy (GTDB): domain Bacteria; phylum Actinomycetota; class Coriobacteriia; order Coriobacteriales; family Atopobiaceae; genus Paratractidigestivibacter. Next base: position 14,413 of record NZ_CAVKWG010000017.1, on the reverse strand, counting down.
GGCGCTCACGCGCTCGAGGTCGCCGCGCAGCCCGGCATGCGCATCCACGAGCGACGCCTCGCTCACCACGTCGAGGCTGCGCCCACAGGCAAGCAAAAAGTCGCACTCGCAAAACAGCTGCACCTTGCCGGCAAGCTTCCCGCCGGGCTTTCTGGCCCCCTTGGCCACGGCACGCAGCCGCCGGCCGTCATCGGCGAGCAACGTGAGAATCAGGTCGGTCTCGCCGAGCTTCGTCCGGTCGAGAACGATCGCGCGGCAGCGGTATGTGCGCCGACCGGCCAAGCTCCTCGCCTACTCGTCCTCGACGGAGTAGCCGAGGCGCTGGATGATGTTGGCGTTTCGGCGCCACTGCGGCTCGACGCGCACCTTGAGCTCGAGGTAGACCTTGCGCCCGAGCAGGCGCTCGATGTCGCGGCGGGCCTCGATGCCCACCTTCTTGATCATCGAGCCGCCCTTGCCGACAACGATGCCTTTCTGGCCCTCGCGCTCGACCAAGATGGTGCAGGCGATGGAAGCATGGCCATCGTCAGCGATCTCGATCTCGTCCTCGCACATGACGCCTACGGAGTGCGGGAGCTCCTGGCGCAGGTTGAGGAAGAGCTTCTCGCGCACGAACTCGGCGACGAGTTCCTCGTCGGTCGTGTCGGTGTCCATACCATCGGGGAACCACTTCGGGCCTTCGGGCAGGTGCTCAGAGACGAGGCTCACGAAGCCGTCGACGTTGAAGCTCTCGGTAGCCGAGGTCACGATGACGTCGTCGAAGTCGCAGAGCTTCTGCGCGGCCTCGAGCTGCGCCTGCATCTGCTCGGGCTTGGAGATGTCGGCCTTGGTAAGGACCAACAGCTTGTAATCTGCGTCGGAGGCCGCCACATGCTTGGCGACCCACTCGTCGCCGGTGCCGACGGCCTTGGTGGCGTCGATAAGGAAGGCCACGACGTCGGCGTCGGCGAGCTCGCCCAAAGCGGACTTGTTGAGCTCGCTTCCGAGGGCATCCTTGGGCTTGTGTAGGCCCGGGGTATCGATGATGACGAGCTGCGAGGTCGGCGTGTTGATAACGGCGCGCATGCGCTTTCGCGTCGTCTGCGCAACGGGGCTCGTGATGGCGATCTTCTCGCCCATACAGGCGTTGAGCAGCGTGGATTTCCCGGCGTTGGGTCGCCCGACGAGGGCGACGAAGCCGCTGTGGAACGTGGGCTCGGTGGTTTCGGAACTCATATGAGGTGCTCCTTAACGATCGGTCGTCAGAACTTACGGTCAGAAGAACTTGTTAATGATCGCGTTCGCGAAGACGCAGATGCCCACGAGCGCGACGAAGAGGGACAGGACGTAGACTGCGGCCGCGGCGATATCCTTGGCGTGGCCGGCAAGCGGGTGATACTCGGGGCTCACGAGGTCCACGACCGTCTCGATGGCGGTGTTCACGAGCTCGGCGGCGAGGACGACTCCGCAGCTAAGCAGGATGATCGCCCAGCTCACCAGGTCTAGCTGCAGGATAAGTCCCATGAGAACCGCGAACGCGCCGCCGCAGAGCATGACCTTGATATTGCGCTCGGTGGCGACGGCGAAGCGGAACCCCTGCAAGGCGAAGCCGAAGCTCTTGCGAAAACTCGGGTGGTCGCTTTTAGAACCGGGGATCATGGCTCCTCCTCCGTGCGGTGGCGAGTGATGACCACGTGACCGAGCGTGCCGTCGTTTTCTGCGGAAGAGAGGATCTGGTCCTCAAGCGCCTCCATGGCCTCGGCGGACTCGTCGTCCAAGTGGTCGTGACCGAGCAGGTGAAGCACCCCGTGGACGAGAAGCAGCCTGCACTCGTCGGCGAAGGTTGTGCCGAAGCGGGACGCCTGGGCCTCGATGTAGGCCGGCGCGAGGACGATGTCGCCGAGCTCACAGGGCTCGCCGTCGGCGAGGTCAGGGTCGTCGGGCCGCTCGCACTCAAGACTCACGACGTCGGTCGGGGCCTCGACGCCGCGCCACTCGGCGTTCGTCTCGGCAATGTCCTCGTCGGAGACGATGGAGACGGAGACGTAGCACTCGCGCTCAACGCCCTCGTGGGCGAGCACTGCGTCGACAAGCGTCTTGACCTGGTCTTCATTCAATGGGAAGACAAGCTCATCGTCGTTAGAGATGTCGCATGAGCTAGGCATTGGGGGTTTCCTTTCTGGCTCGCGACTCCGCGTCGTCGTTATAGGCGTCGACGATGCGGGCAACGAGCGTATGGCGCACGATGTCGTTGCGGTCGAGGTCGACGAACTCGATGTCGTCGACATCGGCCAAGACCCGACGCGCGTGGTCGAGGCCGGAGGCGCCTTTGAGGTCCTTCTGGGAAGCGTCGCCGGTGACGACGAACTTGGAGTTGAAGCCGAGGCGCGTGAGGAACATCTTCATCTGCTCGGGCGTGGTGTTTTGGGCCTCATCGAGGATGACGAAGGCATCGTTCATGGTGCGCCCGCGCATGAAGGCCAGCGGAGCAATCTCAATGACGCCCTGCTCAATGAGGGAGTTGCCGCGCTCCATGTCCGTCATGTCGAAGAGCGCGTCGTAAAGCGGGCGCACGTAGGGGTCGAGCTTTTCCTGGAGGGTGCCGGGCAGAAATCCGAGCGACTCCCCCGCCTCGACGACGGGGCGCGCGAGCACGATGCGCCCGACCTCCTTGCGCTTGAGCGCGGCCACGGCCATGGCCATGGCGAGGTAGGTCTTGCCCGTGCCGGCGGGGCCGATGCCGAAGGTGATGGTGTTACGGCGGATTGAGTCGACGTAGCGCTTCTGGCCCGCGGTCTTGGGGCGCAGGGCACGCCCGCGGTAGGTGAGCAGCACGTCCTCGGCAAGCACATCCATGCGCGAGGCCCCGTGGCGCACGCGGTCGATGAGCTGGTCGACGTCGTCGGTGGTGAGGCCCTCGCCGGCGTCCACGACGCGGATCAGACGCGAGAAGACGCTGGTCGCGAGCTCCACCTCGTCGGGAGCACCCGCGAGCGAGATGTGGTTGCCGCGCACCGAGACCATGCAGTCGAAGGCGGCCTCGATTCGGCGGAGCAACGAGTCGGCGGGGCCCATAAGCTCGGTCGGGTCTATGGAATCGGGAATGGTGAGACGGACGTGCGTGGGCTCCATGCTCCTCCAGAGGTGTTTGGGTTCGCGGGGCCTAGCCCGCCTTTTTCTAAACACATCTTAACGTAAGCGCAAGGCCCACGAGCTGCGGTTTCGAGCAACGGAGGTTATGGGCGTCGGCGCGGGCGGGGCCCGGAGCGGGCGATCTGTCGTTTGTGCAAGTGTTGCCACAACCCCGGGAATCGATGCGCTATACTTGTGCCAAGCAATGCTGCAATTCATATATTTTCGCAGGTGAAAGGACGTGCTTATGGGCACCAAGCAATACAACCCCGAGGGACGCCACCGCATGGCCTTCTGGCTCTCGGACGAGGAGCACGAGCGCCTTCGCAGAATCGCCGAGGCGAACAACACGACCATGTCCGCCCAGATCGCAACGTGGATCCAGGCCTTCTCAGACGAGACCGGCAGGCTCACCGAGGAGGGCGTGGCCACCTGCTGCGACCCGAAGCTCGCCGAGGCCGTCACCGCCGCCGAGTCGCTCGACCTCGTCTCGACCGTCATCGACGGCGTTTACAACCGCTACTTCGCCGAGGGCAAGGCCTTCGCCGCCGAGCAGCCGAAACCCAAGCCGGCCAAGAAGAAGCGCAAGAAGACGACGGTCGAGGCCGTGAACGAGCTCCAGATGGCGCTCCAGTTCTAGTCCTCGCGACTGCAGTTTGGGGACAGACACCTTTTCGCACACGAACCTGACTGCAGTTTGGGGACAGACACCTTTTCGCACACGCGTCGCGGTTGCAAGCTCGTAACCGAATCTTTGGGCCAACCCGCCGAAATTGAGGTTCGTGTGCGAAAAGGTGTCTGTCCCCAAATTGCAGTAACCGAATCTTTGGGCCAACCCGCCGAAATTGAGGTTCGTGTGCGAAAAGGTGTCTGTCCCCAAATTGCAGTAACCGAATCTTTGGGCCAACCCGCCGAAATTGAGGTTCGTGTGCGAAAAGGTGTCTGTCCCCAAATTGCAGTAACCGAATCTTTGGGCCAACCCGCCGAAATTGAGGTTCGTGTGCGAAAAGGTGTCTGTCCCCAAATTGCAGTCAAAAGGTGTCTGTCCCCAACTGCAGCCGCCCGCCTAAAGCGCGGCCGCTCTCAGCGTGCCGTCGTCGCGCATATCGGTGAGGCGCACGGGCAAGAGCGTGTCTACGGCAACCGAGGGATCGACCTCCACATCGAAGAGCCCGCCGGAGACACCGCGGCCCGGATATTGAACAAGTACCAGGTCATCGGTACCGACGAGCCGGCTAGCCTCCTCGATGCGCATCCGATCGGCAAGCTCATGGGCCCGGCGGGAGCGCTCGGCCATCACCTTGGAGTCGACCTGGCAATCCCAGCCCGCGGCCGGGGTCCCGGGGCGCCTCGAGTAGCGGAAGATGTGCATCTTGGCAAAACGCATGTGCTCGCAGAACGCGAGCGATTCCTCGAACTGCTCGTCCGTCTCGCCGGGGAAGCCGACGATGAGGTCCGTGCCGAGCGCCACGTTGGGAAGCGTGCCGCGGGCCTGCTCGCAGGCACGGGCGAACAGGTCGGTGCGGTAGACGCGGGCCATGCGGCGCAGCGTCTCGTCGCAACCGGACTGCAGGCAAATGTGCAGGAACGGGGCCACGCGGCTGCCGGCCGCCGCCATGGCACGAAGCAGCTCGCCGTCTACGTCGGGTGGCTCGATGGAAGACAGGCGCAGGCGCTCGACGCCCGTCTGCGCAAGCACATGGTCGATGAGGCCGGGGAGCCTCATCTCTCCCCCATCGACGGCCCAGCGATAATCGCCGAGGTTGATGCCGGTGAGCACGACCTCGTGGGCGCCGCGCGCCATGGCCGCCCGGACCTCGTCGATAATGCCCGCGGGGTCGAAGGAGCGGGCAGCGCCACGCGCCTTCCATATGATGCAGTACGTGCAGCGGTTGTCGCAGCCGTCCTGGACCTGGACGCCGGGACGCGTCCGGCCCGTCGGCGTCACCGTCAAGTGCACATCGGTCGCCGCCGCAGGCTCGGCCTCATATGACCCGAACCGGCCGATCACATAGTCCGCGACCTCGCGTTTATTCGCAACGACCTCAACGTTATCGGCAAGAGCCGCGAGCTCGTCGGAAAAGAGCGAGGCCACGCAGCCGGTGACCACCACGAGCGGCGAGCGAGGCCTCGAGGCGGCATGGCGAATCGCCTTGCGCGTCTTGGCCTCGGCCTCGCCCGTCACGGCGCACGTGTTTATCACGATGACGTCGGCCTCGGCGTCGCCGGTGAGAACATATCCAGCGGCCTCAAGTTTATTGGCAATCGAATCGAGCTCGACTCGGTTGACGCGGCACCCGAGGTTCACGAGCGCAACGTTCGCCAACCCGGCGCGGCAACTCACTTCTTTTTGCCCTTGAACGGGTTCTTGGGGGCGCGCCACTTGTCGTCGGCGCCGCCCTCCTCGCTTGCCTCAGGGGCGGCAGCTGACCCGAGCGAGCGCTCAGCCTCAATGGCGCTGATGGAGAGAAGCTGCGCCTTTGTGAGGTCGGTCGGGGTCTCCACCTGGACCACGGCAACGAGGTTGCCGCGGGCGATCATGCCCATGCGGGGCATGCCGCGGCGCTCAATGACGACTTGCTGGCCGAACTGGCAGCCGGCAGGGATCTCGACCTCGGCCTTCTCGCCCTCGAGGATGCCGTCGAGCACGACCTTGGTGCCGAGGATCGCCTGCAGGGAATCGACCTTGACGGTGCAGTAGAGGTCGTCGCCCTGGCGCTCGAAGCGCTCGGAAGGCTTGATCTCGACGCTCACGACAAGGTCGCCGGAGACCTCGCCGCGAAGGCCCGCCTCGCCCTTGCCCTCGACCTTGACGCTCTGGCCGGAATGGATGCCCGCGGGAATCTTGACCTCGACCTTCTCGCGGGAAGGCGTCCTGCCCTGGCCATCGCAGGTCTCGCACGGGTGGTCGATGACCTGGCCGGAGCCCCCGCAGTCGGGGCAGGCCGACTGGGTCTGCATCTGGCCGAAGATGGTGCGCTGGACCTCGACGACGCGCCCGGTGCCGTGGCACCGCGAGCAGGTCTGCATGCGCCCGCCGACCGCGGCGCCGGTGCCGTTGCAGTCGTCGCAGGGCGCAAGACGCTCGTAGCTCAGGGTCTTGGCGCAGCCGGCGGCGGCTTCCTCGAGGGTTATCTGCAGGTGGATACCCATGTCGCGGCCACGCGTGCGCGCCTGGGCACCGGCGCCGCCGCGCCCGCCGCCGAAGAAGGAGTCGAAGATGTCGCCGAAGCCGAAGCCCGAGCCGCCGAAGATATCGGAGACGTCGACGTAGTCGGAACCGAAGCCCGCGGGGCCGTTCGGGTCGCCGTAGCGGTCGTAGTTAGCGCGCTTCTGATCATCGGAGAGGACGGAGTAGGCCTCGTTGACCTCCTTGAACTTCTCCTCAGCGTCGGGCTCCTTGTTCACGTCCGGGTGGAGCGTCCGCGCCAGCTTGAGGAACGCGCGCTTGATGGTCCTCGCGTCGGCGTCCTTATCGACGCCGAGCACCTCGTAGTAATCCCTCTTCGGTTCCAATCTCACCAATCCCAACCAACTCGTGCCAAACAAATAAACCGCAGGTAAGCTGTGAAGAAATACTTAACCCCTGATGCCGCCGGCACCATAAGGCCCCATATAGCCGGACCGCCCGAGCCCGACTGTACAAGAAGTCAGGGCGGTAAAGAAGAGCGCGAGGATGAGGCCGGAGCTTATGCCGTTGCCAACCGCCTCGGCCACGTGTCGCCACCAACGGCCCGATTTGCGGACACCCTCGCGGAACCCCATGAAGAGGCCAAGGGCCATCAGGACGGCAACGAAGGCGGCGACCGTTCCCAAGGTTCCGGCGAAAAAGCCGCACACAAGGAAGGGCAGGGCGAAGCCGAACAGGTAAAAACCCCTGGTGGCGCGAGCGCTCAGGCGCTCTTCGGGAACCGTCACGCGGGCGACGAAATCGCCTGCGGCCTCGCCGTTCGTGCCGGCGTTGCCCATGCCCTCCCGGCGCACCTCGTCGCCGTCGTGGCTGCCCGCGGGCACGCTGATGACGATCTCGCTCGCGGAGAGCACGCGGCCGGAGCCGCCGCACGCCGAGCACGGGTCGACGACGACCTTGCCGGCACCCTCGCACTCGGGGCACTCCATGGTCATGACGCCGACGCCGAAGATACCGCTGAGGTCGACCTCGATGCGCCCCGAACCGGAGCAGGTAGGGCAGGTCTCCGAGTGCTCGGCCTGGACCGAGCCCTGGCCGTGGCAGGCCTCGCACGAGACGTAGCGCTGGTAGGTGATACCGCGGCTGCAGCCCTCCTTGGCCTTTTCGGCGGAGACGCTGACCTCGAAGACGACGTCCTTGCCTGCGCACGGCCGGTAAGCGCGGGCGCGGGCGCTTCTGCCTGCGCCCGTGTTGTAGCCCGCGCCGAAGGGGCCCCAACCGAAGGGGCCGGCGCCGCCGAAGGGGTCGCCGTAGCCGTATCCGGAAGGAGAGCCGGAGGAAGCCCCGGCAAAGGGGTTGCCCGACCGCATCGCGTCGTAGCGTTTGCGCTTATCGGCGTCGGAGAGCACGGCGTAGGCCTCGGAGACCTCTTTGAAGCGGTCCTCGGCGTCCGGCTCCTTGTTCACGTCGGGGTGAAGCTTGCGCGCCTTTTGCTGGAATGCCTTGCGGATCTGCTCGGTGGTCGCGTCCTTGTCGACGCCGAGAATCTCGTAGTAGTCCTTTTCGTTCATTGAGGCCATAAGGCTGGCTCCTGCTGATATAGGGGCAAATAGTCAACAGCTTTTAGTATATCCAGCTTTGGCGGGTCCCAAACTCGCGCGGGAAACTACCCCTCCACATCCACGCAGACCTGACGATACCGAATGCCACAACGGTCCAGGATCGAGCGGGAGATAAGGCCGTCCTCGGTGTCGTGGTACTTGTCATCGAGGTAGACGACCTCGCCGATCCCCGCCTGCACGAGGGTCTTGGCGCACTCGTGGCACGGGAAAAGGGTGACGTAGATGGTCGCGCCGGAAAGGTCCTTGTTGGAGCCGCGGTAGTTGAGGATGGCATTGGCCTCGGCGTGGATCACATAGTTGTGCTTGTCGGTGAGGGGGTCGCCGGTGGACCCCCACGGGAACTCGTCGTCGTCTATGCCGGCGGGCGTTCCGTTGTAGCCGACCGAGAGGATGCGGTGATCGTGATCGGCGATGCAGGCGCCGACCTGTGTGCGCGGGTCCTTGCTGCGGAGCTTCGCCGCCACGGCGACCTTCATGAAGAACTCGTCCCAGCTGATGACGCCCTCGCGCTTACCCGGCATGCCTCTCCCCCGTCCAGATGTGGGTAATTGCCGAAATAATGCGCCACGCTTGAGATTTATGCAAGCGGGACCGCCCCGCACGGGCCGTCAGACTTCAAGAACATCGCCCGGGGCAAGGTCCCACAAACGTCCGTAGAGCTCGTTGCCAAGAAGCCACCCGCGCTCAGTAGGCGAGTAACTGCCGTTTACGAATTTGATGTACCCGTCGGCAATAAGCCCGTCCAAACAGGCATCGAGCGACCCTGGAGGCAAGACAGCGCGCGCGTGGTCGATGAGCGAGGGGTGCAACCCCTCGGCAAGACGCGCACCGAGCATGAGGTCCTCGGCCGCCGCCTGCCCTTCGGTTAGAAACTCTATGCTGAAGCGAAGAGATTCGAGGCGAGGGTCGGCCGCGATCTCGTCTCGCCCGTTTAGCGCGCGCAAGCGGACACGGGCGGTGTCGGAAGGTGCAGGAGGGAGATTGCACGCCGTCTTTAAAAGCCTAATGTAGCCCTCGAGGGTAAGCATACTCGAGGCTTTTGTTCCGAGGCCTAAATAAGGTCTTCCTGTCCAATACGCGATGTTGTGCAAGCAACGGCAGTTTGGCTTTGCGTAGCTAGCTACCTCATATCGATTGAGGTTTTGACCCTCAAGCTCAGCTTGAGCCATTTGCATTCGGCGGGCCTGCACCTCGTCGGAGTTCCAATCGCAATCCTCATCGCCGTAAAGCTTGTCGAAGGCGGTCCCCTCCTCGATCATCAAGGGATACACGCTCACATGGCCTGCACCGAGGGCTAAAAACTCATCGAGCGTCGCTGCCCAAGAGACATCCGTCTGCCCGGGCAGCGCGCACATTAAATCGCACGACACATCAAGTCCCGATGCCACAGCGGCGCGCACGCGTTTCTTGGCAAGAGCCGCATCGTGAAGCCTCCCCAGCACCTTGAGCTCCGAGTCGTCGAGGCTCTGCACACCGATGGAGACGCGAGTCGCGCCTCCATCGACCATGCACGTTAAAACCTCATCGCTCAACGAATCGGGGTTCGCCTCGCAACTGAGCTCACCCACTCCGAGCCCCGATGCCGCCGAGACGAGCCTGCCCAAGGAACCTGCTCCGAGCATCGTCGGCGTCCCGCCCCCGATATATGCCGTCCGCACGTCCCCGAGCAACCCGAGCTCGCGCGCCTCATCGATCTGCGAGCACAGAGCGGAGGCGTAGCGCGCTATCAGCGGGTCGTGCCTTCCGGTGGCCCAGGACGCGAAGTCGCAATAGGCGCACTTCTGGGCACAGAACGGAACGTGCAGGTATAAGGAATAGGCGCCGGCCTGGTGCAGGCGGGCGCCCCAATTCTCGCTAGTCATGAATCTCGGCCTCGGCCATAGCGCCCTTGAGCTCCGCGCTCACCGCGAGGAATTCCTCGAGCGTCGCGCACTCGTTCGCGCGCCCGCGCCAATACGCTGCCTCGGGCATCCCGCGCAAGAACCACGTGGCCAGGCTCCGTCCGCGCTTCAGATGCGCGCCCGTCGCGGCGAGCATCCGCATGTGGCACTCGAATGCCTCGACGCGCCGCACCAGGCTCACGGGCTCGGGCTCGAGGCCTGCGAGAATCTGCTTGGCCTGTGCGAAGATCCACGGGTTGCCGTAGCTGCCTCGGGCCACCATGACGGCCGTGGCACCGGTCTCGGTGAGCATCCCCACGGCGTCGGCGGCGCTCCTCACGTCGCCGGAACCGATGACCGGGATGCCGACCGCCTCGACGACGCGCTCAACGACCCCCCGGTCAGAGCACCCTGTGTAGAACTGCGTGGCGTAGCGCCCATGCACAGCGACCGCCTGCGCTCCGGCAGCCTCCATGCGCTTTGCGAACTCGGGCGCGACCTCGGCCCCGTCCCTTCGACCGCGGCGAATCTTGACGGTAACGGGCACGCCGGTGCCCTGGAGCGCGCCGACTGACGCCCTCACGAGGGATTCCGCGACCTCAGGGGTCTCCATAAGCGCCGCACCCTCGCCTTTCTTGGTCACCTTGGGCACGGGGCACGCCATATTGATGTCGATAAGCGCGAGCTTGTCGCCCAAGTGCTCGGCCACGCCGGTAGCCGCCTCGGCAAAGAGCTCAGGCTTGCTCCCAAAGAGCTGCACAGCGAGGTCGGGCTCCCCCTCGGCGCACTCCGTGAGTTCCCAGCTGCCGTTGCCGCCGTAGTGCAGCCCTGCGCAAGAGACCATCTCAGAGTAGGCCAAGTCGGCCCCGGCGGCGCGCGCCATCATGCGGTACGCCGAATCGGTCACGCCGGCCATAGGGGCCATGAGCAGCGGGTTGTTCGCAAGGCGCTCAGCTAGCGGCACATTCCTCTCGCCACCGGCGAACACCCGAAGCTCCCCACAAAGACCGACGCCCGGACCGAACTCGGCCAGGACGTCGGTAGGCTTGCAACAATCCTTGTGCAAAGCGTCTCCCATTACTCGTCGTCCACCTTGAGGACCGCGAGGAAGGCCTCTTGCGGCACCTCGACGGAGCCGATCGCCTTCATGCGCTTCTTGCCCTCCTTCTGCTTCTCGAGCAGCTTGCGCTTACGTGAGACGTCGCCGCCGTAGCATTTGGCCAGGACGTCCTTGCGCACCGCCTTGACCGTGGAGCGGGAGATAATCTTGTTGCCGATGGCGCCCTGGATAGGCACCTCGAACTGCTGGCGCGGGATAATCTCCTTGAGCTTGTCGCAGAGACCGCGCGCGAGGTTATAGGCCTTGTCCTTATGAACGATGAACGACAGCGCGTCCACCTCGTCGCCGGAGAGCAGGATGTCGAGCTTGACAAGGTCGCTCGCGCGATACTCGGAGAATTCGTAGTCCAGGGACGCATATCCCTTGGTGCGGCTCTTGAGCTGGTCGAAGAAGTCGAGGATCAGCTCGGCGAGCGGCACGTCGAAGTGCATCTCGACGGACTTCTCGGTGAGGTAGACCATGTCGCGCATCTCGCCGCGGTGCTCGATACCGAGCTGCATGACGGCGCCCGTGAACTCAGGCGGCACGATGACCTTGGCGTTGAGATAAGGCTCCTCGATGCGTTCGATGCGCGTGACGTCCGGCAGGTCCTGAGGGCTGCGGACCTCGATCATGGTGCCGTCGGTCTTGTAGACATGGTAGTCCACCGAGGGCGACGTGGCGATAAGCGAGAGGTTGAACTCGCGCTCGAGGCGCTCCTTGACGACCTCCATGTGCAGCAGGCCGAGGAAGCCGACCCGGAAACCGAAGCCCAGCGCCACCGACGTCTCGGGCTCCCACGTCAGCGACGGGTCGTTGACGTGCAGCTTGTCGAGGGCGTCGCGCAGGTTCTCATAGTCCTTGTTGTCGATGGGGAAAAGCCCCGTGAAGACCATCGGCTTTGCCTCGCGATAACCCGGCAAGGGCTCCGCGGTAGGGTTGTCGGCGTAGGTGAGGGTATCGCCGACACGGACGGCATCGGGGTCTTTGAGACCCGTGACGACGAAACCGACCTCGCCCACGCCCAGCTCATCGAGGAGCTGCTCGGCAGGGCGCTTGACGCCCACGCCGTCGACCAGAAAGTCGTGGTCGGCCTGCATCATGCGCAGCGACTGCCCCTTCTTGATGGAGCCGTCGAAGATGCGCACCGTGGCGACAACGCCGCGGTACTCGTCGAAGTAGGAGTCCAGGATCAGGGCCTTGAGCGGCGCCTTCGCATCGCCTGCAGGCGGCGAGACAAGAAAGACGATGGCCTCGAGCAGATCGTGGATGCCCTCGCCCGTCTTGCCGGAGACGCACACGGCGTCGTCGGCCGGGATGGCGAGCTCCTCCTCGATCTCGTCCTTGACCTCGTCGGGATGGGCCGAGGGCAGGTCGATCTTGTTGATGGCGGGCACGATGTCGAGGTCGGCGTTCATGGCGAGCGTCGCGTTCGAGACGGTCTGCGCCTCAACTCCCTGCGTCGCGTCGACCACGAGGACGGCGCCCTCGCACGCGGCGAGCGAGCGGCTGACCTCGTAGGTAAAGTCGACGTGGCCCGGGGTGTCGATGAGGTTGAACTGGTAGGTCTCGCCGTCGTCGGCGTCATAGGCCACGCGCACGGCGTTCGATTTGATGGTGATGCCGCGCTCGCGCTCGATGTCCATCGTATCGAGCAGCTGAGCCTCCATGTCGCGCTCCTCCACCGTGTGGGTGAGCTCAAGGATGCGATCCGAGATGGTCGACTTGCCATGGTCGATGTGCGCGACAATAGAGAAGTTGCGAATATGTGAGGTATCAAAAGTAGTCATGGGATGAATCATAGCGAAATCGAGGCCATCATGCTATACTCGCGAAGTTGACCTCGCCGTGTCAGGAGCCGACAAACCCCACAATCGGTTCCGCAAGAGGGCTCATGTATTTGGAATCGAAAGGAACCGCACGTGGCTAACATCAAGTCGCAGAAGAAGCGCATCATCACTGCCGAGAAGGCTCGCGTTCGCAACCGCGCAGTCCGCTCCGAGCTCAAGACCGCCGTCAAGGCTGTCCGCACCGCCGTTGAGGCCGAGGACGTCGAGACCGCTCAGGCTGCCGCCAACAAGGCCGGCAAGCTCCTCGACAAGGCCGCTTCCAAGGGCATCATCCACAAGAACCAGGCTGCCCAGCGCAAGTCCGGCGTCCAGAAGCTCGTCAACACCATCAAGTAGCTTCTTCCACAAAGAACGTGCTAAGGGTCCCGGGGTGCTGCCCGGGACCCTTTTGCTATGCGCGCGCCCGGCGCCGCAGCGGGTTTGAAATTTCGGACAGTCCTCTTCGCACGAACGTGACATTTAGTCACGTTCGGCTCATGCGGAACTCATTTCAAACCCGCTGCGGCGCCGGGGGCGCGCATAGCAAAAGGGCCCCGGTGGATACCGAGAGCACGAAAACCAAAAGAAGCTACTTGCTGGAAGCTGTTGGGCAAGGGGAATAAAATGTGTTGCTTTGCTTCGCGAAGCGTTTAGACGGACTTCGCAAAGCGTTTAGGCGTGCTTCGCAAAACCCATGACTAGGGTGGTGAGGGCGGAGGTAGGGTCGGCGCCGGATTTTAGGGAGGCGTCGGTTTGAGCGCAAAGGGCCAAGAGGTGCTCGAGCTCGCCGGCACAGAAGCCGTTGGCCCAGCGGAAGAGGTTGCGGACCTGCCAGTCGGCCTTCTTGAGCTCGGATGCAAGGCGGCCGGATTCGCCGCGGGCGGCAAGGCTTTGGGCGCAGATGAGCTCCCGGACACGGCCCGTTATGAGCGAGACGAGGCCGATGGGCGAACCGTCGCCCAGAAGACGGAGCAGTTGAAGGCTGCGATTGAGGTCTCGCTGCGAGAGGCGATCGAGAAATTCCCAAGGCTTCACCTCGACGATGCGCGCGACGTTGGCCTCGATGAGGTCGATGGTCACATTTCCTCCCCCGCCGAGAAGCGCGGACAGGCTCGCGAGCTGCGTGTCCAACATGGTCGAGGACTCGCCGACGCGGGCGACAAGCTCCGTCGCGGCATCGGGTGAGATGGTCAGGCTGTGGGCTCGCGCGAGCTTCTGCACATAGGGGCCGAGCTCTCTGCCCTTCTTGGCAGCGCAATCGATGATCGCCTTGGGCCCAACCTTCGCGACGGCCTTGTAGAGACGCGTCGACTTGGCGAGGGTCGTGGCCGTGAGGCAGAGCGTGCAGGCAGGGTTAGGATCGCGCAAATAGGCGATGATAGCCTCCGAGACCGGCCTGGGCAGCTTGTCAGCGTTCTCGATGACGACGATGCGGGTATCGGCGCCCATGGGCAACGTGTTCAGGGAAGCGGTGACCTGCTGTGGCTCAAGGTCGGGGGCGACCTGGATCTCCTCATGGTTAAATGCCTCAAAAGGACCTGCCACGCGCGCCTTCAGGCGAGTGAGCGCCTCTTTTCTCTTGAGCTCGTCGGGGCCGACGGCGAGATATGCGGCGAGGAGCGGGGCGTTGGCGGGCATATGGTTCCTTTCGACCTAGCCATAATAGCGCTTGAGATGGTCGCGGGTCGACGCTGCGGCTCAGGGCAGGCGGCCTGCGGTTTGGGGACAGTCCCCTTTTCGCA